>CAZPVX010000012.1:0-126696 GCA_964590135.1 uncultured Anaerolineae bacterium | reverse complement strand
ACGCTGCGCAACACCATCGCCTGGAGTTACGATCTGCTTTCCCCGGCCGAGCAGCGCCTGTTACTGCGGCTGGCAATCTTTGCCTCAGGCTTCACCCTGACCACGGCTGAATCAGCGTGCGCCTGGGGTGAAATCCAGCGGGCAGAGGCGCTGAATCTGCTGTCGTCTTGGCCATTGACAGATTGATCGTTATCGCTAGAATAAAAAACGAACGTTCGTTTTTATAATTCAAGAATCATGCCAAAGGTCACACAAGAACATGTGGACGCGCGGCGTCAGCAGATCGTTGATGCGGCCTACCATTGCTTCGCGCAAAAAGGGTTTCATCAGGCCACGATGCGCGACATCTGCGCCGAAGCGGGGCTGAGCATGGGCGCGATTTACACCTATTTCAAGAGCAAGGAAGACATCGTCGAAGCCAGTTTTGCCTTCGACTACCAGCGCAGCCTCCCGATTTTCGAGTCCGCCGATAGGAACCCTGACCCGATGGCGGCCATTGACACGCTGATTGACACGTTCTACGCCGGGCTTGAATCGGCAGCCGCTCTGGGGGCAGATCGGGTGAACATCCAGGGCTGGGGCGAAGCCCTGGTCAATCCTCGCCTGATGGCGCCGCTGCGCGAAACGATGCAGGACTTTCCCAAGCTGCTCGGGAAGTTGATCAAACGCGCACAGAAGACTGGCATCATCAATCCAAAAGTCAACGCCGAAGCCATCGGTCAGGTCATCGTGTCCAGCTATCTGGGTCTTTATCTGCAAAAAGCAATCACGCCTGAACTGGATGTTGGGAAATACCGCGCCGCCGTTCGCGCGCTGCTTCACGGGACGTTCGCCAACGAGTCGTGAGGCCGCCATCGGAACATGCTCGCACAGAATGGAGGGAACAGGATGATTGAAATCGCGCTACGACCTGAAGCGCTGGCGACACCGGAAGCAACGCGAAAAGACGCACTGCGCGCCGAACTTGCAGCGACCCGCCGACGCTTTCACGAACTCGTCACAGCGTTCACGGGATCGGCATGGCGGCATAGCGACCCGAACACGCGATGGACGTTCGGCGAGGTGCTCGTTCACGTGACCTGGGCGATGGAGTATTTGCCGCAGGAAGTGGAAAGCGCCCGGCGCGGCCGCGGCATGTTCAATATACCGCCGTGGTTGCGCGATCCGTTCAGCCTATGGTACGTCCGGTGGATTGCGCGCGATGCGCTGCCAGGCGATATCCGTCAGCGCTACGACACCGCCATTGACCGCACGCTGCGCTCGCTCGACGCCATTCGGGAAGACGAATGGGAGCGTGGGGCCAATTTTTATGGCGAGGGCTATTACTCGATCGAGGACTTGTTTCACACGCCGGCTGAACATCTCGCCCATCATACGGTCGACTGGCCCGGGTGATAAGACGCCAATATCAGCGAACACTGTCCAAACGCTCCTGATAGCGCAATCATGTTCAAGAAAATTCTCAAGTGGGCCGGCATCAGCCTCGGCGTCGTCGTCATCGTGCTGGCGGCGGCCGCTGGCGCGCTGTATCTTCGCGGGCAATCACGGTTTCGGCAGATCTACACGGCGCCGGCTGAGAGCGTCGCGATTCCGACTGACGCGGCATCAATCGAGCGGGGCGGGCATCTCGCCGCCGTGCTCTGCGCCGGCTGCCACGGTGAGGATCTGGCAGGCTCCGACTTCTTCAACGATGCGGGTCTGGGCACAATCCACTCCTCGAATTTGACAGGCGGCAAGGGCGGCATCGGCGAGTCTTACACCGATGTTGATTTTGTGCGCGCACTCCGGCATGGCGTGCGTCCCGATGGCACATCGCTCTTTGTCATGCCCTCCAAGGACTTCTACTATCTGAGCGATCAGGACCTGGGCAGCATCATTGCCTACCTGCGAACCGTGCCGCCTGTTGATCGGGAATGGGGCCCCAAGCAATTCACGTTCATGGGCAACGCTCTGATGGGCGCGGGGATGTTCGACAATTTCTTGATGGCCGATCTGATCGATCACACTCAGCCCCGCCCGGTTGCCCCCGTGGTTGGCGTGACTCAGGAATACGGCGACTACCTCGCTCGGCTCAACGGCTGCCGGCAATGTCACGGGCAGCAATTATCCGGCGGCAAAGTGGATGACCCAACGAGCAACCTGCTTGGCCCAAATTTGACGCCCGGCGGCGTCATGTCGGTGTGGAGCGAAGCGGATTTCATCGAGACGCTTCGCACGGGCGCAACACCTTTCGGCCGTCGTCTCAATGACGCCATGCCGTGGAGGAATTACTCGAAAATGAGCGATGACGAGTTGAAGGCTCTTTTCATCTATCTTCGGTCGTTGCCCAAATTGGCGACAACGCAATAGCGATAGCGCTTCACTGTGCGAGGTGTGTGATGAAGTGGTTCTACGAGCTGATGTATGGGCGCTTCCGCGCGCCGTGGGATATCGGGCCGCGCAAAGAGCTTGTCGAGTTGGTCGAAGGCGGTCGCCTCACGCCATGCAAAGTGATAGACCTGGGCAGCGGCACCGCAAGCAACTGCGTCTTCCTGGCGCAACACGGCTTTGACGTGACCGGCGTTGATTTCGCGCAGGCGGCGATTGATTTGGGCAACCAGCGCGCGCGCTCGGCGAAAGTGAAAGTGAACTTCGTCCGCGACGACCTGACGCGCCTGCGAAGTGTGTCAGGCACATTCGACTTGCTCGTCGATTACGGCACGCTCGACGATCTCAAACCCTCTCAACGCGACCTCTATGTGCAGAACGTCCTGCCATTGGCGCATTCAGGCAGCCGCTTCCTGCTCTATTGCTTTGAGTGGCAGCCGCGCTGGTATGAGCGGCCGTATTTCTCAAGCATGGCCATGCTGCCGGGCGAAGCCGAGCGCCGCTTCGCGCCGTTCTTCGACATCGAGCGGTATGCGGGCGAAAGCGGGCTGAATGGATTGCCGCGCGGTTGGGCCGTCTATCTCATGGCTAAGAAGTGAGCGCGAAGCGAAGTTTGTATGTGGGGTTTCTCTGTAGGTATCCGACTTCTTGAAAGGAGAACGACACGTGATCAAACAAGATGACGAAATCGTGAATCCACGCACCGGGCAGCGCATGAAGTTCCTGCAAACCGGGCTCGAGACCAATGGTGAACTGCTGCAGATCGAGTGTTTCAGTCCGCCGACCAATGTGAAGGAACCCGAGCATATTCATCCAAAGCAAGAGTCTCGGCTCGAGGTTTTGTCAGGCGCGTTGTATCTCATGGTCGCCGGGCAAATGCGCGTGGTGCATGCGGGCGCAGACATCGTCATTCCGCCCGCCACGCCACACTACTTCTGGAATGAGGGCGAAGAGGAAGCGCATTACCTCCAGGAGTTTCGCCCGGCGCTACACATTGACGAATTCTTCGAGACGCTTTTTGGCTGGCCCCGAGACAACAAGCTGGATGAGCACGGCATGGTAAACACATTGCAGTTGGCGGTCTCGATCCCGCGCTTCTGGAACGAGATTCGGATGGTGCAACCGCCGGAACTGGTTCAAAGAGTTTTTGTCCTGCTGGTGAGACCGATTGGGCTGTTGCTTGGCTATCGTTGAGTTCCCCGCACTCTGCGCAGCAGCCGTGCGCCGAGCCGCAGTGAAAGCATAATGTGGCGCGGCTGCGTGATGAGTTCAGCCGTTATCATCCGTATGAGTTGATTGACGCGTATCTCGCGAAGGAGCAACCATGTCCAACGTCTTGAAATCCGCTCTGCTCTCACCCGTCTGCCAGGTCGGCGGGTTGGTGCTCGGCATCGGCGCCGGCGCATTCGTGCACAACCTGCTGCCGGGGCATACGACGGATGCGCAACGTGTGCTGCCGGCCGCGTTCTTCGCGCTGCTCGGTTTGCTGGGCGGCGGCGTGGTCTGGGGCGTGCTGATCGCGCGACTCGCCGGCTCGCCCGAGACGAAACGCACCGCTGGCGCCGGCGCGGCTTGGGCCGCCTCGACGCTCATCGTCATGCTGGCGATGCAGGCGCTGGAGCCGGCGCTGGTCGAGAACGACGCGTTGCGAATGCCCATCCACAACGTGTATACGCTGTTGTTCGTTCTCTCGACCGCCATCGTGAGCTTCGTCACGGCCTGGGCGATGGCGGTTGCGCTGCGTCGAGGTGAGCGCGCGTTGCGCGTCGCGATGATCGCTGCGCTGTTGTGCGCGCTGGCCTATCTCATCGTCAACGTTGGCATGGATGCGCTCGGCTGGCGCGTGGGCGCGCCGCGTGCAGCGGAGCGATTCACCATGCTCGCGGTGACGTTCGTGGGCAGCATCGCCTCGTCGGCGACGATTGGGGCCGCGCTGGTGACCGCGCTCGGCAAGCGTGAGGTTGCGCTTCGACAGTCGCTGCCCGCGCAGGCCTAGCGCGCTCGGTGAGATCTGCGTCAAGCGCCCTTCACATGCTTGTCGAAGAACTGCACTGACCGACGCAGTGCGAGCGACAGATTTTTCGAGAGGTTGTGATTGTCGCCGGCGTAGCTGAACAGTTCAACCGAGCCGCCGGCAGCCTGGATTTGTTGTTCCAGCGTCACCGAGAACTCGTACGGCACATCCGCGTCGGCCGTGCCGTGATGCAATTGCACTGGCCCCGACAAGTCTTGCAAATAGCTGTTGGCCGAGATCGAATTCCAGAAGGTCGGGTTCTCCGCCGGCGTGCCATATTCTTCCTGCAGCGTCTGCCGCCAGCGCCGGCCCGCACTTGGTGTGGCATTGGGATTGGGTGTGGGTGTGGCGTTGGGGCTGTTGCGCCGCCAGCGCTCGAGCATGTCGGCATACGACGCGACGACGCCGGCCCAGATCACGCCGGCCTTGATGTCTTTGGTGATCACCATTGCGCGCAGCGTGATGTAGCCGCCCATCGAATGCCCCCACATGCCGATGCGGTTCGGGTCGGCGTCGGGGTAGCGCTTGATCGAGGCGACGGCGTTGAGCACATCCACCACGTAGCCCGGCGTGCTGTACGCGCCGGTTGGTTCGCCCTCGCTGCGGTCGTGGCCGCGATAGTCGGAGCGCAGCACGATGTAGCCGTTGCGAGCGAAGGCATCGACGTAGGCGATGTAGCGCTCGGTCGTCTTGTACACGTCGGGTGGGATGTAGCCGTGGTTGAACACGATCACCGGCCAGCCGGTCGCCGGCTTCTGCCCTCGCGGCACGGTCAGCAGCGCGTAAATCTTCAGCCCTTCGGAGAGATACGACACGTAATAGCGGCTGTAATTGCTGCCTGGCGTCAGCGTCTCTTCGATGACAATGTCGCTGCCGGGATACTCGCGCTGGCGCATGGCCTCGATCGTCAGCGGGTGCAGCATTTGTGCAGTCGGCGCTTCTGCGGGCGCATCAGCTGGTGCGGTGGTTGGCGCTTCGGTTGGCGCACTGGTGACGGTGGCTGCGCTGGTGGCTGTGGCACGGCTTGTGACAGTTGGATAGAAAGTGGCTGCAACAGCAGGGGTCGCAGTGGGTGATTGGGCTGAACTGCACGCCGTCATTAGCGCGATCATGCCGGCGAGCGTGAGTTGTCTGACCATGCCGATCAATCGTGACGACTGAAGCTTAGATGGCAGTAAGCGCCGGCATAGAAAGCGCGGCGCGGGGGATGAAAACCAACCCCCGACATCATTGCTGCCGGGGGTTGCAAATCACAGCGGGGGTTGTGCAGATCACGCCATCGTCAGCGCGTCTTTCATCCGAGCCAGCCCCTCTTTGATCTTGTCGATGCCAAGTGCATAGCTCATGCGGGCGCAGCCGGGCGCGCCAAACGCCTCGCCATGCACGATGCCGACCTTGACGGTGTCGAGCAAATACATCGCCAGCTCTTCGCTGGTCTTGCAGATCTTGCCATATTTCAACGGCTTGTTCAGCACGCCGCTCAGGTCGGGAAAGGCGTAGAACGCGCCCTCGGGCATGGGGCAATGCACGCCGGCGATCTCGTTCAGCGCCGGCACAATGAAGTCGCGCCGCTGCTTGAACGCTGTCACCATCTTTGCAATCTCATCGCTCAGATCCATCGTGTAGGCGCGCAGCGCAGCGGCCTGGGTGATGGACGAGGGGTGCGATGTGCTGTGGCTCTGGATCTTCAGCATCGCCTTGATGATCGGTTCCGGGCCGGCGGCGTAACCCAGCCGCCAGCCAGTCATCGAATATGCCTTCGACAGGCCATTCACCACGATGGTGCGGTCGACCAGATCTGGCGCAACGCACAGCCAGCGCGCATAGTTGTCGATGAAGAGGACGCGGTCATACAACTCATCCGTCAGGATGATGATGTCGGGATGCCGGCGCGCCCAATCTGCAATCGAAGCCAGCTCGCTGTGCGAATACACCATGCCGGTGGGGTTCGACGGTGAGTTCAAGATAAACAGGCGCGTGTTCGGCGTGGTGGCCGCCTCCAACTGCTCAGCGGTGACCTTGAAGTGCTGCGATGCGCCGGCGCTCACCACCACCGGCGTGCCTTCGGCCAGCACCACCTGTTCGTAATAGCTCACCCAGTACGGCGCAGGGATGATCACCTCGTCGCCCTGCTCAATCAGCGCATTGACCGCCAGGTAGATCGACTCCTTGCCGCCGTTGTGGGCGCATACCTGCGAGAGCTTGTAATCGATGCCGGTGTTCTTCTTTTCCTGCGCGGCGATGGCTTCCTTCAATTGCGGCGTGCCGCCGGTAGGCGTGTATTTGGTGAAGTTGGACGAAATGGCTTCAATGCC
Organism: uncultured Anaerolineae bacterium; assembly: GCA_964590135.1. GTDB lineage: Bacteria > Chloroflexota > Anaerolineae > J036 > Brachytrichaceae > JBDHWI01. The sequence goes on along the minus strand of CAZPVX010000012.1, from coordinate 120,000 downwards.
GGCGTCCTTGATCGCTTCGGGTGTGGGGAAATCCGGCTCGCCGGCGCCAAAGCCGATCACCGGCTCGCCTTTGCGGCGCATCTCCTGCACGCGACCTTCGACGGCCATGGTTGCCGACGGCGCGACTTTTGTCACGCGTTGGCTGAATCGATATTGCGTCATGGAATGGTTCTCCTCATTGCGAGGGCGATTCTACGTGATGAAGTTTTTGCCCCGCTTCGTGGCGCTCAACGCGGATGTTCACACAAGCAGCTGTTCCACCAGCGGCCCCACTTCCATCACGCTCTCCAGGAAATAGTCGGCGCTATCGCTGGCTGGACAATCGATCAGCACGGTGGTCATGCCCAGGTCGCGCGCCGGCGGGGTGTTCATCGGCGAGTCCTCGACGAAGATCACCTCGCGCGCCTGCACGTCCAACATCTGCATCGTCAGCTTGTAGCTGTCGAGGGTGGGTTTGTTCACGAAGTTGAGCGCCTTGATGTCTATCACCCGCTCGAAGCAATCTCGAATGGCCATGTGGTTGAGGATGCGCTCGGCGTGCTCGATGTTGCTGTTGGTCAGCACAGCGCGGCGCAGTGGGATGCCCAGCAGCATCTCGCGCAACTTCGGGTCAGGGTCGATGCGGCCATTCAACTCGATGTCATGCACATACTGGAAATAATCTTCGGTGTCGAAGGTATAACCCTCTTCGATCAGCCCGCGCAGCGCCGTGCCATACTTGCCGCGGAAGTGCTGCCGCAGCATCTGCGCCTGTGCCGGTGCGATGCCAATCTTGTCCGTCAGATACGCAGAGATGCGCTGGCTGATCTGATGCATCAATGCCGCGCTGCGCGGATATAGCGTCTCGTCGAGATCAAACAGGATCAATTGGAATGGAGTCATTTGGATGATGGCGTGCTTGGGTGATCGGACGACTGCGGCAGCGACTCGATGGCTCGATCACCCAATCCACCGATCTTAAATCGCGCGGCTCTGCCCGCCGTCCACCATCAGCACTGCGCCGGTGATGTAGCCGGCGGCCGGCGATGCGAGGAACACACAGGGTTTGGCGAACTCCTCGATTGTCGCCACGCGCCCCAATGCCGTGTTTGCGCCAGTTTTTGCCAGCTCTTCCTGCACCGATGAATTGTTGCGCTGTGCATTCGCCTGTGCCAGATCCAGAATGCGATCGGTGGCGGTGTAGCCCGGCCCGATCACGTTCACGCGAATGTTATCCGGGCCGACCTCGCGCGAGAGCGTCTTCATGATGCCGGCCACCGCCATTCGCAGGCTGTTGCTGAACACAAGGTTGTTGATGCTGTGTTTCACGCTGACCGACGTGATGAAGGTGATGCTGCCGCCGCGCTGCCGCCGCATGATGGGGATGGCGGCCCGGGCAGCGCGCACAGCGCTCATCAGCGTCAGGTCGATGGCGCTTTGCCAGGCTGCGTCGTCGAAATCCATGAATCTGCCGGATGGCGGCCCGCCGGCGTTCACCACCAGCGCGTCGAGCCGGCCAAACGTCGTCATCGTTGTGGCCATCAGGCGCGTCACGTCTTCAGCCACTGACGAGTCGGCTTCCACTGCCAGCACCTGCGCCTTCGTCGCATTGGAGATGGCTTCAGCGGTGCGCTGAAGCGTGCCCAAGTTGCGCCCGCTGATGACCACCCGCGCGCCTTCCTCCGCAAAGGCGCGCGCTGTGCCGGCTCCCAGCCCCCTGCTCGCTGCCATCACCACAGCCACCTTGTCTTTCAGTTGCAAGTCCATGATTACCCTCAAAAATTGTTGAACCCCAGAGTGCGCAGCGCGCCCAAGAAGGCTTTGACCTCCTTGGCGGCGTTGCGCCTTTGCATCGAAAAGTGCAGCCCTATGAAAGGCTGGCGCGATCGGACAGCATCTGCAGCGTGTCCAGAAATTCATCCGGCGGCGTGAAATCGAGCGTGTTGCCGGTGAGGGTGTAATCCAACGTGACGAACTCGCCGGCCACATACCAATACAGCAGCGGACTGAGCGACCCGGGCCCCTCCGCATGCCAGTGAATGGTCGCATGCAACATGGAACTGATGGCGTCGGCAGCGCCGATGTTGCGGATGGGATGCACGAGCAGCACATCGCGGCGCGGAATGCTGACCAGCGCGCCGTGCGGCAGATTCTCCGACAGGTGGCGCCCCAGAATCAGCGCATGGCTGGCGGCGTAGAAGGTATCCCCCGTGAGCGCCAGCAACTCGATGCCGGCGCGCGTCTCGACGGTGTGCAACTCCACGAACGTTCGCTCCGCCAGATTGCGCCGGCCCAAATCGAACAGTGCATCGCGATTTATGCCCCATTCTGCTGCCTCACTGCGCGACACGGTGCGCACACTCTTCGGCAAGTCGACCACGATCACCTCAAGCGTGCCTTCGGGGCCGGGGCGATGCACTGTCTCGACCGATTGCTCTTGCAGCTCTGCCGGATACAGTCGCGCGCGGATGCTGTCGCGCACCTTTGCAAAATCGCTCATGTCGATGCGCAGCGCGTTTTGCTCATCGCCGGAAGCGAAGATGCAATCGAAGTGCGAGCGGATGAGATCGTGCCACTGGTCGCGGTCGGCCTGCGAGCAGGTCTGCGCGATGTTTTGCAGGCCAAACACGCTGCTCTGCTCACTGTCGCCGGCCTGCGGTCGCAACAACCCTTCCTGCGCATCCAGCTTCACCGCGATGTTGCGGCCAGAAAAGTAATTCTCGATCAGCGCGACAAACGTGGGGTAGCCCTGCGCGCCAAGCCCGCGCGCCCACGCCGGCGTCTCACCCGCTGAGGTTGCCATGCGCGTAGTGTAGCAGTGAAAAAGACATGAAGAACGCCTTGGCGCGTGCGCGCCTTTTAAGTTGTTCGGTTCAGGTCGATACGCGTGATATGGCGTTATAGAAGCTCATATGCCCAGGCGGAATATCAAGATCAAGCAGAGCAAAGCGACTGCGCCTCTACAGCCGAACACGCTAAAAACAGCTGCGCCAACTGCTTCGCCATCGAATTCATCGCGGATACACCCACAGCGGCGCGGTTTCCCATACGCCTTTTTCGTTGAATGAAATGTCGCCCAGCAAGCCGGCGTATTGCACTGTGCGCAGCGCCTCAGCCACGCCGGCGCGCGTCGGCGTGCCATGCGCCTGCGCATCCACGCGAATCGCTGCAAGCAGCACGTTGGTCGCGTCGTAGGCGGCGATCGAGCGCGGCGATGGCAGCGGGCCGAGTGACAGACCGGTGAAGGCTTTCAGCGCCCGCTGTGCCTGCGGCAACTCACTCAGCGGCGGCGCGGGGAAGGTGCACGGCGCATATGGCGATGTGTCGCCGAGCGCTTCGCACTTCGCACTTTTCACTTCAGCTTTTGCACTCCCCAAAGAGGGACTCAAGTTGAAGACGAAAGGCGACTTCGGCAGCTGATCCGCCGGCGTCAGCAGCGTGAGCAACGGCAGGTTCGCTGCGGTGTAGACCGCCATCGCCGCCAGCGTCGTGCTGAGCGTGAGGTGACCCATCACCGTCAGCACTTCGGGGTCGAGCGCGACGTTGTGCGCCACACGCGCGGCCATCTGCGGATCGGCGCTGTCGTTGTAGGCGATGAAGGTGACGAACGCGCCGCCCACGCCGCCAGCAGCAATTTGCTCGCGGATGGCGAGCCGCATCGCCGGAAAGACGTCGTAGCCAACCTGGCGCTGCCGGCCTTCAAACGGCGCCACCAGCGCGATCTTGTAGGTTGGCATGGGCCGGCCGCACGCCGCCAGCACCACGCAAACGAGCAACAACAAACGCTTCATGTGTTTCAAGACTCTGGCACGTTCAGGTCTTCCAGCACGGGCCCGCGCGTGCCGTGCAGGGTCAACTCGCTCACCTGTTGCAAATTCGCCGCGCGATACCACACCATCTGTAAAGTGTATGGCTCGCCGGCGCTCAGCAGCGTCTGCGCCGGCACGCATTGGCTGTCGAATATCAGCGCGCCTCGTTGCCACGACCATGTGGGCGCGAGGCCGCCCTGCGGCTGGCTGTCGGCCTGCGCGATCAGGCGGCCATCGCCTCCGCGCAGGCGCAGCGACACCTGCAGCGCATCAGCGTGATTCGCGTCGTCGCGCTGCAACGACCACTGCGGGCGGAAGCATACTTCCTGCGCGCTGGCGAAGAACCAGTCGATGCCATGCAGCGCGATGCCGTTGCTGAATGCCGCCGTGATTTTCACGTCGGTCTGCGGCGTGCCAGTGATCGTTGGGCCGAACAGTGTGATGGCCGGCGCGGGTTTGCCGGCAATGGCGGTGACGATGGGCGCGCCATCAGGGTTGAATGCATTCAGCAGATCGCCGTTTGTGTCACTTGCCTGCACCTTGATCAGCAGCGGGCCGCGCAGCGCATCCGTGAGTGCGATGTGCGCGCTGATGTGCGGATCACTTGCCACTTGCGAGCGCGCATGGCGAAACAGCGTCATGAACTCGCCGCCGCTGGGCAACTCCTGTGTGACGGTGATGGCATGCGGCGCATCATCGTCGCGCCATTGCAGCGCCAATGTAAAAGGCTGGCCGGCCTGCACCTGCGGCGGCTCGATGCGCGCGCCAATCAACTCGTGCCGCGCATCACCATGCGTAAAAATAACCGGATCACGATGCGGGAAAGGGCGTGTGTCGAAGTCCAGCGTTTGCAGCGCCGGCGCTGTTGGCGCGGGATGGAGCAGCAACCCGATCGACCACAGCGCCAACCACGACAAAAATGGGATGCCAGCAGTCACAATCGCGCGCCGGCGCTGCGCAGTTCCAGCGCGAGCCGCCATGACTGCCGCAACCCCCATCCACGCGACCAGCGCGATGAGCGAGAGGGTGTTGCCGGCGTGTTGCAAGGGCGTGCCAGCGTAGGTGAGCGTGAGCGTGTGATCGCCGGCGGGTGCGTCTGCGCTGGCCCAGCCGGAGCCGGGGTATGGCGCAAGCGCAATCGTTGCGCCATCCATCTGCGCCTGCCAAGCCGGCGTGTAGATCAGCGGCACGGCAATGCGCATGGCCTGCGCCGCCTGAATGCGCCACACCTGTCGCACTGGCGTTTGTGTCAGCAACTGCGATGAAAGTGCTGAAGCTGAAATGCCTTCCTGCGCGATGAATGCTTGCGGCGCGACGCCCAGCAGCGCCGGCCCGGTGCGAGGCACAGGCTGCGCAGTCTGCGGCAAATACTCGGCGCGGATGGTGCTGCCGATGTTGCCGCTGAACCATTCGTAGAGTTGGATTGACGCCGGCGTCACGTCATCGCTCTGCACGTTTAAGCGCGCGTTCGGCAACTGCGCCAGCGCAGACCAGAGCAACAAGAGAAGAGTGAAAAAAGAAGCAAGAAAATTGAACGTTGAGGGTTGGGTTTCGGATTGATGGCCGCTCAATCTCGAAGCGCCGCCGATCAACACTGCTGCGAATACCGCCTGCACCGAGAGCATGCGCCATGGGAACTGCGCCAGCTTGAGCAGCGGCGCATGCTCCCAGATGAACCCCGCCGCCGGCGTGATCATGAATGTGCTGAGCGCGAAGAGAGACAGCATCAAAACGAGTGCGAAGAGCGGCCGGCCTGCTCTGCGTTCAGCAATGAGCCATGCCGCGCTGCCCAGCGCAACCAGCGCTGCTTGCACAAGCCCCATCGCGAAGGCGTCGCCGCTCTCATTCACGGCGTAGTCGAAGGCAAGTGAGGTTTGCACCAGATTGCCGCTGCGAAAATGATTGCTGTAGTTGAAATAGCCGGTGGTCTGCTCGCCCAGTTGCGCGCTGCCGGCCTCGCCCAGCGCCGGCAGCCAGACCCACGCGCTGAGCGCGAGCGCCAGCAGCGCCGGCCATGCCAGTGCAATTGCGCTGCGCAGCGCACCCTTTGCATTTGCGTCTGATTGGCGCGCGCGCCGAATCAGCAGCGCCAGCGCGAAGATCACGATGAACGGGGCGAACAGCACCGCCGACACATTGTGCGTCAGCACCAGGCCGGCGAGCGACAACGCCAGCACAAGGCCTGCAGGCGTCATCCGGCGGTCGCCGTCGATCGTCCTGGTCACTGCCCACAGGATCAGCGGATACCAGGCGAATGCCCAGAACTCGGAGAGCGAATCGCCGCGCACGAACACATTCACCAGATGGAACGGCGCAAGCACATACGCGCCGGCGGCCAACGCGACACCCCATGCCGGCAGCCAGCGCCGCGCAAACAACCACATTGCAGCGCCGGCAGCGAACATGCCCAGCGTCTGCGCCAGCTTGATGGCGACGATGAGATCGACGCCGGCCACGTTCGATATGGCGGCGAGATAGTACGGCAGCGCGGCGTAAAAGTTAAAAAAGGGGTAGCCAAGACCGTAGGCCGCATCGGGCATCCAGCGCGCGGGGAAGACGCCGGCGCGCAGGTTGGCTGCCAATTCGTAGGTGCGAATCAGCAGGAAAGGGCTGTCGCCGCCGGCGCGGGTGTTGAGGATGCCGGCGCCCATCCAGATGGTCGCAGCCGCCAGCGCGCATACCACCATCACGACGATGAACGATGCGATGGTGCGCGTTGATGGCTGCGACATGGCGATTTGAGATTTTGTCTGACGCAGATTTTGATGCGCAGCTAATCGTCGGATGACTGTCTCGTGCTAGAGCCTGCGCCGGCGCAGGAACAGGGACGCGCCGAAACCGATGGCGCCAAACAATAGCAATGCGCCGCCCAGCAACGGGATGACGCCGCCCCAGTTGATGGCTGGTGCGTTGCTCTGCGCGGGCTGTGCTGGCTTGCTCACATCTGCGCTGCCGTCGATGACGCGTCGCAAACCAACGCTGAAATACGAACGGCCGCCGGCCACGATGATGGTGTCATTCAGCGGCGTGGTTGGCGCATAGATATCCAGCGCGGTTGCGGCGATGGTGTAGCTGTCGTTGTTCAGGTTGGGGAAGCAATACGGTTCATCCACACCGGTGGTGGTGTAGCTCGCCAGTTGCTGGTTGTTGGCCGAAAGCACAAACAAAATGTTCGGCACGAGATCCTCGGTGTCGTCGCGCTTGCCGTTGCCGTTGTCATCAAAGAAGGCCTGCACGCACGCCTCGCCGACAGTAGCTGTGGCAGTGACCGTCTCAGTGGGTGTGATGGCTGCCGGCGCATTTGGATCTGTGGTTGCAGCCGGCGCAGCGGCCGGATCTGGCGTCGCAGTTGCCTCCGCCGTTGTGCCGGGCTTGATAATCAACACCTGACCCAATTGCAGCAGTTCAGCCGTCACTCCTGGATTGTTGCTAAGCAGCTCTTCGAGGCTGATGCCGTGATCGAGCGCGATGCCATAGAGCGTATCGCCCGCTTGCACGGTGTAGGTCACGGCGGCAGTTTGCGCCGGCGCAGCGGCTTCTGCCGTCGGCGTGATGGGCGTCTCGACTGCGACGGCGTCGGTGGTTGTGGTGGTTGCAGTGATGGCTGCCGGCGTTTCGGTGGGTGCTGGCGCGATGTATTCCACCTTTGCCTCATCCCAGAACACCTCGTTGTGCCGCACGTTGTCGCGCATGGTTGCGTAGGTGTAGATGATCACCGTTGGCGAGCGCACCTCCACCTCTACGCTGAATTGCACATAGGCATCCTTCGCCTCTTGCTCCGGCGACCATTGCACCTGCCCGTTGAGCGGTGATGGGCTGCCGTTGTTGCCGCCGAGCGGATCGACGCCGATCTTGAGCTTGATGTCGCGCGAGGGGCGCGCCGAGATCGGGCTGTCGTCGTTGGTGCTCCACACCTGCCCCCATGCGGTGAAGCGAATGCGCGAGCCAACCTGCACATCCTTCACCACGTGATAGATGCCGCCGGTGTGGGTGGCGTTCTCGGTCCAGATGCGCTGCGCGCCGCTGCCGGAATGCACGCGCTTGGCGTCCGTGGTCTGGTCGTATTTCGGCTGAAAATTTACGCCGGTGGGGTCATTCTCGGTGCGCGGGATGAACCATACGCCCCAGCCCTCCGGCACTTTGCAGTCGCCAGTCTTGCAGTAGGGATCGTTCTGGAAGCCGGCTTCAAAGCCTTCGTCGGCGAGCAGTGCCGGCGCCTGTGCGCTGATGATGGCTGGTGATGCGAGCAACGCCGCGCATCCCAGCAGCGCAATCGCTGCCGTGACTGCGCGATGAAGAAAAGTCGTTTTCATGCTATTGCGAAGCCGAAATGATAACGTAATCGCCAGCGGGGTTGCCCTGCGCATCCAGCACGCGCAGGCGTTGATTGCCTTCGCGGCGATAGATGCCGACACGAATTTCATCGCCGGCCTGCAATCCACCCGGCGGTGCAAGCAGGTGTTGGTCGATGATCCAATCGCCGGCAGGCCAGGTGGGGAAGGGCAGATAACCCTGCGCAGGGCTGCCGTCGTGTTGCGCAATCACCTCGCCGTTGCGCACCCAATGCACAAACACAGCCACATCCTCGGTGATCGGCTGCGTCGCGCTCCAAGTCACGGTCACGGTGTAGAGGTTGCCCGTTGCGGGTGAGACCTGCCCGTCCACCAGGTCGATGCCGCGCTCAAAGGTGTGCTGCGCCGGCGCCGACGGCCGGCCAGCGCTGTAATCGACCGTGATGAACGCGCGGCGTGGCTGCTCTTCCTTGTCAGCCTGCGCCAGAGGGCCTTCGGTCACGCGCAATACAGTGGGCGAGGGAAGGCTGTTGCGCATAGCCGACCAGTCGTGGTTGGGATCGACGATCAGCCGGCCAAATTCCATGCCTGGCTGTGGCAGCGCCACGCGAATGGCGTAGTGGTCGCCGGCGTCCTGCGCGCTCTCCATCGCCGGCACGAGAAACTGCAGGGCTGGATTGTCGTTGGCCAATCGCTTGTCGATCTGCACGATGTTCTGCGCGCGCGATGGATCGAGAAATTCATTCACGCTGTCTGCCAGTGCGACGTTGTGCTGCTCAAGCCAATACGCGACGATGGGGCGATGCACGTAATCGTTGAAATAATCGCCGACGGTGTTGATGCCGCTCAACACCAGCAGTATTGCTGCCACAAACGCCGGCGGGCTGATCGCGCGGCGCAGGAAGATCGTCAATCCGCTGAAGATGCCGCGCCGCGACAGCCACGCCAGCGCAGCCTCCAACCCGAGGGCCGCGAGAATACACGCCGCCGGCAACGCGCCAATCGCCCTCAAATAGTGCGGGGTGTCCTCTGCCAGAATCGTTGGGATCAAAAACACGCCCAACCACAGCAGCAGAAATTGCGGCGCGACATTCGTCTCCACGCCGAGAATGTCGCTGCCGAGTCGCGATTCCCAACTGCGCACCCAGCGCCACGCGCACACGCCCAGACCGAGAAGAAACGCGGGGATCAGCCAGCCATCGAAGGCCGGCCGCAGCGACAGATTGTGCCGCCAGATGCGATCGCCCTGCGTGATGAACATGCCGAATGATTTGACGATGTTGTGCAACAGCGTGCCGGCGAAGTCGCCATGGTTGATGCTGGAGTTGAGGATCGACACCTGGCCGGCGCGATTGAAATACAGCGCGTAATGCTGCGTGAACCACAGCAGCAGCGGCAGAAGCGGGATGAGCGCGCCGCCGGCGAAGGCGATGATCGACAGGCGCCGCCGGCGCTTCTCTGCCTCGCTTTGCCGCGTGAACAGTTCGCGCCGCAGCCCGATGAACAGGCTGATGGCGTAGAGCGCAAATAGCGGCAGCGTCAACTGCGCTGAGGTGTAGGTGTAGAACGTCAGGCCAAAGGCAACGCCGGCGAGTGTGGCGTATATCAAGCGCGGCTTGATCTCATTCGTGCGCAGCGCGGCGAACAGCAGTGCCATCAGCGCGCACAGCGCCAGCGGCAGCGTGATGGCGCGAAATGCGACGCGGCTGATGGCGAGGTGCCAGAAATTGATTGCGAGGATGGCTGCGCTCAGCACGCCGATGCGATGCGAGAACATGTTGCGGCCGGCGAAGTAGATCGCGAGAACCGTGAGCGAGCCGACGAGCGCCGAGGTGATGCGCAGCGCTTCAGGGGTGCGCCCCAGCAGCGCTATCGCCGCCGCAAGCAGATACATGAACAGTCCTTCACGCCCGTTGTTTGCCGCAAAATAGAGTGAAAATTGTCCGTGCAGCACGCGCAGCGCATCCAGGCCGTAATATGCCTCGTCGCGATACAGCCCAGGCGGCAGCGCGCCGATCTGCCATAGGCGCAGCCCCGCGCTGATCAAGACGATCAACGCGACGGGCAGGGCCGCGAGAACGGCGCGGCGGTTCAGGCGCATGGCAGATGACAAGGTGAAAGGGTGTGCGTGATGGGTAATGGGTAAGCGGTAAATGATATGCGCAGCATGCGCTCAACCGCACCCCAGATGCGGCCAGACGATTTTATCGCCGCTTCTGCGCCTGTCAGCATGCGCTCACGTTGCATGGCTATAGTCTTGCCAAAGGATCAAAGCATCCTGAGCGAAACGCCACATTCCCAAACCGCACTTCGCTCAGCATGCTCTCTGCAAAATGGCCGTCGAACTGACAGAACAGCAAAAACGCGTGATGCAGCCGTTCTTCTTTGAAGGCGATGCGATCAATGACGCCGGCGTGCTGCTCTTGCACGGCTTCACCGGCTCGCCGGCGGAGTTGCGCCCGCTCGGCGAATTCCTGTCGCGACAGGGCTACGCTGCCGCGGCGCCGCTGTTGCCCGGGCATGGCGGACTGCCGCATGCGTTGAAGGGCGCGCGCTGGCAGGATTGGGCGGATGCAGCACTGCGCGCGTTGGATGCGATGCGCCGCGATTACAGGCGCGTGTTTGTCGCCGGCCTGTCGATGGGCGGCCTGCTCACCTTGCACCTGGCCGCCACGCAGGCTGATGCATCTCTTCGTGGCATCGTGATGATGGCCGCGCCGGCTGCCATCAACGACGCGCGCACAAAGCTGGTGAGGTTTGCGCGGCACTTCATGCCGTATTACTACCCGTTGAGAGGTGCAGATTTCAGCGACCCCGTTTTTCGCGCCGGCCTGCAACAACGCTTTGGCAGCGACGCAGTCATCAATTTCGATGATCCGCGTGTGTGCAGGGAGATAGCAAGCAGTGTGAAGCTTCCCCTCAAAGCGATTCATGAGTTGTTGAAGTTGAACGCGCTGGTCATGCGTGAATTGCCGCAGGTGAAAGCCCCGGCGCTGCTCTTTCAAGGCAGGCGCGATCGGGTGATTGCGCCCGATAGCGCAGAAGTAATCGCCGCCGGCCTCGGCTCGGCGCGCAAGCGCGTGGTGTGGCTGGAGCGCAGCGACCATGTGCTGCCGCATGAACCCGATCGCGCGCAGATGTTTGACGCGATCGCGGGGTTCATCGCGGCAGAGAGGGAAGATCGCGCCAGGCAATCTTCTTCCTCTCTGCGCCCGTGAAAAATCGTCAGGCGAACAGGCGTTTCAGGCCGGCGTCGAAGGGCGGACGAATCACACCCCTCTCGGTGATGAAGCCGGTGACGTAGCGGTGCGGTGTCACATCAAAGGCCGGGTTGTAGACCGCCACACCCTGCGGCACGGTGCGCCGGCCAAAACCCTCAGTCACTTCTTCCGGCTTGCGCTCTTCGATGGGAATCAAGTCGCCCGACGCCAGCTGCATGTCGATCGATGATGTCGGCGCGGCAACGTAGAACGGTATGCCGAATTCCTGAGCCAGAATTGCCACGCCGAGCGTGCCGATCTTGTTGGCAAAGTCGCCATTCGCCGCCACGCGGTCGGTGCCGACGATGACGCCGTTGATCTTGCCCTGCGCCATCACAGTTGCAGCCATGCCGTCGGTGATGACGGTGACGGGGACGCCGGCTTGCTGCAATTCCCACGCCGTCAAGCGCGCGCCTTGCAGCAGCGGCCGCGTCTCGTCGGCAAAGACGTGCACGCGCTTGCCGCGCGAATGCGCCAGGTAGATCGGCGCGGTGGCGGTGCCCCACTGCACGGTGGCAAGGCTGCCGGCGTTGCAGTGGGTCAGCCATGTGTCGCCATCGTGAATCAGGTCGCAACCATGCTCGCCGATGGCTTTGCATACGGCGATGTCCTCCTGCACCATGCCCATCGCCTCTTGCAGCATCAACCGCTTTAGCGCTTCGGCATCCGCGTTGGGGTGGGCAGCAACCACGCCTTGCATCCGCTTGGTCGCCCAAGACAGATTTACCGCCGTTGGGCGTGATGAGTTGAGGTACGCCGCCGCGCGATCGACCTCGGCAACAAATTCGTCGCGGCAAGTCGGTGTGCTATCGCGCACGGCCAGCACCATGCCCAGCGCGGCGGCCACGCCAATCGCCGGCGCGCCGCGCACGCGCAGCAGTTTGATCGCCTCCCACATCGTCTCCACATCGCGCGCGTCCAGAAACACGACCTCGTTTGGCAGGCGCGTTTGGTCGATCAGCCGCGCTGCGCCATCCAGACCGCCGATCCATTCAATCGTCATCACAGGCAACATGCGCGTATTCTCTCATCGTTGCCGCGCAGGGGAAATCTCATTGCGCCAAAACGCTGCCAGATTGTTACAATATCAGCATCCGCACTGGAATCATGCAACATGCAAAAGGAAAATAAGGAGTTTCATGAATGAGCTAAGTTTGGCAGCAGACACAACAAAAACGATCGTTCGCAAAACATGGTGGATCATGCTGATTCAAGGCATCGCAGCCTTGATTCTTGGCATCCTCCTCTTCACCAATCCGCTCTCCACGCTGTTCACGATCGTGATTTTTCTCGGCGTGTTCTGGGTGGTTGGCGGTATATTTGACATCATTGGCGCATTTGCGCGGCGCAAGAGCGACAAGGGTTGGCTCTGGGAGTTGATTGCAGGCGTCATCGGCATCGTCGCCGGCTTGTTTCTGCTCGGCAATCCGGTCGCCAGCGTCGTGTTGTTGCCGGCCACCGTCGCCATCATCATCGGCGTCATGGCCATCATCAGCGGCATCTTCAACATCATCTGGGCCATCCGCGTGCGCAACGAGATTCAGGGCGAGGCCTGGATCATCCTGTGGGGTGTGATCTCGATCATCCTCGGCATCTGGATTTTGAGCGCGCCGCTTGGCGCTGCGGTGTCACTGGTGGTCGTGGCTGCAGCGCTCGCCGTCATCGGCGGCATCGCGATGATCATCATGTCGTTCCGCCTGCGCAGCGTAGCAAAGGCATAGTTTATAACCCATAACTAGAAATTTCTACGGAGGAGAGACATGGCAACACTGCTTGAATCGATTGGAACACAAATTACACCGGACATGGTTGGCAAGATCGGCAAAGCCATCGGCGTGGATGAGAGCAAGGTGCAAGACGGGCTGGGGACGGTCGGTCCAGTGGTGCTTGGCTCGCTGGCCGAGAAGAGCAAGACAACCGCTGGCATGGATGAGATCATGAAGATGCTGCCGCAGGAAGGCGCGACGCAGGGCGGCCTTGGCGACTTGCTCGGCTTGCTTGGCGGCGGGTCGATGGCGGGACTCGCCCAGGGCAGCCTGCTCAATGGTCTGTTCGGCCAGGCGGCCAGCGCCATTGGCAAGACGCTCAGCGCCAAACTCGGCTTTGATGTGACGCCGTTGCTGGCAGCAGCAGTGCCGGCTATCCTCGGCGCGCTGGCCAAATCTGCAAAGGAGCAGAAATTCGACTCACAGGGCATCGCCGGCTTCTTGCAGACTGAGCAAGCCAATTTGACCGCGACGGCCAAACCCGAAGTGCTGGCCACCTTGAAGGAGGTGCAGAGCGCCGCCGGCGCTGCCAATGCCTTGAAGGCGTCGTTCAGCGATGAAGAGTGGTTGAAACTGCGCCTTGCGCCAACTGCCACTGCGTTCTATGTGGTGACTGCCTCGCCTTCCGGCCCGGTTGGCACGTTGAAGGAACTCAGCGCCGCCGGCGAGATCATGAAGGCTTCGTTGAAGGACGCATCGGCAACCTCGCTGGTGAATGTCGCCTTTGGCAATGCGCTGGCTGCGACCGAGGGTGAAGTGAACATTGACGAGAAGTCGGCGCGCCCAACGATGCTGGATACGATCAAGGCGGCTGCGGCTGCGGTGAAGGCGAAGACGCCGGCGGAGTATGACGGCTTCGCGACTTCGCTCAAGAGTCTCGCGACTTCGGTTGCCAATGCCTCGAAGGAAGGCGGTTTCCTCGGCTTCGGCGGCAAGACCGTGAGCAAGGAAGAGCAACAGGCGCTTGACGAGATCAACGCCGCGCTCGCGTAGCGCTGCAAGTGCAGACTCCACGGATGATATGGATTCATGCTGCAATCCATGTCATCCGTGGTTATTTTTCACCTCAGCATTTTCCTCAGAAATTTCACGCCCTTTGCAGCGATGTCAGTTTGGCTTGGCTCGATCTGCCGCCAGATGGCAGCTGCGCGCGCGATGATCACCACGTCCTGCGTGAACGATTCAATCACCACATCGCCACTGTAGCGCACGGCCTTCAGCGCAGCAGAGATGCCCGCCCAATCGGTGTGGTCGCCGCCGGGCGTGCCGCGGTCGCTGCCGCAGGCGTGAAAGTGCTTGAGGCGCCTGCCGGCTTTGCGGATGGCCTTGCCCAGAAACTTCTCCTCGATGTTCATGTGGAATGTGTCGAGGTGGATGCCGACTGCCGGACTGCCCACATCTTCCACCAGCGCCAGCGCCTGGTCGACCGTGTTGACGAAGTCTGTTTCGAAGCGATTGAGCGGCTCAAGCGCCATTGTCAGCCCGCGCTGCTCAGCATATTTTCCCATCGTCTGGAGGTGTTTCACCACCGTCTTCCATTGCTGCCTGTAATCCTTCGGGGCAGTAGCTTCGGCACGACCCACCGAGGAATATCCTGGGCCGGCCAGCACTGTCGCGCCCAGCACGGCCATCTGATCCATCATGCGCATCTGATAATCGAGGCTGGCTCGCTGCTGCTCTGGCGTGCCGCGCAGGTCGCGATCGGGGCCAAATGCGCCGCAGGCTGAGCCGCACGCGAGGCCGGCGTCATCCAGGGCGGTGCGGACGAATTTTGGGTCAAAGCCGGCGGGGTCGTCGATGGCGATTTCCACTGTGTCGAAACCCCAGCGCTTGAACTGTGGAAATAGTTTCACGCTGTCATTTGTAAAAGGAAAGGTGAACAGGAAGGTGTTGATGCCGAATCGCATCGTGGAAATCCTCTATTCTGGCGCGCAAGAGTTTGGCGTTGCTGCGCAACCGCATGAAAAACTGTGCCGATGCGCTAGCTCTGCGCGTCCCCGCCCGGCTCTCCCCACGCTTTCGAGAGCTTGCCAGATGGCACCTCGGGAATTGCCATCCCAAGCGCGGAATAATGCGCAGTGTCATTGTAAACCGTCAGTCGCGCTTGAAACACATTCTTAAAATCGACGATGGTGAGTGAGGCCGGACTGAGGTCGAGATGATCGCGATACATGCGTGGATCGAAGCCGAGCAGCGAGCTGATGATGAGGCGAATGGTAGCTTTGTGCGAGACGACCAGCACGCTGTGATTGTCATGTGTGCGCACGATGTCGAGCAGCGCCGGCAGCGCGCGCGCTGTGACAGCAAGGCCAGTCTCGCCGCCGGCCGGCGCGAATGAGAAAGGATCTTCCTCCCACGCCGCATACTCTTCGGGAAATTGTGTCTCTACATCGTCGCGTGTCTTCGCATCCCAATGGCCATGATCGATCTCGCGCAGCGCGCTGACTTGGATGATGGGCAGGCCGTGCGGCGCGGCGAGGATGCGCGCAGTATCCATCGCGCGACCCAGCGGTGAGGCATAGATGCCGGCAAAATGCATGCCAGCCAACCGCGCTGCAAGTTGTTGCGCCTGCTGCCGGCCTTCCTCAGACAGCGGCACATCCGATGAGGCGCCGGCGAAGCGGCTCTCCTCGGTCAGGGTTGTTGCGCCATGTCGAATGAGAAAAATGCGGGTGGTCATCGGGTTTCATCCTTCAGGTCAATGATGATCGCATTTGTGATGCGCTGCAAGTCCGCCGGCGCCAGCAGCATCTGCACGCCGCGCAGGCCGGCGCTCACGCTGATGCGATCATGCAGCAACGCATCCTCATCCATGAACACTGGAAAGTTGCGCTTCGCGCCGAGTGGCGAGCAACCGCCCTTCAGATAACCTGTGATGCGAAACAAATCCTCGACATCGATCATCTCGACGCGCTTGTCGCCCATCGCCTTCGCCAGTTTGCTCAGGCTCAAGTGCGCGTCGCCTGGCACCAGCGCCATCACCAGCCCCTTGCGCTCACCCTCTGCCACCAGCGTCTTGAACAGTGTGTTGAGCGGCAGACGCAGCGCTTCGGCGGTCTCCTCCACGGTGAACTCAGTGGTCTTGAACTCACGCACCTCATGCGGGATCTTGGCCTTCTCCAGGATGTCGAGTGCTTTTGTGCGCTTCATGGGCTTAAAACCGCGCAGCTTCACCTCATTGCTTTCAGCGCCAGCGGCCAGTCAGTGCCAACGATATTGGAATGACTCGCACTCGTCAATGGCGTTTACCATGCCATCGCATACCCGATCTCGCCGCGCGGGGAGACGCCGGCCTCCAGCGTTTTTGCGCTGTTGATGCGAATGCCCATCACCTTGCCGTTGCTCCAGCCGTCGGCAACGTTCACGATGTGGCCGCGCGCTCGCAGTGCATCCAGCGTTGCCGGCGCAATGCGGTTTTCGGCCTCGACGACTTTGGGATAGGCATCGCGTGGGTAGAACGATGATGGGAAATGTGTGCTATGCACTGTTGGCGCATCAATGGCTTCCTGCACGCTCATGCCGAAATCCACAACATTGAGGAAGAATTGCAGCGTCCACTGATCCTGCGCGTCGCCGCCGGGCGTGCCGAATACCATGTGCGGCTCGTCGTTTTTCAGCACCAGCGTCGGCGTGAGCGTGGCGCGCGGTCGCTTGCGCGGCGTGAGCGCGTTGGCTCGCGCGGGGTTGAGATAGAACATCTGCCCGCGCGTGCCGAGCGGGAAGCCCAGTCCCTTGATGACTGGCGAGGTGCCCCACCAGCCGCCACTTGGTGTGACAGAAGCCATGTTGCCCTCTCTATCGATGGCGTCGAGGTGTGTCGTGTCGCCGAGGTGGCCGTGCTTGATGCGGTATGGACGCGCTGGATCAGCGCCATTCGATCGGTCTGACCCGTGCATGGCGATGCGATTGTCCGCTGCCACATCGAAAGTGGCAGCCCACGCTGGCGCAATGCCCATCACCGCGCCTGGCCGCATTTCATCTGAGGCAACCTCGTCTATCTCCTCGCGCCGGTGCGCTGCATATGTCTTCGAAAGCAGCACATCCAGCGGCACATCATCGAAGTTCGGGTCGCCATAATAAGCCTCGCGGTCGGCGAAGGCCAGCTTGGCTGCTTCGATCAGGGTGTGCAGATACGCCGGCGAGTTATGCCCCATGCCGGCGAGATCGAACTGTTCCAGCAGATTTAGCTGCTGCAAGAACACCGGCCCCTGCGTCCACGGCCCGCTCTTGAACACATCCAGCCCGCGATAGGTGGTGGTTGTCGGTGCAACCGCCTCGGCGCGCCACTCGGCCATGTCATCGATTGCAAGCAGGCCGGCATGCGCTTTGCCGCTGGCGTCCATCACCGGATTCGACTGAATGAAAGCGATGATGCGTTGCGCGATCTCACCGCGATAAAAAACATTGTTGGCGGCTTCGATGCCGGCGATGCGACCCTTGCCTTTTGCCGCATTTTCCGCATCACACATCATCTGCAACATGCGCGCATAGTCGGGGTTGCGAACAAGCTCGCCGCTTTGCGGTATGTGGCCGCCCGGCAAATACACTTCACCCGTCGTCGGATACAGATCAGTGAATTTCTTGAGATTGCTGTTCAGGCTGTGTTGCAAGCCGGGATAGAGCGGGTAGCCCTCCATCGCGAGCTCCATCGCAGGCGCGAGGATTTGTGAGAACGACAGCTTGCCCCAGCGCGCCACAGCCATCGCCCATGTGCCGACGACCGCCGGCACGCACGCCGGCAGGTAGCCGTCGCCAGGGATCAAGTCGATCTGATGTTCGCGGCACCAGTCGATGCTGAGCGCTGCCGGTGACCAGCCCTGCCCGCTAAGCGCGTGGACTTTCTTTTCGCCGGCAACGTAGACCAGCGCCGGCACCTCGCCGCCGATGCCGCATCTGTGCGGTTCCAGCAGGTTGATGGCGAAGCACATCGCAGCGGCTGCATCGATGGCGTTGCCGCCCATCTCCAACATGCGGAAGCCGGCGGCGGTGGCAAGATAATGTCCGCTCGTTACGGCATAGTTGCGCCCGCGCACAACAGGTCGTGTGGTGAATGACATGCGCTGATTTTAGTGAATCACGCTGGTCGTCAAATCAGCAGGTCGTTCAGTCACTTGACCTGATCGCCTTGATAGACTTGATGGTCGTCATGTCGATCAAGCCCTGGAAGACCCTGACCACCCGCGAGATATACAAGAACCCCTGGATTCGCGTGCGCGAGGACATCGCCGAATTGCCGAACGGCCAGACCACGCTGTATGGCGTGTGCGAGATGGGTGAGTGCGCCGGCGTCCTGCCCTTCGTCGACGATGAGCATGTCATGCTGGTGCGGCAATATCGCTATGTGTTCGGCGAGGCGCAGCGCTGGGAGATGGTGACTGGCGGCTGCAAGAAGGGCGAAGCGCCGGCGGATGCTGCGCAGCGCGAGCTGATGGAAGAGATCGGCCACCGCGCCGGCTCGCTCCGGCACATCAACACGCATTACACCTCGAAGAGCGTGTGCTACGAGATTGCGCACCTGTTCATCGCGCACGATTTGCAGCGCATCGATGAAGTGATTGAGCAGGATGACACCGAGTTCCTCGAGGTCGGCGTGCTGCCGTTCAAGGACGTGTTGCAGATGGTGTTGGACAGTGAGATCCGCGACGCGATGACGGTAATCGCGGTGCTGCACGCGGCGCGTACATCCTCTCCCCTTGGGAAAGGGCGAGGGTGAGGGCGATTACTCAAAAATGTGCTGATTGAAATCGCACACCGGCACATAGCCGATCTTCTGATAAATGCGGTTCGAGATCGGATTCGACAGATCGGTGAACAACATGGCGAAGCGCTTGCCGCTGCTCAGGATCAATTGCGACAGCTGCGCGGTGACGGCGCTGGCGTAGCCGCGCCCGCGCTGCGCCGGCGGTGTGTAGACCGGCCCGATGCACTGCCCATGCGCGGTGGCGCGACTCTTGCGCGCCATTGACACTGGTTCGCCCTCTGCTTCCCAGAGATACACATCGCCGTCGGCAACTGCGGTGAGCGCCCAGTCGCGCATGTTGATCTGCGGGTTGTGCGGCAGCGCCTCCTCGTGAAAGGCTTGCACCCATGCTGCGATCAGATCGACATCGCCGGCGCGCGCGATGCGAAATGTGCCTGCCGGCCAGCGCGGGACGACGACCGCATCGAGTTGATACACGCGCTCACGGATCGTGTATGTAAGGTTGACGCCGGTCAGCGATTGCCATTTCTCCGCAAAGATATCTGAAGCGTGCGACATGCCATTCACAAACGGAATGCGCCACGCGCCGGCGTGCAGATCTTCGGCGATGGGCCTGAGGGCGCTCTGCGGCGTCGCCTGCGCGAAAACGTTCACGCCAAAGGGCGGTGTCATCAGTGCGGCTGCAACCAACTGCTTTCCGGCGCGCACAGTGGCGAGATACGGCTGCGCGCGAATGCGCTCGGGAAATTCCATCATGCGTGACGCCAGCCCCAGCATGAGGTTGTTTGCCGGTTCGTTCTTCTCCAGCGCGGCTCGTGTGGCGATGAGGAAATCGCCGGCGGTCGCGTGTCTGGTGAATTGGGTTGTCACGGCTCCATTTGCCACGGTGAGGTCATGTTGCCGTTCTCATCGAAGGTCAGCGGCGATTCGCCGACGATCTTCAGGCGCGGGTGCGCCTCCACCTGCGCTCGCAACGATGGGCTGACCCACAGATGTTCGACGGTCAGTGTGTTGCGCGTGAACACAAACGTGATGTCGCTGCCTGGCTCCGCGCCACACGCGCGCACCGCCACCTCCATCGCGCGGCGGTCATCAGCCATGGTGATGGGGATGCCGCTGCGCTTCAGACCAAACGTCGTCGCGGTCACGGCATTGGTGTAGGTGGCGACGAAGTCAACCTTCTTCACCACGCGCGCTGTGGTCACGTTTGCCAGGCCGATGCCTGAGGCATTGCCGTGCGTGGCTTCAGTCAAGTCGAGCAGCACGATTGCCCCGATGTCGAGGCCTTCCGGCTCAGGCTGACGGTTGACGACCAACCGGCCAATCACGTTGGTATCCATGCCGGTGCCGCTGATGTTTTTGCCCAGTTCGCGCAGCACCAGGATGTCCATGCTCTTGAACGGCAGGCTCATCATGTTGGCCTTTGCCTCGAGCAGCAGCTTCTCTTCGACCTCAGTGCCGATCTTGTCGGCGGTCAGGCCGACAAGTTTTGCGGTGTCTTCGCAGGCGTTCTCGATGATGCCAATTGCGCCGCGCACATTGGTGTTGGCCTCATACACGCGCGCCGCCGGCGCCAGGAAGCGCTGGAAGCCGCTCGTGCCGTAGGCGTGCATCATCTCGGCGCCGTGCCGCTTGCCCAGGCCGATCACCTCCATCTTCGCCGGCCCGCTCTCCAACTTGCCGTGAAAATCGGTGTGCGGCTTGATGCGGCTGCAGAGGATGGTGTGATCGGCGGCGGCGCTGTGGATGTCCTGGTGCAGCGCCGGCCCGTTGGGAATGTGCCCGATCTCCTTCACCTCCATCGTGATGCGAAATTCGCATCCAATGTATTCCTCGGTCACACCCATGCTGGCCAGCACCTCGCGCTGGCCCTCCGGCGTGCCGCCACCATGACTGCCCATGCTTGCCACCACGAAGGGTTTCGCGCCGTGTTCCTTCAGCCGGTCTACTGTCGCCCGCGCGATCTGCGCGATGTTGGCGATGCCGCGTGAGCCGACGCCGACGGCTACGCTGTCGCCGGCGTTGATCTTTGCCAGCAATCCGCCATCTTCCAGTGCATGGCGCACAGCCAGCGGGATGTCATCCACGCGCGGCGCGTCGAAGGTCTGATGCACCTCGAGCAGCTTCTCGGGCAATGGAGCGGGGAAACGCAGGTGCTGGATTTGTTCAAGCAATTGCATAGCAAAAAAGATTATAGGCTCATGCACAGAATAGGCTGCGCGCAGGAAGCTTTTACCAGGCAAACCAACTGCCCAAAAATTCATCCCTTTACTTTGCCCACGATCTCGGCGAGCAAGCCTTCAAAGTCGCCGGCGGCGGCCTTGAAGGCATCGCTTTGCACCACCAATGGCGCGCCAAACACGACGATCTGCGCGCCCATCTTCAAGGTTTCCAGCGCCTGCTCCACACTCAACCCGCCGACAGCCTGCACCGGGATGCTCACGGCTTTCAGAACATCGGTCAGGTCATTCAAAGGTGACAGTCCCTTCACCATGCCGCGCTCGTCGAAGCCAGTATGCACCACGATCACGTCCGCGCCCATGTCCTGCGCCTGTTTTGCGCGCGCCGGCTTGTCGGGACACAGCATCACGTCGACCATGATTTTGCCGTGATGGCGCCTGGCTGCGTCGATGGCGCGGATGATGGTGGCATCGTGCGCCTGCCCCATCACCACCACCCACGACGCGCCGGCCTTGAACATCATCTCGGCCTCCAGCCCGCCGCCATCCATGCACTTGATATCGGCAACAACCGGCACATGTGGATATTTTTCGTGCAACGCGCGCACGCCATGCACGCCTTCGCCAAGGATGAGCGGAGTGCCGGCCTCCAGCCAGTCGACGCCGGCGTTCACGGCGCTCTCGGCCATCTTCAATGCCTCGTCAATCGTCGGCACGTCCAGGGAAATTTGGATGATTGGTTTCATGTTCTCTCTGCATTAAAGGTTGTATTCAGCGCGTTTGCGATGGAGAAATTCGAGCGACTCGCGCATCTCGTCCATCCCGTTCATGCCATCTTCGATGCTGATCCAGCGATCGTAGTTCACGCTTTTGAGAATGCGGAAGATCTCGTCGTAGTCGTTCAACCCCTTGCCGGTGACGCCGTGCCGCAAGTTGGGCGAGTAACCGAGTGTGCCGTCGGCCTGTTTGAGGTCTTCGAGCGTTGCGCCTTCGGCCAGGTAGCGATCGCTGGCATGCATGCTCACCACGCGCTCCTTCACATCGCGCAGTAGTTGAATCGGGTCGTCGCCGGCGACAATGGCGTTCGACGGGTCGTATTGCACGCCGAAATGTTTGCGCTCGGGAATGGCATTCACGATGCGCAGGAAAACCTCGCGCTTTTGCGCAAATTCCGGGTGGAGCCATGCGCCATCCTTGTAGTGGTTCTCCATCCCCAGCACGATGTCGATCTCTTTGGCGATGGGGATCAACTGCGTGATGGCATCGATCACCCATTCCACACCCTGATCGAGCGGCACTTCGGGATAGCGCGGACCGCTCAGCACGCGACAGGTGCTGCCGGCGCCGCCCAGCCGGCGCGTGATCTGCATCATTGCAATCTCTTTGTCGACGGCGCGCTTGCGGGCGTCGGCATCGGGATTGGTGAAGTCGGGTGAGCAGCACATCATCGGCATCTCGTAGCCGGCGTTGTGGATGGCATCGCTCACCTGGTTGAGATATGCATCATCGTGGCTGGCAAGGAAGCCTTCGTA
Organism: uncultured Anaerolineae bacterium; assembly: GCA_964590135.1. Taxonomy (GTDB): domain Bacteria; phylum Chloroflexota; class Anaerolineae; order J036; family Brachytrichaceae; genus JBDHWI01. The sequence goes on along the minus strand of CAZPVX010000012.1, from coordinate 97,481 downwards.
CAGCTCCAGCCCTTCCGCCGGCAGCGACCTGGCCAGATCGATCCAGTCGAACAGCGTCATCGTCTTCTTCACGGCGATGTCGTCGATGTAGCACTTGGGGAAGGCGGCAATTTTCATGGAGTAAAGTGTAGATGCGAGATGCACATTTCGATTTCAACCTTGAGTCATGAACTTTGCGGACCTTTTCACCAAGTACGGCGCGGCGTCGTATGACAAGCAGATTTACCTGCGCGCAATGCACGGCAAAACCGGATGGGGCTTCGATCTGAACACCGGCGTGCTGGCATTTCGCCGGCCACACGAGGCCCCGCTGCAACTATCGGTCGAAGTGCTGGGCAGCGAATCTGAAGACAGCAACACGTGGCTGTGGAGTTGGGCCAATCACAGTGTGCCGCCCACGCTCACCGCGTCGGCCCTGCAACTCAGGCAGTTGGGTGACGCACAGGGCATCCTCGAATTTTCACAGGCCGAGTTGGGCATCACACCCGAGATCAACCCCCAACGCATCTGTCTCGTAGCGGTGGGCGTGCTGCATGCCAGTTGCTTCTTTCGCGCGCCGTATCCGAGGGGCGCGCTGTATCTGCTCATCAAAGATCCGAAATACAAGCGCAGCGTGATGCACCCTGTGCGGCGCGTGGTGCGCGCTTTCCCCATGTTCCTTGCGAAGCACTTCGTCACTGATCAGCGCACGGCATTCATGCACTACCTGCAGTTCTATCACCTGCACGTGACTGAAGAGGGCAATCGCGTGCGCGCCGCCGGCGCAGTCCCGCGCTCCATTTACGGAGAAGGCGAGCCAGAGCAACTCGTCGCCGAATTTGACGACGCAAATCGGCTGGTGAATTTACAACTGTTGTAGAGGCGACCGTCGCCTACGCATTCTCTGGCGGTGTCACCACGCAGCCAGGCAAATCGCGGAAGCCGCGCTCCGGCCCGGGCGGCGAGTAAATGATGAACAACTCCGCCGGCTTCCAACCCACATTCAATGTTGCGTGATACACATCTGACGGAATGAAGATGCTCGCGCCGGCGTGCAGCCGCACTGGCGCCTCGTCATCGATCATCTGCTCGATCTCGCCGCTGAGGACGTAGATGATCTCGTCGCTGCCTGGATGGTTGTGACGCGAATGGCCCATGCCTGGCTTCACCACCACCACGCCGCTGCTAAAGCGCTGTGAGCCGGTGACCGCCGGCTCGTTGTGCATCTTCAACGTGCCCCAGTCGAACTGCAACGCCTCTACGTCCTCGCCATACACCACGTAACCTTGCCCTATCTTCTGCATTTTGTCTCCTCGAACTTCAGCAAACCTGACGGATTTGCGATTCGGCGTGAGGTTAGCACGCGCCGGCGCGTCATGCAATTCAGGGCACTGGTGTTGGGAAGAGATGTCAGGGAAACTCAAAGGTCAACATTGTCCGACCACTCGGTACTGCCGGCGGAAGCAGTTTGCGCAGGTGTTCTGGCCTCGCGCGCGGGTCGAGCAAGCCGTTGCGCACGAACGCGATCAACTGGCGAAATTCTGTCTCGCTGAGGGGGATTGGCTTTGCTAGTAGCGGGTCAAGGCGCGCCAGCACCGGCTCAATCGGCCCCATCGGTCCGACAAGGTCGGCAGCGAGATGCTGGCCGGCCGGCGAATAGGCGCGCGCTGATGCATGTGGATTCAGATGATGGCGCACAGCATCCTCCAGCGAGGTGAATGAGCCGTTGTGCATGAATGTGGATTGCACCGCGACATTGCGCAGCGGCGAAGTGCGGAACTTGTAGCGATCTGCTGTGGCACTCGTGATCTGCGCCTTGCCATAGTCCTCATTCGCGCCGGCGCCGTCGAAGGTGTTGTTTGTCTCGCGCGGCGATATCTGCGGCACGCCGATGACATGGTCCTTGAAGTCGCTGAACATCTCGTTCGATGCGTCATCGACGGCGTGGCAAGCCGTGCAACCTGCCTTGCCAAAGAACAACAGCGCGCCGCGCTTCTCATCTTCCGTCAATGCATTGTGCTGTCCGCGTGCAAACTGATCGATGGGTGCATTGGCAAAAGTGAGCGTGAACTCGAACTCGCTGATCGCCAGGGCAAACATGTCAAACGTAATGGGCGCGCCCTCTCTGACTTCGCGGAAGACGCTGCTGAACAATATGCGATAGGCCGGTGTTTGATTCAGGCGCTGCGTCAACTCGGCGCGGATAGCGTCGTTGTCGCCTTCGAAGTCGAAGCCGGTTACTTCGGTGCGTTCGGTCGGTGGGATGAATGCCTGCGCGGCAAGCAGATGCGATTGCGCAGACAATATCCTCCCCTCGGGCGCTGGGAAAGAGAAGCCAGCGCTGTTGTTGAATGGGTCACCCGACAGCGCGACAAACCGTGAGTTCCACATCAACCTCGGGTAAAACGCAGTGTTGATGATCATCGGCGAGCGGCGCATGTTGCGCGGGCCGGTGCGGTGCATCCCGACGACGCCGTTGTTCTGAATACCGATGGCGATGGACTGTGTGTCGCCAAAGCCATGCGTAGGCGAATGGCAGCCGGCGCAGGTGTTGTCGTCATTCAAGCCGGTGATCGTGTCAAACCACAGCAACTGCCCAATCTTGGCCAGTTTCGGGTTCAGCCGGCGTCCGAGTCGCGCTTCCAGCGTCGATTCGATGCGCCCGGTGAAGCCAGCCTTGCGCAGCGCGGTTGCCAATGCCTGATCCAGCTTTCGTCCTTGCAACTGGTCACCCATCGCGCTCGCGGTGGCTGCAATCGCGGGCAAAATGCTGATCGTCGCGCACAGAACAACTATGTGAAGGGTTTTGACGTGCATGATAAGCGTGACATCGGTTGCAGGGGCGGCCCTGAGCTTGTCGAAAGGCGTTGCCGTCCCTGCAAGCATGGCAATTCCGTGGGGTATCGACGATCCGTTAAAGCGGATCGCAGGCCCACGGCGCGCCAACTGTGCTGTGTTTCACCCACGAACCTGGCACGATGTTGGGGTCTTCCTTCAATTTGTCGGCAGATGAAGCCGGCCACGGCGTCATGCCGAGGGGCCAGGGATCGACTATGATGCCGTCGGCGCCCAGTGATACGGTGATGGCGGTAGCTGGATAGACCCATTCCCAATCGAAGGCGGCATCTACGTCTACCTTGCCGCCTTTGATGCGAACGGTGTCATCCATTCTGGACGTGACCTTCTTGCCATCGAAGTCCAGCGTCGCCTTGTTGTAATACACAACTTTATATTTGCCGCCCTTGTTGTCCTGAGCGGTAACGGTGGTGTTGTCGATGATAACGATGCGTTTCGTGCCATCGGCCCGTGTGGTAATCACGGCGTTCTGGTCACGCTGGGTCGCGTTTTCGTCGGGGTTGATCTTGAGGCCGGCAGGAATATCAGGGCAGATGCTGGTTAACCCATCTGGTGGCGGAAATGCCCAGGGAATGTTGCCATTTGTGATGCGCATGCTAATAGTGGTAACCGTCTCGCCGCCGGCCGCCGCTGCGGGCTGCTGTGCGCCGACGAACAGGCCGAGCGAGAGCGCGCCGACGATGAGCAAGTGTGACTTGCGCCTGACAGGCTTCTGGGTCGTGAACATGACTTCCTCCTGAGTGAAAAAATGGATGCACGGCTGATTTTGGTAAAGCAGCTCAGGTGCTACACTGCATGAGGCTACGAGAAATCGCCTGCAATGGCATTGACACATCCGTCAATGCCCGTTGACAACATGCTTGGGAGGGGGTCATGAGTCACGCGTTCGGCGAGTTGCTCATGCAATATCGCAACCGCAAAAATGGTTTGAGCCAGGCCAAACTGGCACAGATCGTGGGTTACGACCCGGCGGTGGTCACGCGGATGGCGCAAGGCATGCGCGACTTGACCGGCCCCTCTGGGCGTGAGCGTGTCGTGCGCATCATCAGTGCGCTGCAAGGAGAAGGCGTGCTGCATTCATTGGAAGAGGCCAATGCATTGCTAACCTCTGCCAATATGCCGCCACTGTATGACGGTCTGCCGGCGGAAGCCGCGTTGATTCAGGCATTTATACCGGCGCACGCAGCGCACATTGCCGGGCATCGTCCACCTCCTGTCGCGCCGGCGCACAACCTGCCTGTGTTGCTCACCTCCTACATTGGGCGTGATCATGAGATCGCTGAACTTGTGGCGCAATTGCAAACGACGCGGCTGCTCATGCTGGCTGGCCCAGGCGGTGTGGGCAAGAGCCGACTCGCATTGCAGGTGGTGAATGATGCTCTGCAACGTGATGTCATGGTGCATGGCTTTGTCGATGGCGTGTGGCTCATACAACTTGCACCGATCAACGACCCAGCGTTGATCGCCGGCGCGATTGCTGCCATTCTGGGCCTGCGCCCTTCTGGACGTTCTGCCCATGATGTCCTGATCGAATATCTGTGCGATAAGAGCAGCCTGCTCATCCTTGACAACTGCGAACATCTGATCCAGGCCTGTGCTGAGTTTGTCGAAGCACTGCTGCGAACCTGTCCGCACGTGCGCGTGCTTGCCACCAGTCGTGAGCCGCTGAACATCGCCGGCGAGGCGATCTGGCGTGTGCAGCCATTGATCCTTGAATCCGCCATGCGCTTGTTTGCTGAGCGTGCTCGTGCAGTGCGACCGGGCTTTGCTGTTGGCGAACACGATGGGGTCGCCATCAGGCAGATTTGTGAGCAACTTGATGGCGTCCCACTGAGCATAGAGTTGGCGGCTGCGCGCTTGCAGATGTTCTCGATCGAGCAAATCGCGATGCGGCTGAACGACCGTTTTCACCTGCTCAGTGACGGTAGTCGCACAGCGTTGCCACGCCATCGCACGCTGCGCGCGATGATCGATTGGAGCTATGACCTGCTGCCGGAGCAGGAGCGCGCCCTGTTGCACCAGTTGTCCGCCTTCGTCGGCGGCTGGACGCTGGAGATGACCGAAGTCATGAGTGGAAGCGCTGATGCGCTGAATGACTTGGCGCAATTGGTCAAGAAGTCGCTGGTCAACAAAGATGAGACACCGCTGGGAGTGCGTTACAGCTTGCACGAAACCACTCGCCAGTACGCTCACGAAAAATTGATCGAACATGGTGAACTGGATGCGATACAACGCCGGCATGTAATGGCTTGTCTGGCGTTGGTCACAAAGACGCATACAACGATCCAATCTTTGGACCAGCAACGCTGGGTGTCTGTGCTGGAAACAGAACGAGCCAATATTCATGCAGCTCTTGCATGGAGCCTGTCCGAATCGGGTGATGTGGAATTGGGTGCACACATCGCCTTCCACCTCGGTGGTATATGGCTTCAGAGTCGTCGCCAGGAAGGGCTGCAATGGATGCGGCGTTTGGTCAAGGTGATGCCGGCGTCCCTGCCACTCATGATTCGCGGCACGATGATGTTGGAGTATGCCTATCTTCTGGACACGACGCGCCCGCCTGAATTGTTGGAAATCCTTGGTCAATTACGTGAGATGTACGCTCATGAAGACCCTGAGAGTCCGCAACTCATCGAGGTGCTAGGCTATCAGGCCTTGCTTGCCGCGACAGCTATAGAAAGCTGCGTGCTGATGGATGAGGCAGTGGCGATTAGTCTCAGGTCGCCACAGCACCGAGCTCGTTACTGGATTCATTACTATCTAGGATTGCACCTTGGACCGCTGCGATGGCGGCTGGATATGGCTGGCGCGATGACAACCTTCGCAGCACTGCTCCAAGTCACAACCGAAGAACATGATATTTTTGGCCAGGCGCTTGCGTATGAAGGCATGATGCACGTGGCGTTTTACGAGTTGAAGTTGGCGCAAGCGACCGAACTGGCCAGCCAGGCGCTGGCGATGGCTCAGCTGGTTAATGCTGAGATGCCGACGCTGAGTGCGCTTCATTGCCTGGCAGAGATTGCGCTGATGGAAGGCCGGCTAGATGCAGCAAAAACCTATATCGATGCCAGCCACGCGCACAATGCGAAGTACGGACATTTGTCAGCTGCGGCACAATGGGTTGGGTTGCGCATGCGGTTGGCCTTGTTGCAGGGTGACGACACGGCTGTGTTGTCAGGCGCTGCTAATCTGCGCGCGTTCACGTCAGTGCCGGATGTGTGGACGCTGGGCAACGCATCAACGTTGTTCGGTGTGGAGACTCTGGCTGCCTTTGAAGCAAGCAAAGGTCGATATGCACAGGCAACCCATCTCTTCGGCGCGGCAGAAGCCGAGCGCGAGCGCCGGCACAACCCCTGGTGGCCAAAGGACCACACCCAGCTCGACCCTTATATCGACACCTCACGCCAACGCTTGGGTGAGGCAGCTTTCGCAAGGACGCGGACAGAAGGTCGATCCATGTCTCTCGAACGTTCAATTGTGCTTGCGTTGGATGAAGGCAGGTTGTAGAGGGATTGCCAGTCACCCTTCAATACGAGCAACTACTGGTTGCCCGTACTGACCTACGAACGACTACGGGTCATTGCCTTGAAGCGGCGTGCGTTTTCGGTGATGGCGACTTCGGTCGGCAGACGCTCCATGCTGCTGGCGCCAAAGAAGCCGGCGATACCTTGCGTGCGCGAAAGCACATATTGCGCGTCCTCCGGCTCGGCAATGGGTCCGCCATGACACAGCACGATTACATCCTTGCGCGCTTTCTTCGCTGCGTCGTGCATCTTCTGAATCCGCGCTACGCTCTCATCCAGCGTGACCGCGGTCGATGCGCCGATGCTGCCCTTGGTCGTCAGGCCCATGTGCGGCACCAGCACATCTGCGCCGGCCTTCGTCATCGCCACAGCGTCATCCTCGTTGAAAACATACGGGCAGGTCAGCAGATCCATCTCATGCGCCATGCGAATCATGTCTACTTCGAGGCCGTAGCCCATGCCCGTCTCTTCGAGTCCGACGCGGAACGTGCCGTCGATCAGGCCGACGGTGGGGAAGTTCTGCACGCCGCTGAATCCGGCTTCTTTCACCTGACGCAGAAAAACAGGCATGAGACGAAATGGATCGGTGCCGCACACGCCGGCCAGCACCGGCGTGCGCTTCACAATCGGCAGCACCTCGTTCGCCATCTCCATGACGATGGCGTTGGCGTCGCCATAGGGCATCATGCCGCTGAGTGAGCCGCGCCCAGCCATGCGGAAGCGCCCGCTGTTGTAGATGATGATGAGATCGACGCCGCCAGCCTCGGCGCACTTGGCCGAAAGACCGGTGCCGGCGCCGGCGCCGACAATCACGCCGCCGCTGCGAATCGTCGCCTTCAGTTGCTTGAGCGCGGTTGTTCTGTTCATGGTGCCTTCTACCCCTGTGGACCCAATGCAAAGTCGCTTGGCATCAGCGCAGCCTGCGCGTTCACGTGCAGGTTGTGTGACTGAATGCAAACTCAAGCTGCTTGGATAGGTGTCTCAATTCTCTTCATGCGCCAAATTTCGCAAGGCGCTGCGCGTGCGCGAGGGCAAGCTGCATGATCTCGGCGGAGCGAATGGTGCCGAGGCCGCCACGCGCGCATTCACGCTCGCCGAAGCCGGCGCTGCGGTCGCGCCGCACTGTCGCCGGCGCCCACACCAGCAGCGGCACCGGATGCCAAGAGTGTGATTTGAGCTGGCTCGGTGTGCTGTGATCGCCGGTCACGATCAGCACGTCCGGCTTGAGCGCCATCAGCGCCGGCAGCGCCGCATCCACCTCTTCGATCACCGCCTGCTTCGCGTCGAAGTTGCCGTCTTCGCCGCGGCTGTCAGTGTACTTCACGTGAATGAACAGGAAGTCGTAGTCGTTCCAAACTTTCGCGGCAGCCTCAAATTCTTCCTGCACGCTGTGGGCATGATGCTCAATGCGATCCATGCCAACCAGCGCGGCCACGCCGCGATACATGGGGTAGACCGCAATTGCGCCGGCCTTGAGGCCATACACCTCTTGATATTTCGGCAGACCAGGCTCTTTGGCAAAGCCGCGCAATGTCAGGCCGTTCGCCGGATGCTCATCCTTGATGACCTCAGTCGCCTTCGCGATCCACGCGTTGAATAGATCAGCCGTGCGCTTCGAAGCCTCATCGCGGGCAAGCGCCGGCAGCGGCGGCACGCCGGTGCGCTGTGGGTCGGTCTCGTCAATGTTGCCGCTCAGGCCATCGCCGCGCATGACGATGACAAAGCGGTAGTCCTGCACCGGCATCACAAACAATTCGATGCCGGCGCCGACGGTGATATGCGCATCGTTGATCTTTTTTACCAGCCGCTCGCACACCTCGGTGGGAATGCGGCCGGCGCGGCGGTCGGTGATGTTGCCCTGCGCATCCAGCGAGCAGAAATTGCCGCGCGCGCACACGTCGCGATCGGTGACGTTGAAGTTGATGCCGACGGCTTCCAGCACACCGCGCCCGATCTCGTATTTGATCGGGTCATAGCCAAACAGGCCGAGATGGCCGGGGCCGCTGCCGCTGGTGATGCCGATGTCGACTGGGTAATGCTGGCCGAGACAACCCTCCTGGGCCAGTTTGTCGAGGTTGGGCGTGTTTGCCGCTTCCAGTTCGGTTTTGTCGTCGCTGGGGCGCGGCAGGCCGCCCAGTCCATCCATCACCAGCAAGACGATCTTTGTCTTCGCCGGCTGAATCAGGTCTTTGAGAAGTTCAAAATTCGCCATTGTCTTTTCTCATCACGAAGCGCATAGCGTAATCGAGCATTGGCAACGGATGATTGCGCCAACTTCGATTTGCCAATCACTTTTCTGTGATTGTAATCTCGCCCACCTTCAAACGGTCGCCAGCGGGTTGGCCGGCGATGGAGATTGGCAGGCGCTGGCCACTGTCGGCGTCATACATGCCCACAAACACCGTCTGCCTGCCGGCAGCGACGCCGGCAGTGAGCCACACACCGCGCTTGTCGACAATGGGTTTTTCCGCATCCCATGTAGTGGTTGGCAGGAAGCCCGCCACCGGCTCGCTGTCATTCTGCGCCGCCGGCGACGCATCTGCAGCGCCGATGTGGATGAATACCTTGTAGCGCTGGTTGATAGGCGCGCTTGTCTGCCAGGTCAGTTCGAAGGGGATGACATCGCCGGCCTTCGCTGTGCTGGCGCGCAGCTTCATCTGTTCGAGCGTGATGGCAGCGCCAAACTGCGCGTGGATCGTCTGCGCTGGCAGCCATTCGCCCTTGCCGCTGCTGTAGACCGCCCAGCGGATGTTGCCGGCCCATTGCTCCTGCGCCTTGTAGGCATTCTCGGCCAGCCAGCGCTCATACCAGCCTTCAGGATCCGCATCGCGCTCGGCAAAATACAGCACGAACAGGCGCTCGTGGCTCGCGGCAATCTGCGCCAGTTGCTGCCCGGCTTCAGCCTGCGTCGCCGGCCGGTATTTCACTGGAAACAGATTGCGATCATCGCGCTGGTAATACGTGAATACTTCCCATTGGTTCGGCGCGATGAAGATCACCGCATCGTCAGGGCGCGCGTTTGCGGCGATGGCGCGCTGGATGCCGCGGTAGTCGTCGCGCGCGTAGGCCGGATTGTTGTAGAGGTTGCTCAGCGAGGGGATCAGCGTGAGCGTGAAGGCGAGCGTGAGGAGCAAGGCAATGGGCAACGACGGGTTGTTGGCCAGCTTGTGCCGGCGCATGGCGGCCAATAGCCAATTGCAACTCACATCAATCCCTTGCGCAGCTAGCACGCACATCGGCAGCACGCACACCAGCAGAAACTTGAGATAGGCATCGCGGTACAGGCCAAACACAAACAGCAGTGCCAGCGGCAGAAAGGCGAGAACCAGAAGACTGATCCGATTGATGCGCTGCAGATTCGGATTCCGATCGTCAAGTTGGTCGCCACCCGGGTTTCCCGCCAGTCCAACCAGCATCAAAGCGCTGAAGACAATCAACGGCAGCGTGGCCTGCTCCAATGGCAGCGTGCGGCCCACAACGAGCGTGCGGTAGGCGTCCAGCAGCGCCGGCGCCAGCGCAAATGCCGGCGCATCCACGCGCCAGCCCAGCACCTGCCGCACCGCAATCGGCGCCCAGACTGCATACAGCGCAAGGGCGACCGCGCTTGCAACTGCGTATGCGATCCATTGACGCATGACGAATGGCGCAACTCGCTCATTTCGCCACGCTGCAAGCGCTATCAGCAGCACACACACACCCTGCGCGATCATGACGAAGGGATAGGCATATTGCGTCCACAGGCCGGCGGCGGTCGCGACCACATACAGCGCCCACGACGCAGCGCCACCCCTGCTTGGACCTCGGAACTCGGCACTGCGTGTGATCTCTGTTCCATGAACCGGAGCGGAGAATGGGGTCGAAGACAGCGCGCTGAACAGCGCCCATGTGCTGGCCGCCGCGCATAGCGCCAGCAACGCATACATACGCGCTTCCTGCCCGTAATACACGGCAAACGGCATGACCGCGTACAAGAATGCGGCGATCAGGCCGGCGCGCCGATTGAACATATCCCGACCGATCAGATAGGCAAATCCCACCGTCAGCACGCCGGCCAGCGCCGAGAGTGAGCGCAGCGCCGCCTCGCCTTCGCCGAATGCAGCGCGCCAGTATTTCAGCAGGACGTAGTACAGCGGCGGGTGGATGTCGCCGGCGGCTCCCTCGACGATTAGTTGCAATGAGCGCTCGGCGATGCGTGCGCTGTTGCCTTCGTCGTACCACAGCGATTGCGCGTCGATCTTGTAGAGCCGCAGGAACGCGGCCAGCGCGAGGATGGCAAGCAGCGCCCATAAATGCGGCTGCCTGAGCTTGTTTGCAATGCTCATCCCAGCGCCGCCTCTGCCAGCAGCTGCTCTGCGACGCCATGCTCCCCGTTGGCGACATGGGCAAAGCTGGCGCGCGCCGGCTTACGCGCGCCATGCGCAACGTTGCTGGAGGTGCTGAAATGTGTGATTGCCATCAAACCGGCGAGAGTTTACCTTGTATGTAAAACCCTCGCGGGTTTATAGGCCGTCTTGAATGGCTTGAAGCTTTGCCCGATGAAATGCTGATTGAATGCAAACGCAACATCACCCTACGATGTTGAACAGCAGCCTGAAGTTGCCGCCGGCGGTGTTGTCATATTCGCCATCTAATGCCCCATTGTCATCGACAGCGCGCACCGCTGGCCCACCGAAAGGCGTTGCGCCATCCACACCCACCACCGTCAACCGATAGATGCCTGGTATACGCTGGGGTGGGTCAAAGTTGAAGCGCGCGGTGCTTGCGTCCACCATCGACGGCCCGCCAGTCAGGCGTTTTGGTGCAGCGCCGGCCAGAAACTCCACGCCAATGCTTTGCTTCTCGAAGGGCGCAGAAGCGATGCCATCCGGCAGCACCGGCTCGTTGAAGGCCACTTCGATGGCGGTGATGACCACGCCGGTGTTGAAGGTGAAGACAGGCGCTTGTTGTGACGGCGGCGGCGGGAAGGGCGCCGAACCGATCACGGTCTCCGGCGCGCTAGCCGGATTGCGGCCGATGATCCGCACTTCCTTCACGATCAAGGGGTTCGTCTGCTGGCTGCGCCCAATCGTCATCCAGCTTTCAAAATCGCTGGCACAGGCGCAGCATCCGCTCGGCAACTGCAAGCCGATGCGGGGGCTTTTTTCATCGCCCTGCTTCGCCGGCAGCCCCAGCGCCTGCCCATCCAGATGCATCCGATTCGCGTCGGTCGAATTGGCGTTCCAGATCAGCGCTCCCTTCAACGTGACGATGATGCGCAGGATTGCCGACACAGCGCGGTTGACACCCGTTGTCAGCACGGGCGGCGTGGTGTTGTTCTGCGCGCCGATTCGCCACACAATCGTCTTCGCATCCTGTGGATCGATGCTTGCTGTGCCGGCGATGTTCACGATGTGCGATAGCGCTGATCCAGCCTGCCCATTCAGCGAGAATGGAATCTCCGCGCTTACGATCACCGAGTTGCTGTTGACTGATGCGGGGTCGGGCGGTGTGTCGAGCGTGATGCGGAAGCCGACCTTCTCAAAATTCTCAGGGCTGGGGCCGTCGTTATCCCAGTTGGTCGCCACCACATGCATGGCATTTGGTCTGGCGCACACCCTGGTCAGCGGCGGGAATAAGTCGCGGCAATCCTCGATCTGCACCTGACCCGATGTGGGATTGAGCGTGAGCAATGCCAGCCGGCAATAGTGATGTGCGATGCCGAGCGGCAACTGCGGCAGGTAGTTCTTCTGCAGCGTGGTGTCGCGTGGCCATTCGATGTCGCCGGTGGTCACGCGCGCGGGCACCAGCCAGTAATCGCCGCTCTTGAACGACTCGCCATTCGCGGCAAAGCGCACCTGCACGCCGTCTTCGAGCAGAACGTCGGTTGCGGTGGTTGCCACGCCTTGATCATTCGCGCCGGCCTGCTGATCCCACTTGCGCAGCTTCGGCTTGAGCGCCACATTCACACCCGAAGGCGCTGCGTTGTCCAGCTTTGTCGCGGCGGTCTTCAGCACCACCACGCGCGTCGCCGGCTTCACCGTGTCCACCTGATATAGCTTGCCCGGCTGACCATTCAGCTCCAGCGCGTCATCGCTCACTTCCACCCAGTCGCCGGCCTTGAATGTCATCACATCGTCCTTGCCAAGATCGGCCACCGTGATCTCCTTGCCACTGATCTTTTCGATCAGCGAGACGACGGTGCCATTGTCGCGCGACCACTTGAAGGTGGCCGTGCCGATGCCGCCGGCATTGTGGATTTCGATGCGATAGAGTTGATTTTCGAGGCCACGATAGCCGGCCGCCGGCGGCACGATGCACGGATCGCTGTTGGGCGCAACCGGCGCGGTCGATGCCGTCAGGGTGCGCTTCACAGTCGCACTCAGCGCGTCCCATTCTGCGAAGGGCGTGTCGCAATGCGGCGCATCACCGGCCTTCGCTTGCAAGGCGGCGATGATCTGGTCGATCTGGATGAGCTTGGTCTGGATGTCCTTGACGGTTGCCGTGTCGCCGGCGGCTTGTGCGGCAGCCATCTTCAGTTGCAATTCCTGGCGTTCCTGCAACAGCTTGCCCAATTCGGCGCTCACGTCAACCTGCTTGAACTCCACCGGCAGCAACTTCACCTGCCACACCGTCCTCACGCGGGTCATGCTATCGGAGCCGTTCAAGGCGACTTCACGCAGGCGCGGCACATCCAGCGCAGTGATGTGCCTCTCCCATACATCGAGATACGCGAGGGCGAAGCCGGTTTTCTTCACGTCACCCATCGGGTCGGGCGGGTTGGGGAAGTCGGGCTGCGCGATGAAGTCGATCGAGTCGATCTCGTTCTCGCACAGGATGCCATCGGCGTAGAAGCGGCCGGCGCCGATGAAAATTTTGCCGCCCTGCGCGGTGATCGCGAAGCCGGCGTCATCCATCGGCGCGCCGCACGGCCCGATCACATCCACTGCCTCGGTGCGCTCCAGGTGCGCCTCGATGTCCTCCTGCTCATTCCAGTCCGCATCCATCATCACGCGGCCTTGCTGCATCAGCACGCGGTTGAAGTGGTCGCGCTGGTTGAAGGTTTCTCTGGTGAAATCGCCTTTCATCGTCTTTCTCCTTGTGTGCGTCACGCATCGAGAATTTCTCGCAAAGCCGCAAGGTTGTCTTCGCACCTTTGCGTTTTTGTGCGAGCTATCAGTGCTCTCAAGACACGTAAAAGATCCCTGCTTCCAGGCTGAATCGCAGATATTCGTCGAGCCGGACGCGCAAGTTCGTTTCGCGTTGCGGCTGATACAGATCGTGAAATGCGCCCATTTCGGCCTCGTCATCTGCGCCGGCGCGAATGGTCATCGGTGTGCGCAGCGACAGTTGCATGTAGCCTGGATCGCCGAAGCGCAGCGAGGTGAACTGCGGCGTCACGCCGGCAGCACTCGCCTCGTCCACGGGCTGGCATGCGAACTTTCGCGGCACGCGCGCGTCCAGCGGCACGAAGCTGAAGCGCACACAGCCCTCCTGCGTGCGCTCGCTGTGAACAGGAAACTGCCAGCCATCGCCGGTCGCCAGGGCCGCGAGCAGTATCGAATTTGAAATCAGCGGCATCGCCTCAGCGTGAATCTTGCCGATGATGGTGCTGTTGGTCGCCGTCAGGTTGCCGCCGGCGCCCTTAGCATCTGCCGCGGCGAAAGCCACACCGCCCTCATCCAGCGCGTCCACGATGCTGTCCTGCACCACCACCTCGCAGCCCTTCACTGCGCGAATCGCGCCGGCGATGCAGTGATCGAGCGTCACCGTCACATCGGTCGTGTTGATATTGAGCGTCGGCGACGCGCCTGGCGCAAGCGTGCAATGCCGCAATGTCACGCTGCGAATGCGCCCGCTGATATTGATCGCGCCGCCGGCAATCAGCAGGCCGTTCAGCGTCACCTCGCTCTCCACGCCACCTTGAATCGTCATGTCGCCGGCCAGCGCAATGAAGGGGCGCGCTTCATCCTTTGCCCGCAGTTCGATGCGCTGCTGCGCATTCGTGTTGATCGATAGCGTCTGCGCATAGCGCCCGCTGTCGGCAATCTCGATCGCGCCGTTGGTCGTCAACGCATTCAGCGCGTTCTGGACGTCTGCGCCGGGTGCGAGCGCTTGCACGGGCAAATCGGGGTCGAAGGTTGCGCTGCGCGCATATTCCCCGCCACCCATATCGGCGCTGAAGCCATAGTGGAATGACACGCGCGGGGGTTGCGCCGGCGCGCTGCCAAACGCCAGCCGCCCCAACTTCGGGTCAATGGCGACGGTGTTGGGCTTCGGCTGGTGCGCCCAACTCGCGCCGGCGTCCGACAGGTCGCACACCACGATTTGCATCACCGGCGTCGGCGTATCCGTCTCAATGGCGATACTGTGGTCGCGCGTGGTCGCGTAGTAGCTGCTCTCGGCGTTTTGGCCGGCGAGCAACAACGCCTGCGTCGTTGTGATGTCCTCGTGCAGCACGCGTCGCGAGATCGGCGCCGGCACGTTGATCGGCTGCGCCAGCGAGGTGATCTCGTCCTCGCTCGTTGGATCGTTGAACAGTGGCATATCGCGTTTGAGCGGGTCGAAGAAATAGCGCTGGTCGGCGGGATTGTTGTTCAGCTTGGCCGCAGGCGAATTTGTCAAGGCATATGCGTTGATGCGATACAGAAACAAGCCGATGTTGGGGATGTTGTATTTGCCGCGCCCGCTGCCGATGCGCCGCACTTCGCTGCTGCGCGCAAGCGTGTCAAAGGGCGTGTTGGTGTACTCCAGCTTGTCCCACTGGCGCAGGTCGGGCGCGGCGTGATTGGTCAGCCGAATGTGGTTGCTGTATTGCGATGTGATCAGCCACTGGAAGAACTCGACCACGCGCGCACTCCAGCCGGTGACATCGCGCGCCAGTTGCTCCAGCATGGCGGCCGTCCCCTTGCGCCGGCGATAGCCAATGGTGTTTGCCACCTCAGCGCGCGCGCTGCCGGCCTTTGTCGCTCGCGCATACACGCCGCGCACGCCGATCAGGTCGCCAAGATATGGCACAGCCCATTCGCCAGCCGTCTCGATGAAGAGGTCGTCGTAGAGTTGCGCCAGGTTCTCATCCAGCATGAGCGACTGCTGGGCGATCACGCTGAAAAGCGCGCGCAACGGGTAGCCCTGCTCGGCATCGCGGATGCGGTCGATGGCTGGCAACAGTTCGTATAACGTTTGTGCGTCGTGCATATTCGACTCCCAGAACACAGACGCAGGGCAACCGCCGGTTGCTCCTGCGAATTCGTCACTTACACCATCTCGCTCACAAACACGTACTCTGGCTTGAGCGTGAGCAACTCCGCTGCCACCATCTCGCCACTTGCATCGACTGAAGGCAGCGCTGCCGGCAGTGGCAATTTCAGCCCCAAGCCACCCTGCCAATCCTCGCGCAGCAGCCAGTCCACGTCACAAGCCACCACGCCTTGCACATCCTGCGCCACTGCGATGATCTCGCTGGCGTGCACGGGTTGGCCGAAGCTGCGCTTCGCAAACGAAAACGCGTCAATCAGCGCGTCCTTCACCGCGTCGCGCACGTCCTGCGCTACATAGGCCGGGTCGGCCTTTACCCTGATTGCCACAGCAAACGACATGTTGCGATAGGTTTTCATGCGCAGCGGCACAAACGGATCGCCTTTCGCCCGCAGTGCGTCGAACAGGTTGACGTAGATGTCGCTGTTTTCTGCGATGGCCGCGCCGTTCGCGCCGGCGATGGTGAGAAATACCACGCGCTGCTCACCCACCCACGACCATGTCGCCAGCGCCTTCTTCACGCCGGCGAACGCCCGTGCAAAATCCTCGTAATCCAGCAGCGACACTACGCGGTCGAGTGTCAGCACCGTGAGTGGCGCGTTTTCGCGTGCGTCGTCGCGCTGTTCGGCATCCTCGCCGCCGGTGGCCGGCAAGGGGTTGATCGCGCCGGTCACGCCAAGCGAGCGCGTCATCAATGTGCTGAGCTGGCCGGCCTTCACGTTGCCCGCAGCACCGGCGCCCTTGCGATAGCTCGCGCGCACATTCATCGCGCCAGTTGGCAGCCGCGCGCCGTTCACGCCGTCGCCGAATTGCACTGTCGTCGATTCATCATCGTTCAAACGCGCAGTGAAAATGCGTTCCTTTGGCTCATGCGCATACAGCGTCGCCGCCTCTTCCCACGGCGCGTCATTTACGCGAATTTCAAGCGTGCTGGCCGCGCCGCCTTCTGCCTGCGCGTCGCTCAGATGAGTCAGTGGCTTCTGCTTCAATATGAATGACTGATAGGTCTTCGCGCCGTCGCCGCTGCCAAGCACCTCGCTCACCGACTCGCCGTGCGTTGCCTTGGCCACGTTCGCATTGATCTCAACCGAGGTCAGCAGGTAGTCATTTGTCAGATCTGTGCTGAAGTTGAGCATGTTGCTGCTGTTCGCCGGCGCGCTGCTCTCCAGCACGATCTGCTCGGCTGCCGGCGTGCCATTCGCCAATATGCCCTTGATGATGAGGGCGCGATTTGCCGGCAGCGCTGCCACGTTCGCGCTCAGTGTCAGCGTGTTCACCTTGCCGGTGGTCGCCGTCGCTGCCAGCGGCATCTCGTCCAGCAGGGGCAGCGCTTCGCTCTGCGCATACACCATCGTCTGCGGGTAGTCCCTGCCGGCGAAGGTCGGGAGCGAGGTGTCGGTGTCCACCACCACGCGCGAGCTTTTGCCGGATAGGGCATAGGCAGTCTGCGACGACTCGCTCACGCTCGATATCCCATACAACGCCGTTTTGTCAGGCTCGACCAGCAGCACCCATTGGTCCTTCAACAGCGTCGCGTAGGCGTTGTCCAGAAACAGCACGCGGCTGGTCGTGTCAATGGTGTAGTTCCAGCGCATCGTCTTGTCGTCGTTGTTGTCAGTGACGATGCTGGTGTACAGCGCGCGCTGGGTGGTGGTGAGCAGTTTTGGGTCCGGCGCGTTGTAGCCGAACAACGATGCGCGCAGCCGCATGACATGCACTTCGGGTTTCACCGGCACAGCATTGGCCGCGTTTACCTTCGTCAGGCCGGCGCTCAATGTCACCTTCGTGCGCTTGTTGTCGGCATCGGGAAGGACGCCGGCGACGCGCCGCATGTCCCACCGCGTGCTGTCGGTGTTCGTGCGGCGCTCGCTGTTGACGAACAGCAGCACATCGCCGATTTTCAGGTTGCTGCTCACGCCATCCAGCCAGATCTCCTTCGTGTTAAAGGGGCAAAGCTGCGGCGTGGTGGTCTTCAGCCTGATCGTGTTCCACTCGGCGCGCGCATCGATCTCTTCGATTGTCTCGAAGGTCTGCGGCGTTTCATCCACGCCCGGCACGCTCTGCACCTTCGTGCCGATGGGGATTCTGGCCGGCTGTGGCGAGCCGGCGTTGCCATCCACCGTGAACGCCAGCCACGCCGTCGCTGCGATGCCTGGCTTGGGCCGGTAACCGATCAAGCGCGCAAGCTCGAACAGTGACAGCCGCTCCGTCGCGGTGCGGAGATAGTTTTCATTCGCGATGCGCTCTTGATAAAACGTCAGCACATCGCCTGCTGCCGCCCACGCATCCAGCAACGCGATGGTGAAATCATCGGCGTCACGCGTTGTGAGGTCGCGCATGGGCGCCGGCGCGCCGGCCAACGCGGCCAGCAAACTCTGCTTGAACGTCGGATGCGTGCCGATGCGATAGGCGATGGCGCTCAGCCCAGGGCGGTTGTCGATCATCGCCGGCGTCTGCGCGCTCACACCCTCGCAGCAACCGCAATCGTTCAGGTTTGCATTTTCACTTGCCACCCTGCACCTCCAGCTTGTACGTGCCGCGCTCCTGCAAGCTCGGATCGTTGTCGAGCTGTGCAATTTCCAATCGCCCAAAGGTCAGCACACCCTTGTTCAGCGATACCGTCTCGTCCTGCCCCTTGCGCTGGAATTTGGTCACCGTTACCGTGCTGACGCCTTCGACCGCCATCGCTGCGTCCACCAGCTTGCTCAGATAGACCGGCTGGCCAAAGGTGAAGTTGTCGGCGTGAAAGACACCGCGGCTGCCATTCGGCAGAACGCGATTGCTGAAGACGCGCAGCAGTGCGGCCTTCACATCGCTGCGGAAGTAATCTGGTTTCACGCACACCGTCATCTCGATTTCCAGCGGCACGAATTGCGGTGCATCCACTTCGAGGTCCTGGCCGGCCATGCGGTAACGCTCCAATCGCTCGCGCAGGGCTGCTTCAAAATCTGCGTCGACTGCCAGGCTGTTCAGCCGGTCAGCAGTGACGAACATGGTGCGCCAACTGCCTGTCCAGCGCGTCGTTGCTGCAGCGCGCTGGATGCGCAGGTCTGTCTGGCGCTGCGTCACTTCGGCGTAATCAGCTTCAGTCACCGCGCGCTCTTGAATGCGGAAGGCCTGCGGCGCACGCTTGCGCGCATCCTCGATGGACTCAGGGTCGCTGCCGCCGCGCGCTGGCAGCGGGTTGCGCACTTCAGCCACATGCGTGGCAAGGTCGTTGGCGTCGCTGACCAGATGCACCAGCGCATCTGAGCCAAGATTGCCGGCGCTGCCATTGCCCACGCGATAGTCCGCGCTGAATGAGATGCCGGCGGCCGGCCGCTTGCCATGTGCATCGTCACCGAAGCGGATGCGCGCTGTGCCGTCATTCTCGATCTCTGTCACAAACGCTTCACTTGTCGCATTGCTGGTCAGCAGATCGCGTTTTGGCTGCCAGCGCGTCGTGCCGGCTTCGAGCAGGGTGATTGCCGGCAGCACATTCGCCGGCAGCCACGCGAAGGCTGACGCTGCCGACTTGCTCGCATCGAAGGCGCGCAATTCAGTCTTGGCGGTGTTGCCGGCCTTCACCAGCACTGGCACACTCGCAGCCTGCGTCAAGGGCGCGTTCGCAAGGCGCGGCGTGAATCGCGCCGGCAATCCCACGCGCGCCGGCCCGCCCTCGCAGCGCGCGCCCAGCGCCGGCGCAAACACCAGCGAGTCTGGCACTTCGCCAAGCGATTCGCCGATGATGCTCAGGCCATGATCGGCTAGCACCAGATTGCCGCGCGCCACGCTCACGCCATCGATGGCCTGCGCGCTCTGACCCTCTGTGATTGATGAGATGCAAAGTGGGAAGGGCAGCGCATCGTCGGTGAACCATTCGATCTCGGTGATGTCCACTGGATCGTCGCTGCGCGGATCGTTGAATTGGCCGCCCAGTGGATCGGTCGTCACTTTTGGCGGCTTGCTCAAGCGCACCACATGGCGGCGCGTTGGGTCGGCATCTTCAGGGATGCCGGTGCGCGGCCCCTTCACTTCTTCCAGCAGCAATGCGTCGAACTGCTTGAGGTCGGGGAACTTGCCGCGCAGGGTGGCTCGCGTGCTGCCGGCCGGCAGGCAGCACTCCGTCGCACCCCACGTATAGAACGGCATCTCGTTGTGCGCGCGAACGATCTGCGCGTCATGCATCGCCTCGAACACGGTGGGATTGAGCTGGCGCAAGAGCGCCGGCACATCGCCTGTGCCATACACCGGTGGAATCGGCGCTTCAGCGCATTGCGTCAGGAAGGGCGTCTTGTAGGGCAGGGTGATGACCTGCGCCGGCGCAGTTGCTTTCAAGCGCACATGCACCCATGCCCGCGCGTTGCTGCCGTCATCCAAAAAATAATCGACCAGCCGCGCATGCCGGCGCACCGAGACGCGCCGGCGCGCTGTGCCAAGATACGCCTCAGTCGCAATGGCATCCTGCTGATAACTAATGCGGTCGGCCACATAGGCCAGCACTTCAACCAGCAGAATGCCGAGGTCTGCGGGAGAGCGCTCGCGCCAATCTGGCATCAACACTGCCATGCGGTCGAGCATGAGTTGGCGGAAGGTGGCGTAATCCTTTGCCAGATAGTTCAACTCCGGCGCTTCGCTCGCTTCGAGCAGGCATTCGCCTTCAGCCTTGCAATCAAAATCTGTCGGGCAGGCCACCTTGAATGAGAACTCAACCCGCGAGAGCAGCGGGTCGAAGTTCGGCGCCGGCTGCAATTCATCGCTGCTCGCGCTGCTGGGATCGATCAACCGCAAGGTGTAGATCGAGAAATCGCCAGGGGGATCGACCTCGATCACCAGCACATGGTTGTCTTGCGCGTCGATTTGCGCATTGACGATGGCGATGTTGGTGATGCGTTCGCCGCCCTCGATGCGGACGTGATCGACGGTGAGTTGGCCGGCGGTCAACGGCTTGATCACATGCAAGCGCAGTGTGCGCTGGCGCAGATTGTTCGGCATCGTCACGTCGTCGATCACTTCGATATATTCGATGCCGTTCAATGTGCCATGTCGCGCCACCGCGTCTCGCCGGTCATCCGTGCAGCAAAAATATTCCATCCGTTTGCCTCCGAAAACCCTCTCCCTCCTGGAGAGGATTGGGTGAGGGAACTACCGCGAAAACGTCGCAGATTGCCGCTGTTGCGTCATGCGAATGACGTAGGTCACCTTTACGGTGAGTGTCGAATCGACTGATTCGACGCTCACATCCTCCACCGCGATCGCATCACCCAGCCATTGCTGCAGTGCGCCCTGCACCAGGAATTGCGTGGTGGCCGCCAGCTCCGGGCTGTTTGGCGCAAAGAGCAATTGCAGCACACCGCTGCCAAAGGTCGGACGGTTCACACGCTCGCCCGGCGTGGTGAACAGCACCTGCTCGATCATGTCGCGAATGTGATCGCCCTCGGTCGTGCCGGCGGTGCGACCGCGCGCGTCAAAGCCATACGGATAATCGACTTGCGCCATATCTCACATTCCTTTCACGCGCACCTGCGTGACGGTGATGATCAACGGCAGCCCCGTTGACATCGCGATGGACTGGCTGTCGCTCAACAGCAGCGGTTGGCCGGCCGAGGTGAGCCGCACGGCTGAGGTGATGAACTGTGCGGTGACATCAGGGCCGTTGCCGGCCGGCGGCGGCGGCATGGCACAGCCGGCCACCACATATGGCGTGCTGAGCAACACTGTTGGCTGGCCGCTGACCAGCAGGCGCGGGTTCGGCGCGGTCGGCGTGGCCTGCCCGCCGTGTCCGCACATTACCGTCGCTCCCAGATGCAATAGAAATCCTGGCATTTCATCGTCCTTTACAACGCAGTCAGCGCGCCATTGTTCACATCGGTCGCCGGCCCAACCAGGGTGACCATTGCGCCCTTGCCATTCTGGATGTAGATGCCGGTGTCGTTGACGATGATCGTTGCGCCGGTGGCGCTCTTCAGCATGATGCCGCCGGTTGGCCCAGGCAGGTCGCTCACCACGATGGCGCTTTGCAGTTGCGTTTGCAGCACGAAGCCGGTGGTGCCAGGCGGGATGGTGTTGGCAATCGCCGGCACCTCCGCGGCGCTGCCCCAGAAGCCGCCCACCCAGACCGGATAGTCTGGGTCGCCGTGTTCAAATTCGACCCAGACGCCGCTGCCGATGGCCGGCACAGTGAAGAAGCCTTGCTGAATGCCGGCAACTGGCACGCATGGCATCGCCCAGGTCGAGGGCAGCACGCCCGACACATCTGCCACCTGCACCTGAATGCGGCCGATGCGCATCGGATCGATGTTGTTCAGCACCATGCCGCGATACTTGCCGAAGAACTTCTGCTCTGTCATCTCGCCCCTTAAACCGGCACGACGGGCAGCGTCGAGATCAGCCCATTGCGCACCAGCGTGAATTCCTGCTTGTAATCGCCGCGCTTGATGGTGTGTGTGACGGCCTTGACGAAATACAGGCCATCAAAGGCGACGCCGGCGCCGCGCACGCCCACCAGTTGCCGCGCCTTCAACACCCGCCCATAGCGCAGCACATTCAGCGTGCCTTTGCCCTGCACCACGTCGTTCGATTTCACCGCCTTCGCCAGCCCGAACAGCGCAGCGCGGATGGGCGACTGGTTGGCGATGTTCTGGATTGGCTCGACGTTTTTGCTCAGGGGTTGCACCGCGCCCAGCGGCGGGCTGAGCAGGCTGACGTTGGGCAATGGGATCGGGATGGTGACCTTTGCCTCTGGAATCTGGATGTTCAGCACCGGCGTCACAGCCTTCTCGGTGTCCATAGTGAAGTTGATCGACTCGACGTTGGTGTGCGCATCCATGTCGACATTGAGCGCCGGCTGCGGCACACCGATGCGCAAAATACGCCACGTTTGCACCCGGCGCCGGCCCCGGTGTCACGTAGAACACATAGCCCACCTGCTCGGCCAGCAACTTGATGTATTCCAGGTCCTTGCCCTTCTGGCGCGGAATCTTGCTGATGGGAATCTCGATGTCGGTCAGCACCGTCGGCACCACCAACGGGATCAACCCGAACATGGCGTACTTCGCAATCATCAGCGCGATGCGCCCTTCGATGGGAATCGCCGGATATGGCAGGCCGCTGAAGTCGATGTAATTCATCACCTGCGAGATGTCGGTGCCGCTGATGACGAGCGTGCCATCCGCGCCGTTGCTGCCCGGTGTGGATTGGTGCTGCGTCATCATGCCATCCATCAGCACCTCCATGACGCCGTTCACTGACGCCACGATCAACACGCGCACCAGCGGGATGGGCGCATTGCCGCTGACGGCGAACAGCGTGTGCAGCGGCGAAGACTTGCCGAGCGCGAAGGTGAGCTGGAAGCCGCTGAAGGTGCTGCCGGCGGTCACGGTGATCTTCACCTCCTGCAGCGCATCCAGCACCGTCTGCGGCGCCGGCACCGGCACACCCGGCCCGATCATCAATTGGAGTTTGATTCCGCCAAACATGTTTTTTTAATCGAGTGATCAAGCGCATCCTGAGCAGTTGCCTGATCTCACGCCACCGGCCCCTCCATCCCCTGCGGCAAGGTGATGCGCAAGGCGCGCCCCGTCGCCGCAGTCAACTCGTCGGGATCGAAGGCCTCGTTTGCGTCGGCGATGCGCCAGAATAATTCCGGGTCGCCGTAGTAGATCGTGCTGAGGTTGTCGAGCCGGTCACCCTGCGCCACAAGATGCAGTTGCAGCAGTTGCAGGGTTGCCGCCGGCGGTGCGAAACGCCGGCGCAGATACACGATCGTGCGGCCATCGCTCGCCGTCATCGTCGCAGTCTGCAAGCCGGCATAGCGGCTGTTCGGCGCGAAGGCGCTTGGCCTCAAGCCGAGCAATTGCTCCAAATCACTCATGGCAATCCTCCCAACCCGAGCGCGCTGAATGACCCGCCGGCCTTGCGCGCCAGGCTCTCTTTCTGTTGCAAATGGCTCATGAACAGGCTGCCGCCTTTGCTGCCGAAGCCCAGTTCAGCCACTGTCAGCACACGCATGCCCAGGCTCACTTTCGCCCGAATGGGGTTGAGCTGCGTGTCGAAGGCCTCTTCTGTGATGCTGAACTCGGCCACGCGCACCGGGACGATGCGGTTCTTGCTCCAGATGAACAGCGCCAGTGACGACAGCATCGGCGCGACTTCGAGCGTCCCGGAGCCGGCGAGCGTGTTTTCGCTCTGCAACTGTGCGGCGGTGGGGTGCACGGTGCTTTCCAGCGCAGCCAACTGCGGCAAGATGCCAAACGCGCCGGCGTTCGCATCGCCCGTCTCCATCTGGTCGGTCGCGTCGATCTCGGCCTCGAGCTTGATCGTCTCCTGGGCCGGCCCGCGCAAACGCAGCGCCTCGGCCTTGTCGGCGTTGTCGCTCACGCCCTGCGGTTGCAGGGTGCGCGTGATCGTGTCGGGGTTGTACTGCATTACGATGATGCGCTGCACGGCCGACGATATCGGATCGATCAACGCAATGCCGCCCTTGATCAATTTTGGCGACCCGCTGAATGTGCTCATGCGTCCTCCTGCTCATGCTTCGTCACAGCGCTGAAATCCAGATTCGGCTTCACCTGCTTCGCGCTGCGCTGCGCATTGGCCTGCGCCTCTGTGCGGATTTCATCCATTGCCCTGGCCTCGTTTTCCGCGCGGTAGCGACTGAATGCGCCACCCGTCTGCGCATCAAGCGATTGCGCCATCTCGCCGGCGCTCTTGTCACGCTTCAAGGCATTTTCAAGTTCGACCAGCGTTTCACTTTCAACGCCGGCATCCTTCAACTCCTCGCGCATCTGCGCAATCGCCGCTGCTGCCTGTGTGAGGGCCGCCTCAGCATCCTCGCCGGCGTCCATCTCTGCGATCATGGCGCGCAGTTGCTCCAGCGATTGCGCCACTTGTGTCGCAGCAGCCTGCGGATTGGCGCTCGCGTCGATCTGCCGGCCCAGCGCGCCAATCTGCTTGAACAATTCGGCAATCATGTCTGCGGGTGTCTTGCTCATGTCTAGTACTTCACAAACTTCCTCGGGATGCCATACTCATCCATCAACCGATAGATAATCGCGCGGATCTCGCGCTGCGAGAGCGGGCGTCCATTTCGCGCCCGCTTGGCTGCCTCAGCAGCCAGCAACTCGCGCCGCACGCGCTGGTTCCACTCGTTTTCCCATTCGCGCCGGCCGAGCCGGTAATCGCCGCCGCCGTGAATGGCCTGATGCAGGTCCTCATCCAGCACCACCGTATAGTTGTCGATGTCGCGCCGGTCTCTGAAGCCGTGATCCTCAAACCACTTGCGCATTTCCTGCGGATAGACGTGATGCTTGGGTTTGTTGCCCATGCCGGCGCGCCGGCGATCTGCCGCGTGGATCGCATCGGTCTGCGGTCCCTCGCCATAGATCGACAAGTCGTCTGGTTTTTCCCTCGGCTGAGCGGTGACTTTTGGCTCCGGCGTCTCTTGCGGCTCCAACACCGTGATTTTGCCGCCACGCGCCAGAAATTCTTCAACCGTCTCTTTTCGCGGCGCTGGTTTGGGCAGTGGCGCTGGTTGTGCCTCATCCACTTCATCCGCCACCGCTTTTTCTTTTGCAGGTTGCTTGATGGCTGGCTGCGCCGGCGTCTCCTCGGTAGCGGCTTTGACGCCACGTGTTGGCTCGTTTCGCATCGACGTCTCATCGTCATATGCCGGCGGCACTACGCCGGTGAACTTTGGCTTGCCAGGCGCAGGCTTGCTCACGCCGGCGGCCGGCTTGGCTTGCGTTGTCAGGTCATTCACATTGGGCGGCACAGCGGCTTTCTGCCTCGCATCGGATGATGGCTTTGCCGGCCGCACTGGCACAATCGTCAAGTGCTGCTGCTTCCACTGCTTGTAAGACGAGTTCTCACCCCATGGCGCATCGTTGAATGTTTTGAGCTGCGTATTGCCATCTTTGTCTGCATATCTCAACCAGAACGTCGGCTCCGTGTCTGCGTCGCCCGGGTGATAGCCAAACACCGTGTCGACGAATTCACCCATCTCATTCACGTAGGTCACTTTCGACACCCAGGGGTTGTCCACACCGCTCTTCCTGGTGAGGAAAGTAAAATCCGACACAGACGGCAAGCGTGTCGCAAAATCCGCGCCGTGATGGAAATGCTTCAGCACGGTCTTGTTGCCCCGTAAAAACTCGCTTTTCACCACATTGGATTGGCCCTGCACAACTTCATACGCCTTTGTGTTGTGGTTGTAAATCAGTGCGACCTCGCGTGTGGGATCCTGGTCAGCCCATTGCAGATAATGCGAATTTGCTTCGGCTTCAGTCTTGATGCCGGTGCGCTTGAAACCCTCAAGCCGGCCGCTCAAGCCCAATGGATGCGCCTTGCCCGGGATGATCGGCACGAAATTCTGGTTTGCCAGGTCAGTCGCTGGCACTGCCGGCTTCGGTTGCGGCTGCGCGGCGAGCGTTTCTTCCGGCGTGGGGATGGCGCTCTTGCCGGCCTTCGCGCCTGTCGCTTTGAGTGATGGCGCTTCTGCCGGTGCAGCCGTATCCTTCGACGCGCTCTTCGCCACCGTCGCATCTGGGTCGTCTTCGGGTGATGGTTTGCTGGGGTCGGATGCCTTCAGCTTCTGCGGCGCCGGCGGCGCATTCAGGGCGCGCTTGGTTGCGTCCAACTGGTGCAGCCGCGTCGTTGCGCTCTCGGCCCACTGCTGCACTTCCTTCACGAACAATCGCTTCGTGCTTTCAGTCACCTTGGGCCGGCCGTCGGCATCCACATGTCCGCGCTTCACTGCGAAGTCGTCCAGCATCTGCTTCGCAACGGCATCGGCATCTTCTTTCGGCAACCCCGGCGCGCGGCTCTGCATGAACGTGCCGAACGCGCCGGCCACATCGCCACCGCCGCGCAAATTTGCATCGTTCTCCGCCTGCATGATGCGCGCGCCATACTTTGCCGCCGACTTCACCTGCCCGTCCAGATCGGCGGCATGGTGAATGTGATCTTTCATCATTCCCAGGTTGGCTGAGGCTACGCCGGCGGCGTTGCTCAGGGCATGTTCCGCTGTGATCTGTGTTGCACCGGCTCCACGCGCGGTTCGCGCATCGCTCAGTGCCTTCATGTCGGCGATGGTGTCCTCACTGCGCTGATCTTGCAGCTTGCGCGCTTGCTCCTCCAGCGCAGCGATCCTGGCGGTGTCGGGTTGCTCGCCCTTGCGCTCCGTCTTCAACTGCTGGACGATGGATTCAAGTTCGGCGTCGATCTGCTGGTTGCGCGGCGACTTTGTGCCGGCAGCGCGCATGCTCTGCCCGCCCACTGCCTGGTCGATGGCCGCCCTGGAAGCATAGGCATCTGGTTCAAACCACAGGATGTCGGATTGCAGCCGCAGCACCTTCTTCAAATCCGGCGCATCCTTGCCCATCTCGCGCGCCAGTTCGCCGCGCTTCTTCATCAACACGGCTTCGCGCGCCGTGCGCGCAATTTCGGCCTCAGTTGCGTCCGGTGCTTTGGCGCGCGCATTTTTCTCGGCGGTGGCGCGCACCTTGTCCAGCCGGCTCACCATCGCCTCAGCCTTGCGCAGGTCTTTCTTCATCTGCGCGTTGGCTGCCCGCTCCACGTCGACTTGCGCTGTCGCTTTCTTCGTCCCGCGTCCCGCATCAAAGCGCAGTCCCTCCTTGAATGAGCCCCACTGCTTCGGCGTCATGCCGCGCTTCTGTTCGGCCAGCCCCAGCACACGGCTGGTGTCGGCCTGCAGTTGCCGGTCTGCGTCACTCTTCAGCTGCACATCGTCCTCGCCGATGTAGGCGTAGACGTTGGTGTCGATGGTCGCGTCGGTCTCGCCGCCAGTTGCAGCGCGCAAGGTCTCCGACATCATCTTCGCCGCCTTCGATGCATCGGCGATGGCCTTCTGGCGCGCCTTCGGATCGGCTTCAGGGCCGGCGCCGGCGGCGCGCTTCGGTTTGATGGTGATGTCGATGTCGCTGCCGAACGACTTGGTGCCAACATTGAACATGTCCACGTTGGGATACTTCGCCCGCACTTGCTGGAAGGCATCGGACACGATCTTGTCGCGCGCTTCCACCAGCGCGGTTTCCACCTGCGCGCGCTCTGCCTTGTTCATGCGCGCCAACTGCTGCTTCAGGTCGGTCTTCCAGTTGCCGGCGCTCTTGATCAGCGCCTCGGCTGCGCTGTGAACGGCATGAGGGTCGCCGGCTTTGAGCTTTTGCTGCAAGTCATCCAGCGCGGTCTCGGCAACCTGCTTCTTTGCCAACGCTTCGGCTTCCACCTCAGCATCATGCTTGCCAGGTTTGGGCTTGTCTTTCTGCTGCTGCGCTGCCGGCTCCTCAGTCGTTGCAGTGCCTTTGCCCTTGGATGTCTGTGTCTCGCCTTGTTTGTCGCCGGCCTCAGCCTTCGCGCCGGCCTTCTTTGCGCTCTCCTTCTTCCCGCCTTCCTTCTGCGTGCCCTTGCGTTGCTTTTTGGGTGTGGCGGCTGCGGCGTCCTCATCTGCCGGCTTGGCCTGCAAACGCGTTGGCTCAGCCTCGAGATCGCCTTCTGGCAGCTTGATCTTCGACGTCGGTGCGTTTTCATTTGGATTCGCCTTCGGCGGCCTGAGAGAGTCAGGATCTTCGCTGCCGGCAGGCTTGCTCTGCTGTGCGGTTGGTTCGGGCGTTGCGTTGTCCTGCGCCGGCTTTGCGCTGGCGCTGTTTTTTGTTGCCTCGTTGGGCTGCGCGTCCTGCTGTTGCGTCGTTAGGTTGTCCTCTGGAGATTGCGGCTGCGCCGGCTTCGTTTCACCCGTCTCTGTCTGGCTCTTGGCAGCTGTTTGTTGCTCGGTGTTGCCCTGAGCGGGCTTGGCGGTCTGATTCACATCACCCTGCTGCGTGGCTTGTTGCTGTGTCGTTTGCTGCTGGTCTTGCTGCTGTTGGCCAGCGGTTCCCAGCGGTGCGCCCTCTTGCTGCGTCTGGGGTTGTTGTGTTTGCTGCTGCGCCTGTTGATTGGGCTGCTGATTTTGTTGTTGCTGACCTTCGCTGCCCTGCTGATCGCCGCCCTCGCCCTTCTTGCCGCCTGCTTTCTTGCTCGCCTTGTAGTCGTCCCACGCCTTTCCGGCGCTGCTGAATTTGTCTTTTAGCTTGTCCTCGACGCTTTTCTTTGGCGCTTGCGAGCCTTCCGGCGCGTCTTTATCGGCGAAGCGCTGCTTCTTCATGCCGTAATGCACCGCCGCCGTGACGCCTTCCTGACCCACCTTTTGCAATGCGGTCTTCTTCACATCGTCGAACGAAAGCTTGCCCTCATATGCCTTTGTGAGCAGATCCTTGTCGCCCAGTGTGTTGGTGGTGGCATTGATGAGCATGTCCTTGCCCTTGGCCTTTAACCCTTCCACCACCTCTTTCCGGCCCAGGTCCTTCAACCCGCCCTTGAAAACCGCCTCCTCAAACTGGTTGGCCTTCAGCTTGGTCTTGCCAAACAAACCGCCGGCGCCCACATTCAGCCCCGCGCCGATCGCATTTGTCGCCAGCGAACCGGTGAAGTCCTTCCAGCCGACCTTCTTGCCGTCGACCAGCGCATCCCAACCCAGGCCGGCGAAGTCGTTGCCCACACCCTGCGCGAAGTTTGAACCGCCCTCATAGGCAGCTTTCTTCCAGCCGGTATCGGGCAGCTTGAGCGCTTTCAGCGCGCGGCCGCCGGCGAATTGCAACATGCCATCGATCGCGCCCAGCGCTGCGGCCTTGCCCACGTCCTTCCACGTCAGCGGCTTGTCCGCGCGCCATGCTTCCACGCCGGCCTTCGCCACTCCGCCCAGCGCGCCAATGCCGGCGGCCAGCAACAGCCCCAATCCAAAGCCCACGCCCGAAGCCACCAGCGCAGCAATCGCCACTGCCACCACCACCGTGATGATGATGGTCAACACGAAAGCGATGACTTCTTTCCACGCCGGTTTGATCGCATCCGCTGCCTCTTCGGCCTGCTTCTCAATGTCCTTGCGGATGTCCGTCGTTTCGGGCAACTTGCCATACAGCGCGGCCATCAGGCCGTCGCTGCTGCCTTCTGTGCCTTGAAATTCCTTCGCCTTGCCCTCAAGCGCCTTGGGCAGTTTGGTTTCGATGTCGGTGATGTAGTCGACGACGGATTGGTGCGCGTCGTCGATGCCCTGCTTGCCAGCGGTGCGTGTGTCGGCTGCGCCCTTTACAAAATCGCTCGATGTCTTCTTCAGCCCCGCAACGGTGAGGCGAACAGCGTGTGTGGTGCTGGCGTCGAATGACTCGTAGATGGGTTTCGATCGGTCGTCGGCCTGCTGCAGCAGCGCCATAAATTGCGCGACGGTCGCATCGGCATTCGCCAGCAATTGCTCGGTCGCTGCCGCCACGCTGCCGTCGATTTCACCCAGTGTCACCGCCTGTGCATCGTCCAAGCCGGTCTGCGCCTCGGCCATCATCGCGGCGAGTGCCTCGGCATCCGGCGCCTGCTGTTGCTCCAGGCTGAGCAGGCCGGCGGCCAGCGATTGCTCCAGCGAGGTCGCAGCACCATCGACGGCCAAAATCAACTGCTCCAGCGCGAAGCCGGCGTTGCCCTCGGTCTGTGTCAGTTGCTGCTGCTCGGTCTCGTCCAATTGCTTCAGCAACGCCTTCTCCAGCCGGCTGATGGCCGCGCGGCTGCCGATGCCCGATGCCTTGAGCGATGCTAGCTGCGCGTCATACGCTGCTTTCGCGCTTGCCTTGGCTGCCTTGTAGCTGGTCTCCAGATCGGCCAGCGCCTTTTTGTATTCGACCTGCGCCTCATCGCGCTTCTGGTTGACCTGCTTGCCCAACTCGGCGATGACGTCCTTGTCGCTCTTCACCACCTCGCCGGCGGCGTCTTTGCCCTGCTGCGCAAACGCCTCGGCATATTTCTTCGCCGTCTCCTTCGAGGCATCCACGCGCGCCTTGCGTTTGCGGCGGTAGTAGTCCTCGCCATCGAAGAAATCACCATCCGGCGCGTACTGCGCGGCGTAATCATCGGCATATTGCTTGCCGATTTCTGTGGCCTTGGCTGAGACAGCATCGCCGGCAGCGCTGAATTTTTCCGAGCCGGCCTTGAAGATGCGCGAGATGCTGGCGCCGCCGGCGACTTCGGTTGTGATGAAGCTGATCAGCTTGAGACCATAGTGCAGATCGATGGCGAGCTTTTCGGTTTTGTAGGCATCTTCGATGGCCTTGTCGGCGGCTTTGTATTCGCGCTCCAGTCTGCTCTTCGCGCCGGCCTCGCGCCCGCTCACCTTGCCGCGCGCGTCTTTCGCTGTTTTGGCAATGGCTTCACGGTTGGCTGTGGCCGAGGTGGAAATGCGCAGCTTTGCCTCATCGATCGCCGCCTGCATCTTCGGCTCGATGCCCAAGCCGGCATCCTTCAGCGCTGCCGACACATCCACACCCTTCAGCGCAAACTCGCCCATCGCCGTCTCGGCGCGGGTTTTGTTCACGCGCGCTTCCAGCATCGCCTCGGCGCGCTCATCCTCGCTCTCAAACTCGCCTTGCAACTCCGGCTCGGCGAAGTTCACGCCCTTCTCGATCACCGCTGCCAGCGTGACCGGCTTCGCCTCAATCTCTTTGCCCTGTTCTGCCGCTGCGCCTTCAACCAGATCGCTGGCTTGTTCCAGCGCAGCGCCGGCCTCAGTCACCTGCGCCTCGCCCTCGTGTTGTTCGCCATCCAATGCCCGCCCGTAGTCGCGCTGCGTGTTCTGACTGCGCTTGAGGGCAGTTGCCGTCTGTGCGTTGTCGCTTGGCTGCGGCGCGGCCAGCGCGGGTGTCATCGTCATCAGGTCGGCCAGGTCGGCTGCCTTGCGAATCTGGTTGATCTCGCCAAGCGGGCTTTCTTCAGGGCCGAAACTGCGCACCGGCGGCGCTGGCAGCGCCTTCATCTGGGCAGAGGCGCTGATGCGGTCGGCGCGCTGCACAAACAGAAAATCACGCGCCAGGCCGGCGCGGCGCTGTTGCGCCACATGCGTCAGCTCATGCGCAATGAGCTTCAGACCTTCGCGCGTGTCGGGCCGGAATGCGTTGCGACTGAAGACGAGGTGGCTGCCGGCGGCGAAGGCGCGCGCGTTCAGCGCTCGCGTGGCGGCATCGGCACGCGCGTCGTCATGCACGCGCACCTGGCTGAAATCGCAGCCGAAGCGCGACTGCATGACTTTGCGCACGGTATCTGGCAGCGATTGGCTGTCGCCGGCGATGGCGCGCCGCACCAGTTCGCTTTGCAGTTCAACAGGCTGCGTGTGCGGGATGGCGTTTGCATGGATGACAGCCTGCAGCGCGGCGCGCCGACCCTGCAACACAGCCAGCGCAGCCTCGTCGGCCTCGCGCTCCAGCGCGTCGCCGGGCGGGCTGACAAGCAGCATGCGCCACGGCGCAGCCGGCTTGTTCAGCCGGTCATCTCGCGCCGGGGGGTCGGCGGTTTGCACCGCCTGCATGTGCTTGTCCATTGCGTCATGCGCCGTTCATACTCATGAAAACCGACTGCGCCACTTGCACACCCATGCTGTGCGGCGTTGGATTTGCCGGCACTGCCGCATTGCCGGCCACATGTGTGACGCTTCGGCTTGCGTTGAAGCCTGTCAGGTTTTGAGCCGTCTCAGACAGCAAGCGCGATAGCTCGCCGGCAAACGCGCGCTCGAATTGCGCTCGCTGCGCTGGCTGCCAATCCACGCCCTCCAGCGTGATGCGATCGATGTGAATGGTGATCGTCATGCGCTTCTCCCATCAAACACACAGGCGAGGCGCGTTGGGTTGCCT
The DNA here is from genome assembly GCA_964590135.1 of uncultured Anaerolineae bacterium. GTDB lineage: Bacteria > Chloroflexota > Anaerolineae > J036 > Brachytrichaceae > JBDHWI01. The sequence continues at coordinate 65,191 of CAZPVX010000012.1, read as the reverse complement.
ACGCCTCAAACTCTCGCTCGTTCACGCCGCGCTCCAGCTTCACATATTCGGTGCGGGTTGCGGCCAGCACATGCGCCATTGACACCACGCCGCCGTTCTGTGCAGCCAAAAAAGCCGCGTTCAGCGCGATGCTCTGGATGTTGCCCCCGCTCAAGTTGAAGCGCGCCAGCCGCTCGTAATCCAGCGCATCCAGCGGCAAGGCATGCGGGAAGGCCTTCTGCCAGATCAGCCGGCGCTCGACCACGCTCGGATATGGGAACTGCACCACAAAGCGCAGCCGGCGCATAAATGCCGCATCCAGCGCGCTCTTCATGTTCGTTGCCAGAATCGCCAAACCGCGAAAGGCTTCCATTCGCTGCAACAGGTAGTTCACCTCGATATTGGCGTAGCGGTCGTGGCTGTCCTTCACCTCGCTGCGCTTACCGAACAGTGCGTCGGCCTCGTCGAAGAGCAAGATTGACCCGCCATCTTCAGCTGCATCGAACAGCCGGCGCAAATTCTTCTCGGTTTCGCCGATGTATTTGCTCACCACCGCCGAGAGGTCGATGCGATACAGATTGAGTTGCAAATTGCTCGCCAGCACCTCAGCGGCCATGGTCTTGCCGGTTCCGCTGTCGCCGGCGAACAGTGCCGTGATGCCCAGACCACGATTGAGCTTGCCGGCGAAGCCCCAATCGCCATACACGCGACTGCGATGCTGCACGTGTGTCGCGATCTGCCGCAGCAGGTCAATCTGCGCTGCCGGCAGCACGATGTCGTTCCATGTCGCTTTCACATCGATGCGCTGCGCCAGTTGATCGAGTTGAGGGCGCGAGCGGCGCAGGCTGAGGCGCCAGGCATCGCCGGCATCGCGCGCAGTTTTTACAATGCGTCCGATTGCGCTCAGGCTGAAGTTGAACTGCGAGGCGAGTTGCGTTGCGCCGGCCTCATCGAGCGCCGCGCGCCAGGCCTCGCGCTGCTCACTCATGGCCGGCATGGAGATGTCGAACACTGCCGTCTCGGCATCCAGCTTGCGCAATGGATCGCGCACGTCCACCAGCGTCAGCCCGTGCAGGTCGGCGAGGAAGCGTCGCAGCGACCCCATGCCGGCTTCACCTTGCCCATCGCTTTCGCCGGCGCTCAACGCGTGCATCGCCTCGCGCGCGTCGATCAGTAGCACGCGCCGGCTGAGCGCGCATTCGCGATTCCACAGCCGTGCAAGCATCGCAACGTCTGCCGGGTGCGACGGCAACGCCGCCATCGCAACGCTGTGCAAGCTGGCGTCCATCATGCGCGCCAGGTGCGCGGCTATGGCGCGCTTGCCGTCGCTGTCTGCGCCGGCGAGTTGAATCACTGGCATGGAGCCGGCTGCGCCAACGACTTGCGCGATCTGATCCAGCGTTTGGATGTGTGAGCCGGCCAGCGGCGGATCCTCTTCCAGAACGGGGCGCGCAATCACCGCCAGCCGTTCGTCCAGATCATCCAACCCTTTCGCTGCGTTCAACACGCGCGGGTCAATCTGCAATGCCGCCGAAACAAGCGGCTGACCGGCGATGGGATGCAGCGCTATCAGATGCCACCTGCGCAGCGGTCCTTCCGGCGAGAGCGCATCCCAGTGCGGGTCGTCGAATACATTCAGCGCCAGGGCGAAGGTGGGGAATGGCTTTCCGTCATAGCCGGCCGGTCGTTGATCCTCAGCCTGCGCTCCGATGCGAGGATATGGGGACGCGCATAGCGCCCCGATGCTCGTGTCCAGTTCAAACGCAATGCACAGCAGCAACACCTGCTGTTCAAATGGCGACAGATTGAAAGCATCGGCGATGCCGGCAAAGGCTGACCACTCGCGCTCATCATCCATGCGCGCAAACGCCTCGGCGCGGTCGCTGCCCGATAGGGCTGCCCGCACCCACGCCACTGCCGCAGCGAGGAAGGCATCGTGCCGCATCCAGCGTCGCTCACTCATGTGATCGTCACCTTTTGATTTGGGTCGAACTGTGGCGCGGGCGGCACGCCGGTCAGGATGACCAGATTGCTGTCCACGCCGTCCACGCGTAGTCGCAGGAATTGATCGCCGGCGGTTGCGCCAGCTACGTTGAATTGCAGCGCGCTTGCGGCGGATGGATTCGCCGGCAACACGAATGGTTGCGGTGCAATCTCGCGGCTGCCAAACAGCAGCGACACGTTCTGCGTCACGCGCACCTGCGGCACACATGTCACAGCCAGGTTGACGTTGCCAGCCGGCGCGCTGGCCGGCGCGCGCGACTGGATCGTCGGCGCGAGCGGCAGATACAGCGCGTTGGTGCTGCGCGTGACGCCAGCCTTCACCGTGGCGACGGTGATGGTGAAGAAACCGGCGGCGAATTGGGATGGCGCATTGCCGGCGGATGGCAGTGCGAATGTAATCGCCGTCGACGACGCTGAAGTGAAACTGGCTTGTGGGATCAAAATGGGTGATGACAGCACAGGATGCGTCATCTGCACTGTCACTGTGGTGCCGTCAAGATGATGGCCTTCGAGCGTGATCGCGTCACCCAGCGCTGCGCCGGCGCGCTGCGCTGGCAGGGTCACGTTTGTCAGTGTTGGGTAGGGTGGAACCAGGTTCGGCTGCACCTGCAGGCCGCGCCCATCATCGGTGCGAATGGTCAGCACCGGCAGCGGCGTGCGTGTTGGGCGAGTGCTGTCGATCAGCACTAGCGAGACCTTGTAGGCCATGCTCAAGCGATAGTTCGTGGAAAAGCTGCCCCACAGGCGTGACATCTCCTCCAGCGAAAGCGACATGGGCGTGATGCGCACCCGCTCGATCTGTTCGTGCAGATCGGTGCCGGGCAGCGCGGCTTGAATCTCAGTCGCACCCAGAATCGGGTGATCGTGCAGCGTGAGCGAAGCGCGCCCCATCAGGCGGTGTGCGGTGATGTCGCCGGCGTCCTGCTCTGAGCCATACGCGCTCAACAGGTAATACAGGCACAGCGGTAGGGGTGGCTCGGCGCTCTCGCCAGGCAACGTCTGCCAGTTCAAATCGACGCGGTTGCGGAAAGCTGCATCGATCTCCGTGTGATACAGGAAAAGGTTGAGCCGGTTGGTGGATGGATTCACCCTGTCGGGCGGGCGCGAGACGCACACCGCCGCGCCGTCATCAAGTTGGATGGCCGTCTCGATCAGCCGGCGCAGGGTCTCGGTTACGGTGGCAATGGCGAGGTGGTTGCTCATCCTCCTCCTCCGTTGTTGCCGGCATTGCCGGCGCCGCTGAGCGTGTTCAGGTAACGCTCAAGGTCCGGCGCAGGGGGGCGGCTGCGCGCTGGTTCGCCCTTTTTGTCCACAGTCGCGCGCACCTCGATGCGGCCAATGCTGATGTGAACGTCGGTTGGTTGCTGCGTTGCTTTTGGCTGTTTCGCAACCTGCGCTGCCGATGGTTTGGGGGCGGCCGGCGGCTGTGCTACGCGCGAACTTGCCTGTTGAGCGAACTGTGGCTGCGCAGCAGGAATGGCTGGTTGCGCCGGCGCAGCTGTGGCCAACGGCGCCGCCGTGACTTCATCATGCAGCATAGCTGGCACTGTTGGCAATGGCGTCGGTTGCGCGTGCTCCACCACGCGGATCGTCTGGGTTTCATGCGCGTGCACCACGCGCTCGATTACGCGCAGGGCTGGATGGGTTGCTGGCTGCGCCGGCATTGTGGGTTGCGCGGGCGATGGGTTGAGCGCTGGCGTCAAAGTCGGCGTGGGTGGCGCATTCGCCGGCGCGGCTTCGCGACCTGGCACGATGCGGCGCTCCTCGCGCGTTGCATCCATCTCAGACGCGGTTTCAGCCAGCCCTGCGCCAGCATCTGGCGCAATTGGCTCGAAGCGCGATGGGATGCGCGGCTGCACTACTGCTGGCTGGGCTTCGCCGGTGGCAAGGCCGTTTCGTGAGGCAAGCGCAGTCAGAAAATCCAATATCTCGTTTGCCATGCACTTTTGCTCCCATCATCAAGCGATTGAAATCGCTCTGCCGGGCTTTCAGCCGTGCGTCAGTCAACGCCGGCGCACATTCCGCGCGGACAGACAATCAGCCGAAGGCGCCAAAAGCGCAGCTTTGAACCGCTGCGGCAGGTTTGCTGGTCACAACTCCTCGATTCGCAACAAATACTGCTGCCGGCGCCAGGCGCTCATCGCCAGAATGTCATCTTCGCGCCAGTGATAGGCCATCGCCAGCGCATGCACATCGTCCAATGTGCGCTGCGCCCACGCCTCGATCTCGCGCCAGAAGAATGAAGCGATGTCAAACAACGACTGCCACTGCCGCCCGCAATTCGGGCAACTCAATGCGATCGAGACTTCAGCCTGCGAATCAGCCGCGCGCAACGCTGCGGCGATGGCATCCACCTGCGCAGCGGTCAATGCGCCGGCGCCTTCGATTACGCATCGCTCTGCCAGCGCGTGCCTTGGGTTTTCATGCGGCGCATCCATCAGCGTCAGCACATCCAGTGAATTCACTGCGCGAAAGCGCACTTCGCCGGCGGCATCTGCGAGCGTGAACACCGCATCGCTGCTTGCCGCCGGCGCGCGCAGTGCGGCGGTGTCGAACTGCATCTCGACGCGCTCGCCGCACGTTGGGCAGGTCGCAATGGCAGTGACCGCGCTGCCGAAGCACTGCTCGCGCAGGTCGATCAATCGCGCATCGCGCTCGCCCAGCGTCAACTGTGCCAATGTGGCTGACGGCGTGCCAGGGTTGGCCGCCGCCAGCAACACCAGCGCGCGCTGCGGCAGGTTCAGCGCGTTGCCGGCCTCCCATGCATGCAACAGGGCGGACGCAGACAAAGGCTGCATACTGGCAACTAAAACGCCGGCTCGCTCGGCTCCGGCACCGACGCATCGCGCTCCCAACCCTCGTTTTCCAGCTTGATGTGCTGGATGGCGACGTTGTTGGTATTGGCGTCGAGATCGGGCACGCTCTGGTATTCGCTAACCCAGCAGCGAAAGACCTTGTAGGCGATGGCGACCTGGCCGGCCTCGTTGAGCATCTCGATGATGAGGTCCTTGCGAAAGTCCTTGAGCGACGCCTCCGCGCCCAGGCCGGCGCCAAAGTTCCACACCTTGTTCGCCCATGCCTCGAACTCCGGGTCATGCGTCACGCCGCGCTCCAGCGTAATCGGCTCGAATTCAGTGCGGCCTGGCGATTTGCGGCTGCTGCTGGGGTCGCCGCCCTCGCGATGCTTCACCACTTCGGTGGTGCGCTTGAGCGCGCTGATCTTGCTCACGCCGGCGACATACTTGCCATCCCACTTCACGCGAAACTTGAAGTTTTTGTAGGGATCGAAGCGTTGTGGATTAACGCTGAACTGTGCCATGTGGACTCCTTAAGCCTGCACTTGGCCGGCCATCTGCTGCAGTTTGACGATGACGAACTCGGCCGGCTTGAGCGGCGCGAACCCGACGATGATGTTGACGATGCCGGCGTTGATGTCGTTCTGCGTCGTGGTTTCGCTATCGCACTTGACGAAATACGCCTCGCGCGGTGTCTTGCCCTGGAATGCGCCCTGCCGGAACAGGTTTTGCATGAACGCGCCGGTGTTGAGCCGGATCTGAGACCACAGTGGCTCGTCATTCGGCTCGAACACCACCCACTTCAGGCCGCGGTACAGCGACTCTTCGATGAACAAGGCCATCCGTCGCACCGGCACGTATTTCCATTCAGAAGCTTGCTGATCTGCGCCATCGAGCGTGCGCGCGCCCCACACCACATTGCCGAACACTGGCAGGTTGCGCAGGCTGTTCACGCCCAGCGGGTTCAGCACGCCATTCTCGGCATCGGTCAGCGCATCTTCCAGCTCCGGCACATTACGCACGGTGGCTTCGGTGCCGGCCGGCGCCTTCCACACCCCGCGGGTGCTATCGGTGCGGGCATACACGCCGGCCACCGTGCCACATGCGCCAACGGCGCGCAGCCGCATCTCGTTCAACGGGTCCGGCACTTTCACGCGCGGGTAATACAGCGCCGCGTTTTTGTGTCGTAGCGTGCCATTGCCGCCGATAAATGCGGTGATCTCGGCTAGTTCATCGACATTCGGCGGCGTATCCACCAGCAGGAAGGCGCGCCGCGCCTCACAATACGTTTCGGCCTGGGCGATGATCGCCTGCATGTCTGTGCCGCCCAGCACGGCTGCGCGCGGAATGCACAGGATGTTGAAGATATCGGCGTCTTCGAGCGCGAACATACCGCTCTTGGCAACCTGATTGCCGATCAACTGCGTGGCGGTGGGCAGCGCGCCATTCGCGCCTTGCACGCCGGCGGCTTGCGCAGTGTTGGCAATGGCGGCATTTACACCGAAGAGGTAGTCCTGCAGGTTGGCGGTCACACCCACGCCAGTCAGTTTGGCATCGGCGGCAAAGGTGCTGCCGCCGCCGGCGTTGGCGAACACCACCGTGTTGCGCGCCGCGCCGTTGCCGGCCATCACCTGCAACCGGTTGCCGAGCAGGCTGACGGTGGCGCCGGCGAAAGCCGGATTGGCCGGCGATGCGCCGCGGATGGCTGCCTCCAGAGCGGCAGCCACAGCATTCAAAGGTTGTGCGCCGTTGGCAATCCCCACCGGCACGTTGTCAAAGACGCTGCTGGTCGTGCCATCGCTGATGGTGATCTTGAACTGTGGGCTGGCCGGCACGTTGAGTGTGGTCGCGCCGATGTCTGCGCCGAGCGTGCCATTCACCAGCGGCGCATTTGCCGACGACGACGCGACCGTCGCCAGCTTCGAGCCGGACAACGCATCGTTGATGACCTTGTCGACGTGGTTGGTCTTGCTGCTATCGGTGGAAAGGTTGCGAAAGATCTCCTGCCGCACAACGCTTGGGCGGCCATTCACCGTTTGCACTTCGCTCAACGTGAGGTTGAACTCGCCGGCGGCTGTGCCTTTCTGGTCAATGCGCGCGCGCAGGTTGTTGCCCCATTCACCCTCATTCTTCGCAGCCAGCGTGAGCGCGGCTGCACCGCCAATGGTGTTGCTCATCGCGACGGTGGCAGCGGCCGCGTTCGTGCCGACCACGCGCACCACCCATGCCTCGCCACCGCCGTTTAAGTAGAACTGCTGGATGGCGTAGCTGGCTTCGCTGTCTTTGTGCAGTCCGCCAAATTCACGTTCGAAGTCGGCAAAGCTGAAGATGCGCGTGGCCTTGTCCTTTGCGCCGCGGCTGAAGCCATCCACAAACGCAGCCACGCTGGTGGCGACGCCGGTGATGGTGCGCACGCCACTGGGCAACTCCTCGATATACACACCCGGATACGTCGGAACAACTGGCATGAAAGCCTCCTTGCGCATGACGCGCCGGCGTGTGAGCCGGCAACGCGCCATCATCGCCGCCCAGCATGGGCAGCAACCCGAACGATCGACGAACGCGTATGTTGTGATGAGAGTGCGACGAGAGTGCGACGGAGATGATGAAATGCCATTGCCCCCGCAGCAACAGCATTAGGGCTGAAATTAAACGATGGATATTCTCGTTTGTCAACCCGATTTCACATCTTCACATCTTTTCATCCGCCGGCGCATGCTTCCGTTGTTCCATCATTTGCATGCACACGGTGGCTGCGCAAGGGGATCGCGCCGGCGTCTGCTGACGCACGGGCTGTTGGGCTGGCGCGGTTGTTGGGTGAGGCGCGCCAAGACAATGGCGCTGTTGGCGATCTGCGCAGTGAGGCGATCAACCGTAGCGGTTCTCGAAGCGCAAACCATGACCGCGCACGGTGACGATGTATTCGTGGTCGGGGTCGCGCTCGGCGATGCGGTCGCGCAGCCGGCGCACCAGCGCGTCGATGGCCTGCTCGCTCACGCCGTAGGCGTTCTCGCCCTCCCATACTCGCTCCACAATTTCCTGCCGCGAGACAAGGCCGCCGCTCGCATCGGCCAGCAACTCGAGCAGGCGATATTGCTGCAACGAAAGAGGGGGATCGAGCTCTTGCTCGGCGATGAACACGCGCCGGCTCTCCTTGTCCAGGCGAATGCCGCGCACCACTGCGCGCATGGCCTTGCTGATGGGACGCGCATTCAGCGGCGCCGTTGCATCGCTGCCCACAAAGGCGATCTTGACTGAGAGTGCAATCTGAATCTCATCGCCATCCTGCAGCATCTTTGGCTCCTTCACCTCCTTGCCGTTCAGGAAGGTGCCGTTCTTGCTGCTCAGGTCGCTCAGCATAAAGCCTTCGGGCGTGCGCTCGATCTTGGCGTGCCGGCGCGACACCTGGCGTTCGGGCAGCATCAGGTCGGTCACACCTGGCTCACGGCCGATGATGACGATGTCGCTGTCCACCAGCCAGCGCTGGCCGGCCAGTTGGCCGCTTTCAATGATGAGCATGGGAGCGTCTTGATTCATCTTTCGTATTTTATCAGCGCGATAGTCGCGCTGGTAAAGCATTATCCACAGAAGGAATTGCAGATTGCCGGCATCAGAGAGACTATCTCTACGGGAATCAGCCGGTCAGATCAACTGATCTGACCGGCAGCGCTCGCGCTGATAGAATCAACTTTATGCTCCAATCCGGAACCGTGCTACGCCGGCGCTATCGCATCGAATCCCCCATCGGTCAGGGCGGCATGGGATCGGTCTACCTTGCCGAAGATTTGCGCCTTGAGGGCCGCAAGTGCGCGGTGAAAGCTGTGCGCATCGATCCCAACATTGAGCCGGCGCTGATCACCGAATTGCAGCATCAATTCTCGCGCGAGGCCAGCGTGCTGGCGCGGCTCGACCATCCCAATCTGCCCAAGGTGTCAGACTACTTTACCGAAGACGGGCTGGACTATCTGGTGATGGATTACGTGATGGGCAAGAACCTGAAGGAGCTGATGGATGAGGCGCGGCGGGCAGGGCGCTTTTTGACTGAAGTGGAAGTGTTGACATGGGCGCGACAACTGTGCGACTCCATCGAATACATGCACACTCAGGATCCGCCGGTGCTGCACCGCGACATCAAACCGAGCAACATCAAGCTCACTCCGAGCGGCTTGATCAAGCTGGTTGACTTTGGGCTGGTGAAGTTGCTGTCGAAGGATACCTCGCAGACGGTGACGGTGTTGCAAGGGCGCGGCACGGCGGCCTACACGCCGCTGGAGCAATACGGCGAAGACGATTCACACACCGACACACGCTCAGATATCTATGCGCTCGGCGCGACGCTGTATCACCTGCTCACCAACACGCCGCCGGCGGACGCGCGCCAACGCTTCCTCAACCCCGATGCGCTTGCACTGCCGCGCCAGTGCAATCCAGCGCTCAGTGAAAATATCGAGCGCGCGCTGCTCAGCGCTGTCGCCATGCACCCCGATGACCGGCCGGCCAGCATCGTGGAATTCCGCGAGATGCTGTTCACCACCGGCACGCTGCCGCCCGCTGCCACGCAAGCCGCAGAGCCGCAGGATATTAACACGCTCTTCAACGACAATCGCGCCTGGCTGGTGGCCGCCGGCGTCGCCGTGCTTGTCGGACTCGCTGCCACAGTCATTCGCTGATCTCTTCCACAAAAGAAGAGGGAGAGAGGATGACAAAAAGCCCGCTATCCCCTCTTGTTCTGCAAAGAGCACATGACCAATCCCAATCGCTGCACAAAAATCCGGCTCGACTGTGATCCGGACATTGACGATGCGCTGGCGGCATTGGCAAAGCAGATGTCATGCCGCCGGCGGGCATGAGCCTTCAAGACAACTACTGAAACACGCTCACATCGAACAATTCGTTGAGCAACTCGCGGCGCTCCTCCGGCGTCATCGGCACTGGCTGCGAATCGTCGACGATGAATGCGGTGCGCAGATCGACGCCGAGATAGCGGTTGTCGTAGAACACGTGTCTGTCGACAAAGGTCTGCCGCGCGCCCTTCGCCTCCTGGTCGCCGAAGAAGAGGTTGCCCGTGCCCCAGTGGATGAAGCCGGCGTTGCTCACATCGAAGGCTTGCGCGTGGTGGCCCTGGCTGCCGTTGACAATGACGGCGCCGGCATCGCGCAACGCCGCAAAGTCGCGCCGTTGCTGTGGGGTGCTTTGGTAGAAGTAATATTCTTCATACTGCAACGTCGCAATCACTAGATAGCCCTCGGCGCGCAGTTGACGAATCAGGTTAATCTGATACGTCAAGTCCTTCGGGTTGTCGGGGCTGCATGGCGCGGAGCCGGCCATCTCTTCCGTCGCCCAGTCCGCGCCGAAGTAGTTGCAGCCCACAAAGGCGATCCGGTTGCCGTTCACCGTCATCGTCAAGGGTCGCAACGCATCGGCGATATTCCTGCCGCCGCCGAAGTATTTCCAGCCTTCCTGCTCGTACATCTCAATCGTTGGCGTCACCCTTTGGTAGCCGTAATCCCATAGATGGTTGCCAGTCAACTCGATGACGTCAGTGCCGACATAGCGCAGCAGATCCATGTACTTCACGTTCGAGCACATCGTCACGCCATCGTTGTAGGAAGGCGGCGGGCATTGATCCCAGAACGACACCTCGTTGCTGATGTGCGTGATGTCGGCAGTGGTCAGCCAGTCACGAATTTTTTCTGCGGGATAGGTGATGCCGTTCTGCTCCATTTTCACGGCGGTGCCGCGCACCATCGCCGTCACGCCGGTCATCGCCACAATGGTCATTTTGCTCAAATCGCGATTGTTGCTGGGGGTGATGGCGCTGCCGAGGCTGGTGAGCATGCCGGCATCGCCGGCGGCGCGCACCTGCAGCGTAAGCGGATATTTCGCCATGTCGGCTTCGCGCTCGAACAGGTTGATGCCGTCCACGCGCAGCAACTTCCAGCGCGCTTCAAGCTGATCGAACGGCACCACTGCGAGCGATGCGCCCTTCATCGCCCACGCATCAGCCAGCACGTTCTCGGGCAGCGAGAGCTGAATCTTTGCGCTCTCCGCCGGCTCGCCCAGCAGCAACACCAGTGCGGCGCGCGTGTCGGCATCCATGAACAGCGTCGGCGGTGTTTGCCCGTCGGCAGACACGCTGGCCAGCGCAGTTGCATCGCCGGCCCAGAACTTTTTGAAATCATCGAAGCGGATCTCATCGGCCACAGTCGGAAATGGCGCAGCGACGGCGAAGGTTCTGGTGATGAGCGGCAACCCCTCGTTGCCGGCGGCTATCGTCACGTCGGCATGTGCGGTGGTGGTGAGGGCGACGCGAAACGGCGCCTCGCCGGCGCCCTCGGCGAACTGCTTTGCCTGCGTCATCAGCGCTTCGTGCATATTTGCCGGCAGCAGCGGATCAATCCAGATGGTCTTCACCGGCGCCGGCGTGGGCGATGGAATAATCGTCGGCGTCGGCGGCAGGGTGGCCGTGGGCAGCGCGGTCGCGGTAGGAGTGGCGGTGGGCAGAAGGGCGGCTGGCGAACAGGCAGTCAGCGCCGTCAACAGGCTGGCGCAGAGCGCCAAAAATTTCTTTGCAGGCATCGAATCGGGAAGCACCTTTGCAGTGTCGCATTGCGGCAGGAAACGCCGACGCAGGATTGTAAACGCATCGGCAGCGAGGTTGCACAAAATGAGCGCGCTGGTCGCATCTCAGCCGGCGCGCAGCCACAAACCTCTCCTCGCCATTTTTCAGTGGCGTAACAGGCAAAATTTGACAGAGTACAGCGGTCAATCGAAACTCAACGCAACCGATGCAGCCGCGCCGCCCAACTCATCTGCTCATCTCATGCCATCAGGAGGATCATTCCATGCGGACCACGCAGAGCGCTCGTCAAACCTTGCGGCACGCACTGCTGGCGGTGGTTGTGGCTGCAGCCATTGCGCTGCCGGCCACCTCGCGCGGCGCTCATGCAACGCGTTCGCCCGGTCCTGCCAGGGTGGCCATCGCCGGCGCTTCCATGACCGATAACGATGTGCAGTGGGATGGCGTGCGGCACGATTCACGCGATCCGCTCTATCGCGCGCCAGGCGGCGCGGTGCGCGCCGGCACACCGGTGAAGATTCGCATCCGCACCTTTCATGGCGACGCCACCGCCGTGAACTTGCGCGTGTTCGACATCAACGCCAACGCGCAGCACATCCTGCCGATGTCGATCGCAGCAGGTGATGTGCCGTGCCAGCAGGCCGGCCTGGAGCATATGACCTGTGATTTCTGGGAAGCGACCTTGCATGAGGCTGCGCCAAACAATCTGTGGTATCGCTTCATCATCACCGACGGCGACAAGACGGTGTATTACGCCGACGACACGCCGGCGCTGGATGGCGGCCTCGGCGCGGTGAGCGACGCGATCATCGACAACAGCTATGCGCTGATGTTTTTCGCGCCGGATTTCAGCGCGCCGGCGTGGGCGAAGGACGCCGTGATCTACCAGATCTTCCCCGATCGCTTTCGCAATGGGTATTCAGGCAATGACCCGCGCACCGGCGATCCGCGCTACGATGACCCGGTGCTGCGCCTGCCGTGGGGAACGCTGCCAGAAGGCTTCTGCCGCAACCATGCCGACGCTGCGGTTAACTGCTCGTGGCGATTCGACGCCAACCCGCCGGCGTGGAGTCCAACAACGGAAAGCCCGCGCGGCCGCGATTACATGGGTGGTGACCTGCGCGGCGTCGATCAGCAACTCGGCTATCTGCAATCGCTCGGTGTCAACACGATCTACTTCAACCCGATCTTCGACGCCGGCTCCAACCACGGCTACGACACGCAGGATTACTACAAGATCGACCCCTATTTCGGCACGCAGAAGGACTGGGAGAACCTGGTCAGGCACGCCCAACGCAAGGGCATTCGCATCGTGCTGGACGGCGTATACAACCACCTTTCGAGCGACAGCCCATTCTTCGACCGCTACAGCCGTTTCACCACCGTCGGCGCGTGTGAATCATTGACCTCGCCGTATCGCGATTGGTTCACTTTCCACGACGTGGCCGCCGGCGCTGGCGCATGTGCTGGCAGCGCCGGCGCAAACGCCGCCAACTATGACGGCTGGTTTGGCTTCGACAGCATCCCCGTGCTGAATAAGCGCAACCCGCAGGTGCAGCAGTATTTCATCAACGACGCCGGCAACAGCAACCCCAACAACGTCGCGCGCTACTGGCTGACTCAGGGCAGCAACGGCTGGCGCATGGACGTGATGGGTGATCCATCCTTCCCGAACGGTTATTGGGAACAGTTCCGCAAAGAAGTGAAAACCACGCGGGCGGATGCGCTCATCATCAGTGAGACGTGGCAGAAAGACAGCACGCTCTTGCGCATGCTGCGCGGCGACCGCGCCGACTCCACCATGAACTATCGCCTGCGCGACGCTGTGATCGGTCTGCTCACGCCCGGCCCGTTTGATGCAAAAGGTTTTCCCGACAGCGGCCGCAGCCTTCTGCCCACTGAATTTGCGGCGCGCATGGAATCCATCCGCGAGGATTACCCGGATGCAGCCTATTACGCGCTGATGAATCTGCTCGACAGCCACGACACGGAGCGCTTGCTGTGGACGCTGACCCCCGGCGCGGAGACGCGCGCCGACAAGGAATTCAACGCGACGAACGTAGCCGCCGGCAAGCAAAATTTGCGCCTCGCCGCACTGATCCAGTTCACCCTGCCAGGCGCGCCGACGGTGTATTACGGCGATGAGATCGGCCTGACCGGCGACGACGACCCCGATGATCGTCGCACATATCTGTGGCCTGGCGGCGGCAAGCCCGACCGCGCGCTGTTTCGCTACTACAGCCAATTGGCTGTGATGCGCAGGCAGACGCCGGCACTCACTGCCGGCGACTTCAAGATGCTGCTGGCCGACGACGATGCCGGCGTGGTGGCCTATGGCCGCAAGGCCAACGATCAAGTTGTCGTCGTGATCGTGAATCGCAGCAATGCTGGGGTGAATGGCGCAGTGCCAGTTGCCGGCTACCTGCCAAATGGGCTGCAACTGAGCGCCAAGATCGTTGTGGGCAGCGCCAATCGCACTGCCAGCGTGGTGAATGGGCAGATCACCGGCAGCATCGGCGCGAGGAGCGCTGTGGTGCTGGTGAGCAGGAAGGGAGCCGACGTGACGCCGCCCGCAGTGCCAGCCAACCTGCGCGTGAGGGGCGAGAGTGATGCCCGGGTGGCATTGGCATGGGATGCGGTCGCCGGCGCAGCGGGCTACAACGTCTATCGCAGTTCGCTCAGCGGTGGCGGCTTTGTGCAGGTGAACAGCAGCCTCATCAACAGCGTCACTTTCAGCGACGCCGGCCTGCGCAACGCCACGACCTATTTCTATGTCGTCAAGGCAGTGGACACTGCTGGCAACGAGGGCGTTGCATCGAATGAAGTGAGCGCGATGCCGCACTTGACCATTGGCTGGGCAAACCTGCAATGGCCGCCGGCGATCACGCACACGATCAGCGTCGTCAACCGCACCGATGCAGTTTTGGGGCGGGTGTGGATCGACGGCGTGACGAGCCAGACTGGCGCAACGGCGAATCTGATGGCGCAGGTCGGCTTCGGCCCCGCCGGCAGCAACCCTTCGAACAACGCTGCGTGGGTGTGGGTCGATGCCGCATTCGACGCAGATCGCGACGACTACGATGAATTCAAGGCCAGCCTGCTGCCCGAAGCCACTGGCGCATTCGACTATGTGTATCGCTATAGCACGACGAATGGCCGCGACTGGCTGTTTGCCGATTTGAATGGCCCGATTGCCGCCGGCGCGCTGCCGATCAACCCGGGCAGGCTCATCGTGAACGCCAGCGATGACACGACTGCGCCGGCGACGCCAGCCAACCTGCGCATGGCCAGCGCAACGCCGGCGGGCATCACGCTGGCGTGGGATGCGGTGCAGGGCGACCCGACGCTGTTTGGCTATGAGGTGCTGCGCGGCAGCGCCGCCGGCGGCCCCTACGCACAGATCGCCCGCGTGACTGACACCAGCTACACCGATGCCGGTGTGTCGGCTGACACAACGTATCACTACGTGGTGCGCGCAGTCGACCAATCGTTCAACCGCTCTGGCAATTCGACCGGGGTTTCCGCAGCGCCGGCGCTGCGCATGGTGACACTGGTGTTCACTGTGACTGTGCCGGCCACCACCGACGGCACCGGCCGCAGCGTCTACATCGCCGGCACACTTGATCGGCTGGATGGCGGCCTGTCGCAGTGGGACCCAGGCGGCGCACAGATGGCACGCGTAGGTGCCACCACATGGACGATCACGTTGAGCGGGAGGGAAGGCGCGCAAATCGAATACAAATATGCGCTCGGTTCGTGGGATTACGTGGAGAAAGACAGTGCCTGCGGCGAGATTGGCAATCGTCAGCTCACGCTGAGCTATGGTGCGAATGGCGCGCAACAGGTGAACGACACAGCGCAGAATTGGCGCAACATCGCGCCGTGCGGCAACTGAGGCTGCGCCTCATGCCGGCGTAAGAAACACTTAAAAAAGACACCTGATGGTTTTGTCGTCAGGTGTCTTTTGGTTTTCGCGGAAGCAGGCGCCGGCGCAATGACATCAGTTCACGCGCAGGCGCACCGGTGGCGTCACATTCGATGCGGTGCAAGTCTCGCCTTCGGTCACAGCGCAGGCGCGATAGAGGTAATTGCCCGTCGTCGCGGTGGCATCGTTGCATGTATAGATCGTCCGATTTGTGATAGACACCGTGCAGGCATCCATCGTTCGCCAGGCTGCGCCATTGTTGCTTGATCGCTCGATCAGAAAGTTGCCGTCGAAGCGCTCGCCAGTGTAAAACCAACTCAGGAAAACGCCGTTGGGTTGCGCCTCTGCGCGCAGCACGCACGGCATGGGTGTGGGCGGGTATTCGATGCGCACCACGCCACGCGCGGTGCCGGCGTTGCTCAAGTTCGTCACGCTCAACGTCCACGTCACCACACGCGCCACATCCGATGGGAAGACTGCGTAGCTCAACCATAGCGGCACCTGTGGGCTGGCCTGCCCGGCGATGCCGGCGTATGGGAAAGAGCGGCCATCATTATTCAATGACAATTGCAAACGGTCAGACTTCCGCCCCTCCGGCGTCGAGGCCATCCACGGCTTGATCTGCGCCAGGATGCAACCAGGTGCCGTCACTTGAATATCGATGCTGGCGTTGCTGCCGCGCTTTGCCGGCAGATCAAAAGGTAAATCCTGGCCGGCAGCCTGCGTCGTTGAGATGAGCGGGATGAACAAAGAGAGGGTTGCAACTGCACACGCGCAGGCATGCACAGTTTTCCGAGCGAATGAGGGCATATTTGTTTGTCGTGTCATGAATACAGAGTCCGCAGCAAAATAATACACACACGACAACTCGCACAACTTTTCTAAGTAACAGTATGCAATAGCGATAAAAACGATGGGAAAAGTTGTGTTTTTTGCGGGTTGTCGTGTGTCTAAAAGTCACCCGACTTTACCACCGATGTATCACTTTTCAGCGCGGCGCGAATTGCGCTGCCAGCATTTCAGCCCAGCGAAAATTAGCCTCTTTGGTGCGGCCGGCGTTGTGCGGCGTGTGCACCACATTGTGCCGGCCCAGCAGCGGATCATCCAGCGGCAGCGGCTCCACATCGAACACATCCGCCGCCAGCGCAATCTCATCATTCAGCACGCGCTCGCGAATAGCCGGCATGTCGCAGATCGACGCGCGCGTGACCAGCACCACCAGGCAGCCTTTCGGCAAAGCGCAAATGTGCTCGCGCGTCACCAATCCGCGCGTGCTCTCGGTGAGCGGCACCATCGGCGCGAAGATTTCGGCATCGCGCATGAGGCGGTCGAGATGAAGCTCGCGCCGCGCGCCGGCGCGATGGAAACTTGGCTCGCTGGCAAAAGGGTCCCACGCCGCCACATCTGCGCCGAGCATGTGCATGAAGCTGGCATAGCGGCTGGCGATGTTGCCGGCGCCGATGATGCGCACGCGTTTGCCCTCGACTGTGCCATTGGCAAAACGCAGGTCATCGCCGAACTGATAGCCGCGCTGGCTGGGTTTGCCCACCCCGCCGGCAGGGCTGTAGTCCCACACATCCTGCGCGTGAATCATCGCGGCATGGGTCTGCGGGATGCGGCGCAACGCGCACAAAGTGAGCGCCAGTCCAAACTCGCTCACGCTCTCGCCCCAGAAGCCTTCGCTGCGCTGCTGATAGGCGCGCACGCCTTTGAGCTTCAGGGCCTCTTGCAGGCTGGGGTCGTTCAGCGGCTCGTACTCGCGCAGGATGGCGACTTCCTGCAACGCCGGCATCGCTTGCACCGTCTCGGCGGTCGCCGGCACATTCAGCGCAATCAACCTTTCGACGTTTGAAAGGGCGATGCCCAACGCATGCAACGGGCGCGTCTCATTTGGCGCAAGGCGAATCAGATGCGCGTCACCCTGCTGCCACAAAGCCAGCAGGCGGTCGGCCACAAACGGCCATGTCGCTTCAAACGATGGATGCACAACGATCAGGTTGCTCATGGGGTTCCTTCTGTCTCAGCAATAAAGATATCGTGACGCTGTCCGATCATGCCGGCATCGATCCGACCCATGAACGGCAGCACGCCGTAGTGAAAGCTTCGAGATTCGCCGGTCTGCAGTCTCCACGCGCCGGCAATGCATGGCGAAGGCCCAATGCCTAATTCATTGTCCACGCGCCACGGGGTTGGATATTGCGTGTTGGATGGGTGGTCGAAGAGCGCAACGCCGGCCCACCTGCCTGCATCATCCATCGGCATGGCGACCGCACACCAGCGTGCGCGCTGCGCTTCGGCATCGGCATTGCACTGGCCGACGCTGTTAATCGCCGCGCCGCCACGCGCCTGGCGAAACGGCATGCGCAAAAACAGGCCGCCGTAGTCGTAGCGACCAAACGTCAGATCGACCATCGCTGTGAGCGTCCAGGCGAGATCCAGAAAATTGTCTTGCAGAGTCCAGATTTGCTCTTCACGCAGCAGAGCATCGCCGGCCTGCGAGCGCCATTCGCACTGCACCGCCCATCTTGCGCGGTCGCCTTCCACTTGTGGCGCCATCAGCGGCAACGGATGAAATGTGCCATCGATGGCGCGATGCGGTTCATACAGCCCTTCAGTCCAGAAGCCGGCGCCGTTCACGTCGTTCAGGCCAGTGTAAAGGCCGTGTTGCCAGGGGTGATGCGCCGGCGCATCTTCGGTCAGCACCGCGCAGCCATCTGGCGTGCGCAGCGGGTGAATGAAGGGCCGGCAGTCCGGCGCGGCATGTTGCTCGACGCAGGGCGCAATCGCATCGCTGATGAAGATGCTGATGCGCTGCGAGTCGTACGTTGCGTGAAGGGGGTGGGTTGCCACAACGGGGCAAGTGTAGGCCGCGTTGCTCCACACCACAAATTCATGCAAAAACAAACGGCCTGACTGCGCAGTCAGGCCGTTTGGTCAGTTCAGTTGCAGCTTGCGCTGCTTGCGTTGCACTGGCCGCGGGAAGGCCTCTTCGTACTCGCTGACGTTGCCGGTGAACCAGCGCACCACGCCATCATCCTCGATGGCAAGGATGTGCGTTGCCACGCGGTCGAGGAACCAGCGGTCGTGGCTGATGATGAGCGCGCAGCCGGCAAACTCTTCGATGGCATCTTCCAGCGCGCGCAGCGTGTTCACGTCGAGGTCGTTGGTTGGCTCGTCGAGCAGCAGCACGTTCGCGCCCTCTTTCAACATTTTTGCCAGATGCACGCGGTTGCGTTCGCCACCCGACAGCGCGCTGACTTTCTTTTGCTGGTCTGCACCGAGGAAGTTGAAGCCGGCGACGTACGCGCGGCTCATCATCTTGCGCGGCCCGAGCGTGATGGTGTCTTCACCTCCGCTGATCTCCTCCCACACATTTTTGTCGGGGTTCAGCGTGCGATTTTGATCGACATAGCCGAGCTTGACTGTTTCGCCGACCTTGATGACGCCGGCGTCGGGTTGCTCCTGCCCAATCACCATGCGAAACAGCGTGGTCTTGCCAACGCCATTCGGCCCAATGATGCCGACGACCGCGCCGGGCGGCACCTGAAAACTCAGACCCTCATACAGCGTGCGGTCGCCGAATTTCTTCGCCAGGTTCTCGGCTTCGATCACCACGTTGCCCAAACGCGGTCCCGGCGGGATGTAAATTTCCAACTCCTCGCGGCGCGCCTCCTGCTCCTGGCTGAGCAGGTTTTCGTAGGCCGTCACGCGCGCCTTGCTCTTGGCCTGCCGCGCGCGCGGGCTCATGCGAATCCATTCCAACTCGCGCTCCAGCGTCTTCTGGCGCTTGGTGTCGGCCTTCTCTTCGAGGGCGAGTCGGTTCTTCTTCTGGTCAAGCCACGACGAGTAGTTGCCCTTCCACGGGATGCCATAGCCACGATCGAGTTCGAGAATCCATTCGGCCACGTTGTCGAGGAAATAGCGGTCGTGCGTGACGGCGATGACAGTGCCTTTGTAATCGCGCAAGTGCTTCTCCAGCCAGCTGATGGATTCGGCGTCAAGGTGGTTGGTCGGCTCATCGAGCAGCAGGATGTCCGGCTCGGTGAGCAGCAGCCGGCACAGCGCCACGCGCCGGCGCTCGCCGCCGGATAGCACCGTCACCGGTGTGTCGGCCGGCGGGCAACGCAGCGCATCCATCGCCACTTCCAGGCGCTGGTCAAGCGTCCACACGTCGTGCTTGTCTAACTCCTCCTGCAGCTTGCTCTGCGCTTCGAGCAGCTTGTCGTAATCGGCATCCGGCTCGGCGAATTTCTCGTTGATCGCCTCATATGCCTTCATCATGTCGACCAGCGGCTGCACAGCTTCCTCGACAACCTGCTTGACGGTCTTGCTGTCGTCCAGCTTCGGCTCTTGCTCCAGCAGGCCGCGCGTATAGCCAGGCGAGAGAACGGTCTCGCCGATGTAATCGTTGTCGACGCCGGCCATGATGCGCAGCAGCGTGCTTTTGCCGGCGCCGTTCAGGCCCAGCACGCCGATCTTTGCGCCATAGTAGAAGCCGAGCGAGATGTCGCGCAGCACCTGTTTTTGTGGTGGATGGATGCGCCCCACGCGTATCATGCTGTAAATGATCTTGTTTGTTTCGGGCATGTTGTCTTGCTCAAAAAACGATCATGGATTCATGATCGTCTGCGCTGCTGTTGTATTTCCCAGATGCTGGTTTCTGGCCGGCGAGAGGTGTTTGATGGCGCCGGTCAGTTGTTCGACAGTGCGCGCCCCCTGCACGGGAACGGCCGCTGTTGTCAGGCATCCAACCTCGCGGTGGATTCTAACATTCGCCCTGCTACTTCTGAACGTCTGAGATATGCACAAGTTGCGCGAGCACCGCGCCGACCTGCGCGGCCAACTCCGGCGATGCGATGATGGCAATGAGGATGACAATAACCGCAATTACAAGGCACGCGACCAGCCACGCCGGCAGCTTGAACGTGATCCAGCCGTCCTTCACGCCATCGCCGGTCATGCTGAGCAGCACGCGCTGGCTGCGGCGCTTCGTCGTGGGCTTGCGACCCTTCGTCATGGTCGGAATATCTTATAGAACATTCGTTCTGATGTAAATACCTTTTTGCGAAACGCAACTTCCTTTTCAACTCAGAGAGCGCAGAGAGTGCGGTGTTTAAGCAAATCGAAATTTTTGGCTGGCTAGAGCGGTTGGCAACCCCGCCGCTGCGCCAAGCACGAGGCACGGCAGCAGCGAAGTGCGCAGCACAAACGCGCTGCCCAGAGCAACCGTCGGCACAATCTCCAGGCCGGCGCGCGGAATCTGCACCAGCATCGCCATCACGGGCATCAACGCGTGACCCAACCACACCCAGCCGGCGCTCATCGCCATCACTCGCAGCGCATACAGCAGCCGTGACTGCGGCCAATGGCCAATGCGTTCCTCCATCGTCAGCGCCGTGTCGCCGGCGATCAGGCCAAACACGAGCGCGATGCCGGTGGAGAGCCAATCGCGCAACAGATCCGTGTAGCCATCCACACGCAGATCCGTCCACACGCCGGCCAGCAGCACTGCCAGCGCATAGAGCGCAACCAACATGCGACGCAGCCAGACTGGTGACATGCCGCGATTGTAGGCGCGTCTGCAGGCGCGGCATGCCATTCAGCATCCCTAACGCGCACCCATACAATTGCCCTTTGCAGCCAAAGCATCATGGCCTACCTGGAATTGATTCATCTGCGCAAGACCTTCGGCCCCACAGTGGCAGTCGACCACTTCGATCTGCGCGTCGAGCACGGGGCGTTTATCACGCTTCTCGGCCCATCCGGCTGCGGCAAGACGACTACGCTGCGCATGATTGCCGGCTTCGAGCAACCCACCGTGGGACAGATCGCCATTGCCGGCGAGGACATGACGAATGTGCCGCCGAACAAGCGCCGGCTGGGCATGGTCTTTCAGTCCTATGCACTCTTCCCGCACATGACGGTGGCCGACAACATCGCCTTTGGCTTGAAGATGCAAGGGGCGCCGGCGGCGTTGATCAGGGAGCGCGTGCAGGAGATGCTGGCGCTGATCCAGATGCAAGACTACGGCAGACGCCACACCCATCAGCTCTCTGGCGGCCAGCAACAGCGCGTGGCGTTGGCGCGCGCGCTTGCCATCCAGCCGCGCGTGCTGCTGCTGGATGAGCCGCTCTCCGCGCTTGACGCCCGGATGCGCATCGAATTGCGCAGTGAGATTCGCCGCATCCAGCAGGCGCTGCGCATCACCACGATCTACGTGACACACGATCAGGAGGAGGCGCTGTCGCTGTCTGACCGCGTGGTGGTGATGAACCTCGGGCGCATCGAGCAGATCGGCGCGCCGATGGAGATCTACAACCAGCCGCAGACTGCGTTCGTTGCGGCCTTCGTCGGGATGGTGAACACGCTGCGCGGCACGGCCACCGATGATTGTCAGACGGTGCTGGTGGACGGGCAGGCCGTGCGGGTGAGTGCGCCGGCGCAGCGCAAAAGCGCTGGCGAGCCGGTCGCCATCCACCTGCGTCCAGAAAATGTGCTGTTGCAAGGCGCTGCAGTGGACTACAACCACCTGCGCGCGCGCGTGGAAAACATCACGTTTCTCGGCTCGCTCGTGCGCGTGCATCTGAGTGTGGGTGGCAACCCCTTGATCAGCGATGTGTTGAACAACGCGCGCCTCAGCCTGCCTCGCGCCGGCGACACGCTCACCATCGCCTTTGCACCCGAAGCCTGCAGCATCATCGCGTGAGCCATTCCAGGCCAAAGGTGTGGAGCACCTCTTTTGCCCTCTCTGTGCCTCTGCCCTTTGCATCAAAATCCGCGCCTGTGCTAAAACCAGCGCATGAGCAACGCAATCATCGAGGGTGGTTTGCCAAAGACGATGCCGGCGGTGGTGTGCCGCGGTCCGCGCGACTATCGCCTGGAGGAGTGGGCGACGCCGGTCGCCGGCCCGGAAGAGGTCGTGATCCGCGTGAAGCAGGTCGGCATCTGTGCGAGCGATCTGAAGTGCTACCTCGGCGCAGCGCTGTTCTGGGGCGATGCGCATCGTGAGGGCTATTGCCAGCCGCCCGTCATCCCCGGCCACGAGTTCATCGGCGAGGTCGTCGCGCTGGGCGAAGGCGCTGCTGAGAAGTATGGCCTTGCGCTTGGCGACCAGGCCATCAGCGAGCAGATCGTGCCGTGCTGGAGTTGTCGCTATTGCCGGCGCGGCCAATATTGGATGTGCCAGCACGGGGATGTCTACGGCTTTCGCCGCAAGGCGTTTGGCGCGATGGCGCCCTACATGAAGTTCCCGCGCAACGCTATCAACCACAAGGTGCCGGCGGACCTGCCGCCCGAGCATGCCGTGTTCATCGAGCCGCTGGCGTGCAGCATCCATGCCGTGCAACGCGGCGAGATCGACTTTGGCGATGTGGTGGTGATCGCCGGCGCCGGCCCGCTTGGGTTGGGCATGGTGGCGGCGGCGCGATTGAAAGGGCCGGGGTTGCTGATCGCGGTCGATCTGGACGACAAACGCCTGGACGTGGCGAAGCGCGCCGGCGCCGATCTCGGTCTGAACCCGCGCAAGGTCGACGTGGTGGATGAGGTGCTGAAGCTGACCGAAGGTTACGGCTGCGACGTCTACATCGAAGCGACCGGCCATCCCGCCGCCGTCGAGCAGGGGCTGCGCATGATCCGCAAGCTCGGCACGTTCGTCGAGTTCAGCGTGATGCGCGAGTTGGTCACAGTGGATTGGACGATCATCGGCGACACGAAAGAGCTAAACGTGCATGGCTCGCATCTGGGGCCGTATTGCTACCCGATCGCGATCGACATGCTGCGCAAGGGCTTGCTGCCGATGGACTACATCATCAGCCACCAATTGCCGCTGGCTGATTTTCAGAAGGGCATCGATCTGGTGGAAGCCGGTGACAAGAGCGTGAAAGTGACGCTGAAGCCGTAAGCTCTAGGGATCGGAGCGCTCTGAGTGCTCCGATCCCTTCACAAAAACATCACATCGCCTGCAATGCCGCGTTCACATCCTCGAACAGCGCGTCGCACACTGCGCCGAGCGCGGCGCGTTTCGCGTCATCCTTCGCGATGCCGTAGCCGATGACGTCGACGCGAACATCGCGTTGCGCGAGTAACGCCGCAGCCTGCTTCGCGGCGCGCACCCCGCCAGCGTTGTCCTCGAACACGACAGCGGTTGCGCCATCGAGAGATCGGAGCGCATCGGCCGCTTCCCCAAACACGCGCGCGCGCGCTGTCAGCGTCGCAGCCATCACCGGCATGCTGGTCGCGGCCAACAATGCGGCGATGGGCTGCACGAGCGCCGGCTTGGCGTAATCCCACATCCCGCCGCCATGCCGATCCACCAGCCACTGCATCGGCCCCAAGCCCATCACCGGCACGCGCTGCGGGTCGAGTTGCAACTGCGCCATCGCGATCTCGGCTTCGGGCGTCTGGTAGAGGCCGGCCTTGCCTTCGGGCGGCAGGCTGGGCCGCGCGGTGTAGATGACCGGCGCGTGGGCATTGATCATCTCGCGGCTGTGGTCGTCGATCAGCGGCACATCCATCAGCTCCAGCATCGACTGCGCATCTACGTCTGCCGGCATGCCATAGTGCTGCTCGAAGCGCGGCGCGCCCAGCACGAAGTTGTAGAGCAGGCGCGTGGTCTCACTGGTGCGCGGGTCCTTCACCTCATCAAGCAGCGCATGCAAGTCAGCGTGAATCGACGCCGGCGACTCGCGTTTGAGCGCATCGCGGGCGCGCTCGTTTGGCAGGCCGGCGAAGTCCTTCGTCTTCAGCGCCCATTCGGCAAAATCAGGCCGCGCATCGTCGCCGCGCGTTGCCAGCAGCAGGTTGATGCCAACAGTGAACGGCACGCTGTCCCATTCGTTGCTGAATCCGCAGGCATGCAGCGCGTTGATTTCGTGATCGGTCGGCGCGTGGGTCGGCAGGTTGCGCCGGCGGCACACCTGCTGCGCCGCCGCCACCATCGCGTGGCGATAGCCGCGATCTTCGATCAGCGTGCCGTCGACGTCGAGCAGCAAAATTTTCTGCATAAGCGCTATTCGGGCGTGACGTAGGCGGCGGTGATGCCGCCGTCGACGAGAAAGGTCGCGCCGGTGGTGAACGACGATTCATCGCTGGCGAGAAACAACACTGCCTTCGCAATTTCCGCTGCCTCGCCGAAACGCCCCATCGGGATATGCACCAGCCGGCGCTGCTTCTTTGCATCAGTGTTGAGATACTTCATCAGCAACTCGGTGCGCAGCGGGCCGGGGCACAGCGCATTCACGCGGATGCCCTCGCGCGCGTGGATCACGGCCAGCTCACGCGTCATGCTCAGTACCGCACCCTTGCTGGCGGTGTAGGCCAGTTGCGGCGTGGCTGCGCCGAGCAGTGCGACGAAAGATGCGGTGTTGATGATGCTGCCGCCGCCGGCGCGCCGCAGTGCGGGGATGCCATATTTGCAGCCGAGAAACACGCCCTTCACATTGATGTTGAAGGTCAGGTCCCACACGTCTTCACTCGTGTTGATCGCGTCGTCATCGGCGGCGTGGCTGATGCCGGCGTTGTTGAACAGCACGTTTAGCTTGCCGAAGGTTTGCTCGGCAAAAGCGACCATCGCCTCGCATTCGCCGGCCTTCGAGACATCGGCGTGAACATAGGCAGCCTTGCCGCCGGCGTCCGCAACCATGCGCACTGTCTCGCGGCCGCCGGCATCGTTCACATCGACCACGACCACGCTTGCCCCTTCGTTGGCGAACAGCAGCGCGGTCTCGCGGCCAATCCCGCTGCCGGCGCCGGTGATGAGGGTCACTTTGTTTTTAAATCTCATGTCAGATCAGGTTGTGTGGGTGGGCCATGAGGCGATTGAGAGTGATCGGTTTCGCCATCCTGCAATGCCTCGGCGGCTAAATTCTTTCAAAATATCGCTTTCGTTCCCAATCGGTCACAGCGGCGTCGAAGGTGCGATGTTCGACGCGGAAGTAGTGCGCGTAATGCGCATGCACATCTGCGCCGAGCGCGCCCTTGACAAAGGCGCTCGCGGCGAAGGCATCGGTCGCTTCCTGCAGGGTGTATGGCACGCGCGGCAACTGCTGCGCAGCATACACATCGCCCTCGAACAGCGCCGGCGGCTCGATCCGGTTCTCAATGCCATCGAGACCCGATGCGAGCGCGGCGGCGTACGCGAGATAGGGATTGCAGTCTGCGCCGGGGATGCGATTCTCGATGCGCAGGCTGTTGCCGTTGCCCACCACGCGGAAGCCGGCGGTGCGGTTGTCCATGCTCCATGCCAGCCGCGTCGGCGCCCACGAGCCATCTTCGAAGCGCTTGTAGCTGTTGATCGTCGGCGCATAGAACGGCATGAATTCGCGCGCATGGCTGATCCATCCGCCAAGGAACCAGCGAAAGAGGTCGGTGGTGTTTGAGGAGTCGGACTCCTTTGCCCGCACAAATGCATTGCGGCCAGCGCGCCACAGGCTGAGGTGGATGTGCGAGGAGGAGCCGGCCTGCCCGCCGAACGGCTTCGCCATGAAGGTCAGGCTTGCGCCGCACTGCTCGGCGATCTCCTTCATCGCGTGTTTGAAGATGCAGTGCCGGTCGGCCATCGCCAGCACGCCGGCAAAGCGCACATTCAATTCGTGCTGGCCGTGGCCAAATTCGCCTTTCGAGTTCTCTACCGGGATGCCAGAGCGCGCGAGGTGATGTCGCGCTCTGGCAGTGAATTTCTCCTCGCGTGTGCCTTGCAGGATGTGGTAGTCCTCAAGATACCAGCCCATCGGCGTGAGTTTGTCGTAGCCCTTCTCGGCGGCAGCGCGATAGGTGTCTTCGAAGATGTAGTATTCCAATTCCGACGCGGCCATCACGTCGAACCCCAGTGCCGCCGCGTGCTCGACCTGCTTCTTCAGGATGCTGCGCGGCGCGACGCTCACTGGCGCGCGCGTCTTCTCGTCATCCACATCGCACAGCACCAGCGCGGTGTTTTCCAGCCAGCTTGCAAGGCGCAAAGTGCTGAGGTCAGGAACCGTGTGAAAGTCGCCATAGCCGAGATGCCAGTTGGCGAAGGCGTAGCCCGGCACCGGCGTCATCTCCATGTCCACGGTGAGCAGGTAGTTGCAGGCGTGCGTGCCGTGTGCGGCGACCTCATCGACGAAGAATTGCGCGTCGAAGCGCTTGCCCAGCAGCCGGCCCAGATGGTCGGTGAAGGCGACGATGACCGTTTCGATGTGGCCGGCGTCTACAAGCGCCCGCAATGTGTCGATGTCGAGCATGCCGCGCGGTGCAGGTTGTGCATTCATGGGTGTGCTGAAAACCGTGCGGGGATGTTACAACGAGCGCTGGCGATTGACGAATCACGCCACCGCTTTACGCCACCGCTTCTTCGGCTTTTTGCAGGTCGCTCCAGCGCAACCCCTCGCGCAGCATGTAGTACGCGCCGAGCGCGGTGACCGGCAGCCACAGCACCACATGCAGCGTCAGCACGTAGGCGGCGGCAGTAGTGGCGCTTACGCCCAGCGCGGTCACACCGAGGATGCCGCCGGCGTCAAACGTGCCGACGGCGCCCGGCGCGCCGGGGATGATCGTGAAAAGGTTGGAGACGCCGTTCACCAGCATCAGCCCGTCGAATGGCAGGCCGAGATCGAATGCGCGCGCCACACACCAGTATTTGCCCGTCTCCAGCAACCACACGATGACTGTGCTGGCGGCGATGACAAGCAACCCGCGCGGGCTGCGCAGGGCTTGCGCGCCTTGCACAAACTTCTGCGTCATGCCCAACAGGGACTGTTGAAAGCGCTGCGGCACGATGCGCGTGATGACGGCGTGCGCGATGCGGTCAGCGACGTGGGGATACAGCGCCAACCAGAAAAAGGCGAGCGTGGCGATGGCGAAGAGGCCGCCGGCGATGATGACGCCATTCACCACTGCCTGGCTCAAGTTCGGCACGCGCGGCAGGCCGATCAGCACAAACGCCAGCATGACGATGCCATCCATGATGCGCTCGATCAGCACGGTTGCCAGGCTTGACGACATCGACACGCCCTCGTTGCGACGCAGCACGTACGCGCGCAGAATCTCGCCGATGCGCGCCGGATAGATGTTGTTGCCCATGTAGCCGATCACGACGACCGGAAAGATCGCTGGCGCCGGCAGGCGCTTCATCGGACGCAGCAGATACGACCAGCGCCACGCGCGCACGCCCACCGCGAGGAAATACAACGCAATGCCGGGCAAAATCCAGAGCAGATCAGCTTGCTGGATGTCACGGATGAATTCGTCGAGCTTCAACCCGCGCAAGGCGAGGGAAAGAAAGATGATACTGATGGCGATGCCGAACCAGAAGAGCCAGCGTCGCATGTCAGGGCTGGCTCATGCCGATGGCCTGGTGCGCGCGGGCGACGCGCGGCCAACCTTGCGCATAGAAGTTGAGATAGTCGTTGAAGCGCGAGTTCCAGTAGGCATCTTCGTGAATGCCCTGCCCGATGGTGAGGGTGTTGCTCACGCCATTTTCATTCAGCTCTGCAGAGAGCATCTTCGCATCGACGCGCGCCCAGTCGCCGTCGCCGGCATCCAGCCAGATGCGCAGGGTGCGCAGATCGTCGATCGACCTGGCCGTCTGGATCATGGTGAAGCCGGCCGGCATGTTCACCAGCATGGTGCCGGTGGATGGGCTGTGGCCGCCGACTGCGCTGAACAGATCAGGATGCGCGAAGCCAATCTCGACAGCCCAATATCCGCCGCGCGAAATGCCGCCGATGGCGCGGCCTTCCCGATTCTTCCACGTGCTGTATTTGCTGTCGATAAACGGCATCAGCTCGTTGACGAAGAAATCATCGTAGGAGCCTTTGCCCCAGTTTGTCCACGAGTATTTGCTCGCATCGCCGGCGTGCATGTCTGCGCCGGGCATCACGATGATGAATGGCGGCAGCGTGCCGACGCCCATCTGCAATTCCGCCAGGCGCGGCAGGCCATTCTTGATGAAGCCGCCCTGTTCATAGGCCGTGCCGTGGATGAGATACAACGTTGGATATTCGTATTCCTGCGCGTTGTAGCATGGCGGCAGATAGACGTGCACCGTGATTGGCAACGGCGTGACCTGACTGTCAATGGTCTCGGTCACCAGCGTGCCTGTCGGCACGGGGCAGTCGATGTTCGCCGGCGGCAACTTTGCCTCAGCCGATTGCGCGACTCTGGAGATTTCGTTTGCAGCGGCGGTCGGCGCGATGGTCGGTTTGACGGCCGCCAGCATCTGCGGCGCCGCCGGCGGCATCGGCATGGGGCGCACGGTCACCGTTGGTTTCACCAGCAGGACGACTTCACCCGCCGGCGCAACTGCCTCCAACTGATCGGCAGATGCATTGCGCGGGGTGTCGCTGTACATCAGCACCGAAACCGTGCTGATTGCGACGACAAGCGCGACGATCCCGCCAATGACCGGCAGGATCCAGCGTGAAAGCCGGCGGGTTTTTACAGGCGCTTGCGCTTCAGATTCGATGTCTTGCTGTGATTGCATGGTCGTGCGAAATCAGCCGCGGCATTCCCGCTGCGCATGCTGCGCTATGCGCGGGCGGCGGCATCGTTGGCGTGTATTTGTTTCCACCGCTTGGAAAGGGCGCGCGCCTGAAACTCAGCGCGGAAAGAGCTGCGCACCAGCGGTCCGCTCTCCACCCACTTGAAGCCCATTTCGTAACCGATGCGGCGGAATTCGGCAAATTCTTCGGGCGTCCAATAACGCTCGATGGGCAAGTGCTTTTTGCTCGGCTGCAGGTACTGGCCGAGCGTCAGGATGTCCACGTCGATCGTGCGCAGGTCGCGCATCACATCCAGCACTTCTTCGCGCGTCTCGCCCAGGCCCAGCATGATGCCGGTCTTGGTCACAGCGTCGGGCTGGATGGCTTTGGCATTCTTCAATGTCGTCAGCGCCCAGGCGTAGTTGTCCTGCGGCTGCACGTGCTTGAACAGGCGCGGCACCGTCTCCACGTTGTGGTTCAGGATGTCGGGCTGATCGCGCATGACGATCTCCAGCGCGTTCGGATCGCCCTTGAAATCGGGGATTAGCACTTCGATGGTGCATTCGGGCTGCACCTCGCGCACCTTGCGAATGGTGAGCGCGAAGATCGGCGCGCCGCCGTCGCGGCGTTCATCGCGATTGACTGACGTGATGACGACATGCTTGAGGTTCATGTCCTTCACGGCCTGCGCCACGCGGATCGGCTCGGCCCAATCCAGCGGGCTGGGCATGCCGGTTTTCACATCGCAGAAGCCGCACGAGCGCGTGCAGGTGTCGCCCATGATGAGGAACGTGGCGGTGCCGCGTCCCCAGCATTCGGCCATGTTTGGGCAGTTGGCTTCCTCGCAGATGGTGTGCAGCGATTTGCTGCGCATCAGGCGTTTGAGCTCGTGATACGTTTCGCCGGCGGGTGCGCGCACTTTCAGCCAATCAGGGCGTCGCATGGGTGCCGGCGAGGGTTGTGTCGCAATTGGAATATCCGCTGCCGGGACGATGGGGGAAGCCACAGTCATGACGCGTCGATTCTAGCAGAGATGCGCCGGCGATCGCGGCTGGCGCGTGGTCACCGCAGCGCAGTGACGATAGGCATGGGCGATGGCGGCCAGCAGCCAGTTGGGAATGATGCCATCGACGACCACCTCGCTGTGCGCGGGGATCGGCGGCAGCACAAGATCGGCAGCTTCGATAATGCCCAGCGGCGGCGAGATGATGGTGACGCGCAATATGCAGCGGCGCGGATGGCGAGGCGCAGGGTCTTGCTCAAGTGTGAAGGTAACTGGCATGGCTTTGCGTGACGCAGGCTGCTGCCTTGCCACCCGCAGCGCCGGCGGCTTGACCCACCCCAGTCGCGCGTCAAACAGCCACCTCACCGGATGCGCATGGGCGACGGCTGCGATGGCCGCAACCGGCGCGCGGCCATAGAGACAAATCGGCTGTTGATCTGCAGGGATGCGGCGCAGGATGTCCAGGATGTCCGCCTCGCTGAATCTCGGCGCGCCGTGTTCGTTGACCGCAGACGCGGGCTGCTCATCGAAATTCAGCACGTGCGCGCAATCTGCCTGCGGCAACAATCTGCGATGCGTCTGCCAAAGCTCTGCCGGCGAGAAATGCATGATTGCAGCGACCCGTTCGACCAACGCTTCGAAGGCCGGCCCGCTCGCCGCGCAACCACGATCCAAGCCGGCCAGCACGCCGGCAACAGGGTCGCTGCCTGCGACCCATTGGTTGTCACCATTCAAATCTGAGTGCAGGTCTGCAATGCAGGTCAGATTGTGCGCGCGCGCCATTGACTGCCACAACGCGTGCTGCTCCTCAGATGGTGTAAGCAAGATTGCGTAATTGCACTGGTCGAAGATCGCTTCCTGCTCCAGCGTGGGCCGACCACCCGTGTCGACCAGCAGTGGCAGGTGGCGCTGGCTGATGGCATTGCACACTTCGCGCACCCAGCGTGATGTCCATTGGCCTTTACGGCGAATCTGCTCAACGACCGGCCAGTTCATTTCATTCGACCAATCGCCCTCGCCATCCGGCGCGGCGCGCAGGGCATAGTGCGCGATGTTGCGCTTTCGCAAGGCCATGCTTAAGCTGTGGGTCAGCACCGACTTGCCAGAATGTGGCGGCCCGCCGACCAGAATGGCAGGGAAGAGGTTCATGGGCTGAAGATACATCGATTCTTGCAGATACACGTCTTTCAATGGATTCATTGTCATCACGCTCGCGCGCTGCAACCGGCGCCAGCGCAACTTCCTTTCAAACACGCACTGCATTGATTGCAACACTGGGCGGCAAGCCGCAGGTGGCAACATTTGCGCTGGATGCGTTGCTGGCAAGCGGCGCGAACATCAGCCGGATGTATGCAGTGCATCTGTCGGCCAGCGACAAACGAATAGCGCAATCCATGCGGCAGTTGGGCGATGAGTGCCGCAAGCGCTATGCGGCGATTCGGTTCGAGAGCGTGCCGGTGCGGCGCATGGCGATGCAGGGTCAAGGCCGCCCCATTGAGGCGATTCACGATCCTGCTGCGCCGACGGCGATTTGGCAAACGTTGCAGCGCTTGATCAGCGCGCTGAAGCAGGATGAATTTGCGATTCACTTGTGCATGACGGGCGGGCCACGTTTGTTGGGAGCGATGGCGATGTCGGCGGCCGGCTTGCTGTTCACATCGGAGGACAAGCTGTGGCACTTGTTCACGCCGGCGGAGACGCGCGAGCGCGCCGGCGAGGGCGCGCTCCTTCATGCGGCGCCGGCGGACGGCGTGCGACTGATTGAGGTGCCGGTATTGAGCATGGGTGATTTTCTGCCCGGGCTGCGCACGGCGGCGTATCGGCAGCCGGATGCGTTTTTTGCGGCGGGGCTGCGGCAGTTGAGCCGGCAGGATGAAAATGCATGCAGGGCGGTGCTGACGAGATTGACGGGCAAGCAGCGTGAAGCATTGCAATTGCTGGCGAGCGGTCAGCCACCCAGGGAGATTGCCAATGTATTGCATATCACTTCAAGCACATTGCGCACACACATGAAAGCGATTTACGCTGAATGCCGCAATGCGTGGTCGATGAAAAGCAACGCGCTGATTCAACAGACTTTTGTCGTAAGAAAATTTGGCCAGTTAGGTGATGCGCTCTGGGAAGAATATGTGTGAATGGTGTTGCCGCATCCTCTCGCGAGG
This sequence comes from uncultured Anaerolineae bacterium, assembly GCA_964590135.1. GTDB lineage: Bacteria > Chloroflexota > Anaerolineae > J036 > Brachytrichaceae > JBDHWI01. The sequence goes on along the minus strand of CAZPVX010000012.1, from coordinate 33,286 downwards.
GGAGAGTGAATCGCCGGGGAAGGGGAGGCGAGAAGATGCAATAGGAGATAGCGTTGCTGATATCTGGGGGAGCACATGACAAAATCAACGATGAACACGGTAGCAGAACAACTCAAGGATCATCGAGTCGAGCACCTCATTCTGCTGGTTGGCACGAACCCGTTGCCGAACTATGTGGCTGCGCGTCTGCTAGTAGACATAGATAGCACAGATCACAAAGTATGGCTGGTATGCAGCAAGGCGACTGATCCAATTGCAAAGCAAATTCAGGCTCAACTGAAAAGAGTCCGAATCAGCACTGATATCTATGGCGCGTGGGTGGAAGAGAGTAGTCCGTCCGAAATTCAGCGAGCCATTTTAACCATCGCAGGTTGTGTGAAGGGAAGAGCTGGCCTGCACTATACCGGCGGCACCAAAGCCATGTCTGTGCATGCATACCTGGCGTTGAAACATTGGGCAGAAAAGACGCAAGGCCCAAAGCCGGTCTTCTCGTATCTGGATGCGCGGCATGTGAGGCTGGTGATCGATTCCGGCAACGCCGACGGTACAGACGCCCATATCCCCATTGATCTGGCTATGCCTATGACGGTGACAGAGATTGCAACATTGCATGAGATCAATTTCAAAACAGGTAGCCCTATTTCTGATCCTTGGCTTTTGGATGCAGCAGTTGCATTGCAGAAAGATTTTGAAGAGGGACAAATCTGGCGTAAAGAATGGTTGAACGTAAAGGGAAGAAAAGATAGTGATCCCATTCCTCATAGTGAGTTTATTGACATTTGTGCTCCGTTTAGGGCAATGGGCGCTGCCGACAATAGTTGTTTGGATGATTGGGCCAACAATGCCAAGGTCAGCACCAAAGAATTGAAGTCTTGGCTGAATGGAGGTTGGTTGGAAAGTGTTGTGTTGAAAGTGTTCAAGGATATTTCAGAGACGTGTCAACTGCACGACTCCGGTATGAGCTACAAACCGCTTTCAAAGCAATATGACCCTAATGACCCGGCTGCTGATAAGTTTGAATTTGATGTAGCAGCCACTCGTGGTCACCAGATGTTTGCAGTTTCTTGCACAACGGCAGATAAGGATTCAGTGTGCAAGGGCAAACTTTTTCAAGCCTTCGTGCGCGCCAAACAGTTAGGGGGTGATGAGGCAAAAGTTGCATTGGCTTGTTACAACGCATCTCCCCAGAAATTGCAGAGAGACTTTGAAAGTGATAACTATTCAGCAAAGGGTTCTATATGCATCTTCGGCAAAGATGACATGAACAATTTGCATGAATGTCTCGAACACTGGATTCATACTGCCCGAGATTAACCATGACGCAAATTCTTACACTTCTCGATCTTAGCGGCATCCAAAGCTACTTGTTCAGCAGCAACCGTCTGAGGCACAATCGGTCTGCATCCCATTTGGTGGCGCTGGCCAGCAAAGACTGGGTTGAAGAAATCGGCCTCAAACACGCCGGCGATTTGATCTATGCCGCCGGCGGTAGTGCCGCCATCACATTTTCAAACATCGAAGCAGCAAAAACATTTGCGCATGACTACACCTGTAAGTTGCTGAAAGACGCGCCGGGGCTGCGCGTCGTCATTCACCATTCACCATTTGAGGCTGGCACTCTCGCACGCGTGTTCAGTGAAGCGAGTGGGCATCTGGCAAAAACGAAAGTTGAACAGCCCATTGGCCAGCCGCTGCCCGGCCTCAGCGTCACTGCCGTATGCGACTACACCGGCTTGCCCGCTGTTAAAAGAGACAGAGATAACGGCTGGATGTCTGCGGAGTTGGCGTGCAAAGAACGATGGGTCGAAGCTGTGCGCGCAGAGACGGTAGCGGCTTTTGCCGGCATGTTGCCTGCCGGCTACACCTTTGTTGATGATTTCAACGAGCTGGGCATGCATGAAGATTCCAGCTACATGGCCGTGATTCATATTGACGGCAATGGCATGGGTGAGCGCAAAAAGACGCTTGTCAAAGATTGCGTGACGCAGGCTAATGACACTCGCTTTCGACAGCGCATGGCTGGCTTCTCCAAAGAAATCATCGCGGCCAATGATTCCACGCTGAAAGAAACGCTTCGTCAATTGTGGTCTTGGATTCAATACAACGAAGTAGAAGACCAATATGTGCATCAAGATAGGCAGAGCGGCGAAAAGCGCCTCAAGTTCACGCCAATCGTCACCGGCGGCGATGACATTACGCTGGTTTGCGATGGCCGGCTTGGCTTGTCGCTAGCGGCCTTGTATATCAAAAACCTGGGGGGCAAGAAGGTTGAAGGCAACCCATATTTTGCCTGCGCTGGCGTCGCCATCGTGGGCAATCGCTTCCCCTTCACCCGCGCATATGCCCTGGCCGAAGCGCTATGCAAGAACGCCAAAAAAGGCTTGAAGAACGAACTGTTGTTTGCAGCCGGCGGCATAGCCATGGACTGGCACATTGCGACAAGCGGCATCGCCCAATCGCTCGATGAAATACGCAGGCAGGAATATAAGGGCGCAGACGGCAACCTGTTCAATCGCCCACTCTTCCTGACAGGCACGGATGAATGGCGAAACTGGGAAGGATTCCGCAAGGTGTGCAGTGAATTCAGGGATGGGAAATGGCGTGACAAGCGCAACAAACTAAAGGCACTACGTGAAGTATTGCGCGAGGGTGGCAAAACAACTGAAACCTATCGTGAGATTCTAGATCTGGATCCTTTTCCAGGCCTGAAAGGCGCTACTGGTGCGGAGAAAAGAGGCTGGAATGCCGGCACCTGCGTGTATTTTGATGCCATCGAAGCACTGGATTTGTTTGAGGACATTGAAGAAATCAAGTAATTGTTTGCTGGTTGAATCCCATGAGCGAATACATCCTTCAAATCACATTGCTAAGCGATACTACATTGGGTCGCGGTGTTGGCCTGGCTGGCTTGGTTGACGTGGAAGTCGAGCATGATGAATGGGGCTTGCCCTATCTTCATGGCCGAGGTGTAAAAGGCTTGCTGCGCGCGGCGAGTGACGAACTTGCATCCATGTGCGCCGTGACCAAAGCTCCCACATTCAAAAAAGCGTGTGACGAGTTGCTGGGCATGGCCAATGAAAACGAGGCTACAACAGGCTTGTTGCATATTGGCTCTGCTCAGGCCGCCGATGAATCACTGCGAATAGCGTTGCTGAAAGCGCAGATGCCTCGCGCTGATGTGCTGAATGCATTCACCAGCATTCGCCGCCAAACCAGCATCGATGAGAACACCGGTGCTGCCCAGGAAAATACGCTGCGCAGTATCCGTGTGCTGAAATGTGGACTGGTGTTGCGCTCTCTTCTTTCTGCGGCAGATGAGTTGACCAGCGCGCAAAAAGGCGCGTTGGCAGCCATGGTTTCGGCAACGCGGCGCATCGGCACGCGCCGCAATCGCGGCCTGGGCAAAGTGCGCACGGATTTATTGGATTCAGCCGGCACATCGGTGCTTGCGGATTGGTTGAAGCTGTTTGAAAAGGAGGTGCCGGCATGATCACCATTCCCTTTGTCGTCGAGTTACTGGAACCGCTGCTGGTCGCCATGCCGAGTGGCAGTGACCAAAATAGCGCAGAAAGTCTGAACTGCATCCCTGGCAGCGTCATCCGCAACGCGGCGGCCGGCCACTACATCCGCCAGCATGGTGTTGAAGATGCCGCAAGCGATCCACAGTGCCGGCACTTGTTCTTCGATGAGACATGCATCGTGCTGAACAGCCATCGCGTTGACGCAGAAGGACGGCGCAGCCTGCCCATTCCCTTGTCATGGCATGCAAGCAAGCATGACCTTGCAGGATGGAATCAGGATCAACCTTTGCTTGAATGCACAGATGGCGCTTTAGCCCCCGATAAATTGAAGGATTTGGACAGCGCCAAGGTGCTGGGCAACGGTGACACCTATTGCGTCGATCAACCATCAGGAATTGGCGCGTTTGTCGAAGCAAAGGTGGACAGCCAGTTCAGTGTGCACATTTCTCATCCAAACAGGCGCGAGTACAAAGCGAAAGACAACGCGCAGGTGTATGGCTATCGCACTTTGGCTGCCAGCCAATCCTTCGCCGGCGCTGTGCTGGCGCCGGATGAGGCAGCTGCATCAGCATGGCGTGAATTATTAGGTGAAATTGCCGGAATCAGCATTGGTGGGTCGCGCAGTGCCGGCTATGGCCGCTTGCGCATTACAGTTCAAGCCAACGAAGGCTGGCGCGAGTTTGACGCTAGCGAACCCGCCGAAGATGTTGTGGTGTTCACGTTGTTGAGTGATGCCATCGTCAGAGATGCATTCGGCCAGTTCAATAATGACATCAGCGTCGCACTTGGTTTGGCCGGCAAAAAATGCCTTCGGCAATTTGTCAAAACGCGACTGGTGGGAGGCTTCAACAACAAATGGGGTCTGCCGATCCCACAAGCGCTGGCGATCAGCGCCGGCAGCGTGTTCGTATTTGACGCCGCTGATGTGCAGTCGGGGAGCGATGTCATCCAGTGGGCGCTTGAACGCGGCATTGGCGAGCGGCGTCATGACGGCTTTGGGCGGATTGCGATGAACTGGCAACACACACCTGAAACCACGTTGACGAAAGCCAGCAAGCCTGAGCCTCGCGAGCGATTCCCGAAAGTGTCTGAGCAAAGCCGACCCCATGCACAACAAATTGCCGCGTCACGGCTTCGCAAATCATTGGACCAAAAAGTGATCGACAAAGCCGACAAAACCCGTCTTGTAGGGCGGGCATCCGCATCCTCGCTGGCAAGGGTGCGAAATGCCGCCCGAAAGGGTTTGTTTGCCCCGATCGGTCATGGGTTTGATGAATTGAATGCATTGATGAAGGAGATCGATGGCAAGGTGGCTGCAAAGCAATTGGAGAAAGTGCGTGTGGGCAGCCAAACATTGCGGCAGTGGATTACAGATCAGATTGACATGACGAAGAATCGCACACTGTTGTGGCAACTTGAACTGGCGAATATGAGCACATTTGCGATTGGTGGGGTTGAGCCGGGATTGACGCCGGCGCTGCATGAGGAATACAGCCTGCGCCTGATAGAACTGGTGATCAACCACAAGATACGCGCCCAGCGCCGGCAGGAGGATGAACATGGAAATTGAGGCCAAAGAAAACATCCTTGAGCGCATTTTGATCACCGGCATGCTGGTGTTGGAAGGGCCGGCGCATTTTGGGAATGGCGATGCCAGCGCATTCACGGACATGCCGGTACTGCGCGATAGCGAGACCCGCCAGCCAATGCTGACCGGTGCGTCCATCGCCGGCGCATTGCGCAGTTTTGCCAGCCGGCGAAATGTGGATGAGAGCGACAGGCTTTTTGGCAAAACCAACATCGAACTAACCCACCACAGCGCGCTGTGTGTCGATGATGCAATTGGCCTTGCATCTGACACTGAACTGCGGGACGGCGTGGCACTCGATCCCGCGACGCGAACAGCCGAAGCCAACAAAAAGTTCGATTTTGAAATCATTCCACAAGGCACGCAGTTCAAGTTGAGTTTTGAGTTGACAGTGTGCGAGGGCGATGCCGGCCTGAAGGAGACGCTGGCCGATGCGCTGCACGCATTGCAAGCGGGGCACATCTTATTGGGCAAGCGCAAGACGCGCGGTTTTGGCACGTGTAGCGTAAAAAACTGGCGCGTGATGCGTTACAACCTCAAGGAGAAATCGCATGTGATGGCGTGGTTGCGACACGCTGAAAGCGATTTGATTCGGGAGGGCGCGGATATATCCACATTGCTGGATATGGCTGATATCCGTTTGCCGGCTGCCGATTTTGAACTAGACGCAACGTTTGCGCTGGACGGGTCGATCCTGATCCGCTCCGATGCAACCAGCGTCGCGGACACTGGGCACTTGCAATCGCGTCGCAACAATGAGATGAAGCCCGTATTGAGCGGCACGAGCCTGGCCGGCGCGCTGCGCGCAAGGGCGCTGCGCATTGCCAATACGCTTGCGCCGGACAAGGGCAAGGCATTTGTCGATGGCATGTTTGGCCCGCGTCGTAACGAAGGTCAGGGCAAGATTGCTCTGCACATGAGCCGCATTTCGGTTCAAGAGACGGTGATCGAAAACGGCATCACCGATTTGGTGCAGCAGCGGGTGAAGATTGACCGCTTTACCGGCGGCGCATTTCCGGGTGCGTTGTTCAACCAGCAACCGCTTTTTGGAAAACCGGAGACGCGAGTCCATGTCAAATTGTCGCTGCGCAAACCGCGCAATAAGGACGATGCTGAAATGACGCACAACGCCGAGATAGGCATGGCGTTGCTACTGCTGAAGGACATGTGGACGGGCGATCTGCCGGTGGGCGGCGAAATCAGTGCGGGGCGGGGCCGGCTGCGCGGATTATCTGCGCAGGTGCGTTGTGGCGAAACCGCATGGAAGATTGAGCAGGATTCCGCCGGCGGGCTTGCCATCAGCGGCGGCAAGACGGATGACCTGAATGCGTATGTGTATGCGCTGAAGGAGGCGTTGAACAAATGACAGCCTTGAAAGAGGGGAAGCGCAAAATCGTTCCTGCACATGTGCAGATCGATTCAATGATTGCTTTGCCGTTGTTGCCAGCAGAGAAAGATGCGTGGCTGGCAACGGAGGCTTCTCGCTTGCAGTTCACCACTGCGTTGGCGCATAGCGACGATGGTGTGAATTGGGGTGTATTTGGAAATGGCGCATGGCGCTGGTCGCATGAGGCGTACCCCAGGGTTTCGCCGGCTTTTCGCTGGGAGACGTTGCAGCAATTGCGCTGCTTTGGCGCAAGGGCTGAAGTGTTTGTGTGGCGCGTGGCTGATGGTTTCGGGTGTCGCATCATTGAAGACGTCCAAGACAGCGCCTGCGCTGAGGAAGGCATTGCGGATTGCTTTGATGAGCATGTGCTGTTGTGGGGTAAAGGCCAAATCCAAATTCCACAGGCTGGAATCTTCGCATTAATGCAAGAGGGCCGGCGCGGCTTGCGTCATGCACCGCCGACGGCCATCGCCCAGCGCGGCCATGTGACTTTTCGACATTACCTGAAGGATGATGAGGCCGGCCGCGCCCGCGTAGTGGCAAGCCGGCTGGTGGATAAGGAATAAGCAGGAGCGACATGAAATTGCCCAAGCATGCCAACCCGCAATACGCAGATCGTGTTGCCATTGCACCCTACAACTTCGTGCCGCTGCCGGATGCTGTCATCACGGATGCGTCCAGCGATGGCGCGCGTGTGCATTCAGTGTTGCCGCTTGACCGCTATGTGTCTGAAGCGGACGACAAGCCTGTTTATTCGGGCTACTTTGATTGTGTATTGACGGCGGAGACGCCGCTGTATGTGCGCGGCATGTTGAAAGCCGATGCCTACAGCCAGAAACAATCAAAGGATGCGTCAGGCTTCTTCGGCACCGATGACAAATGGCCTGTCATCCCGGGGAGTTCGCTCAAAGGTATGTTGCGCTCGCTGGTGGAGATTGCGTCGTATTCAAAGATCACGGATGTGACGTCGATTCGACCGGTCTTCCGATCCGTCGATACCAGCACGCTTGGCAGGCAGTATCGAAGTCAGGTGATGGACGTCATCAACAAGACGACGTTTGTTCCCCGCGCAAAAGGCGGTTACGTGCGCTTTGTGGATGGTGAATGGTACATTCAGCCGGCGGTGGAGATCAATGGCACCACATGGGCACGTATTTCTCATCGGGCCATTCAGGAGGTTGAACAGGGCGGTGCATTGCAACCCTGGCCGCCACAGGAAGTATTGACGCCAGCAGAACGGGCAAAACCGTACTCTGAACGAGAACGACCCCAAAACGCGCAAACCATCTTCATGCAACCCTCGGCTTATGAGTTTCAAGAGGTGCGCGGTGGTTTCTTGCATATTAAGTTTGCGCGCGTGTCTCGTGCGAGCGTCAGGCCGGCCACCGGTTTGTCTTGTGCAGCATTAGCCACAAGTGGCAAGATGCTATCCAAACGATCAGAGGCCGTGATCTTTGCGCCGGATCAAAACAAGCCCCTTGCAAACTGGCTGCCCATGCGCTACGTGGATGTTGTGCAGGGTAAGGAAGTTCAAGTCAAACTTGACTTGGATTACCGCGAACAAGTTTCACCTCAACAAGCGGTTTTGTTGGGACCAGCGGGCGTGCTACGCGATTATCAACCCGTTTTTTACTTCACGAGAGAAGACGGCAAGCTGCTTTTCTTCGGCCACACACTGATGATGCGCTTTCCGTATCAAAATACACCGTTGGATCTGGTGCCGGCGCCGTTGCGCGACCCGCGTCAGCTTGATCTGGCGCAGGTGCTTTTTGGCTACGTGGATCGCATCGACGAATCCGGCAAAAAGACGGCGCACGCTGGTCGGGTGAGTATCACGAATGCCGGCTTCACTGGCAACATCGCCGAGCCACTTGAGCGCCTGATCAAACCGCAAGTGCTGTCTGGTCCGAAGACAACGACTTTCCAACACTATCTTGTGCAGCCGATGCCTGACAGCCCGACCACGCTGCACAACTACAGCGACGTGGGCAAAACGGTGCTTCGCGGCCACAAGCAGTATTGGCACAAGGCCGGCGTCGGCATCGATCAGATCGAGGAGAAAAACACGGACAAGCTACGGCATAGATCTCAATACACGGAGATTCAACCCGTGAAAGCTGGCGCAAGATTTACTTTTCGCATCTACTTCGACAATTTGCGCGAATATGAGCTGGGTGCGTTGGCGTGGGTCTTACAAATTGGCGCGTCAGATGCGCACCGCCTGAAGCTGGGTATGGGCAAGCCATTGGGTATGGGCAGCATACGCCTTCAATCGAAGCTGACATTGATTGATCGGACTGAACGATATGGCAGTCTGTTGAATGAAGCGACCTGGGCTAGCGGCGAACAGCAAAACACTCTGGCACATTTCGCAGCCACATTTGAAAAGTGGGTGCTGGTCGACAAGCAGATCAATAGCCCCGGTGTCCAACGTATGAGCGAGTTGGGCAGGATTGCCGAGTTTCTCAAACTGCTGTCGTGGCCCGGTCCGGCACAAGAACACACGCGCTACATGGAAATTGAGCACCCCGACCGGAACGTGCGCGGCGGCCGGCGCAACGAATATCGCGACCGCCCCGTGTTGCCGCTGCCATCCGCAGTAGGTAAGAAAGATCATCTGAGGGGGGAACGAGCACCTGTGCCGCGTGACGAAGAGCCGGAAGAGGAAACGCTTGTGCCCACTCGGCCCATTCAAACCCAGATTCAACAACCCAAACCCGAACTGCCGCCTTTGCCGGATGTGCGCGACACACCAAGCGAGGCCGCGATAAAGGCGGCAGCGTTGCTGCAAAACAAGAGCATAGCCGAAGGCGACATTGTCGACGCAGTGGTGAAGCAGATCGCCGGTGCCGAGTATGTATTGAGCTTTGAGGTAGGTGGCAAGTTGTGCTTGGGCAAGCTGCCGCGTGACGAGAAACGTGGGTTGCAAGTCGGCAATGTGATCCGCGTTCGCATAAAGCGCATCGCTGCCACCGGCGCAGTCATTCTGACGATAAAAGGAGCTCAATCTTCGAGGTAATCATCATGGGACTATTTCGCTTGGAAGCCATACGCCTGCAAAACTTCATGGCATTTGAAGACACAGACTGGATTGAACTAAAACCTATCACGTTGATGTTTGGTCGCAATTCAAGTGGAAAGAGTGCGGTTATTCGCGGGTTGCTCTTTCTCAAGCAATGTCTTGCACAAGGGAATGAAAGCTCACCCTTAATATTTTCGGGGCCAATAGTTGATCTTGGTTCCTTCCAGAATGCCATACATCGACACGATATCTCAAGAGAGATGTCGTTTTCGTTCCGAATTGTTCTTGATGAAGCAGCGCTCAAGCAACGAATTTCGGAGTGGCAACAACAATTGATGAGTTCTGGCATGGATAGAGTTGTCGAGGTTGCTAACGAGGAAATCGTAAAACACGACTATGCTTTGTTGTCTTACATCAGAGGAGATATCGGTGGATTTGAACTAAGAGTTGGATTTTTAAACAGGCTAAACCAACAAGGCTTTTCAGACGGCCAGCTTTCATCCATCCATATTTGTGGACTTGCTGATCAACAGCAGGAATATGACAAACAGATATTTACCGCTGACAAATTCCAGCAAAACCCGCCTAAGTGGCGATGGCTAACTCAAACGTTAGAGTCTTTATCAGTTGGGGACAAGGAATATCAGCCATTTCAGCATCCAAGATGGGAGACAACCCGAGCAATATGTCGAAATGGTTTTATACCTAATTTGACGACTGATGAGGTTGCGCGCACTGAAGAGACACCGACAGATTGGCTTGCACTTGATGCGCTACTGCAACTGTTCCAAGATATTGTGTTCCCTGAATTTAGAGACCTTATCCATGTTCCGCCTCTGCGCGAATCTTCGAAGCGATATTACACGTCGGACACACCCTTATTGCGAGGATTGTGGGGGTTTCAGCAACAGGAAACTCTTACCCAAGCCAATAGCTGGATAGACTCAGTGGCGCATGGCTCTATATTGTCAATAAAACCATTGAAGGCAGATGAAGGACTGTGGTCAATAACCATACAAGAAAATTTGCCCAGTATAGGATTGCCACTGGATGTAAATATCAAGGATTCAGGATCTGGTTTCGCGCAGGCGTTACCAATAATTGCTTCATTGCTGGCAAGCTCATCAAAGGCAATGATATTGGTTGAGCAACCTGAACTGCATTTGCATCCTTCAGCACAAACGAAGCTAATGGATCTCATTATTCGGCTGCGTGGACAGGACAAAAAAATACTGCTAGAAACTCACTCGGATACGATGTTGCTACGAACAAGACTGCGTTTTGCAGAATCGAATTTGAAACAAGTTACAGAAGGCGTGCTGCCAGGTAAAGATTTGTCAATACTTTTCGTCGAGAGGATGACATCAACTAGTGAGATGCACTTTTTACAACTAGACGTAGTTGGTAGATTTATCCAACCACCGGCCAGCTTCGCCACCTTTTTTGCCAATGACATTGATGATTTGATGCGTCTTTCTGAAATTCAGTTCGATCAAAGCGAGGAACAAGATGACACGCGATGATTTTGAGATATTGACGCCCGAAGAGTTTTTCACTGTTACATGGATGACTGGAAACGTGAAGGGCAAACGAAATTTTGTTTTATGGATGTGGCCCAAACTCACATCTGGGCTTCGGAAGAAATACCTTGAATACATCAGAAATTACCCATTGTCAGATGAAGTGCAACTTTACAAAGAGCTGATCAAGGCCTTGTCTGACCAAAATGTAAAACTCCCACAGATAAATCATTCAGACGTGATAGAAGCATTCTTCCCATACAACGATCCACCAAATCTGGCAAAGAACATCAGTGACGATAATGAGACGAGGCACAAAACGCGTCCATCTGTGGTTATTCGCATTTTTCCGGCTGGAAAGAGAGTTAGCTATCTTGTTGCAAAAATTACGTCTGGTCATATCAACTCTCCTGAATACGATCTTCCCATTGCGCATGACGCATGTGGATTGCGTAAAGAATCACATATTTGTCTGTATTCACTAGCATCTGTAGATGAAACGGGAGTTATCGGTCTATATGGTAGTCTGTGTGAGACCGATCAAAGTAAATACAAACGAAAGTTGCGCGAGTTCATTCTTCCTTATCTATAGGACATTTGGAATTTCATCAACAATCTCGTGTTTCTCCTCAACTTCGCCCATCCGCTGACCGAGCAACACCTGAGCGCCATCCGCGAGATGACCGGCAACGCAGCAATCACCATCATCGACGTGCCAACCCAGGCCGACCCGCAGCAGCCCTTCGCCCCGCAGGCCGGCGCACTGGCCGAGGCCGCCGGCCTCACCCCAGCACAGTGGCAGACCGAAGCCATCCTGATCAACCTACCCAGCTACAACTTCCTGGCCGCCGCGCTACTGGCCGAGTTGCATGGCCGCATGGGTTACTTCCCGCCGGCGCTCCGCCTTCGCCCCATCCCGGGCAGCCTGCCACCGCGTTTTGAGATCGCCGAAATCATGCAGTTGCAGACACTGCGTGACGATGCGCGCCGCCGGCGCGTGTAACGCTTTCGCGATCACATCGCCTGCGCCGGCGAGAAAAATCATCGCTTCAGATGATGCGCGCGCCGGCGTTCTTCTTCATACTCATCCTCGATGCTACGAAATCGCGTAGCAACGTTGCCACTTTTCGTCGCGCGATTTCGTAGGATGGAATCTGCATCGGTGATGCGACTAACAAGTAGGGAGGACAGCGTATGAACTGGACAGGCGATGTATACGTAGATGTCGGCCTTGCGACGATCCTTGCGTTTTGCAACAAGGTTGATCCGGCGCAATTGAATGCCGATGATTTCAACACGATTGCAGATTGGATTGCCGAAAACTACATTCGCGACCCATTGAAGTCGTTCTTGACCGTGGCGTTCACCAGCAATGCCTGGTTTTCACAGCCGTCATTCACGCCGGAGAAGCGCAGGGAGCGCGGCCAACTGCATCTGTATGGCTGGCAGAAGCCTGATGAAGCGGGTGAGCGGTGTGTGTTCACCGGTCTGCCGGTTGCGGCAGATGCGCTGTCGGACAAACTGATGGCCGGCCGCGCTGCCCGCGCGCAGATTCCGCTCACGCAGGGCGACGAGGACATCAACTTCTATCCCTATGGCGATTCCGGTTTGCCCATCTCCGGCGAGGCGCTGCTCTGCTTGCAGGCTTTCCCGCTTGGCTGCGCCAAAGTGCAGGGCCGGCTGCTGGCAGTCCACGCCTCGCATCCCGCAGTGACGCTCGGTTTTGCAAAGGCATTTCTGGAGATCAACCGCAAGGGCGTGCAACTGGCGCAGCAGGCCGGCGAAACCAAGCTGCCCGAAAGCAACTACGGCAAAGGCACCTTGCTCATCGACACCTTGCTCAAGGTGCTGCACGAAGCGCGGTTCATGGGTGAGGCATCGGCGCCGGTGTCGTTGACGGCCTATCACCTGACGAATGGGCAAGCACCAGAGATCGATATTCTGCCGTTGCCGCTGGGCGTGACGAGTTTTTTGGTCAAGGCGAACATGGCGCAATACGGTGTGCAATGGCAGCGTATTGTGAATGCGGCCTGGCAGCGTGAGCCGGATGAAGATGGAACGAAAGCCGGCAAGGGCGGCAAGACGAAAGCGCCGGCAGTGCCGAAGAAGCCGGTGGTTCGCCGCAACTACTTGTATGAAGACGTGTTGCGCCTGCCCGATGACGCAGCGCGCTTCCTGCGCGTGTATTTCCTGCGGCACGTGCCGCGCCAGAAGCGCGCGCTTGAAGGCGACCCGCGCAGCAGCTATTCCACCCGCGCTGAGGCTTCGCTCGTGTCGTGGGAACTCACCGCACTGTTTCTCAAAGAGGTCATGACGATGGACAAAACACGGATCGATCACATCAAAAATCTGGGCGACCGTCTGGCGGATTACGTGGCCGGCGAGAACGACCGCAAGTTTTTCGCCACCTTCTACAGCGTGAACCGCTACTCGCTTCTGCGCAATGCGCTGATCAAGGCCAACCTGCAAGCCGTCCGCAAAGGGGAGAAGGAATTGATCACCTTTGATCAATACATCGAGATTTTTGAAGAAGGGGAGGAACTGGCGCGCAAAGATTGGGCGCTGGCGCGCGACTTGGTGCTGATCCGCATGATCGAGCGCCTGGCAGGCACCTGGCTCAGGCAGAACGCCGACGCCATCCCGGAACAAACCACTGATGAGGCAGAGGATGCCTCGTCTGATTGAACAAACAGTGATTGCTGATTGCATGGAGGAACAACGATGTCATTTGCAACTGGACTGCTGCTGATCGATGCGCCGGCGTCGGCGCTTAACAACCTGGGCAACATCGAGGGCGAGCGCTTCGACAACACGAGTGGCGTGAAGCAGATCAAGACGCGCGAGGGCAGCTACCCTTACGTCTCGGCGCAGGCGTTCCGCTACTGGCTGCGCAACACACTTGGCGCGTACGTCAGCGGCTGGAAGGCCGCGCCGATGTACCGCGAGGAAAAGGTCGCCTATACTGACGGCAACCCCATTGACTATTGGGACGATGACCTGTTTGGCTACATGCGCGCTCCCTCGACAAAAGAATCAGCCAAGGCTAAGCGCGAGGCCGACGCCACGCGGGCAAATGAGACCAAGACGACGGACACCATCACCCGTGTCGCGCCATTTCGTGTCAGCACGCTGATCTCACTCGCGGCGGTGACGCTCACCGAAGACTTCGGCACCATGTCACGCGGCGAGGGCAATCCAGTGCCATTCGCGCATCAGTTCTATCGCGCCACGCTCAAGGGGCTGTTTTCATTTGATCTGCACGCCGCCGGCACTTTCTCCTATCGCAACAAAACCGGCTTCCGCAATCTGGACGATGTGCGCGTGAAGATTGCTGAGGAGCGCCAGTTGCAACATCGCGAGGATTTGAAATCCTATCGGCTACCCCTGGAAGCGCGCGTCAATCGCGTGGCGGCGTTGTTCGAAGGGCTGGCGCAGCTTGAAGGCGGCGCGAAGCTCACGCTGCACTACACCGACGTGATGCCGGCGTTTGCCATCGTCGCCGTCACCAAGGGCGGCAATCACATCTTCAATCACGTCGTCGGCGCGAGTGACCGTGGCGCGCCGCGCATCAAGATCGACGCGCTGGCCGAGGCGCTGACTGTCTTCAAAGGCGAGTTGCTGTCCGATGTCTATATCGGCTGGACGCGCGGCTATTTGGATGAGCAGCGCGCTGCGTTCGAAGAGGCCATCAACGCTGAGGATGGCGCGCTGCACTTTGCGAAGGACAAGATTCGCATCGCGCACCCGCGCGAGGCGTTTCAGGCGTTGGCTGCGGCCCTGCGCAAGCCGGACAACGCGATGTGGTTGGATTGAAATTTGGTTAGGGGTCGGAGCGCTCCGCAGGTCCTCATTGCAGAGCAATGGGGATGAGCGCTCTGACTCTTGATCCCTGATGGAGCCTGCATGCGTGTCCTCAAGATTTCGCTGGAAGGCGCGATTACGTCCTTCCGCTATCCCAATTTCATGATCGGCGTGCAGCCGACATATGAGATGCCGCCGCCGGCCACGATCTACGGTCACCTGTGCAGCGCGCTGGGTGAATGGGTGTCGCCGGCGGGGATTCAGTTTGCCTATCGCTTCACCTACGAGCGCAAGCTGGAAGACCTGGAGCATGTGCATGTGCTGCATGCCGCCGGCGGCAAACTGCCCGGCACAACACTGCCCAAGGTGCAGGAGGGCAACATCAATCCCTTCCGCCGGCAACTACTCTTTCAACCACGCCTGACGCTCTACGTGAACAAGCCGGAGTGGGAAAGCGCCTTCCGCAGCCCGCGCTACGCCGTTGTGCTGGGCCGCTCGCAAGACCTGTGTGCCTATATCGACGTGCGGGTGATCGAACTGGAACAGCACAGCGCAGCCTACTTCGAGCATACGCTCATCCCGTTCGACTATCCGTTGAAGATGCCGCAGGGTGTGGTGGCGACCATGCCGCGCCTGCTCGACTATGAGAACAACCGCCGGCCGGCATTCGCGCGCTACGTCATTCTGCGCCAGCGCGTGCAATCTGACGATGCCAGCGTGCTGGCTTTCGGATCGCGCCCCGAAACATTTCTGGTTGACCCTGAATCGGCAGAGGTGAATGGACGCCGGCTGGGCTTGATCTTTCAAGCATTTGTATGATGGCGATGAACCACGCAGCAGCACGCCCTTCCTGTTGGCCGCACGCGCTCGATGCGCTTGGCATCTGGGCCAAAAGCCCGTCCGAAGGGCAGCGCGCCGGCGAAACTCTGTCTCGGCACACGTGGGAAGTGTTGTCGCGGCTGAGCGACCTGCATCGCTTGCGGCCCGACTTGCAGGCGCAGATCGGCCAGCCAGAATTCTGGTCGCGGCTGTATTGGGCGTGCCTGCTGCACGATCTGGGCAAATGCATGACCGCGTTTCAACATCGCCTGCGCAAGGAGATGCGCGAATCAGACGTGGGGCGCACATGGCAAAAGCATCGCCACGAAGTGTTCTCGCTTGTCTTTGTCGACTGGTTCTTTCCCCAGCCAGGCGAGACGCGCTCGTGGATCATCGCCGGCATCGTCTCTCACCATCGCGATCGGGACGACATCGAACAAAGCTATCCGCTGGACGATCACGAGCAACTCGCATTGCACCTCAGCGGCGTGCCTCAGCAGGTCTATGAGGCGATCTACGATTGGCTGGGCGACTGTGCTGAGATATGGGCGAAGGACCTGGCGATACCCATCGAAACCCACACGCTGGCGTTGCCAAAGACACAGGCCGTGCAGCAGGTGATGGCGCTGGGTGCAACGTCGATCATCCGCGCGCTCGAAGATTACGCGCGATGGAGCCGCGACCTTGACAAGCGCAACGCCTTCACGCCGGCGGAATTGTTGCTGCGCGGCCTGATCACACAGGCCGACCACACCGCATCGGCGCACGCCGGCAAGGTGCGCGCACTCGATTGCCATGCTGAGACGTTGAAGTCGGTTTGGGAAGTAGCTGCGCGCGAGCAGAATCGCGACTTCGATCTTTACGATCATCAGCGCCAATGCGAGGTGACACGATCTCATGCCTTGCTGGTCGCGCCGACCGGCAGCGGCAAGACCGAGGCGGCATTGCTGTGGGCCAGCGCGCAGCCGGATGCGCCGCGCCTGTTCTACACGCTGCCGTATCAGGCCAGCATGAATGCGATGTGGACGCGCTTGAGCGGCACTTTCCCAAAACGCGATGTGGAAATGCAGCATGGCCGCGGCTTGCTGGCGCTGTATCGTCTGTTGATGCAAGCCGAGCCGAACCCGGCAAAGGCAGCGCAGCAGGCACGCTGGCGCCAGAATTTGGCGCGGCTGCATCATGCGCCGGTGCAGGTCTTCAGCCCATATCAGATGCTGAAGGCCATGTATCGCCTGAAGGGTTACGAAGGCATGATCGCAGATTTCCAGAATGCTGCCTTTGTGTTCGATGAAATCCATGCCTACGAAGCCAACCGCCTTGCACTGATCGTCGAGACGATGCGCTATCTGCGCACGCAGCACGGCGCGCGCTTCTTCATCATGTCGGCCACGTTCCCATCGCTCATCCGCCGCCGGCTCGAAGATGCGCTTGGCACGTCGGCTTTCATTCAAGCCGAGGACAAACTGTACGCCGATTTTTGCCGGCATGAATTGCATCTGCAAAATGGCGATCTGCTTGACGCGCAGCACTGGGCGAACATCATGGCAAAGGCCAACGGCGGTAAATCGGTGCTGGTATGCGTCAACACCGTGGCGCGTGCACAGGAAGCATTTGCGCGAGTGCAGGCCGACTTGCCCCATGCCAAAGCCGTGTTGCTGCATGGCCGGCTGAATATGCGCGACCGCTCCAGGCGCGAAGAAATGGTGCGCACATTCGCCGGCGCCAACAGCGCAGCGCGCCAGCCGGTGGTGCTGGTCGCCACGCAAGTCGTCGAGGTCAGTCTCGACATCGACCTCGACGTGATCTTTACCGACCCTGCGCCGCTGGAGGCGCTGGTGCAGCGATTTGGGCGCATCAATCGCCGGCGCAAGATCAAGCCTGCGGCGCCGGTGCATGTGTTCACCGCGCCAGTGGTGAATGACCGACCGTATCCAGAGGCATTGATCCTTGCTGCGCTGGAAATCTTGCGCCGGCAGGATGGCGAACTGATTCAGGAAGATCAGGTCGGCCAATGGCTGGATGAAATTTACACCGGCGAAATTGCAGGCGAATGGGATCGTCGCTATGCCGATGCCCAACGTGAATTTGCAACGGCCATCGTCGAACATGTGCGACCCTTTCAAAGTGAACCGCAGTTGGAAGAGCTGTTCTACAAAGCATTCGACGGCGTCGAGGTGTTGCCGGCGTGCCTGCAGGAGGAATACAACGCACAGAAAGAACAAGACCCGATTCTGGCTCAGGAACTGCTTGTGCCGCTGCGTTACGGCCATCTGGGCTGGATCAAGAGCAAAGGCAAGTTGCTCAAGTCGGGCTATCCCATCATCGTCGATGTGCCATACGCTGGCGGCGATGCCGGCATCGGCCTCGACCTAAGCGTATTGCGCTAGACATACTTGCGCATCGTTTTCTCAATTCTCAATTCATCATTCCAAATTCACACCCACCCGAGGGAAACTGAAACATGAACTACCCACTCACCGCCCATCGCCTGCACGTCGAACTGGCCGCCGGCGACCCCATCACCCTGCACAAGCACTCCGGCAGCGCCCTGCGCGGCATGTTGTTCCGCGCGCTCGTTCACCTCACCCAGGATCCGCCGCGTGACCGCCGCAGTCAACTGCAGTTCGCGCCCACCGACCCAATGGTGCGCTATCTGCTCGCTACGCTGGACGAGGGCAACCCGCGCGGCCAGAACAGCCCGCGCCCACTCACCATCGAGCCGTGGTGCGACCTGCGCCGGCGCGACAACGTCGTCCCGCCCGGCGGCCGCATCCACTTCAGCCTCACCCTGTTCACCCACGCGCTTGAGGCCTTCCCTTATCTCATCATGGCGCTGCAACGCGCCGGCCAGCACGGCATGGGCCGGCGCGACGACGATGGCTGGCGCGGGCGTTTCTCGCTCGCGCGCGTGTGGTGCGACAACCCCTTCACCCAGCAGGCGCAGGACGTGTTCTTCGCCGGCGACGATCTCGTGCGCATGCCCGACCTGCCCATCACCCACGACCACATCACCCAGCAGCCCACGCCCGCCGGCCACACGCTAAAGCTGGCCTTCGTCACGCCCACCACGCTCACCCATCGCAACACCGCCGGCCAGCGCGAGACCCTGCGCGAGCCGCGCTTCAACGTGTTGCTCCACCGCACCCTTGAGCGCCTGACCGAGCTGGACCGGCTGGCGAATCAGCCCTACGTGGCAGTGGAGGGCGCTGCGCCGAATCCGCTGCCATGCCTGCCGCAGACCCGCGAGGCGCGCAACGCGCTGTTGCATCTGGCCGACGGCGTGCAATTGATCCACGACGACACGCACTGGGTCGATCTGCATGGCCGCAGCGACCGCACCGGCTCGGCCACCAATCTGGCCGGCTTCAGCGGCCTCGCCATCTATGAGGCCGAGGACTGGGCGCCCTTCATGCCGCTGCTGCGCTGGGCCGAGATCGCGCACGCCGGCAAGAGCGCAGTGAAGGGCAACGGCTGGCTGCACCTGCCGGCGCTCCAGCCCGGCCGACTCGCCGCCAGCGACGAGCCGCTCTCCTTGCAGGAGGGGATGACGGCGGATTGATTGCGCGGCATCATCGCCGACGCCGTGCTTCCCGGAGGCAATTTCAACATGACCACCACCACTGCTCCCCCGCTGGCGCCGGCGCCGGCATCGTTGACCGCCGTGCAACCGATCGAGACGCTGATCGTTGAGGATTTTGGCGCGTTCGTGGGCCGGCACAGCGAGCGCCTGCGCGTCACCGTGAAGGGCGAGGTGAAAGTCGAAGCCCCTCTGGTCTATCTGCGCCAGGTGTTGATCAAAGGCAAGGGCGCCAGCCTGAGCAGCGACGTGGTGCTGGCCTGCGCCGAACGCGGCATCGCCATCCACTTCATCACAACAAGGGCCGGCGCCTCGCTCTACACCGATGGCCTGACCGGCACCGTGCAAACGCGGCGCGCGCAACTGCTGGCCTATCAGGATCAGCGCGCAGTGACGCTCGCCATCGCATTTGCCAAAGCCAAGATCAACAACCAGGCCGCGCTGCTGAAATATCACAGCAAGAGCCGCAAGGCCAGCGAGCCGGCGCTCAGCAGTGAGCTGCAGGTGATTTTGCATGAGGTGCTGGATCATGATGCGGAGATGGATGAGCTGGCGGCGCGGGCGCTGGCGGATGTGGCATCGACCCAACCGGCGCTGCCCGTGTCACCGCCCATCGAGAAAGTGCGCAATGCGCTCATGTCCATTGAGGGTCGCGCCGCCAAGCGCTACTGGGCTGGCGTCAAGCTGCTGGTGCCGGCCGAGTTGAACTGGCCGGCGCGCACCGGGCGCGGCGCGCGCGATCCCTTCAACAGCGCGTTGAACTACGGCTATGCCATTCTGGCGCGCATGGTCGAGCAGGCGGTGGTGCTGGCCGGGCTCGACCCATTCGCCGGCTTCGTTCACACCGATAGGCCCGGCAAACCCAGCCTCACGCTTGACCTGATCGAGGAATTTCGCCAGCCGGTGGTCGACCGCACCCTGCTGGGCATGCTGGGCAAGGGCATGCCGCTGGTGGTGCGCGATGACAGCATGCTGGACGACGCCACCCGCCGCAGCATCGCCGAGCGCATTGTGGCGCGCATGGAGGAGAGCGCCGAGCGCTATGAGGGCAGGCGCCGGCCGCTGCGCGAGATCGTGCAGTGCCAGGCGCGCCACATCGCCACCTTTGTGCGCGGCGACCGCCCGACGTATGAAGGCTTCATCGTGACCTGATCTCCCCTCCCTCTGGGGGGTTGGGGGGAGCGGGATGAGCCGTCATATGGAGCGGTTTGGGCAAACGCAATCAAAAACAGAAAATGAACTGCATCGTCATCTACGACATCCGCAGCAACCGCGTGCGCGGCAAGGTGGCTGACCTGTGCATGGACTACGGCCTGAATCGCATCCAGTTCAGCGCCTTCGCCGGCAACCTGCTGCGCACTCATCAGGAAGAGTTGATGAAGAAGGCGCGGGCGCGATTGGGCAAGCAGGCCGGCAAGGTCTACCTGTTCTGCATTGGCGATTCCGAGTGGAAACAGCGGCTGGAAATATTGGTTGCCACGCCGTCAGCTGCAGTATCTGGGTCAATTGAAAATCCGAAGGCGTAAATCACCTCCATCCTGCCATGTTCACTGTCACCGATCTCAAGCAAATGGGCTATTGCCCGCGCATCCCCTACTATCGCTATTGCCTGCCGGGCGTGCATGTGACATCGACCTATACCATGCAGCACGGCGCGGAGGCAGGACAGGCCACGGAGGAGCTTGAGCATCGTCGCAGCCTGCGCGCATATGGCTTGCGCGAGGGCGAGCGCCAGTTTGACGTGCCGGTGAGCGGTGAGATTGCCGGCCCGATACCAGGCGAGCCAATCGCGTTGAATGGTCGGTTGGATATGCTCATCGTTGCAGGCGCACCGAGCGACCCGGCCCGTGAGTGGATCCCGGTGGATTACAAGGATTCCATGTCGGGCGGGGCGCCGGAAGAGCGCGGTAGCCGGAGGGCGCGCGTGGCTGCGCAGCGAAACTGGCAGGTGCAATTGGCGGGTTATGCGCTGCTGTTGGAGGCGCTGCACGGCGTGACAATCCAGCGCGGGTTCATCTACTTCATCCCGCGCAAGCGGGCGACGGAGGTGGTGATCGACGCCGCGTTGCGGGCTGAGACGCTTGCCCTGCTGGGGAATTTGCGAGACAGTGTGGTGCATGAGCGAATGCCGGCGGCCACACCATTTCACGCGCGATGCGCAGCGTGCGAGTATCGCTTGCTCTGCAACGATGTTTGATGCAAAATAGTGGTCATCGCCGCGCGCGAAAACGCGGCAGGTTTTGGCGCAAAAAATGGTTTTCGCGGAAATGAGCAGCGAATGGCAAAAGGAGGACGGATTCGGCAAAAGATGAACGCGCCAGAGGCTCGTGGAGGCCGGCGATTTGCATTTTTGGACGTAAATGCTCTGCGAGGGCTGAAAATCGTAAGCGGTTGAACTAACTAAACTCCGAACGAGGAGACTGAAACTGGATTACACGCAGCACCATCTAAGGCGGTGAACATGGGTTGAACTAACTAAACTCCGAACGAGGAGACTGAAACAGACGCCATTAACCACATTCGCTCTCGCAAGGGTGAGTTGAACTAACTAAACTCCGAACGAGGAGACTGAAACTTGCGATGCTCTTCGCGGTGTCGCTAATGTTGATCTTGTTGAACTAACTAAACTCCGAACGAGGAGACTGAAACAGCGTGGTGAACGCAGATGCAAGATCGGCCGTGGCCGGTTGAACTAACTAAACTCCGAACGAGGAGACTGAAACTTTCCGATCCAGGCATGTGAGAGACTGTCGATCACGATCAGTTGAACTAACTAAACTCCGAACGAGGAGACTGAAACCGGCACATTCATCGACGGCACCCGCCGGCAGCGCGTTGAACTAACTAAACTCCGAACGAGGAGACTGAAACCCTCGTCGCACACCCCTTCCCGCTTCAGCGCATTCATGTTGAACTAACTAAACTCCGAACGAGGAGACTGAAACGAAGACCGCGCTGACGTGCGCTCGTATTACCAGCAGGGTTGAACTAACTAAACTCCGAACGAGGAGACTGAAACTGCCGGCTGTGCCGGCTGGCTGATGTGCTGCACTTCCGTTGAACTAACTAAACTCCGAACGAGGAGACTGAAACTACATCGTGTCACCCGTGAGGTGGCGCGTCATGTAATCCAGTTGAACTAACTAAACTCCGAACGAGGAGACTGAAACCAGAGAAGAACACCTCCGTCGTCGACAGCACATACATGTTGAACTAACTAAACTCCGAACGAGGAGACTGAAACCCGGGGGTGGCTTGCTGGCGCGCAGGTCTCGCGTGGTTGAACTAACTAAACTCCGAACGAGGAGACTGAAACAACGGGGTCGCCGTGCCGTTATTCGCAATGACAATTGCGTTGAACTAACTAAACTCCGAACGAGGAGACTGAAACAATCCCTCGCCCCCTGGAGGATCGAGCCGGGGCCATACGTTGAACTAACTAAACTCCGAACGAGGAGACTGAAACCAGACGACATTTCAGCGCGATACTCGACCAGCCTAATTGTTGAACTAACTAAACTCCGAACGAGGAGACTGAAACAGACGATGACAAGGGCGAAAATTGCGGCAATTGCAAAGTTGAACTAACTAAACTCCGAACGAGGAGACTGAAACTTCGTTGGTTGGCTGCGCATAAAGGTCCCCATCCTCGTGTTGAACTAACTAAACTCCGAACGAGGAGACTGAAACTACGTGGTGTCGAGCGTCACTTCGCCCCACGCATCTGTGGTTGAACTAACTAAACTCCGAACGAGGAGACTGAAACCGCTGGCGTTAGCTGATTGTTCTTATCGTAACGCCCATCGATGCAGGCTTTTGAGGTTGTTTGCTTCGATCCACATCAGGATGTGGTGGTGTCCGACATAATTCGCCCGTGGTTGTCGTGATCCCTGTGGTGCGCATTCTTTCACGATCAAGCCGATGCTGCCGGCCGGCACCACTCGCAGCGCGGCTCACTGCACAGATTTGAGCCGCGCTGCGTCAATCGAAAATCAACGCTCCAAAATCCGCAA
The DNA here is from genome assembly GCA_964590135.1 of uncultured Anaerolineae bacterium. Taxonomy (GTDB): domain Bacteria; phylum Chloroflexota; class Anaerolineae; order J036; family Brachytrichaceae; genus JBDHWI01. The sequence continues at coordinate 10,038 of CAZPVX010000012.1, read as the reverse complement.
TCACGCGATGTAGCCAACACCCACCGCGCCCGGGCCGGCGTGTGTGGCGATGGCCGGGCCGGCCTCCACCACCGTTGGCGTCGCGATGCCCAATGCCTTCGCAAGTTCATCGGCCATCTGTTTGCCCAGTTCCGGCGCGGCGGCGTGCATCACCACCAACTTGGGATCGGGCTTGCCCTTCAAGTCTGCCAGCACAATCTCCTGCAAACGCGCCAGCGCCTTGCCCGAAGTGCGCACGCGCTCCAGCGGCTCGACCCGGCCATCTTTGATCGTAAGGATCGGCTTCATCTGCAGCACACCGCCGATGAGCGCCTGCGCGCCGCCGATGCGCCCGCCGCGCTTGAGGTTCTCCAGCGTCTCCACCATGAAGTGCAGATGCGCACGGGGAATGAGTGATTCGACATGCGCCTTGATCTGCGCCGGCGTTGCGCCTTCCTTGGCCAGTCGCAGCGCTTCCAACACCAGCACCGTCTCGCCGGCGCTGACCTGCCGCGTGTCGATCAATGTGATGCGTGATCCGCCGTCCATGGTCAGGGCCGCGGATTCAGCGCTGGCGAACGTGCCGCTCAAGTCCTTCGAGATCAAAATGGCGACGATCTCGTCATGCGGGTATTTCTCGTAGATGTTGACGAAATCGCCGACCGATGGCTGCGACGTCTTGGGAAAATTTGGATCGGTCTTCAGCCGCGCGTGAAAATCCGCCGGCGACATCTCCGTGCTTTTGAAGCTCTTGTCGCCAAAGATCACAAAAGTCGATGCGACCTCTGAGATGCCAATCTGCCGCGCCAGATCAAGCGAAATGTCTGCGTTGGAATCCGTCACGATGCGCACCATGAGTATTGCTCCTGAATATTTCGATGATTTCCGGACGTAGGCAGTTTAAGCCAATTGTCGCGTTGCGCATCCTCGGATTTTTGTGGCTGGCGTTGCGCAGCGGCGGGTTGGCGTTGCCTTTGAACGACAAGAACACTCTTGCCGGCGCATGGATGCCGTGTGCCGGCTGTGAAGTTATTGCGCGCTGCTCGACTATCATTGAATCGCATTGACCGCGACATTTTCACAACGCATGAGCCGGCACTGGCCGCTCGCCCTCATTCTGGCGCTGTATCTGATCGCCGGCAGTTGCTACGCCGTCACCGCGCCGTTTCTGGATGTGTCGGACGAGGTGCGCCATTACGCCATGGTCGAACGGCTGGCGCGCGGCGGCGGGTTGACGGTGCAAGACCCCGCTCTCAACGCGCGGATCGTCGCCGAAGAGCGACTGGCGCAGCGGCCGCTGACGTATGAGGCGCAGGAGGGCAGCCAGCCGCCGCTGTACTATGCGCTCATGGCGCTGGTGGCGCTGCCCTTCGACCGCAGCGACTGGCAAGGTATGGTATGGCCAAACCCGCATGCCATGTTGGGCCGCGCCGACGCGACGAATAACTGGAATCAATTGCAACACACGCCTGCAAGCCGTTTTCCCTGGCAGCGCACTGCGCTGGCGGTGATGGTGATGCGCTTCATCGGCGTGCTGCTGGGCATGGTGGCGGTGATGAGCGCGTATTTCATCGCGCGCGAATTGGGGGTTGAAGGATCGAAATCCTCGATTCTCAATTCGGCTTTTCTCCCGCCACTTGCCACCGGCCTCGTTGCCTTCAACCCCATGTTCGTTCACATCATGGCCAGTGTGAACAACGACACGCTGGCCGCAGCGGCAGCATCGCTGGCGTTGCTGCTCGGCGCGCGCATGATCGCGCGTGGCGCAATGATGAGGCAAGGCGTTTTGCTCGGCGTGGTGCTGGCTGCAGCGGCGCTCACCAAGGTGTCTGGCCTTGCGCTCGCGATCGTTGTGCCGTTTTTTGTGCTGCTGGCCGAAGGAGTGAAGGGGCGAAAGCGGGAATGGGGGAATGCAGAAAAAGATGGCGCCGCCTCACACTTTCTCCGCCTCGCACTCGCCATGTTGCTGCCGATGGCGCTGATCGCCGGCTGGTGGTATGCGCGCAATCAGATGTTGTATGGCGACCTGACCGGCACGACAATGATGGCGCAGATCGCCGGCCCCCGCGACCGCATCCCCATGCCGCTGGAATTGATCGGCGAGTGGGATGGCTTCTTCAAGGCGTATTGGGGCCTGTTCGGCGCGGTCAACATCCCGATGCATGCGCCGATCTACGTCGCACTTGAAATCATGACCATCCTCGCTGGCGCCGGCTTGATGCTGATGGGGTGGGACATTCTCCGAGATGGGGCGCTGCGGGGATCGGGTGACGCGGGGCCTGTGCGACCTTTTCAGCGCGCCAGTTTCCTGCCGCCCGTTCTCATCCTCGCCATGCTGTTCAGCGCCTTTGCCATCGCCTTCGTCGCGCTCGTGCGCTGGACGTCGATCACGCTGGCGAGCCAGGGCCGGCTGCTCTTTCCGGTCATCGTGCCGATCTCGATCTTCACCGCGCTGGGGTTGCTGCGCGCGTTGATGGCGTTTTCGTCGTTTGTGAAGCGCCCTGTGACGCGGTGGGTTGCGCCGGCGCTCATCGCCGCGCTGGCTGCGCTCACGCTGCTGTCGCCGCTCATCTACATCGCGCCGGCGTATGCGCTGCCCGAGAAGCTGAAAGATGAGGCGCTCATTCCGCTGGACACCCAATTCACCCAGCTGTATTTTGAGAACAAGATCCGCTGGATCGGCTTCAGAGTGAACACGCCGGCGCAACGCGTGCGGCCTGGCGAGGTGCTGGACGTGACGCTGTACTGGCAGGCATTGCAGCCGATGGAACGCAACTACTCGGCGTTCATTCGCGTGCTGGGCCGCGACGACGCGCCAGCGCACGTGCTGAATACCTACCCGGGCGGAGGCATGTGGCAGACCACGCTATGGCAGGCCGGCGACGTGATTGCCGACCGTTACCAGCTGCGCATCGCCGACACTGTGACTAACACACAACTCATGCCGACCGTGTTGAGGCTGGATGTGGGCTTTTGGGACTTCACGACGAAGGCATTCATGGAGACGTTTGATGGGGCGGGCAAGCCGACCGGCCGACAGGCCTATGAGGCTGCCAGCATGGCCGTCTCCACGCCGCTGCCGGCGAATGCGCCGATTGAGAAGCAGCGCCTTGAAAAAGTGCGCGTGGCAAACGTGAAGGCGTTGCGCGCCAGCAATCGCATCACACTCACGCTCGATTGGCTGGTGGATGCCGATGTGGATCGCGACTACACCACCTTCGTGCAACTGTTCGATTACACCGGCAGGAAGCTCGACCCGCAGGCGGACGGCCGCGCGCTGAATGGCGCATTCCCGCCGCGCTGGTGGCGCAAGGGAGATATGGTGCGCGGCGACCAATATCTGCTTGACTTGCCGGCGCCTTTGCCTGCCGGCCAGTACCTCATCAAGTTCGGGCTATACGACAAGGATGGCCGGCGCATGCTGGCGTTTGATGGCGATCAGCCCATCCCTGACGCTGCCATCAGCGTGCCGCTCATCGTTGAATGATGCAAGGTGACTTCATCACTATGGAAAAGCTTTACAGTCGTCAGGTTGTGCGGGAATGTTTGCGGGCAAAGCGGCGCGCGATTCGCCGGCTGCACATCGGCGAGGGAGTGGAGGATGCGCCGATCATCCGCGAGATTCGCGCGCTGGCGCAGCAACAGCGCGTGCCAGTCAGCGTCGCCAACCGTGATTTCCTCGCGTCGATCTCGCGCGATGCGCAGGGCGTGGCGTTGGAGGTGGATGATTATCCCTATGTCGATCTGGACGACATCTATGACTTCGCCGCCGAGCGCAATGAGCCGGTGTTCGTCCTAGTATTGGATGCGCTGCAAGATCCGCACAACGTAGGCAGCCTGATCCGCACGGCGGACGCAGCCGGCGTGCATGGCGTGGTGCTGGGCGAGCGGCGCAGCGCCGGCGTGACACCGGCGGTGGTGAATGCATCGTCTGGCGCAGCCGAGCATCTGCGCGTGGCGCAGGTGGTGAATCTGGCGCGCGCGGTGGATGAGATGAAGCAGCGCGAGACGTGGGTGGCGGCGCTCGCCGGAGAGGCAAAACAGTCGATTTACCAGGCCGATCTGCGCGGCGCACTGGCGATCATCGTCGGCAGTGAGGGCGAAGGTGTGCACAGGTTGCTGCGCGAGAAGGCCGACTTTCTGTTGCGGTTGCCGATGCACGGCAAAGTCGAATCGCTGAATGCGTCGGTGGCCGGCGCGGTCGCGCTTTACGAGGCCATCAGGCAGCGGTGCGTATAATTCGCGCCGCAATGCCCACGTATCAATACGCTTGTCCAGACTGCGGCTCGGAATTTGAAAAAGTTCAAAAATTTACGGATGACCCGATCAAGAAATGCCCGACCTGCGGCAAGCGGCATGTGTATCGCGTGGTGAGCAAGGTGGCAGTCACGTTCAAGGGATCGGGCTGGTACATCACCGACAGCAAGGGCAACAACAGCGCCGGCAGCCCAGCCAAAGACAAGGACAAGGCCGGTGAAGGCGAGAGCAAGACCGACGCGACGGAGACGACGGAGACCAAGACGCCAGTCGCCGAAACTACCTCAACTGAGTCCACAACCAAAGAGGCGAAGCCAGACAAGGCTGAGAAGCCCGAGAAGAAGAGCAAAAAGAAAGCCGATTGAAGCCAGGCGGCTTTTTGATTGTGCGCCGGCTCATCTACAATCTTCTGCGCAAGAACCATTTCAAGGAGTCATCCCGTGACCGACCAGACCAAGTTCATTCTTCAGGAAAGTGATATCCCCAAGGCTTGGTACAACATCCAAGCCGATTTGCCGTTCGATTTGCCGCCCGTGCTGCACCCGGGCACCAAGCAGCCCGTCGGCCCGGCCGACCTCGCACCGCTCTTCCCCATGGAACTCATCCTGCAGGAAGTGAGCAAGGAGCGCTGGATCGACATCCCTGAGCCAGTGCGCGATGTGTATCGCCTGTGGCGGCCCACGCCGCTGTATCGCGCGCATCGGCTGGAGAAGGCGCTGAACACGCCGGCCAAGATTTACTACAAATATGAAGGCGTCAGCCCCTCCGGCAGCCACAAGCCGAACACCGCCGTGCCGCAGGCGTTCTACAACAGAGAAGCCGGCGTCAAGCGCATCGCCACCGAAACCGGCGCTGGACAATGGGGCAGTTCACTGGCCTTCGCTGGCCAGATCTTTGGCATCGACGTGAAGGTCTACATGGTGAAGGTAAGCTACGAGCAAAAGCCGTATCGCCGCGCCTTGATGGAGACGTGGGGTGCGCAGGTCGTCGCCTCTCCGAGCATGGACACCAACGCCGGCCGCGCCATGCTGGCTGTCGATCCGAACTGCACTGGCTCGCTTGGCCTGGCCATCAGCGAGGCGGTCGAGGATGCGGTGACCAACCCGACGCCGACGAAGTATGCGCTCGGCTCGGTGTTGAATCACGTGCTGATGCACCAGACCGTGATCGGTATGGAAACGCAGCGCCAACTCGACATGGCCGGCGTGTATCCCGACGTGATCGTCGGCTGCATCGGCGGCGGCAGCAACTTCGCCGGCTTTGCCTTCCCCTTCGTCGGCGACAAGATCAAGGGCAAGGCCAGCAACCTGCGCGTGGTAGCGGTGGAGCCGGTGGCTGCGCCCTCGCTCACGCGTGGCGTGTATGCCTATGACTTCGGCGACACCAGCATGATGACGCCGCTGGTGAAGATGTACACGCTCGGCCATGGCTTCATGCCGGCGCCGATTCATGCCGGCGGGTTGCGCTATCACGGCATGGCGTCGAGCATCTGCGAGTTGTATCGCGCCGGCATCATCGAGGCGCGGGCGGTGCAGCAGCGCGCGACGTTCGAGGCCGGCATCCAGTTCGCGCGGACCGAGGGCATCATCCCCGCGCCAGAGGCCGCCCATGCGGTGCGCGGCGCAATAGACGAAGCCATCCGTTGTCGCGAGGAAGGCAGGAGCGAGACCATCGTGTTCAACCTGTCCGGGCACGGCCACTTCGACATGAGCGCGTATGACCGTTATCTGCACGGCGACATTCAAGACTACGAGCTGCCTCAGAGCGAGATCGAGAAGGCACAGTCTGAGTTGCCGGTGGTGGCGTAATCTTCACGCGCAACCCCGAAAAGATAACCTGCGGTTCTGATTGCCTGAGGTTTTTGTCTGCCATGCCCGTGCAAACGAGCATGATGCTGTGAAACCCTGAGAAATCTCAGGGAATCAAGCCTGTGGTTTAAACACCACAGGCTTTTTTAAATTAAGGACTGCATTCCGCCGGCGAGCGTCAAGGTCACGTCGCTTCTCTGGCGTCGCTGCGCAAGCTTTCTGCACCACGCATTGGCGGAAGGCCGAACAGCCGTTTGCACTCGCGCGTGAACTGCGACACATCGTCATATCCAACACCAAAAGCGGTGCTGGTCGCGTCAAGATGTTCGCCGGGCATCACGTGTCGAGCCTCCTGTCACCGCAGCCGCTCAATAGCCTGTGTAAAAAGTCGTCATCGCCACCAAATTCGATTTCAAGCACGACAGTAAGAAAGGACCAAGCCCGGCGGTGGGTCATGACAGCCGGCCCGAGCATTTTGCCCGAGGCGCTGGGCGTGATGGTCGGTTCACAGATCGTTGCCAAGTTGCTTTACCCCGTATACGGGCCGCGCCGAATCCTGTGCGGGGCGCTGGTCCTGAACGCGGTCATGATGACGGCGATGATCACGGTCGGCCCGACCACCAGCCTGTGGTGGCCGCGGGCGTTCCTGTTCTTGTTGGGTGTAGGCATGTCGGGGGTGTTCATCCCGATCCAGACGGCCGCGTTCGCGAACACGTCGCATCGAGACATGGGCGGCGCAACCACACTGCTTAGCACGCAACAGCAACTTGCCGGCGCGCTGGGTGTGGCTATCCTGACCACCGCGTTCGTGGCCGCCGATTCCATCGCCCTGCCGGGCAGCCAGCCTGACCTAGCGCCCTACCGGGTGGCGTTCGCAACCGCGGCCGTGTTCGCACTGCTCGGCGCAGGGGTTGCGCTGTTCATCCGCGACGCGGACGCCGCGGCAACGATCACCCGCTGGCGTGGGCGGACCCAGACCATCGCGGTGGAAACGCACTGACCGGCCCAGATCGCCTACGCCAAGTGTGATGAGCGTGATGCGAAATTTCATTGAATTTTCCCCGTTCCTATGTGCGCGATAGCTCAACCAACTCAGCGCCGGACGCGGTAGCGGATGTGGGTGGCATCCGGTGTGTCGATCACCCGGACGATCTCCAGCTCGATGCGCGATGGCAACACGTCGAACAGCCGACGACCGGCGCCGAACAACACGGGGATCTGATGAATCTGCAACTCGTCCAGCACATCCGCCTCAAGCGCCCGCTGCGCCGTATATGCGCCATGCACCATCACGTTGCGGCCCCCAGCGGCCGCCTTCGCTTGCGCCATTGCGCTCTTGATCCCGTCGTTCACGTAAGTCACCAACGGATAGTTGGCAACCGAGGGTCCGGGCGGCCGGTGACTGGGCACGAAGATCGGGACGCCATGATGATTTCCGTTCCAGTGATCGACCTGCTCCACAGTGCGTCGGCCGGCAAGTACTGCGCCCGTCGCATAGCCTTCATCCATGAAGTATGCCCCCCAGCCGGTTCCCTTCGTGTTGGGAGGTTGTGCTTCGTACCCGTACCACTCGTGCAGTCGCATGAAGCCGTCGCCGCCGGGGTTATTCGGGTTGTCGTTCGGGCCGGCGATGTACCCATCGAGCGACATGGACATGTAAAGCACAGATATAGACATTTTGACCTCCTCAGGCGGTGACCCGTCACGATAGCGTGCGTCTCGCCCTATTCATACGTCGAACGGCGAGCACCCAGAATCGACAAGATACTGCGACGACTTTCAGTTTCATGGGGCAACCAACTCAAACCTGAAGACACGGACTTGGCTCAATACGATGAATTGCGCTCGTCCCACTTGAAGAAGTAGTCTCGCCAGCCACAATCCTAAATCCAGCGCGGCACGCGCCCGGCGAATTTATCAAAGCCCAACTGCTCACACACCTTTCGCAGCCGCCCGCTCCCGCACCATCTCAGGTCGTGCATGCTCTCGCGAAAAGGCGCAGCGGAACGAGGTAATGACATGGTCGAAGACGCAGGGGCAACGTGGAAGCTGCAGAATAGTTCGTAGGTGCCATTACACAGGTGAGGATTTACCTATGCGTTTCGGTTTGATGCAAGCTATTGCCGTTTTTGCTTCTTTTGGGGCGGCGTTTGCGCCACGGTTCGCCAGCCGGTTCGCAACAACACGTCCATTTCGGCCGTGCTTACTTCTGCCAATCGCACCAGCACAGCCGGGTAGCCGTTGTAGTGCGGCTCGGTGAAGTATTTGCCCGGCTCTGAGTTAATCAGCAAATCCTTTTCGACCAGATCGCTTACGCGCACTGCGACGACCGCCTCGCTCGGCACGCGCGCCTTTTTAGGGTGTACGCGCTCCAGCCACGCCCACACAAAGCCCTTTACCTTGCCTTTGACTGGGACGCCGATGGCGATTGGATGGCTCTAAGTTACAAGTTGCAAGCCGTCATGTGGGCAAGACGCGCACCGCACCCTTGGCCGCGCTTGTGGCAAACGCCGCGTAGGCTTTGAGCGCCGTGGTCACGTTGCGTTGGCGGGGTTCGATGGGTTTCCAGCCTGCCTTGGCTTGCGCCGCCCGCCGTGCGCTCATCTCATCGTCGGAAATCGCCAGGTGGATCAAGCGGTTGGGGATGTCAATCTCGATGCGATCGCCCTCGCGCACCAGCCCAATCGCGCCGCCTTCCGCCGCCTCTGGCGAGACGTGGCCGATGGACAAGCCCGACGTGCCACCCGAAAACCGTCCGTCTGTGATCAGCGCGCACGCCTTACCCAAGCCCTTCGACTTCAAGTAGCTGGTTGGGTAAAGCATCTCCTGCATCCCAGGCCCGCCGCGCGGCCCTTCGTAGCGGATCACCAACACATCACCTGGCGCGATCTTGTCCGCCAGAATCGCCTGCACGGCTGCATCCTGGCTTTCGAAGATGCGCGCCGGCCCGGCAAACTTTAGAATTGATTCGTCCACACCGGCCGTCTTCACCACGCAGCCATCCAGCGCCAGGTTGCCCTTCAACACCGCCAGGCCGCCATCCTTGGAAAAGGGATGCTGAGCCGAGCGAATCACGCCTTTTTCGCGGTCAAGGTCGAGATCATCCCAGCGCCGGCCCTGGCTGAACGCCACCTGTGTCGGCATGCCGCCCGGTGCAGCAAGGTAAAACGTGCGCACGGCCGCATCGCCCGACTGCGCGATGTCCCAGCGGTCAATCGCCTCGCCCAGCGTCGGCGTGTGCACGGTGGGTTGGTCGCGGTGGAGGAGGCCGGCCCGGTCGAGTTCACCCAGGATCGCCATGATGCCGCCGGCGCGATGCACATCTTCCATGTGCACATCGCTCTTGGCCGGCGCGACTTTGCACAACACCGGCACCTTGCGCGAGAGCGCGTCGATGTCATCCATCGTGAAATCCACGCCGCCCTCGTGCGCGGCAGCCAAGATGTGCAACACCGTGTTGGTTGAGCCGCCCATCGCGATGTCCAGCGACATGGCGTTTTCGAATGCCGCCTTTGCAGCAATGGTGCGTGGCAGGGCAGTCGCGTCGCCCTGCTCATACCAGCGTCTGGCCAGCGCCACGATCAGATGACCCGCCTCGACAAACAGACGTTTGCGGTCAGCGTGCGTGGCCAACGTCGAACCATTGCCCGGCAACGACAGGCCAAGCGCCTCAGTCAGGCAGTTCATCGAATTGGCGGTGAACATGCCCGAACATGAGCCGCAGGTTGGGCAGGCCGAACGCTCGATCACATTCACATCCTCATCAGAGATGCGGTCATCGGCTGCCGCGACCATCGCATCCACCAAATCCAACGCGTGCACCTTGCCGTTGAGCAGAACTTTGCCCGCCTCCATCGGCCCGCCAGAAACGAAGACTGAAGGGATGTTCAGCCGCATGGCCGCCATCAACATGCCAGGGGTGATCTTGTCGCAGTTGCTGATGCAGACCATCGCGTCGGCGCAATGCGCGTTGACCATGTATTCGACGCTGTCG
>CAZPVX010000011.1:90521-128283 GCA_964590135.1 uncultured Anaerolineae bacterium | reverse complement strand
TAGCCGATCAAGATTCTTTATTTTTTATATTTCTCAACAATCAAGCCACTTTGTTCCCTAAGTACGCCATTGAACTGATCGAACATTTGTTTTCAGGACAATCATATGTGCCAAGATGGTTAATTACGCCACTTCAATTTGCAAAAACTCATTAGTAAGGTAATTGTGCGACAGTGTTGCAAATTGGGCTGAACAACCGAACTTATAGACTCGCCAACTACATTAACCATTAACAAAAACAGCTTCTCGACCCAGCATATCTGATGCACCAGTATGCACTTCAAATAACATAGCCAACGCGCTAATCACTATGTCTATCAATAGAACAAATCCTGATAAATGGAAGGCTGACGTCGCCCAGTCAGTCGATATGTATAACGCTTGGTTCATGGCGTTTGCGCCCGAAACCTATCGTGCGACCCGTAAAAAGACAACTCAATATGTTGCCGACACCTTGAAGGCAACAAACAATCTCACGTTAATCGACACCCAATTCTTTAAAACTTCACCTCAATCGTTGGGCGTGTTACGTATGGTTACAAGTCCACCTTTAGCTAGAGATCGTTTGATTGGACTAGCTGGTGTTCCAGACAGTCTGATTGATCGTATGGAGTCACGTGGTTTGCTGCCTGTTCGTATGCCACAAGAGAAGCTTGATACGGCATTGTCAAGAATAGGTGGAGTTATTTCTAAACTCATAGACAAAGATATTTTTACATGGTTACAAAGCGGTGATCAGCCATCGGACCCAGAACTATACAGAGCTTCGAGTATCGTTGCTGATAGGATGTGCGGCGCGAATGCTGATCCCATCATTCGAAATGCGCAAGAAGGAAGACAGCTTCAAGTCATCAAAGAGTGGTTGGTATCACGCGGATATAGACAATTGCTGCCAACAGAAAAGTTCGATATCCATAACATGCCAGCGGGCACTTTTAGTTTTAGAAGGAACGTCCGGGTTAAGAACCCAAGTAATACCGAGGAATTTATAAATATTCCTGTTGACGTAGTTTTACAACCATTAACAGCAACTACAGGGGCACTACCCATACTTATTGAGGCAAAATCTGCGGGCGATTTTGCGAATGTGAACAAACGACGCAAAGAGGAAGCACAGAAAAATCATCAGCTTAAACTAACATACGGTGATTCTGCCAGATTGATATTGTTTCTCTGTGGATACTTTAGCACTGCATATTTGGGGTATTCGGCCGCTGAAGGCTTGGATTGGGTTTGGGAACATCGCATAGAAGACATGGCACTGATGGGCTTGTAATGAATGTTTAATCTTACGCAGACTGAATCATTGCGCGCTAGTCGACAAGCGGCAATCGATGCTTCAAAAAGCCTAATTGAACGAAACAAATTAGGGCAGTTTTCCACGCCAATCAAATTCGCCACCGAGATTGTCCAAGAAGCTCTCTCATATGCACGCGGCATCGAAAAGATTAGGTTTCTTGATCCTGCATTAGGTACAGGAGCCTTTTTCTCCGCGCTATTGGCTATTACGCCACCTCATCTCTTGAGTAAGGCTGTTGGAGTAGAAATTGATCCGTCATTTAGTGAGGCTGCAAAACAAATATGGCAAGAAACGATTCTTGAAGTAATCGTCACTGATTTCACCACGCTTGGGCCACCTGAAAAACCTGAGAATAAATTCAGCTTGGTTGTATGCAACCCACCCTATGTGCGTCATCACCACATCAATTCAAGTGACAAGCTCAGATTACGCAAGATAGCTATCGAAAGGACTGGTATCAAACTGAGTGGTTTGGCTGGCCTTTACTGTTACTTCATGTTGACCGCTCATGATTGGATGGTGCCTGGGGCAATTGGGGCATGGCTCGTCCCGAGTGAGTTTCTTGACGTAAATTACGGGGAAGGTATCAAAGAATACTTACTTAAGAACGTGTCACTAGGCAGAATTCATCGGTTCGATGCTAGTGACCTGCAATTTGATGATGCATTAGTAGCAAGTACGGTCGTGTGGTTCAAAAATGAGCTTCCCACAGCAAAACACACCGTCAGGTTCTCATGGGGTGAAGACTTATTGAGTCCAAGTGGTGAGCGAGTAGTCTCACATAGTGAATTGCATTCGAATACTCGCTGGTCGCAGATAACTAAACCAAACTTTGTCACAACTCATCAGGCTCATGATATCCAGTTACAAGATTTATTTAGTATTAAGCGCGGCATAGCAACAGGCGCAAATGACTATTTCATCTTGAACCAAGATCGCGTTAATGAGTTGCAGTTGCCAAGAGAAGTATTGCGTCCGGTACTACCTAGCCCCCGTCATTTGAAAAGTGAAATCGTGCTGGCTAATGTATTGGGTGATCCAATAGTAGAAAAGCCTCTTTGGCTCATTGATTGCAGTCTTCCAATACTTGAGATAAAGGAGCGATATCCAACTTTATACTGCTACCTTCAAATTGGGACAGAGCACGGAATTAACACACGCTACTTGTGTCGTGCACGCAATCCGTGGTATGCCCAGGAGAAGAGAGACAAAACTAATTTTGTTTGCTCGTATATGGGTAGAGGAAGCAAAACAAATTCAAAACCGTTTCGCTTCATTGTTAATATGTCGAATGCAATAGCAGCAAATGCTTACATGATGCTCTATCCAAAACTGTCTCTCTATTCTTATATCGATGGCAATGAAGAACGTACCTATATAGTCTGGAATGCATTAAAAAATCTGCCGATTGATGATGTGATAAATCAGAGCCGTGTATATGGAGATGGTTTACACAAACTTGAACCAAGCGAAATGGGAAGGGTTTCTGCCCAATCCATACTCAAAGAAATTCCAGAGCTTCGGATGGCATTCTAAAATTTCCAAACGGATGATGTGTAATGACTAAAGTTAGTCCTTCATCTCTTCAATAATAATCAGTTTCACCACCTGTTCCTCGGTAATTGCACCAGTTAGAAATTGGGTAATAGTTGGCTCAATCAACTTCAGTGCACGCAATTTACCATTCGGTCCGTCATAGATGACACGAAGTGTGTGCGCTCGGGCAGTTTCATTTTGCACAAGCGTCATGCTTTTCACCAACATGCCCATGACTTTTTGCGCCGTTATAAACGGATCACTGCCATCAAGCGGTTCAATCTCTACTTCCACATACCGATCAACAGCACTTGTTTTCAATCCTCTCAGCTTAATATTTTCTTGTATCAGGATCGCATGTATGTAATCCTCAAAATTCATCTGGTTGGGGACAAGGGAGACAGTCACTGGCTTTTGAGTGGACGCCGGCGCAATGGTGCTGATTGCCGAAGTCGGTGAGCAGCCGGCCAAGACGATGATAACGAGAGCAACGAGAAGAAATTTGCGCATGCTCTATAAAGGTACTCAACACCGAGTATTTCTCATGCGCCAAATGGCGGAAGCGTCACCAGCAAAGGTAAATACTTACAACAACCCAACATCTATCTGTATGACTCTGCATTCAATACCCCGCCTGTAAACGAATAATTCTTTTAGAGTAGAAGACAGTTTGCGTACTTTGTTACACCTAAATTTGCTATTGCGACTATCGCTATCATAGGATAGGTAATGATGGCAGAACATTCGCCACTATTATTTTCTAGATATGCAACTGGTGTAGTCCTGACAATGGTCGTGGTAACTATATGCGGCCTATTACTTGCGAGTCGCATACAACCACCCCCGCCGGCAAACACCCACTCCATTACTGTGTATTTCCCCAGCAAGTCGGCAAGCGATCCTAGTGGCTGTCCACGACTCGTTCCCCAACAGATTAACGTCACCGGCGAAATTCCCAACACCACCTCTGATCGAGTGCACTGGGTAATTGATCTACTCAAAGATGGTCCAAGTGCTGGTAGTGAAGGCCAAAAACTCTATACTGCTGTCCCACAATTTATAACCGTTCGTAGCATTACTGACCTGACCCAAACCTTGGTTGTGGATTTCGACGCTTCGGCTAACCAAGTACATGAAACTAACTGTGAAAGAGAAGTCCTGGGTAATCAAATCAGCCAAACGCTCAATCAGTTTGCAGAAACACCCCAAAGGATTCAATTCACAGTAGTGGGGGAGTATGAATCACTGTTTGAGCGCCCCCTTCCTTTCATACCATGAGCACATCGTGTCATCGACTTACGAGGTTACGTATGGTTAACTGAACAAAGTTCATGCCCAAACCAACCACACCAAGACATCGCCGAATATCAGTAATTTCAAGTGTGGTAAGTGTAATTGTCATGTTGGCATTAGCGTTGCGGCTACTAACGCCATCAGCCAAAGCTGGCTGGTTCGATGATTCATACAGTTATCGTCAACTCATTACCTTCACCCACAACGCTGCCATCACCTCAGCACGGGCAGTCACCTTCAGTTTAGACACAGCCGAGCTGATTACCGCCAATCTCATGCAGTCAGATTGCGACGACGTTCGTTTTACTGATCAAACCGGCAAACTTCTTCGACATCAACAAACCGGTAGTTGCAACAATGCCGCCACCACCTATGAAGTCGAGCTCCTCTCAATTAATAATGGTACCAATGCCAATGCCTTTTACGTCTATTACAGTAATCCTACCGCCGCATCAGCCAGTGACATCACCGTGAGTAATGTGACCGCACTCACCCCTTCAGGTGGAGATCCTGCAAGTACTGCTCCTACCTCAAACGATGAACAAGGTCCAGCTCCCACCTCATATTGGAAAATGGACGATGCGTCTGGGTCAACAGTCCAAGATTCAAGCTATGCCAATAATAACGATCTCACCATCACCAATGCGACCTGGAAATCTTCAGACTTATGTATTTCTGGATCATGTCTAGCGTTTGATGGCTCGGGAGACCATGCCTCAAAAACCTATTCATCAGACACCGAACTTGACCCAGGCACAGGTGGATTTACTGTATCAGGCTGGTTCAAACACACAAGTACTATATCAGGCACTGACACCCTAATCTCCCGCGCCAGTGGTACCTTGGGCTCTGAAGTAGGCTACAAAATTTACATGAACAGTTCCGGCTTTATCTGTTTTGGTATTGACGCCTCAGCCGGCAGCTTTCCCAATGACGACGCGTGCACTTCTACCTCATACGCCGACTCTCAATGGCATAAATTCATGGCTGTCAAAAATGGTACTACCAATATCGTCATCTATATCGATGGCCGAGCGCTTGATACCCAAGCCAGCATCACCAGCTCATCAATCTCCGGCTCATCCCCTGCCTTTAGGGTAGGTATCGACTCTGATGGTACCTCAAACGGCTGGGATGGCTTCATCGATGAAGTGAAATACTACCCCTTCGCCATTACCAATTCACAAATTAACACTGAAACCATCTCTCAATCTACGACCAAACCAGTCGCGGCGGTTCTGGGAACAAACAATACGAGTTCATCAGCGTTATCGTCCGGCCTTGTTGGCTATTGGAAAATGGATGAGTCATCCTGGGCTACCAACTGTTCCACTGCCTCAGCCCTTGACGCAAGTGGTAATAACAACCATGCCAAACCCTGCCCAAACGCTTCAGCAGCCACACTATCTGATGGTAAATTCGGCCCGGGTGGTAGCTTTGACGGCACAAACGACTATGTCAATGCCGGAACAACCGGTTTTAGCACCACCAATGCCACGTTTGCGATGTGGATCAAACCATCGGCAAGCATGATCTCTGCAAATCGAGGTCTATTTGATACCAACCCTAGCTCAAATGGATCAGTTCGGCTGATCACCAATAGTGCTGGAACAAGGCTGGAATATTCCATCGGTGGCAATGCTAATAGTACTTCTGAAGGAAACGGTCACTACACCATATCGGCATGGACCAACGAATGGCACCATCTGGCAGTTGTAGTAACCAACAGCAATACCACCTCGTTATTTGTTGATGGGGTAAAAGTTGGTAATGACTTTGTCAACAACGTAAATGCTGGCTACTCCACCTTCGATATAGGTCGCTATAACTCAAGTAACTATTACGCTGGCATCATTGATGATGTTCGGGTCTACAACCGCTCTTTATCACCCGGAGAAATTTCTCAACTCTACAATTGGGCACCTCCTCCGGGTTTCTATTTCAACGCAGATACCAACACTGGCACGACTGTTTACAACACTGGCTCAGTTGGTGACACCTCTTCATTTGATTCAGCTGATATGGGTTGGACTAGTGGTAAATATGGATCAGCAGTTGAAACTTTCCTAAACTCATCAAGTACCGGCTCAGGAATAGGATTCGGTGACGGCACCCCGTATATTTCATCAACCAGTCGAAGTTTCACGATATCTGGATATTTCAACATTAAAGATGCTTCAGGCTTATCGTATTGGTTTGGACACCCCCTAGTGAGTCGATTGACAAGCACAAACTCGGGTGGCTGCTCCACTCACAATGGTATCTACGCCGAAGCAAGAAGTGCCTCTACAGCATATATCTTCGGTGTCTTGTCGTATCAAAATGTAGGTTCTACCTGCAATCAAACGACCTCAGTAGGTTATGGAACTAATCAAGTAACCATCGGTCAATGGAACCACATCACGCTAACATTTAACGGCTCAAGCAAGTTGATGCAACTGTACATGAACGGATCGCTCATTGAATCAGCCACCTGGGGAGGTAGTGGAGATTGGACATTTGCCGACACAACTTTATTCATTGGAAATTACGGAACAACAAGCAATGCAATGGGGGTGGCACTAGATGAAATTAAAATCTACACCTATGTCCGGAACTCCAAGCAAATAATTGAAGATATGAATGCAGGTCATCCCTCAGGCGGCTCACCCATTTCCAGTCAGCTCGTATATTACAAAATGGATGAATCAAACAGTACAACTCTTAACAACTCCAATCCATCGCAATCATCAGTAACTGCATCTGTATCAGGTGCAAGCTGGCTAACACCAAGTTCATGCAAAAATAACACCTGTTTAAACTTTGACGGTACAGACGATGTCGCCACCATCACCAATACCGCGGCGATCGACTTAAACGATAACCTTGCAGCCGGTTTTAGTGTCTCTACCTGGTTTTATGCTGACACTGACGGCGAAAACGATGTGGGACAAATCTTTCAAAAAGGTACCAGCACATATTGTCGAACAGACTCAGAATCAGCAAGTCGGGTTGATATTGAGTGTAGTCTCGACCTTGCCACTTCCGACGCTACTCTTAACATATCCAGCGCAGTCGCTACTGCTAGTTGGAATCATCTCGTTGTGTCGTACACTGACGACGCTGATGATGAAATCACGGTGTGGATCAATGGTCGAAATGTCGGTTCATCAACCAATGGCTCGGGTGCCCCAGCTGCAGAATCAAGCAATCTCTTAATCGGTGGCACCACTACTGCTAATTTTGATGGTCGTGTTGACGAATTCAAAATCTACAACTCAGAACTTGTGCAGCCAGAAGTCTTAGTGGACCTCAATTTCGGTTCAGCAGTCGCTCTAGGCGGTGTACTTGGTACACAAAATGACGAAGGATTTTCGCTTCCTAACCCACAAGCCTGGTGGAAGCTAGATAACAACAATGGAACCACCACCTCAGATTCAAGTGGTAACAGCTTCACTTCTTCCACCTTTACTGGACCTCCTCAGTGGAGTACTGGTAAATTTGGTTCCGGACTCTCTTTCGATGGTACCAACAGCGTAGTTCGTATCCCTGAGGCCACCGCCACCGATGTCGGTGTCATAACTGATTCCTATACTATTTCTGCTTGGTTTAAAACAACCACTAATTTTTCTGGCCAAGCAGTAATTGTTGCTAAAAACGGCAACGTCACTAGTCGGTACCCATACGAATTATTTGTTGATAGTACAGAAATAGTTTGTTTCGATATGGCAGGTACCGGCTCACCCGTTGCGTGCTCTTCGGCAACCTACAACGATGGAAAATGGCACCACGTCGTAGGTGTAAGAGATGTACCGACGGATAAGCTATATCTGTATATTGACGGCGTCTTAAACACTTCAACCACAGACACCACCACCGCCACAGCTGCAAATAACGACGACATTTCCATAGGTAACGGAGGAAATAGTTACACACAATATGACTTCACGGGACAAATTGATGATGTCCGTTTCTATAATTCTAGTCTGACCGCCACTCAAATAGCCTACCTCTTCAACCGAGGTAAGCCTACAAATTGGTATGCATTTGACGAATGTAATGGCTTAACTGCATATGACACCGGTATCAAAGCAGAAGAGAGCTCGACACGATACAACGGGACAATAAGTATTGGAGCTTCAGGTACTGCGGATGTTGGTAGTTGTGGCACTGCAAGTACTTCGTGGGGTAATGGCTCTACGGGAAAATATAATTCATCAATCTCTCTAGATGGCACGGATGACTATATAACGATCCCGAATGGAGTCGCACCAACAACTGATTTTACTTATTCGATGTGGGTAAATCTGTCATCAGTAACAGACAGCACATTGCTTGAGAGTATGGCCACTACAACGGGCAACACAGATGAATTCAGAATCCATGTAGCCTCGGGCGTGGTGCAAGTCTATACCAACAACAATTTACGAGTTTCTAGTACACGCACACTGACTACTAACACCTGGACACATCTTGTGGTAACCAGATCGGGAAGCACTATCACCATATATTTAAATGGCATACCAGAAGCAACAACAGGCAGTGACAGTGGTGCTTTAAGTTTCAGCACTTGCGAATTGGTTATTGGGCAAGACCCCGACAATGGTTGTACTGGTAGTCCAAGCCAATACACTAATGGCATGATTGATGAGTTAAAGATATACAACTACGCTCTCACAACTGAACAGGTTAAAAAGGATATGAATCAGCAAGCCGCAGTTCGTTTTGGTCCCCAAACAGGTTTACCTTAAATGTCGCATATGTCAATTTGTATGTAGGGTCGGTAGAATCACCTCATGTCCGACTGGATCACCACCGAAGAAGCCGTTGAACTGTCTGGTTACAACCTTGAATATATGCGCCGGCTGATTCGCAATAAAAAAATTGAGGCTGAAAAAAAAGGCGGCCAATATTGGGTTAAACGGGCGTCGTTACTGGAATATATCGAGTCGAGCAAAGACACCGACGATAAGCGCATTGGTCCCAAGACGAAACCTAAAAGATAAACACATTCCCAATTGACAAATGCCTTCAGTCTTGCTATATTGGTAGTGTATACATGACTAATGCAGTCGTGAAAGCGGGCTGATGAGGTGTTAGCGCACCAATACCAGCCCTAACCCAAACCGATGAGTTAGGCATCGGCAAGGCTCCGGCTATTGTAGATCGGGTGATCCTTGCATGCTACTTCGCAAGGGTTGCCCGTTTTTGTTGGCTTTTGCGGAGCGAGTCACAAAGCCTTCGAGACATTCAAATCGGAGGAATCTACATGAAGACCGCCAATCAGCTACGCAAGTTTCGCAAACAGTGTGAGAGGGAAGCGGGGACGCCGGCCACTCGGATCGTTGCCCCCATCGCCCATGTGCTTGATGATGTCTGCCGCTCGCTGGGTTTGAGCAAACAAGAACGCAAAAAGGTGCTGGGTCGCAATAGCACCGTCCTTTTGGAAGACACCCGCCGTGAACGAGTTGAGTTGATAGAGCGGCAGTAAAAATCGTTTTATCCACCCACCCCACACAATCAGTGCTCACTCAATCACCGTGGGCACTGATTGACTCATTATTTGTAGTAGTCCATTTCAACTAACTAACCCAAAACACATGCTGATTACTTACCAATAGCCCGAACTGCAACAGATGCCTGATCCGCTCAAAACCAGCCAACACCGAATTCCAAGTAAGCACCCATCACCCAACAGGCCGTTTGCGTCTCACTGTGCAAGTGCGCTAGCCGAGTGTTACGAACTTCTGATTAATGGTCTACCGTCATCCGACCCCCATGCAGACCCACGTGACATGACCTCATTCACTGCCCCAGCAAAGGAGAAGCCATGAGCTTAAGAGCAGCTCTATATCCGCGTGTCAGCACCGACATGCAACGAGATAACTACAGTGTGCCGTCACAGATCAAAGCCATGTTGCAGGTGTGTGAAGAACGCGCCTACAAACCAGTAGGGGATCATTGGGTCAGTCCTGAGGATGGCAAAGATTGCGCTGCCGGCGAAGGGGTTCCAGCTTTCGTCGAGGATTACACCAGTCTTGAAATACATCGCCCTGAATTTGAACGCCTGATTGCCTACATCAGCCGCTATGGTGCCGACGTTGTCTTGGTTTTAAGCGTTGATCGTCTTGCCCGCGACCCATACATTCGCGAAACGCTTGAGCGAGAAATAGAGAAGTTGGGTAGCCGGGTTGAATACGTGCAAGGCAATTACGATGACACGCCCGAAGGAGAAGTGCGCAAAGACTTGGATAGCACGTTTGCCAAATGGGAGAACGCCAAACGCACCGAACGGTGCACCCGCGGCAAAAAACAAAAAGCAGCCAGTGGCAAGTTTGTTGGTGGGCGCGCACCGTATGGATACAAAATTGACCCAGACGCACCCTGTGGACTAAGCATCGAAGAATCAGAAGCACAGGTGGTGCGGTTTATTTTTGATCAATTCGTCAACAAGATGCAGTCGCTGCATCAAATTGCTGAATCTCTCAACACCAAAGGTATTCCGGCGGCACAAGGTGGTTCGTGGTGGGATTCAGCAGTGCGCAAAATCTTGGATCGGGATTTGTATATTGGCCGTGCCTATTTCAACAAGAACAAGCGGATTGATAAACGCCGAATCAGAATGCGTGACAAAGGGGAATGGATCGCGTTTGCCGTTCCGCCCATTCTGGTCGATGCCAACGGCCAGGTGCAGGAGTATTTGGTCAGCGGTGCTCAGGAGCGATTTGAAATCAATTCGGTGTGTGTGCGCAAGCAAACTAAAAGGGATTACCTGCTGTCGAAGATGGTTTTTTGCGAGCACTGTCAACGTGTGTATGGGGTTGAAACTCACAAAGCGGGGCGCAATCGCCGGGCTGTTGATGCCCAGTCTTACCGGCATCGCATTAAGCAGGGTCACTGTCTAAACAAAACCATTTCCGCTCGAGTATTGGAAGCCCAAGTGTGGCAGCAGATTCAGACAGTCCTGCTAAATCCTGATAACTTGCGATCTGGTTACATGGCTCAACTTGAGAAACAGCAGGCGCTCACGAATCGGCAGCAAGAGCTCGTCAAAACCATGGAAGAGCGGCTTTCTAAGCTGGAAAAGACCCGCCGCAATCTCACCATTTCCTACAACGACCCCGACATTGATATGTCAAAAGCTGAGTTCTTGAGTTTGCGCGAACCGATTGATAAAGAAATGAATGATCTGGTAAATCAAATCGGCACACTTAAACGGGAGATACATTCGGTGTGTTTACCTGAACACCTTGAAACGCTTGAAGTCTATGCACGCCGTATTTCAGAGAAACTCCTATCAGGCCAGGAGCCATCTTTTGAGGTCAAACGAAAGATGTTGGAGCTGTTGCATATTCAGGTTTGGATCAGTGAAAGCGGTGAATTGCGCATAACCGGTTGGCTAAACCTTGAATCGCAAGATGTGCAAGATGTAGGGGAGACATCAGGCGGTGCTGGGGGTTATTCAACACAACCTGCTCATGGCTGGCAGCCCAGGGGCCGGCAAGACGCTGCTCGCGCGCGCCATGCCTGGCATTCTGCCGGCGCTCACAGCGAATGAAGCGCTCGACATCACGCGCATCTACAGCGTGGCCGACCAGTTGCCACCCGACATGCCGCTCATTCAACAGCGCCCCTTTCGCGCGCCGCATCACACCATCAGCCACGCCGGCATGATTGGCGGCGGCAAATTCCCGCGCCCGGGCGAAGTGAGTCTGGCGCATCGCGGCGTGCTTTTTCTGGATGAGTTGCCGGAGTTCGATGCAAGGACGCTCGAAGTGTTACGGCAGCCGCTGGAAGACAAGTGGGTCACGATTTCGAGGGCAAGTGGAAGCCTCACGTTTCCGGCCAGCTTCCAGCTTATTGCGGCGATGAATCCTTGCAAGTGCGGCTGGTATGGCGACCCACAGCGCGCCTGCACATGCTCGCCGGCGCAGATCAGCCAATACCAGAAGAAGATCAGCGGTCCGCTGCTCGACCGCATCGACCTGCATCTGGAAGTCAAGCGCGTGGCATTCGAGAAGCTGAACGACGCAAGGCCGGCGGAGATGTCAGCAGCCATTCGCCAGCGCGTGCAGTGTGCAAGAGACCGGCAGGCCAGGCGCTTCGCCGGCACGCCGCTCACCTGCAATGCCGACATGGGCGTGGGCGACCTGCGCCAGCACTGCGCGCTGGAGGACGCCGGCCGCAGCCTGATGAAAGCCGCGATGAACCAGATGCAGATGAGCGCGCGCGGCTTTCATCGCGTGTTGAAGGTGGCGCGCACGATTGCCGACCTCGCCGGCGCGGATGCCATCACCACCGCGCATCTGGCCGAGGCGCTGCAATATCGGCCGCGGCGAGCGGAAGCATAGACGCCGGCACGCGCGGACGGTTCACCAACGAAAAGACCACCGGCGCAGGCCGGTGGTCTTTTCGTTTTGCTGCTTGTGGAGTTCGTGCCTACTTTGCAACAATCTCGCACGCGCCGGCGCTCACTTTGCCATCGACAACGCGGGCATTCCCGTTCAGGTCGGTCGTGATGCCGGCGGGAACCACCTGAGGATCACCGATACCGACGGCTGCCGAATCTGCCTTGATCTGAAGTTCGCCACAGGGCAATCCCTTCACAGAGTTGCCGATACCCACGAATAGCGGATCGCCCGTCTTATTGGTGTCTTTGTATTCGCTGGAGAACGTGCCTTCGCCGTCGATGCTGGCAGCACCATTCTCAACAACGCTGAAACCAACGCTGGACTTGGCATTCTTGTTGTAGATAGAATTGCCTTTCTGGGCCATGTTTTTCCACAGGATCGCATTGGTCAGCGTCGAACTGCTGCTGCCATCTCCGTCACCGTAATTGAAGATGGCACCACCCTGTTGGGCTGAGTTACCACTGAAAGTGGCATTGACCAGCACTGGCGTGCTTACACCTTCATGTTCACCCTGATTGAGAAGCGCGCCGCCCCATACTTGGGCCACATTGTCCCGGAAGATGACGTTCGTCAACACCGGGCTGCTGGCGCCCTTCGATCCGCCGTAGTTATACAGTCCACCGCCATAGCTTGCAGTGTTGCCAAAGAAGATGACATTGGTCAGCGTCGGACTGCTCTTGCCACCAGACCGGCCGTCGCTAAACATCCCGCCGCCATTGCCTTTTGCCATATTGCCTCTGAACAGCACATTGATCAGCGAGGGACTGCAATCACCCTGAGTAAAGCCATGGCAATACAAACCACCACCGGAATCTTCAGGGGAGGCGGCGCCATTCGCCTGGCCGGCTGTCACGATGAAACCATCGATCAACGTGGTGCTGGTGATTGGGTTCACGCTACCATCCATATAGACGACATGAAGACTGTTGGCGCCGGCAATATCCTTGGTGTTGATCACAATTCCACCAGAATAAACTTTGTCGTTTTGATCGATGTCGCCACTGAGAATGGTGATATTCGTCGCCCAGTTGCGCTCCTCTAACGCTTTTTCTTTGCCGCTGAAGCCACCATAGATCGCCACGCCGGCTGGAATGACAAAACTGGCGCTGCGATCATTGTCTGCTTTTTTGCCGCCCACATCCGGGTAATATACGCCATCGGCGACCCAGATTTCTGCGCCGCCAGCGACGACCGCCAGCGCATCTTGCACGTTGGTATAGGCATCTGTCCAGGTGAGACCCGTCCCCGCGCCTTTGGCATCTTTATCCACGTAGAACCGATTGATGACAGGAATGATCGTTTCGACTTCCTTGCCATCAACCCCTTGCGCCTTTACCTTGATCTGGATGTTCTTGATGGTGTTCTTGACTTTGCACGAATCAAACTGGACGATCACAACACGATTCGTTTCTCCAAAGGCAACATAGGGCAGAAGATCGGACGTCTCAACCTTCCTTCCCACGATGTCATTGGAATGAACGTCCTGTCCCTTTGAGTTGAAGATGTAGATGCGAGCAAGATCATCAACCTGCTCGAAGGTCACCTGAAAGTCAGTGATTTTTGCATCTTTTGGAACAAACACTTCCGTCTGGAAGTAGGTGAAATCCACCTGTGTGGCACATGTTGTAAGTGCAGATTGCTCATCCAACGAGATGTTGCCCTTTGCGTCACGTGGCGGCGTTCCCCAGCCGGCGTCACCGATGGGCGGGATGATCTTCGCCTCGAACCCTTTGGGGTCATTCGCATCCTTGAGCTTGATATTGACAATGTCGCTCGTTTTGCCTTCGAGCGGAATGCCACGGTGCATCTTCCAAGGCGTCCGCAGAATGCCCGGGTCTGTCTGGGCAAACGCCGGCGTTGAAGCGAAGGTGGAACCGATGAGAAGTAACGGCAAAGAGAGTGACAGCAATATGTGCGACTTGTTGTATTTTCTAGAGATCATAATTGTTCTCCTGTGTGTATCGGTCTTTTATCACCATTATCGCGTTGTGTCAACCACAAACCGGGTTTAATACTCTATATCTCGCAATTTTTGACAATGTCTCCTCGATTACCAACCGCAAGTACGCCAGATCTGGGAAGCCGGCACAGTCGAGCATAAACATAGTGATGCCGGCATCGATGAATAGACGCATCTGTGCGACGATCTGCGCCGGCGTGTCGACGAAATCAAAATTTTTCAGATCGTCGGCATGCCGCGTGGCCAGCCGCAGCATCTTCGGCCCGAATGCGCCAACCATGATAGGGGGACGGGGTCCGGGCGCGGATCGCAGCGCGCCTCGCGGATGCGGTGATTCCGGCCAGCAAAGGTCTCGCGGCGTCCTGCGTCCACAGCGCCTTGATGACCTGCAATGCTTCATCAAGCTGCGCCACGCTGGCGCTGGCCGGCGGCCAGCGCGCGATTCACGTTCGCAGTGTAGTCCGCCATGTGCGCCGTCAGCCCATACGCCGGTAGGATCAGGGCAAATTGAAGTGCACCATAGACCGTGTATGATCAGAATGCCGATTAACACACGACATGCGAAGACAT
This sequence comes from uncultured Anaerolineae bacterium, assembly GCA_964590135.1. Classification (GTDB taxonomy): domain Bacteria; phylum Chloroflexota; class Anaerolineae; order J036; family Brachytrichaceae; genus JBDHWI01. The sequence continues at coordinate 113,234 of CAZPVX010000011.1, read as the reverse complement.
CGACCAACACAGGGGGCGTTGGTGGTGGCATTCTACGCAGCAATCGTCGCGATCTACCTGACCATCATTCCGCCGCTGCAGGGCTTCGATAGCGTTGCACACTTCAACTATGTCAATTACCTGCGCCAGCATCGCAGTTGGCCAGCAATTGACGCGACGACCGCCACCTACTCGTACGAGCTGCCACAGCAGCCGCCGCTGTATTACGCATTGGCCGCCGGCGCATCGGCCTGGCTGCCGTTCGAGCGCGCTGACGAGATCACCCGCAGCAGCGACAACCCCTATCAGATGACGCTCAGCCCGCTGTGGACGGTGAACATCCCCGAAGCGCCGCGAAGCTGGCAACTGGCGGCGTGGGTCTCACGCCTGGTTGCGGCCATAGGTGGATTGCTGGCGGTGACATTCACGCTGGCCTGGGTGCGGCTGCTGTTGCCGGCGCGCTGGCGCTTGCACACTTTCACCGTCACTGTCGTCGCGCTCAACCCCCTATTCGTGTATCTATCGGTCACCACATCAAACGACGCATGGGCGGTGGCCGGCGCAACTGCCCTTGCCTGGGCCGGCGCATGGCTGGCGCGCAATCGTCATGCGCGCCGGCGCGTGGTTTTCGGCGTCGGCTGCATCTGCGGGCTGTCTCTGCTGACAAAATACAGCGCCGGCCTCGGCGTGATCGCCGGCCTCGCTGCTTTCGCGCTGTTGCGAGAAGACGTTGACACGGCAAACACGAAAGGGAACGCCGAGCGTGCAGAGAGGGCAAAAGATCCGCATGTTCGGCGCAGTTCGCGTGCCGAACTGGCGCGCATCATCGCATTCAGCGCCGGCGCCATTCTCACCGCCGGCGCGTGGTATGGCATGAATGTCGTCGCTTACGGTGAGTTGATTCCGATGCGCCAGGCGACCGCAGCGCTGCCTGGCCTGTATCGTCCTGTGCCGCTCACGCTTGCCGCGACGCTCGCCGAAATCCCCGACCTGCTCAGGGATTACTGGGGCGTGTTCATCAGCACGGCCAACGCCGATGTGTATTACAGCGCGATGACGCTATTGACCACGCTCGGCGTGATAGGCCTGGTTAGCCTGCTGTTGCAGCGCCAAGCGCGCCGCGACCGCGACATGCGCAACGCACTGTTGATCTGCGCGGTGTGGGTTGCCGCAACCGCCATCGCGACGCTGGCGTGGGTGCGCAGCATCGGCTTCGGCGCGCATGCGCGGCTGCTGCTGGTGGCGTCGCCGGCGGTCGCGCTGCTGCTTGCGCTGGGCTGGCGGCAATTGGGAAACGCGCTGCCGGCGAGATCGCGGCACATCGCGCGATCCACCTTGCTCGGCGCGCTGCTGCTTTGGCCACTGCTGCCCCTGCCGGCATTCATGCGCAACTACACCACGCCGGCGGCCGTCAACCTCGCCGCCATCAAGATGGATCGCGTCATCAACGCACGCTACGACGAGGGCATGCTCATTGCCGGCATCGATCTGCCACAAGGCTCACTCATCTCACCGCAGAAAGCGCTGCCGCTCACCCTGTATTTCACCAGTGATGCCGGCGTCGCAGGGTTCTACACCTTGTTCGTCCACCTGGTCGACCCAGCCAGCAACAGGCTGCTATATGCCTTCGATGGCGTGCCGTTCGGCGGCCGGCACCCCACCCGCCAGTGGCGCCGCGGCGAGGCGTTTGCAGACGAATACACGCTTTCGTTGCCAGCGGATTTCGATGCGCAGGGCGCACCGCTCTTGCGATTGGTCGCCGGCTTCTATCCCTTCGGCCAACCTGACAAACGGCTGACCGCGCATGATGGCGCCGGCCGCCCGCTCGGCGGCGAGGTGTTGCTCGCCAATGTGCGCGTCATTGATGGCGCCGTGCAATCCGCGCCAGTCACCTCGACGCTCGCGACGTGGGACAACAGCATCGCGCTGACTGGGGCGACACTGCGCGAGGATGCGAATCGCGTGAGTCTTGAAACGACCTGGCAGGCGCGCGCACCCATCCAGCGCGACTACACCCTGTTCGTGCACCTGCTCGATGCAGATGGGCAACTCATCGCACAGCGCGACCAACCGCCGCACGGCGGGCAACTGCCGACATCGGTGTGGCAGGCCGGTGAGTTGATCCACGAGACGCTTGTGGTGGATGTGCCGGCGGGCAAAGCCGCGCAATGGACGACGGCGGTGATTGGCCTGTACGACACCGCAAGCGGCGAACGCGCAAAATGGACGGGCGGCAGCGCGCCGCATGCAGACAACACGGTGGATCTGCGCCGGCGCCAGTAAACCCTGTCAGGATCAGCGCCTCAAATCGCTCCAACCTCTTACCCTGCCTGCGCCGGCCTGCTCTCATTCAGCACTCCCGGCAAGGCGAGCTGTTCGCCGGCGCTCTCCAACCCCAGCGCGTTGCGCATCGCCAGCATCAGCCGGCGGCTAACCCAGCCATTCAGCCCATCAACGTCGCCATCCACCGCCGCGCGCGCCAGATCCTCAGCCAGTCGCAACACGCGGCGCTGCCTGCCCAGCTTTGCCAGGCGCCGCGCCAACGCATAGCCGCCGGCGTAGTTGTCCACCTGCATCACCAACTGGCGGATGAAGTTCTCACCACCCATCTCATCGATCATCGATTGGCCGCGCAGCCCCTCAGCTATCGCGTAAAACGGCGCAGCGCCGGCGCGCAGCACCGCCTCATACACCGCGCGGTGATGGTGCAAGTTGAAGTCGTCGACACGGACCAACCGGCGAACATGCCGGCGCAGGTCTGTGTCAACCAGCAGGCAACCGAGCAACTGCCGCTCCGCCTCTTCATCGAAGAGCACGGGGCGGACCGTGAAGGTGTTCGCGCGCATATGCACCCAGCACTTTCGTCTGGATGCATATTATAGAACATTTGTTCTAGATTTGCCATGCCTTGATTGGCATCCGCATGCAGCGCGGAGTAAACATTCTCGGGCGACAGCATAGAATGAGGGGAATGCCGGCAAGCCGGCAAACGTTTTCAATATGACCCGCCCCACCCTTCAACGCCTGGCTGCCATGTGCGCCGCCGGCGTCATCTTGCTCGTGCTGGCGGCGTGCGGCGACAGCGGCGGCGCAACGCAGCGCATCAATGTGAGCGGTTCGACCTCGATCAGCCCTTTCGCCGAACATCTGGCCGAACTGTATCAAAAGCAGCACGCCGGCAAATCGATCAACGTGCAATCGCTCGGCTCAAGCGCCGGCATCCAGGCCGCTGCCGAGGGCGTGGCTGAGATCGGCATGTCATCGCGCGAACTCAGAGCCGAGGAAGCAGAGCGACTCGAACAACGCGTCATCGCGCGTGACGGCCTCGCAATCATCGTGCATCCCAACAACCCCATCCAGAATCTGACCCAGGCGCAGGTGCAGAGCCTCTTCAGCGGCGACATCGCCAACTGGAAGGACATCGGCGGCAACGACCACAGCATCACGCTGGTGGTGCGCGAGGCCGGCTCTGGCACCTTCTCGGCCTTCGAAGAATTGATGATGAAAGGCATTCCAAACGCACCCAGAGCATTGCGGCAAGGCTCAAACGGCGCGATCCGCCAGGTGGTGGCTGAGGACCCCAACGCCATAGGCTACATTTCAATCGGCATCGTGGACAAAACAGTCAAGGCGCTCAGCATCGATGGCGCGCAGCCCACCATCGAAAATGTGCGCAACGGCGTCTATCGATTTGCGCGCAACTTTCTGTTCGTCTGGCCAAAAGACAAACAACTCAATCCATTGGCGCAGGACTACGTGGACTACGTGATGAGCGACGAGGGACAGGATGAACTGGAGCGGCTTGGTTTGGTGAGGGTGAAATGAAGGAGCGCATCATCGGTCTTGTCCTCGCCATCACGGCGCTGGCGGCGCTGCTCGCGCTTGCGCTCATCACCTTCTTCATCTTCCAGGCTGGCCTGCCGCTGATCGCAAAGGTTGGCTTGCCGGGCTTCCTCTTCAACACCACATGGAATCCGACCGCGCAGGAGCCGTCGTTCGGCATCCTGCCGATGATCGTCGGCTCGCTATGGGTGACGCTCGGCGCCATGGTGATCGGCGTGCCGCTTGGGTTGGCGGTGACGATCTTCCTGGTGGACCTCGCACCAGAGCGCGTATCGGCGTTCATGCGGCCGGCGGTGCAGTTGCTCGCCGGCATCCCGTCGGTCGTCTACGGCTTCATCGGCCTGACGCTGCTCGCGCCATTGGTGCGCAACACGCTCGGCGGCCCTGGACTGAGCGTGCTGACCGGCGCAATCGTGCTGGGCATCATGATCCTGCCGACGATCATCTCGATCAGCGAAGACGCCATTCGCAGCGTGCCGCCGGCGTTGCGGCAAGGCGCGCTCGCGCTCGGCGCAACACGCTGGCAGGTGATCAAGGACATCGTCATCCCCGCTGCCCGCTCCGGCATCATCGCCAGCGTCATTTTGGGAATGGGACGCGCATTGGGCGAAACGATGGCCGTGATCATGATGATTGGCAACTCACTGCAACTTCCCGCTTCGGTGCTGGATAGCGCCACCACGCTCACCAGCAACATCGGCCTGGAGATGGCCTATGCCAGCGGCGCGCACCGCCAGGCACTGTTTGCCACAGGCATCGTGCTGTTCATCATCATCATGGTGCTGAATGGCACAACCACTGCCCTGGTGCGCAGAGGATTGGTGCGGCGATGACGGTGACGACCAGACAGCAAACCCGCGAAGCCAGCGTCGACCGCGCCAACCTGCGCGAGCGCCTGGCATTTGGCACGATCTGGGTGGCGGCGATTCTCACCGTGCTGGTGCTGCTGCTCATCATCGGCATCATCCTGATGCGCGGATTGCCGCACGTCAGCCTCGAATTTCTCACCAGCGCGCCAGCAGATCTGGGCCGCGCCGGCGGCATTTTGCCCACCATCATCGGCACGATCGTGTTGGGCTTCGTCGCATTGCTCATCGCCACGCCACTGGGCATCGGCAGCGCCATCTACCTGACCGAATACACGCGTGAGACACGGCTGACGCGGCTGATTCGCTTTGGCACCGAATCGCTGGCCGGCGTGCCATCGATCATCTTTGGCCTGTTTGGCTTCATCTTCTTCGTGGATGTGTTGAAGATGGGCTGGAGCATCCTCGCCGGCGGCCTCACACTCGCGTTGATGGTGTTGCCGACGATCATTCGCACCGCTGAAGAGGCGATTCTCACCGTGCCGCTGTCATACCGCGAGACCGGCTACAGCCTCGGTGCGACGCGCTGGGAGATGGTGACGACAACCGTGCTGCCGAGCGCGATGCCCGGCATCCTGACTGGCGTCATCCTGGCCTTTGGCCGCGCCGTGAGCGAGACAGCCGCTGTGATCTTCACCGCCGGCACCGCCTTGAACATGCCGACGTCGCTGCTCTCGCCGACGCGCACCATGGCCGTGCATTTCTACATTCTGGCTGTAGAGGGCATCTCGCTGGAGATGGCGTACGCCACCGGCGCGGTGCTGATCCTCACCGTATTGATCATCAATGTCGTCGCCAACGCGCTGGTGCGGAACGTGGTGGCGCGGCGTCTGCGAGCGTGAGCCATGCCAAACTTCAAGGTGGTTTTTGAGAATTACTCGTTGTGGCACGGCGCCGACCAGGTGTTGAAGCGCGTCTCGCTCGGCGTCCCAGAGAAATCGGTGACGGCAGTCTTTGGGCCAGCCGGCGGCGGCAAGAGCGGCCTGCTGCGTTCGATCAATCGCATGGCCGAGTTGCAATACCGCGAGCGGCACGAGGGCGATGTCAAGCTCGATGGCGTCAGCGTATTCAATCCACAGGTCGACCTGTCAGACTTGCGGCGCAAGGCCGGCATGGTTTTCGCGCAGCCGGTGCCGCTGCCGATGAGCATCTACGACAATGTAACCTACGGCTTGCGTCTGATGAAGGTGCGCAATCAGGCCGCGTTGGACGAGGCGAGCGAGCGAGCTCTGAAGCAGGCGACGCTGTGGGACGAGGTGAAGGATCGGCTCGGCATCTCGGCGCTTGCGCTCAGCGGCGGCCAACAACAACGCTTGTCCATCGCGCGCGTGCTGGCGCTGCAACCCGAAGTGCTGCTGCTCGACATGCCAACGGCTGCGCTCGACCCAGTCAGCACGGCGAAGATCGAAGAGATGCTGGCGCAGTTGAAGGCGGAATACACGATCGTGATCGTGCCGCACAGCGTGCAGCAGGCTGCGCGCGTGGCCGACACCGCCGCTTTTTTTCTCGGCGGCGAGTGCATCGAGAACGGACAACGCGAGCAAATCTTTCTTGCGCCGAGGGATGAACGCACCGAGCGCTACGTAAGCGGACGATTTGGCTGAAATCTCCCCTTACGCCCCAAGCCCATTCAGCGCGCCAAAGTGCGCCTCGTAGCGCGACTTGAATTCTCCCCACGAGTAGTTGTGGCTCTGGCCGCCAACGCACTCCAGCGCATAGGTGGCTGCGACGCTGCCAAAGCGGCCGCACGTCTCCCAGTCTGCGCCCATCGCCAGCCCCTTCAACACGCCACCGCGAAAGGCATCGCCCACGCCGGTGGGATCGACGATGCGATCTTCCGGCACCGCCGGCACATCCACGCGATGGTCCTTCAGCAGGATGCTCGACCCCTTGTCGCCACGCGTGATGATGAGCGCCTCGGACGCATACAGCACATCCGCTTCGGTCAGGCCAGTCTTCTGGCGAATCACCTCAAACTCGTAATCGTTGCAGATGAGCACGTTCGCGCCGATGATGCCGGCCCTTAGCTCATCCGCAGATGAGCGCGCCACCTGCTGCCCTGGATCGTAAATGTAGCGAATGCCCAACTCGCGGCACTCATGCGCATATTTGACCATCGCATCCGGATCGTTGGGCGAGATGATGGCCAGATCGGGCTTGGTTGCAAGCGCCTTGAACGACAGTTGCCGCGCGTCGGCCATCGCGCCGGTGTAGAACGATGCGATCTGGTTGTTGTGCTGATCGGTATTGCAGAAGAACGACGCCGTGAACTTGTGCGGCACGATCGTGACCAGAGACGTGTCGACGTTGGCTGATTCGAGCCATTGCTGATACTCGCCAAAGTCCTGGCCGGCGGTTCCCATCAACAGCGGTCGCTCACCCAGCAACGCAAGCGTATAGGCGATGTTGGGCGCGCAGCCGCCGCGCCGGCGCTCCATCGAATCGACCAGAAAGCTCAAGCTGATGCGCGCCATATGCTCTGGCAGGATGTGCTCGGCGAATGACCCGGGGAAGGTCATCAGGTAATCGTAGGCGATTGAGCCGGTGACGACGATATTCATTATTTTCTCTTTGGATTGTCGAATCGATAGCCCTGCCCCCGCACAGTGTGCAGGTAGGCCGGCTCAGTGGGATTGTCCTCGATGGCTTCGCGCAACCAGCGGATGTGCACGTCGAGCGTGCGCGTGTCGCCCAGGTAGCTCGTATCCCAGACTTGCTGCATGAGCAGCTTGCGCGACAACACCTCGCCCTGTCGCTGCATGAACAGTTGCAGCAACTTGGAGAGCTTGGGATTGAGGTATTGCTCCTCGTTGCGCTTGCGCAACACGCCATCCGCCGGCCTGAACACGAGGTCGCCGCAGCGCAGTTCAATCGTCAGCCCATCGGGCATGAGCTTCTCGACGCGGTTGAGCAGCCGGCGCAACTGCAGCGGGCGCGGCACGATGGCATCTGCCTCGCCGTCATAGGTCGCGCCGGCAGGCATATTCTCCGGCACGATCATCAGCACCGGCACATCCTTCACACGCTTGATCGCCTGACACAGTTTCTCGGCGCTCACGCGCAATGAGGGCATGTCGATGATGACAAGCGAGGGGGTTTCGACAGCGATGCGCGCGAGAGCATTCTTCGCGGTGCGCACCCACACCACGCGATAACCGTAGCGTTCCAGGATGGGTCCGACTGAATCACCCAGGCCGCCTTGCACCAGGAGTATCTTCGTAGCAGGTAGTTTCATGCCTGATTGTTGTATTGCATCGCGCGCCCCCAATCCCCCTTGCCATGCAATTTTCATTCTCGCAGCCGGCGTTTCGTCTGCGCATTTTCTAAGCCTTCCCCGTGAAAGCGGGCGGCATTATACAACTCCGATGCGCCGGCGCAACCAATGTTTTTTAACAATTGCACGCCACATTTTAAGGTCGCTTTTGTATTCGCGCGATGCGCGCAAAAATGCAGCCAGTCCCTTCGTGCCGGTGTGAGGCCTGCGGTAAGATTGCCGGCTAATGCAATCGTTGCTTTCATGGCTAAAGCGACCCTGGGTTGCCACTGCACTCTGTGTCGCTGTGCTGCTGCTGTTGCCCTTCACGCCCTTTCTCTCAGTCACCTTTGGCAGCCGCACGCAATTGCCCGTCGACAACCTCTTCCAGTATCAGCCGTTTCGCGCATCTGCCGCGCAGTTCGGCATCGATCAGCCGCAAAATGCGCTGCTCGATGATTTGATCCTGGAGAACTATCAGTGGAAGCACCACACAATTGAAGCGCTGAAGGCTGGCCAACTGCCGCTGTGGAATCCCTATCTGTTCGCCGGCGTGCCGTTCCTCGCCGCCGGCCAGCACTCCATGTTGTATCCGCTGAGCGCGCTGTATCTGCTGCTGCCGCTGGATGCGGCATATGGTTGGTTTACCGTGCTGCAACTCGGCCTCGCCGGCGTGTTCATGTTCATTTTCATGCGCACGCTCGGGCTGCGCCGGCTCAGCGCGCTGTTTGCCGGCGTGGTGTGGCAGCTCAGCGGCTTCATGCTCGTGTCAGTCGTGTTCCCCATGATCGTCGCAGCCGCGGCATGGCTGCCGTTGATTCTCGCCATGTGCGAGAAGGTGATCCAGCAATCGCCGGCGCTCAACAGTCGCCCCTCGTCGATGCCTTGGGTGGTGATCGGCGCGTTCGCGATCGCGATGATGATCCTCGCCGGTCACGTGGAAATCATCGTCTACAGCGCGCTCGTGGCCGCGTTCTACGCCATCTGGCGCATCAGCACCGTGATCGGTTTTCGCAACTTGAAGATCGATGGGCGCTATCTCGCGATGCGCGTGATGTGGCTCGGCGTGATGGGTCTCGCCGGCGTCATGCTTGGCGCGATTCAGTTGGTCCCGCTGTTTGAGCTGGTCACGCGCAACTTTCGTGGCGCAGGGCGCAGCACATTCGAGCAGGTGCTGGGCTATGGGTTCCCTCTTCGCAACGCGCTTTTGTGGCTGATGCCGAACTTCTTCGGCACACAATCGCATCATTTTTATTTCGATCTATTCACGCTCTCGATGCAGCCGGCGAATGGGCAGAGCGGCAACACGTGGTGGGGCATCAAGGACAATGTCGAAGCCGGCGTGTATGCCGGCCTCATCACATTGCTGCTTGCAGGGATGGCCGTCGCGAACGCTGTCAAGGCATTCATCAAGCGCAAAACCATCCATTCGCCAACACGCAATCCCTTCCCCGCCTGGTTCTTCATCACACTTGGCATCGCATCCATCCTGTTCATCTTCGGCACCGTTTTCTACGCGGTGCTGTACTTCGGCCTGCCCGGCATTAGTCAACTGCATTCGCCGTTTCGCTGGAAGATTCCGCTCACGCTGTGCCTGGCAGCGCTTGCCGGCTTCGCGCTGGACGGCCTGCTGATCGAGGCGCGCGCCGCAAAGGCCAGGCTGAGCGGCATGCGCCTGCCCACCGCGCCGGTGCAGTTTGCGCGCGCCACCCTTGCTGCGCCGATGGCGGGGATGGCTATCGGATTGATCGCGATCATCGGCGTGATCGTGGTGCGTCTCGCATGGGGCGCATTCCAGCCCGCGTTTGCAAACGCGCTGAGCGGCGAGTTGGTGCAGCGCGCATTCAGCACACCTGAGGCGTTTTTCAGCTATCTCGCCGGCAACGTGCTGATCTTCAGCGCGTTGCTCATCGCGTCGTGCCTGGTGTGGCGGCTATTGATGCAACGCCGGCGCAACACCAGCGAGACGCCTTCGCCATTGGTTCGCTTCGCGCCAATCCTCGCCATCGCGCTGCTTGTCATCGACATGAATATCGGCTTCGTCGGCTTCAACCCATCGGTTGATCCGAAGCTGCTGGATTTCACGCCTGGCGCGATCACGTTTTTGCAGCAGGACACCACGCAACATCGCGTCACTGCGTATGAGCCGGCAGGCAGCGATGCCTTCAAGCCGCTCAACATGAACATGGGCTGGCGCTATGGCCTGCAGGACATTCGCGGCTACGACTCGATCATCCCCAAGCAATACACCGATTACATGGCGGCCATCGAGCCGCAGGGCGATCTGCTCTACAACCGCGTCGGCCCCATTCGAAACCCGCAGAGCCTTGACTCCCCGTTGCTCGATTTGCTTGGCACAAAATACGTGGTCGCAGAAGCGCAGACGCCAATCGAGAATGCCGGCTACAAAGAGGTCTTCAACGACGGCGCAACCGCCATCTACGAAAATACCCGCGCCCTGCCGCGCGCATTCACCCTGCCGCTCAACAGCACGGTGGTGTACACCGATTTTGCGCAGACGATTCAGACGATCAACCCGACTGAGCACGTGCTGATCGACGCGAGCGCTGCTGCCGGCTTGAGTGGCGTCACGGCTGCAACGCCAGTGGCAGCGAAGGCTGCGCCGGCAGTCGTCACGGCCTATGGCATCAACGAGGTATGGGTGGACGTGGCGATCACGCAGCCGGTGTGGCTCGTGCTGGCCGACAGCGATTTCCCTGGCTGGCGCGCATACGTGCGACCGCCTGGCAGCGACAATGCCAGCGAACGCGAGGTCGCCATCACCCGCGTGAATGGCAACTTTCGCGGCGTGCTGCTCGATGGCGATCTGGCAGCCAGCAACCAGCAGCCCGCCGCCCACACGGTTCGCTTCAAGTATTCGCCGCAGAGCTTTCAAGTTGGCGGCTTCAGCACGTTCCTGGCGCTGATCGGGCTGCTGTTCCTCGCCGGCGTCTACCTGTGGCGCAACTGGCCGCGTGCAGTGAACATCGCCGGCTTGAACCGCGCCAGCGCTGTGCGGCTGGTGGCGAAGAACAGCGCCATCCTGACCGGCCTCAACATCATCGCGAGGCTGATCGACTTCGTGTTTGCGCTGCTGATGCTGCGCGTGCTGGGGCCTGCCGGCGCGGGCAACTACTACTTCGCCATCGTCATCGTGGGCTGGTTCGAGATTCTGATGAACTTCGGGCTGAACACTTTTCTCACCCGCGAGATCGCGCGCGACAAGGGCCATTCCACGCTGTATCTGGCGCAAACGAGCCGGCTGCGCATGTTGCTGGCCGCCGGCATCGCGCCTTTGCTGATTGCCATGATGCTGCTATGGCGGCAATTCGGCGATCTGCCGGCTGAAGCCCAAATCGCGATTGCGCTGCTGGCCATCAGCCAGATACCGAGCAGCCTGGCGACAGGCCTGACTGGCCTGTTCTTTGCATATGAGAAGGCGGAAGTGCCGGCGTCGCTCACCATCATTAGCGCGCTGCTGAAGGCCGGCATCGGCGCGGTGCTGCTGCTGCTGGGGTTGGGGGTGGCCGGCCTCGGCATCACCTCGATCATCGTGAACACCATCACGCTGCTTATCTTGCTGATCGCTGCCGGCCGACTGCTGCACCATCAACCCGAGCCTGAAGGCGAGCCGCGTCACACCAGCAACCGCGCTGTGATGCGCGAGTCGTTCCCGCTGATGATGAACCATCTGCTGGCGACGCTGTTTTTCAAGGTGGATGTGCCCATGTTGCAGGCGATGCAGGGGCCGGCGGTGGTGGGCTATTACAGCACTGCATATAAATTCATCGATGCGTTCAACATCATCCCTGCGTTCTTCACGCAGTCACTTTTTCCGGCCATGTCGCGCATGGCCCTGCAGCGCGACGAATCGCTCTCGCGCAGCTATGTGCTGGCGCTGAAGCTGCTGGTGATGGTGGCGCTGCCGCTGGCTGTGTTCACCTCATTCATGGCCGAGCCGATGATCGCGATCCTCGGCGGACGCGAATTCTTGCCGGCCGGCGCGATCGCGCTTGGCATCATGTGCTGGAGCATGCCGGTTGGCTGGATCAACAGCGTGACAAACTATGCGCTGATCGCAGCGAATCAACAGCATGCGCTCACGCGCGCTTTCATCATCGGTCTGGCGTTCAACGTTATCGCCAATCTGATCTTGATTCCTCGCTATTCATTTGTCGCCGCGGCGGTGGTGACGATCTTCAGCGAGATCGTGGAAGGCACAGCGTTTTACTTCTATGTGCGAAGGCACATCGCGCCGGTGAACTGGGTGAATGTGCTGGCGCGGCCGTTGCTGGCCGCTGGCGTGATGGCGCTATTTGCCGCCACATTCATGCAGGCCGGCCTGCTGTTGATCGGGCTGGCGCTGGGCGGCGCAGCATACGCCGGCGTGCTGTGGCTCACGCACGCGCTCAGCACGCACGAGCGCGAGATTCTGCGCCCGCTGGTGAGGCGCGGGGCGTGAATGCAAGCATCCCTCGCTTGTGCTTGACAAACACTGGATGGCGCGATACTCTTTCGCTGACGCAATGAAACACATCTTCGAGTGGCTGCTGTTTGGCATGTTCATCCTGCTCAACAAGATGGCTGCATTTGCGCCGGCGTTTCTGCCCTCGCCGGCGCTCACTGTTGCGCCGCGCCCCGCCCTGCCCGCCTCGCTAGCCGCAGAGATGGCAGGCCGGCGCAACCCCCGCTTCACCCTGCTCATCACCGAGCCGCACGCCGCGCCGTAACATACGCGCCATTCACGCACCTGCGACACATTTACACATCAACATCGGTGTGTAGTTCGCATCCCCAGATGCGATTGCGTGCGCACTACGCATCAACGCGCATGGAAATTGCCTTCTCTGCGCCTCTGCAACTCTGCGCCTTTACGTTACAAATCATCATGAAGAAAATTTCAATCGCCGATCAGATCGGCAACGTTTCGCCTTTCATGGCTGTCACGGCCATCACCGTTTACATGCTGTCGTTCTTTGCCGCGCTGGTCATCGCGCCACAACACGATGCAGCAAACGAGATGCCAATGTTGCAGCGAATCATCGACAAGCTCGCGACACTGATGCGCATCACCGCGCCGGCTTCTGCGGATAAATCGTCTTCCCCTGCGCCAGCATCTCAATGAACTTCGCGATGTTCTTCGCGCGCGTCTCAGGCTTCTTCGCATTCTGGACGCGAAAGTAAATGGCATAGCGGTTGACGCGATTGAGCGTGGCGAAGAACGCTTTCGCCTGCGAATTTGCATTGAGCGCGGCCTGAAAATCCGCTGGGATGTCCGCCCTGCTTTGCGAGGCATAGGCTGCATCCCAGCGCCCGTCGGCCTTCGCGCTTTCAACCGTCCTCGCGCCCGCCGGCTTCATACGGCTGGCCGCCATGAGTTGCTCCGCCTTCTCGCAGTTGATCTTCGACCAGATGCTCTTCGGCCCGCGCGGAGAAAATTTTTGCAGGAAGTAACGCGCATCGAAGGACTTCTTATGCGAGTCGATCCAGCCATAGCACAACGCCGACTCAACTGCCTCCGCATAGGTGACTGTTGGGACGCCGGCGCTCTTCTTTGCGATTTTCAGCCATACGCCGGCGCTTTGTGCATGATTTTCCCCAAGCCATTGCTCCCATTCACGCTGCGAAGCAAAAGGCAGGACGGGCAGATCAGAGTGCGTTGCCATGCCGGCGACTGTAACATGGCGTGATACATTTTCCACACGCATGACCAACACCCAAACCCTCCTCGACAAGCTCAACATCGGCGCGCTGAACGCCGGCGCGTGCGGCAATGGCGACTGGCTCAACGATCGCGACGGCTCACCGCTTGCCTCGCTCAACCCATTCAACAATACAGTCATCGCCAGCTTGCAACAAGTCACGCAAGCCGGCTACGACCTGATCGTGCGCCAGGCGCAGATGGCCTTCATCGAATGGCGCATGCGCCCTGCCCCAAAACGCGGTGACTTCATCCGTGATCTCGGCAACGCGCTGCGCGAAAACAAGGAGGCGCTTGGCGACCTGATCTCGCTGGAGATGGGCAAGATTCGCGCTGAGGGCCATGGCGAGGTGCAAGAGATGATCGACATCTGCGATTTCGCCGCCGGCCTGTCGCGACAACTCTACGGCCTGACGATGCCCAGCGAGCGCGCTGTCCATCGCATGATGGAGCAGTGGCTGCCTCTTGGCCCGATCGGTGTGATCACGGCCTTCAACTTTCCGGTGGCGGTGTGGAGTTGGAACGCCGCGCTTGCAGCTGTATGTGGTGATACGGTGGTGTGGAAGCCCTCACTGCTTACACCGCTGTGCGCTGTGGCTGTGCAACACATCGCCAATCGCGTGGCAGCGGATCACCATGCGCATGGCGTGCTCAACCTCGTCATCGGCAGCAACGAACATGTTGCCGAGCCGATGATCCGCGATCCGCGCCTGCCGCTGATCTCGTTCACCGGCTCCACGCAGGTCGGGAAACATATTGCGCAAGCAGTTGCGGCGCGTTTGGGCAAGAGCATCCTGGAACTCGGCGGCAACAACGCCATCATCGTGCATGAGGATGCCGATCTCGACCTGGTGACACGCGCGGTTCTGTTCGGCGCAGTTGGCACCGCCGGCCAACGCTGCACCACCACGCGCCGGCTGATCGTTCACAAATCTATCACGCCAGCGTTCATTGCCGAACTCAAAAGTGCCTATGCGCAAATCCAACTCGGCGACCCACTCGCTGCCGGCACATTGGTCGGCCCGCTAATCACCCCTCTGGCCGTACAACGTTTCAACGAAGCCGTCGCGCAGGCGCTGGCCGATGGCGGCGATTTGATCTGCGGTGGCCGCGCGCGACCCGATGCCGGCCCCAACTTCGTCGAGCCGACAATCATCAAGATGCCATGGCAAACCGAGATCGTGAAGCGTGAGACATTTGCGCCGATCTTGTATGTTGTCGAATATGACACGCTCGACCATGCAATCTACCTGCAAAACGAGGCGCCGCAGGGCTTGTCGTCGGCAATCTTCACCAACAGCCTGCGCGCAAGCGAGCAGTTTCTTGGCCCTGCCGGCAGCGATTGCGGCATTGCCAACATCAACATCGGCACAAGCGGCGCAGAGATCGGTGGCGCATTCGGCGGCGAGAAGGACACCGGCGGCGGGCGCGAGAGCGGCAGCGATGCGTGGAAGGGCTACATGCGCCGGCAAACCAACACCATCAACGCCTCGCGCGATTTGCCGCTGGCGCAAGGCATTCGGTTCGGGGAATAGGGCGAAGGATCAGGCGATGCCCTGCTGGACAAGCTTGCCATCCTTCAAGCGCAACACGCGGTCGGCTACGCCGATCACTTCCTCGCTATGCGTGACCATGACAAGGTTCTTGCCGGCCTTGCGGGTCAGCGTGTCGAGCAAGTCCAGCACGAGCTTGCCCGTGTCATAGTCGAGGTTGCCGGTCGGCTCATCGGCCAGCACCACGAGCGGGTCGTTGATGAGCGCGCGCGCAATCGCCACGCGCTGCTGCTCGCCGCCGCTCAGCTGGTCGGGGAAGGCGCCACTGCGCTGCGACAGGCCGACCTGATCGAGCAACTCGCGGGCGCGCTGTTTGACGAGCGACGATGGCCGGCCCGACAACTCCAGCGGCAGCATGACGTTCTCCAGCACGCTCAAGGTGGGGATCAGGTTGAAGGCCTGAAAGATGAAGCCGATGTGCTGCCGACGAAAGAGCGTGCGTTCGGTGTCGCTCATGCGCGGGATGGATTGGCCGTCGATCAGCACGTCGCCGGCGCTGGGCTGGTCGATCCCGCCGATCAGATTGAGCAGCGTGCTTTTGCCGCTGCCGCTGCGCCCCAGCAGCACGGTGAATTCGCCGCAGCCAAACTCCATCGACAACTCGTGCAGGATGGTGCGCGCGACGCCGGCTTCCTCATAGCGCTTGGTCACCTTGTCGAGTCTGATGATGCCGCTGCAGTTGTCCATGTTCAATCGCGGATTGTAGATTTTGGATTTGAGCACATCGTGAGAGGCAGCAATGCTAAAATCGATATTGCAAACGAACAAGTGCGGGCGGTTAGCTCAGTTGGTCAGAGCGTCTGTTTTACACACAGAAGGCCACAGGTTCGAGCCCTGTACTGCCCAAATCGAAACAAGAAATCAGAAGTGCAATTTTGCATTTCTGATTTCTTTTTCAGCTGCCGGCGCCCAACCGCGTGACGTTTTTGCGCTGCGAGATGCTGGCAGTCGCATCGCAGCAATCAACCACCGCCGGCGCGGTCTTCACCACGAAGTTGTAGTCGATCACATGATGGCCGGTCACGATGATGACGCAATCCGCCTGTTTCAAGTTCGCTTCCGTCAACGGCTGCGAGAGCAGCGTGACAGTCTCTTTGAGAAACACATCACCGCCCACGTAAAAGCGTGGCACATAGGGATCGTGATAACTCACCTTTGCGCCGCGTTTGAGCAACAATTCGATCACACGCTCCGCCGGCGAGTTGCGCGGGTCATCCACGTCGCGCTTGAACGCCACCCCCAGCACCAACACCCTGGCGTCGCGCATCGCCACCTTCGTCTGGCTCAGCGCCTGCTCCGCCAGATCGACCACATGGTATGGCATGGACTGGTTCATCTCGGCAGCCAACTCGATGAACTTCGTATAAAAATCGAACTCACGCGCCTTCCATGAAAGGTAATATGGGTCGACGCCGATGCAGTGACCGCCGACGCCAGCGCCCGGCGTGAACGGCATGAATCCGAAAGGCTTGGTCTTCGCCGCGTTGATCACTTCCCACAGGTCAATGCCCATGCGTTCGCTCAACAGCGCCAGTTCGTTCACCAGCGCGATGTTTACCGAGCGAAAGATATTTTCGAGCAGCTTCGTCATCTCGGCGGCTTTTGGCGAGGAGACTTGATGCACCGGCGCGCCGAGCGCCGCCATCACGGTCGCGGCGCGCGAGGTGCCTTCGCGGGTGATGCCGCCAACCACCTTCGGCGTGTTGGTCACCGTCCAATCGCTGCGGCCTGGGTCGATGCGCTCTGGGCAAAAGGCGAGGTCGAAGTCGATGCCGGCCTTCAACCCGCTGCATTCCAGAATGGGTTGCACGACCTCCTGGGTGGTGCCAGGGAAGGTGGTGCTTTGCAGCACGACGAGCTGACCGCGCTGCAAGTGGGGCTGAATGCCTTCCGCTGCCGCGATGATGAACGACAGATCCGGCGCGCGCATCGCATCGAAAGGCGTTGGCACGCAGATGAAGATCACGTCCTGCTCGCGCAGCACAGCGTAGTCGGCGGTTGCAGTGAAGCACTGTGCCGCGACTGCTGCCAACACGTCGGCGCTCGGCACGTCGGGGATATAGCTCGCGCCTCTGTTCAACTGCGCGATCTTGCGCGCGTCCACGTCGATGCCGGCGACCTGCCGGCCGGCCCTCGCCAGGCCGATCGCCAGCGGCAGACCAACATAGCCCAACCCTATGACCGCGAGGCGTTGATCGGTGCGGAGGGTTGAGGAAGAGAGTGAGGCTCGGTCTTTTCCCAGTCGATTATCTTGAGTCTCCAAGGTCCGAACTCCATATACCACAACATGCCGGCGGCGGCGACAAGCAACGCGCCGGCGATGATGACATTCGCGACGATATTAGCCTGCGAGGCAATGATGGCAGTGATGCCCAGCGCGCCGCCGACGAGATACAGGATCATCACGGCTTCGCGCTTGCTAAAGCCCTGATTCACCAGGCGATGCGAGGTGTGATCCTTGCCCGGCGAGGTGAGCGGGTTTCTACCTCGGCGCAAACGCGAGAGCACCACCAACGTCATGTCGAAGACCGGCACGCCCATCACGATGACCGGCACCAGCCACGACACACTCTGGCTCTGGCCGAGGAAGCGCAACTTGATGGCAATGCACGCCAGCAGGAAACCGAGGAACATGCTGCCCGAATCGCCCATGAATACGCTGGCCGGGTTGAGATTCCAGAACAAAAAGCCGATGCATGCACCCAGCACCGCCGCGCTGAGCAGTCCGACCAGGTATTGGCCGTTGATGATGGCCAGCACGAGAAAGAAGGCCGAGATCACTGCGCTGACGCCGGCGAGCAGGCCGTCCATGTTGTCCAGAAAATTCATCGCATTGGTGATGCCGGCGATCCACAACACAGTAATCGTCGCATCAAGAAGCGGGTTTGCGAACATCTGCACACGCACGCCGAACACCCACACCAGCAACGCTGTCAGCATCTGCAGCGGCAGGCGGATATAGGCGCTGAGCGTGAAGCGGTCATCGAGCAGGCCGAGGAACGACATGAAGGCCGCGCCGAACAACATGGCCGCAAGCTGCTGAAACTCAGGTTGGCTGCCCAGCACCAGCGCCATCAGCAGCGTGCCGAGCAGGATGGCGACACCGCCCATCTTTGGCACCGGCGTTGAATGCACATCACGCGCGCGCGGCACGGCTACGATGCCGACGCGAGGCGCAAGCCATTTGCTCACTGGCGTAAGCGCCACCGCAATCACCAGCGCGCCGAAGAATAGAAGCAACAGTTCAACCATCATGGTCATTCTGACCTTGTGCGCGAAATCGGTAAATAGGACTTCCCGCCCATCGCGCATTACGATTTTTCTCGTAGGGCAACCTCTACTAAATGGAGAGCCCCATCGCAAAACTTCACCGCGGCGCAGTCAACTGATTGATGAACGCCTGCAACGCGCCTTGCTGCTCCTTGGGCGCCAGCATCAGCGCCTGCTGCGCAAACTGTTGCGCCAGCGTGATCTGCTTCGTGTCGCTGTACAGCACCGCGAGATTCTTCAAAGAATTCCAATCTGTCGGATTCTGCTCCACCATCGCTTGTGTCGCGCTGATGGCCGTGGTTGTATCACCCAACAGCAACGCAACGCGCGTCAGCTCCTGCAAAATCTGGCTGTTATTAGGATCGACAGCACGCGCGCGCTCAAGTTCCTTTTGGGCTGTGGCGACATGGTTGCGCCATTCCTCTGCATTCCTGGTTTGATCGATCGCGTTTGCCTTTTCCATGTTCCATGCCGAACGCAGCAGATAAGTCTGGCTGAATTTCTGATCGAGTTCCAGCGAGCGATCCAGCTTGGCTTTGGCCCCATCAAGATCATGCAGGTTGTACATCAGCAGCGAAGCCCATTCGTTCCACAGCGCCGCATTGTGCGGGCTCAGGCTCGTGGCAGTTGCATATTCCTTCGCCGAGTTCTCATAGCGCTGCTGCTTTTGCGCCGCATCAACTGTCAGATCTGCCGATTGCCGCCACATGCGCGCGAGATTTGCGCTGTGATCGGTGTTAAACGGATTGATGGTGCGCGCCTCCTCAAGGATGATGCGCGCGGCAGCGAACAGGTCATCGCGGCTGAGTTGCACCGACGGCAAAGCATCGGGGTTGACGCGATTCCAATTGCCGGCGTCATTGCTGATGATGCGCTCGAAGCTGGCGGTGTCGGTGATGGCGCGCGTGGTGGCCGTGTTCGGCGTGCTCTTCGCCTTCTCCAGCAGGGCGCGGCCCAGCCACAGATAGTAAAAATCTTCGTTGCGCGCAAGGTCGATGGCGCGGCGGTAATGCTCGATGGCGAGATCCCAGCCCTGGATGCCGGTGTTTGGAATCAACTCGCGCGCGCCTTGCTGATCCCAGGGGTTGGCCTGCTTATAAACGATATCGGCGGCGATGGGCTGCAGGTTGCTGTAGTTGATGGCTATCGGCACCACGATGGCGCCGATCAGCAACGTGCTGACACCGCCAGCGCTCATGCCCTTCGCCGGCATGACCGGCTCCTCCCGCGCGAGAAAGAACGCGCCGGCGATCATCACCGCCAGAATCAGCAGATAGATGTAGGCGGGGAACGCGCCGAGTTGATCGGCGATGCCGAGGATGCCGCCGACGGTGTTCTGTTGGTTGGTGATGAAGTCGACCAGCCGGCCGGCGATGAACGTGCCGAAGGCGACCCAGATCAGCGTGGCGAGTGCGGCGACGAACGCGCCGGCAGCCAGCGCCTGCTCGCCGTTGCGCAAGACTTCGCTGCGCCGCAACTCGGTCAGGATGACAACGACGCCGACAATCAACGTGAGCAGGAACATGCTCAGCACACCCAAGCTCGGCTGCCCCTTCACCGACGTCATCGCATTGACGAACACCTGCCCGGGCACGGTCAGCCGCTCAGCGTTGCTGGTGAAATCGAAGGCCATGATGGCAAGGATCAGGCCGAGGATGAGGCCATATCCGCCGGCGGTGTAAAACCAGTCGGGCAGTTGCCTGCTGCGCGATGCGCTGGCGCGCCGCGCGGTGTTGGCCGCAGCCTGCTGTGCGGCGCGGCGTTGCTTGCGCGTGCCGCCAGAGTTTCTAGCACCGAGTTCTGAATTCTGAGCCTTGCGATCTCCATTCTGCGTCGGGCTCATTTCAGCCTCAGTCGCACTCAATCTCACATCTCCAGCCTCCAATCTCTCTGAGCGCAACAGACCCGCGCCGACGACGACCATCACTCCGATCAACACCCAAAAGTGCGTGCGCGTGGATGCAATCGCGATGCCGGTGTGAATCTCAACAAAGTGCGCGATGACAGTGGAGACTATCGCGATCAACAAGAATTGATCGCGCAGTGAAAGCGTGACCGGCAACTCCACGTTGTCGCCGCGCCGCGCGTTGGCGATGGCGCTGATGAAGAGGAAGGGCGTGAGGCCGAGCAGCACGATGCCGGCGGCCACCGCAACGCCGAACAGTTCGACATTGCCCGATACTAGCGCGCCGATGCCGCCGATGGCCGCGCCGGCGGTCCACAAGCCGACGAACAGTACACCTTCCTTGCGGTTGGCGATCAGGCCAATCCAGCGGAAGCCGTAGTACAGCACGCTGCCGAACAGAAACAGGTAGACCAGGAAGCCGATTGCGCCGGTGATGACGAGCGAATCCCACGTCTCGTTGTGGCTGCGATCGGGGCTGGCGTTGCGCGCTTCGAAATTCGCCAGCAAAGGCGGATAGAAGCGGTTATAGGCCACATACATCGACTCCGGCCCATAGCCGATCAACGGGCGAATGGCATTGAAAGGATCCGGCGTGCCATCGGGTCTTTGGATGGGAGCATGTGGCGCAACGAGATCGGCTGCGCCTTCCCAGATCAGCACGCGCACAGCATTGGTGCCGTCGGTGGTTTGCACGACGGTGCTGAGACGCTTGAACAGCGGAAACGCGCGCAGGCTCTCGAAGCGCGGATCATCACGCGTGACGTTCAGGAAATACAGGAAGCCGATGCCGGCGAGCGCAACTGCGATCATGCTGATGGTGAGGCCAAGGCGCGCCTTGCGCCGGCGAATGACCTGCACCAGTAAGAGCACAAAGAACAACAGGCCGCCCAGCCAGCCCAGCTGTGGCCCGCGGCTGCCGGCCAGAATCAGCACGACGATGGCGTTGAACAGCGCGACGAGGATGTAGCAGCCGGCGCGCACCACATCGCTCCATCTCGGCTGCTCACTCCTGAAAATCGCAGCGAAGCTATCGGTGATGCGATACAGCGTAAGGAAGAACGTCATCACCAGATAGGCCGCGATGAAGATCGAGTTGCCCATGTTGCCGGCGACGCGATCGACTGTGTCCCCGCCCCACGGCAGCGGATCGAGTTGCAAGCGCTGCAACAGGCCATAGATGGCTATCGGCAACGATGTGATGATGATCGTGGTGATCACGCGATCGACCTGGGCGCGCGAGCGCATGCCCTGCAAGATCAGCAGAAAGACGACGATATAGGAGAGTGTGGTGTAGGTGCCTTGCAGGCGCTGATACGAGCCGAGCAGGCTGGTGCGCGGCGCGACCGACAGCGCAGTGCTGAGCATGTAGATCACCACCATGAGCAGCGTGGGCAGCACCAGTGGCGTGCGCCAGGTGATGGCGCGGTCGCGATTGGGGTTGCGCAACTCCTCGATCCATTTCACCAGCCACGCCAATGCCATGACCAGCGCGATGGAGCGCAGCGTGGTGAGTTTGTCCGGCTCAAATACACGACTGGAGTAAATGTCAAAAAACAGCGGCACGACGATGACGGCGGCCAGCCAGCCCATCTCGATCAGTCGGTCGCACCAAACGCTCAGTTTGCTGGCATGGATGGTAATGGTGGATGATTTAATCGGTTCAACCCGGGCAGCAGGCGCTGCGGCGATGGTGGACATGAACAAACCTCGTAAAAAGTCAACGTGCCGGCGCGCAGCGAGCGGCAGGCCGCGCAGCGGGCAACTTTAGCACATGCAACTGCATTTTCGTCTCATCCTCTTTTCGCGCTCACGAAGCGCGGCTTTGGTATGATGCCCTCGTTTGGCCGGGGCTGACAGCCTTTCATCGATTTTCATAGCGAATCAATCAACATGGCGACAACAATTGATCCATCCGCGCACTACTTGAAGTCACACGAATGGGCGCGCCGCGACGGCGACGACTTCGTGTGCGGCATCAGTGACCACGCCCAAGAGGCATTGAGCGATCTGGTGTTTGTGGAATTGCCGATGGTCGGCGCAACTCTGCGCGCCGGCGAAGCCTTTGGCGTGGTCGAGTCGGTCAAGGCCGCTTCAGATGTCTACATGCCGATTGGCGGCACGATTGTCGCCGTGAATGACGCGCTCGAAGGCGCGCCAGAGGCGATTAACAAGGATCCCTACGGCGCCGGCTGGCTCATCCGTGTGAAGCCCGACAACCCGGCCGAGTTTGACGCGCTGATGGACGCCACCGCCTATGGGCAGCAACTGGCTGCAGAAGAAAATCACTGAACTCAATACCCCACAATCCATGAACTACATCCCGCACACCGACGCAGAGCGGC
>CAZPVX010000011.1:85766-90511 GCA_964590135.1 uncultured Anaerolineae bacterium | reverse complement strand
CGCGAGATGCTGGCGCGCATTGGCGTTAAGCATATCGATGACCTGTTCGTCGCGGTTCCTGAAAAATATCGCTTCCCTGCGCTCAAGCTGCCCGAAGCAGTGACAGAGATGGAGGTGATGTGGGAGATGAACGCGCTGGCAGAGGCGAATGCCGATGTGAATCACAACGCGTGTTTCCTCGGCGCCGGCGCCTACAACCACTACATCCCCAGCCTTGTCGATCACATCATCCGGCGCGGGGAGTTCTTCACCACCTACACGCCTTACCAGCCCGAAGTGAGCCAGGGCACGCTACAGGCCATCTTTGAGTTTCAGAGCATGATGGGTGGGCTGACCGGCATGGAGATCAGCACGGCCTCGCATTACGATGGCGCGACAGCCTTTGCCGAAGCGGTGCTGATGTCGATGGCGGTGACACGTCGCAACAAGGTCATCATCTCGCGCAACATTCACTCGCACTATCGCGCGGTGCTGCGCAGCTATACCCAATACAACACCGAGATCGAGATCGTGGAAGTTGCATTGGAGGATTTGAACGATCAGCTCGATCTGAAAACGGCCTGCGTCGCCATCCAGAACCCCAATTTCTTTGGCGAACTGGAGGACGTGGAAAATCTCGCCGATCGCGTCCATGCGCCAGGCGCGCTGTTCGTGGTGGTGACCAATCCGATCTCACTCGGGTTGTTCAAGCCGCCGGCGGCATATGGCGCAGACATCGTCGTCGGCGAAGGCCAGCCGCTCGGCGTGCCGCTGAGTTTCGGCGGACCCTATCTCGGCTTCTTCTGCACAAAGCGCGAATACATGCGCCGCATCCCGGGTCGCATCGTCGGAGAGACAGTAGACAAGGCCGGCCGGCGCGGCTATGTGCTCACGCTCAAGACGCGCGAGCAGGACATCCGCCGCGAAAAAGCCACCAGCAATATCTGTACGAATCAGGGCCTGATGGCGCTGTGCGCATGCGTGTATCTCAGCGTGATGGGCAAGCATGGCATCCAGCAGGCGGCCAACCTGTGCTACCAGAAGGCGCACTACGCCGCAGACCGGCTCGGTCGTGTAGGCGGCTTCAGGGCGCGCGCCGACAAGCCGTTCTTCAACGAGTTCGTGCTGGAATGCCCCATCTCGGTGCAGGAGATCAACGATTATCTGCTCGGCGAGCATGACATCATCGGCGGCTACGACCTCAGCCGCGATTATCCGGAGATGGAGAACTGCATGCTGGTGTGCTGCACCGAGGTCAACACGCGCGACGAGATCGACGCGCTGGCCGAGGCATTGGGCGAGTTGTAGGCCGCGAAATTTACCGGCGCGGCAACCGCCTGCGTCCTGTAGCGACACCTGGCCGCAACTACAGCCAGCTTCTGTGCGAATGACCGATTGACAGTGTCGCGCCGGCATTTATAACTGCCATCACAGCAAGGCAAAACTGCAAGCCCAAAAGCTTCCCGAGTAAAAAACCATGTCAAACACCTCAAAACTCCGCACAGCTGTCATCGGCGTCGGCGTCGGTTGGAATCACATCGAGGGTTATCAGAGCGATCCCGATTGTGAACTCGTCGCTCTTTGCGATGTCAACCCCACCGCGCTCAACGCCATGGGCGACAAATATCACATTCCCGAAAATCAGCGCTACACCGATTACAAAGCGCTGCTGGCCTCAAAAGAGATTGACGCCGTCAGCATCGCGCTGCCCAATTTCCTGCACGAGCCGGTGGCGATTGAAGCATTCGCCAGCGGCAAGCATGTGCTGAGCGAGAAGCCGCTGGCCTCGACGGTGGAAGCCGGCCAGCGCATCCTCGACGCCTCGGAAGCAGCCAAGAAAACCCTGATGGTGTGCTACAACCATCGCTATCGTCCCGAAATCGTGTGGCTGAAGCGCCAGATCGCGCTGGGCGAATTCGGCCACATCTACGCGGCGAAGGCCGGCTGGATGCGCGAAGGCTGGATCCCCACGCATGGCGCATGGTTCACCCAAAAGGAGCGCAGCGGCGGCGGCGCGCTGATCGACCTCGGCGTGCATGTGCTGGATCTGGCGCTATGGCTGAAGGGCTATCCCAAACCCGTCGCAGTGAGCGGCGCGGCGTTTGCCGAATTTGGCGGACGCGGGCAGAAGACGCGCCCCCGCAACATCAAGCCGGCGGCCTTCGATGTGGACGACAGCGGCTTCGGCTTTGTGCGCTTTGAGGACAACAGCGTGCTGCAATTTGAAAGCGCGTGGGCGACTCATCGCGAGCCGAACACCGACGCCTATTTCGTGCGCCTGTTCGGCAGCGAGGCCGGCGCCAATTTTTACACCGCCGCGCCAAACGGCGAGACAGTCGCGCTGTTCAAATACGTCAGCGACCAGCCCTCGACCATCATCCCGCGCCTGCAGACCGGCGTCAGCGGCCACCGCACCGCCGTGCATCACTTCGTCGATTGCATCGTGAATGGCAAGACGCCCGAATCGCCTGGCGAGCATGGCATGATCGGCTTGAAGATCATCGACGCAATCTATCGCTCGTCGAAGGAAGGGCGGGAGATCGAGCTTGCATAGCGATCAGGGAATGAAGGTCGTCTCGCTCACGTCTGCCGGCGATGAGATAGCCCGCGCACTTGGCCTGCCGCTGATGGCAGGCGCTGGCGTGACGGGCGCGCAGCCCGACATCGTCATCGCCGGCACAGATGGCGCGCACATCGACAGCACATCGACCGTGCGCATCATCACACTCCATCCGTCCACGCTCGAAGGCATCTTTCAGTCGATCGCGCAGGTCGGCGAGGCCGCAGACAAAATGCGCGAGGCGAATGCGCTGGTGCAGTCGCTGCGCGAACGGGTCGAGCGCGTGCGCGCCGCAGTGAGCGCAGCCATGCATCGCCCCACCGTCGCCGCGCTGGAGTGGCTCGACCCGCCATCTGCATGCGGGCGGTGGATGCCGGAGATGATCGAGATCGCCGGCGGCCGCTGCGTGCTGGGCGAGGTCGGTCGGCCAGCGCAGCAGATCGAATGGGATGACGTCATCGCATCGCAGGCTGAAATGGTCGTGGTGATGCCAAACGAAAAGGACATCGCCGGCAGCGTGCAGGCATTCATCGACGTGGCCGACCTGCCCGTGTGGCGCGATCTGCCGGCGACCTATCTGTGGCAACTGTATGCCGTGGATGCGTTGGCTTATTTCAGCCTGCCTGGCCCGCGCATCGTCGATGGCATCGAGATTCTCGCCGGCATGATTCAGCCGCACCTGTGGCCGGCGCCTGGGCCGGAGCAGGCTCTGCGTGTAAACGACGTGCTGCAAACGCCGATGCGCATAGACCGCAATCGAAGGTTGAGGCTTGAGTAGCCAGATGACATGCGCAAGCCGTGATGCGTCCTGTGGATCACGACTTGCGTTCTGGGCGCTCTGCTCTGCACGCCCTGTATCATAATGAACCCTTCCCGCCTCAGTCTGATCCTCGCCGGCGTCGGCTGGGGATTTGGCGTGCTGATTTTTGTGCTGTTCCAGGTTTCCGTTGGCGGGGGCGGATTCGAGCCGCGCCGCACCTTGCTGCAAATATTTCCGTTCATGTGTGGTTGCGTCATGCCGGCCGTGTGGATCGCCGGCGTCATCGCTGGCGCAAACGACGCCATCACCCACGCCAAAGAGAGGGCGCGCGCACCAAAAGCCAGCATCGCCGGCCTGCTGCTGTGTCTGCTCGGCCTGGCGATGACCATGTTCTTCGTGCTGGCAACGCTGTTTGTCGACTAAAAAATGCGACGCACTTTTGAAGTGCGTCGCATCTCACAATGCGCTGCTCTGCGTCGGGTTTTACGGCTTCGGGGCCACGGCGATGATGGCATCCGAGACGCCGGCGCTGTATTCCTTGAAGTTGTTTACGAACATGCCGGCCAGTTTACGCGCCTGCGCCTCATAGGCTGCCTTGTCGGCCCAACTGTTCTGCGGCTGCAGCACCTCAGCCGGCACGTTCGGGCAGGTCTTCGGGATCGCCAGGCCAAAGATTGGGTCGGTCACATATTCCACATTGTCGAGATCGCCATTCAACGCAGCCGACACCATCGCGCGCGTGTAGGCGATCTTCATGCGCTCACCTTTGCCATTCCAACCGGTGTTGATCAGCCACACATTTGAACCGTGCTGGTCGATCTTGCTGCCGAGCAACTCGGCATACACGCTGGGCTGGCGCGCCATGAACGGCGCACCGAAGCACGTGCTGAACGTCGCCGTCGGCTCGGTTACGCCACGCTCGGTACCGGCCACCTTGGCCGTGTAGCCGCTGATGAAGTGATACATCGCCTGCTCGCGGCTGAGCTTTGCCACCGGCGGCAACACGCCGAACGCATCGGCGGTGAGAAAGATGATGTTCTTTGGGTGCCCACCCATGCCATCGCGCTTGGCGTTGGGGATGTGGCTGATGGGATATGCCGCGCGCGTATTCTCGGTGAGCGAGGCGTCGTCCAGGTCGAGCCGGCGCGTCACCGTGTCGATCATCACGTTCTCCAGCACTGTGCCGAAGCGCCGCGTGGTGTCGTAGATTTCCGGCTCGGCGGTCGGCGAGAGCCGGATCACTTTGGCGTAGCAGCCGCCCTCGAAGTTGAAGACGCCGGCATCGCTCCAGCCATGCTCGTCATCGCCGATCAAGGTGCGGTTGGGGTCGGCAGAGAGGGTGGTCTTGCCGGTGCCACTGAGGCCGAAGAAGAGCGCCGTGTCACCCTGCGGGCCGATGTTGGCCGAGCAGTGCATCGGCATCACACTCTTGAACGGCAGGAAGTA
>CAZPVX010000011.1:34738-85756 GCA_964590135.1 uncultured Anaerolineae bacterium | reverse complement strand
CGTCGTCGCGAGTCGCGCCGAAGTTGGCGCTACAGTGCATCGGCAGCACGCCGCGGGCGGGCATGTAGTAGTTCATGGCCGAGAAGACGCTCTTCTTGATCTCGCCGGCGTATTCCGTGCCGCCGATCAACACCAACTTCTTGGCAAAGTTCACCAGGATGAACACATCGCTGTTGGTCTTGTCGTATTCAGGAAAGGCGTGGAAGCCGGGGCAGTCAATCACCACGAATTCCGGCTCGAAGCTCGGCAACTCCTCGCCTTTCGCCTGAATAAACATGTTGCGAGCGAAGAGGTTGTGCCATGCGAATTGCGTGATGATGCGCACCGGCATGCGGTAGTTCGGGTCGGCGCCGGCGTAACAGTCCTGCACGAATACATCCTTCGATTGCAGATACGACGCCATGCGGCGATGCAACTCATCGAACTGGTCGGGGGCGTAGGGGCGGTTGACTTTGCTCCACCATACGTAATCGTGCACCGCCGGATCATCGACGACGAACTTGTCCTTCGGCGAGCGGCCAGTGAATTGGCCGGTGCGCACGACCAGCGGGCCGAGGTGCGCCAGCACGCCTTCGTTGCGCTTCAACACTTCTTCGTAGAGCGCCGGCGTGTGCAGGTTGTAATACACGCTCTTCAGGTTCGTCAGCCCATGCGTCTCCAGGCCGATGTGGGGATTGCTGATTAAACTTGTCATTCGCTTGCCTCCAGTTTGTGCAGCTATTTGCCTTGGTGTGTTTGGCTGAACTAAGTGTATTCAGAACACCAACAAAACATACTGCCTATCAGGTCAAACGCCGGCTAGTTGTGACCTGCCCGAACGACCAGCCATTCATCCACCACAGCCAGGCTCTCCTCGCTCACCTGATGTCCCATCGGGAACTCGCGATAGATCACGTCGAGGCCAAGGCCGGCAAGCAGCGCATGCGCCTTGCGTCCATACTCGACCGGCAGCACTTCGTCATACGCGCCATGCACGACCAGCGCTGGCTTGCCGCGCAACGCATCGCCTTCTGCCACATCGTTCACCTCTGGCACACGGCCACTCATCAGCACTGCGCCGTGAATCGATTCTGGATTGCGCAGCAGCACGCCGGCGCTCATGATTGCACCCTGGCTGAAGCCGGCAAGAAAAAGCTTCGACGGCGCGTAGGCCGACTTCACCTCGCCGATGAACTTCAACAGCAGCCGGCCCGATTGCTCCGCCTGCGCCTCATCAAACAGGATGCCATCCGGCGTGAACTGCACATCGAACCACGCATAACCCCCATAGCCATATGGGAAAGGCGCGCGGGCGCTGACGATGCTGAAGCGTGGATCAAGATACGGCGCAAGGCCAAACAGGTCGTCTTCGTTGCTGCCGACGCCGTGCAAGAGGATGAGCAAGGGCGAGCCGTTTGGCAATGGCTGCGGCGCTGGCTGATGGTGATGCACGAGGGAGAGGGTGGAATCCATGCGCGCCATGATGCCCGATTGTATGACCGTCCAAACCAGCTCGCCGCTCTCGTTCCGAATGCCTTCACACTCCGGGTTCACAGCTGCTTTCCAGCGCAAGCCGCTACACTACGCATCTTTACCCGATCAACTGCCATGTCACACACAGATTCCATCCCGATCGAAGCCGGCGCGACAACAGCGCCGGCGCACTCAGCGCGCGAAACACAAGGCTTTCTCTTTGGCTTGCTGGGCGTGCTGATCTTCAGCTTCACCTTGCCGGCCACCCGCATCGCCGTCCACGACCTCGACCCGATCTTCGTCGGCCTCGGCCGCGCGCTCATCGCCGCGAGCCTCGCGTTGCCATTGCTGCTCATCACCAAACAAAAGCGCCCCACCCTCGCGCAGACTCGTCGGCTTGCAGTTGTCGCGCTCGGCGTAGTGGTCGGGTTCCCGCTGCTCTCGGCCTTTGCCATGCGCTACACCGATGCCTCGCATGGCGCAATCGTGAACGGCCTGTTGCCGCTGGCTACGGCGGTGGTCAGCACGCTCAGCGCCGGCGAGCAGCCCTCGCGCACGTTCTGGCTGGCAGCCATCATCGGCAGCGCCACCGTCGTCGGCTTTGTCATTTTGTCGGGCGATGGACAGATTCACGCCGGCGACTTCGCCATGCTCGGCGCGGTCGCCATCGGCAGCGTCGGCTATGTTGAAGGCGGCAAGCTGTCGCAGGAGATCGGCAGTTGGCAGACGATCTGCTGGGCGCTGGTGATCTCTGCGCCGGCGCTGCTCCTTCCCGTCGGCGCAGTGGCAGCCAGCCAGGGTGTGCAGGCATCAATGCAGTCGTGGGCCGGCCTCCTCTACCTCGGCGTTTTTAGCATGTTTCTCGGCTTCTTTGCGTGGTATCGCGGGATGGCGCTCGGCGGCATCGCGCGCGTGGGGCAGGTGCAACTGTTGCAGGCGTTCTTCACCGTGCTGTGGTCGGCGCTCTTGCTCGGCGAGCAGATCACACCGCTCACCCTCATCGCTCTCGCCATCGTGATCGCGATGATCATCGTCATCCGCCGCGCGCCCATTCACAAAAAGCAGGCAATCGATGCAAGATGAATTCATGGACGGTGTGAAGGGCGTGCTGCCCATCCTGCTCGGCGTCGCGCCATTCGGCCTGATCTACGGCGCTCTGGCGATGGCAAACGGGCTGCCGGCCAGCCTCGCGCTGAGCATGTCGAGCATCGTGTTCGCCGGTTCATCGCAATTCGTCATCACGCAATTGGTGGCGCTGTCGGCGCCGGCGTTTGTCATCATCCTCACGGCGGCGGTGGTCAATCTGCGGCACATGCTGTACAGCGCATCACTCGCGCCATATCTGCAACACCTGCCAACGCGCTGGAAAGTCGCCATTGCCTATTTGCTCACTGACGAAGCCTATGCCGTCGCCATCACGCGTTTCAACCGCGCAGACAAAGGCGGGGCGAATGGCCACTGGTTTGCCCTCGGCGCCGGCGCTGGCTTATGGATCACCTGGCACATCACCACGCTCGCCGGCATCACGCTCGGCGCGTTCATCCCCGCAGCCTGGTCGCTGGATTTCGCGCTGCCGCTCACGTTCATCGCGCTGGTGACGCCGGCGCTGCGTGATCGCGCCATCGTGGCGGCGGCGTCTGTCGCCGGCGTGATCGCAGTGATCGCATTTGCCATGCCGCTCAAGCTCAGCCTGATCACCGCGGTGGTCGCCGGCATCATCGCCGGGATGTTGGTGGAGTCCAACACATGAGCAACGACGCCACGCTGCTGCTCGTGATGGTCATCGTCGGCCTGATCACGTTTGGGTTTCGGCTGTCGTTCATCGCGCTGATGGACAAGCTGCGCCTGCCGCCGCAGTTGCAGCGCGCGCTGCGCTATGTGCCGGCGGCTGCGCTCACTGCCATCATCACGCCGGAGTTGCTCATTCGTGATGGCGCTATTTTTCTTTCGCCGCTGAATGTGCGCTTGATCGCCGGCATCATTGCCATCGCTGTGGCATGGCGCACCAAAAACACACTGCTGACGATCGCGGTCGGCATGATCGCGCTGTGGCTGCTGCAATGGATATTTCGGTGAAGACGATGAAGGCGCTTCTCACGGACTCACATTGACAGTTGCAATCTCGATAGCGTCGCGGCCATCGGTCGTCTTCAGGCGCTCGCCGGTATCTGGGTTGTAGAGTCCCATGCTGATCGTGAGCGCGCCAGTGACGTTCGCCGGCAACGCCAGGCCGTGATGATCGAGCACCGGCTCATCCGGCGACCATGTCGTCATCGGTCGCAGGTCGTTCAGCGGTTGCGCGTCGTGCTGTGCAACGACAAAGCCATCGGATTTGACCGCATGAACGAAGACCTTGTAGTTCACCAGCGCCGGCTGCGCAGCGCGCCAGGTAAGCGCGACCGGAATCACCTCGCCGGCGCGCGCATTCACGCCCACGCGCACGTCATCCAGCTTCACGTTGCCCCACTGCGCGGTCACAGCTTGCCGGGTCAATGGAGCTTGCGGCGCGCCATACAGCCCATAGAACACTTCCTCTTCGCCCCATTCCGAATGCGCCGGGAAATATGTGGAATCCATGAAGCCGCGCAGGTCGCCATTTTTGCCGGCCAGGCCGCGATACAGCACCAGCCACAGCCGGCCGTGCTGCCGCGCTGCCGCATTGATGCGTTGCTCCCATAGTGCGCGCGGCTCGATCACCGGGTCCCACGTCAGTGCATAATCCCATTGCGGGTCACTGGGTTGCCAGTCGAGCGCATAGAAGCCGGCTGGGCTGAGCACGTTGAAGAATACGCGATCATTCGACTGCGCCAACGGCGCGATGTGCTGGCGATAGGTGTGCGGATTGTAGGGATCGAACACTTCGAGCGTCTTGCGATAGACAAAATCGACGCTGGTGTTGAAATAGATTGCGATCAGCGCAAGCGCGCTCGCGCCGGCCACCCAATAACCAACATCCCATTTGCGTTTGGCGCGCAGCATTTGCTCTAGCGCCCACGCCAGCAACAGCCCAAGCGCCGGCGCCGCGCAGACCAGCATACGCGCATTGAACGCCCATTGCCGCGCCGCAAAGGCAACGCCGGCCAGCGTGAACACGATCATCATCAACGGCAAGGCAAGCTGCGGCAGTGCGCGCCGGCTACGCAGAAGCGCAAACCCGATGCCAATGGCGATGACTAGCACGATCACAAGTCCGCCGGCGCTCCCAGTCGCCTGCGCCATCGCCAGGTCGCGCACGCCGACGCCGATGAAATAGCTGAGGGGGAATTGCTGGCCGATATTGGCGCCGCTCTCCGCGGCGGCGCGGCCCAGAAACTGCGGGATGGCGTAGATGCCCCATGGAAGGTAGACGAGCAATGACAGGCCAATGGCGACAAGCAACCGGCGGACAACCAGCCAGTGGCGATACACCAGCGCAGCAGTCAAGGTATACAGAGCGATGCCGGCCAGCGCCCACACCGCGTGATACAGCGTGAGCATCGCGCCGGCAGCGCCGACCACAAACAGAAGTTGAAAGTGCCAGGCGTCGCGTGGAAAGCGCAATGCGCTTTGCCCTTCACCCTTTGTGATTTGCAGCTTGAGCGCGCCATAGGCCGCCAGAAGCACGAGCGCCGGCGCAAGCGCGTACATGCGCACCACTGCGCCGTAATACACACCAAGCGGCAACCACGCCACAGCAAACGCCGCAATCACTGCCAGGCGCGCAGAGCCAGCCCACGCCTTCGCCACAACAAAGGCCAGCGGAATCGACAGCGTCCCCAACAGCACCGACAAAAAGCGCGCCGCAAACAGATCATGCCCCAGAAGCATCTGCCAGCTGCCAAGCAACAGGTAATACAGCGGAGGGTGCACGTCGGCGGCAGTGATGCGCATAATTTCGCTGATGCTGAGCGAGGCATGCGCAATCGACCAGCCTTCATCCCAGCGCGGCGGGATGACGCCATTCAACGGCAGTCGCAATGCAAAGCCGAGCAGCGTGGCGACAAGGGCGAGGGTGCGATGACGAAAACGCATGTGGATCCAAGCACCGATTATCGATTACCGATTGCCCCTCAACCATTACGATTTGCCTTTGCGCCACGACATGATGGCAATGCCGGCGACCGCGATTGCCGCACCGAGCAGCGTAAGCGGCTTCACCATTTCGCCCAGCAGCGCAATGGCGAGGATCGTCGAGCCGACTGGCTCGCCCAGCACGGGGATGGTGGCATAGGCTGCCGGCAGCCGGCGCACCGACCAGTTGAATGAGGTGTGGCCGATCAACTGTGGCAACAACGCCAGCAATCCGATCCACACATAGGCAATCGGATCCTGAAGCACCAGCGAAGTGCGCGTGGCGATGCACAGCAGCAACAGCACGACCGCTGCCGCGCCATACACCAGCGTGACGTATGCCAGCAGCGAGAGCTTGTGGCGCAGCGCGCGGCCAACGATCATGTAGGGCGCCATGCACAGCGCAGCCACGATGGCGAGCGCATTGCCGAGCATGGGATTTGCGCCCGGCACAGCGCCGGCGCTATCGGCGAATCCGATCAGGATGCCGCCGGCGATGGCGATCAGCATCCCAATCACCAGCCGGCGCGTGAGCCGCTCCCTCAGCGCCAGCACGCCGGCCAGCGCGATGAACAGCGGCGACAACGACACCAGCGCGACTGAGCTGACCACGCTGGTAAACACGAGCGACGAGATCCATGTGGCAAAGTGTCCGCCCAGAAACGCGCCGCTCAAGATTGCGACGCTGATATCACGCCTCGACAATGCGCGGTATTCATCGCGGCAAGATGCCAGCGCAAAGGGCAGCAGCGCGAGCGCGGCCAGTGTCAGACGCAACGCCGCAATGGCAAGCGAGGGCGCGCCGGCACCTTGCGCGTAGCGCACAAATATCGACGCCGTGGACACGGCTGCGATGCCAATGAGGATGCCAAGCGCCGGCGGGATGGCGGGCCGGCGCAGCGTGGTCGTCGTGATGGACACGGGGTGCATTATCGGTGAGCCGGCAGACAAGGCGTGGCGGGAACACAAGCTGAGAAATACAGGTCAGAAAATCACAAATGCCAATCAAACACTTGTGGTCTTTATAATAGGTGCGTGAGTCAATCACAGAGGAGTGAAAAAGAACAAATGACACACGAACTTCTACCTCTTCCGTATCCGTATGAATCGCTTGAGCCGTATATCGACACACTGACGATGCAGATTCACCACGACAAGCATCATGCGGCCTACGTGAACAACCTGAACAACGCGCTGAAGGATCACGCGGCACTGAGCGGCAAGAGCGCTGTTGAATTGATCAAGGATCTCAACGCCGTGCCCGAGGCCATTCGCACCGCTGTGCGCAACAACGCCGGCGGCCATGTAAATCACACCATGTTCTGGGAACAGCTCAAGGTCGGCACAAGCGAACCGACCAGTGGCAAGCTGGCCGATGCGATCAACGCCGCCTTTGGCTCGCTGGCTGCGCTCAAGGAAGCCTTCGAGAAGGCCGGCGCGACCCGCTTTGGCTCTGGTTGGGCTTGGGTGGTGATCGGCAAGGATGGCAAGCTGGCTGTCACCAGCACGCCGAATCAGGACAACCCGCTGATGGCAGACTATGGCGGTCTGACACCGATCCTCGGTGTGGACGTGTGGGAGCACGCCTACTACCTGAAGTATCAGAACCGCCGGCCAGATTACCTCAAGGCATTCTGGAGCGTGGTGAACTGGAACGATGTTGCGAAGCGCTTTGGCGCGTAACGCGCAGCCGGCAATCAAACATCTGGCCTGGCAGGTTTTGACAACCTGTCAGGTTTTTTCTTTTCCAAATCATGCAATGATTCACAACTAGACAACGCTATACACTTCGTGTATAAAGTGCGCGGAACATCAGTTTACCGTTGTAAACGGCAACGTTGAACAAGACAGAAATCTCGAAGATTCAACAAGGAGTAGTTTCAAATGACGCATGTAATGACCGCCCTGTGTCTGCGCGATGGCGCATGCGTAGATGTGTGTCCTGTGGAGTGCATCGTCGCCGGCAAGCCGGAAGATCAGTGGCCATGGTTCTACATCGACCCGAACACCTGCATCGACTGTGGCGCCTGCGTGCCAGAGTGCCCCTTCGAGGCCATCTTCCCAGTCGATGAAGTTCCGTCAGCCCTTGAGTTGAAGGCTGGCCAGGAAGTGCAGCCACAACATGGCGAGCGCTGGACTGCCGCCGGCGGCGAGGTGATCGACCTGACGGAAGGCGCGGCGGAGTACAACGCAGCCTTCTACACCGAGGGACCCGGTTACGCCGCGCGCAACATGTAACGCCGGCGTTGCGATTCAAACAGAGCCAGCCGAGCGATAACTCGTTCGGCTGGTTTGCTTTTCCCATCCAGCACACAAGCCCTCTCACGTTTGTCGGAGATAATCAGCGTCCATGAGAAGCGTCTTCGAACGAGAACTCAAGGATATCCGCGACGGCATCGCCACCCTCAGCACCCAGGCCATCAACGCCACTTCTCGCGCCGTCGATGCCCTCATTGACCGCAATTTCGAGGAGGCGCGCGAGATCAAACGAGAGGACAAACTCACCGACGATCTGCGCTATCAGGTGGAGAACGCCTGCCTGCTGGCGATGGTGACCCAGCAGCCGGTCGCGCGCGATGTGCGCGAATTGGTGTCGGCCACCATCGTTGCTGCCGAGCTGGAGCGCTGCGGCGACTATGCCAAGGGCATCGCCAAGGCTGCGCGCCGCATGACCCGGCATGATGCGAAGATGGACACCTTCAACCTGCGCGACATGGACATGCTGGCGCGCGACATGTTGCAGCGCAGCACACAGGCGTTCCTTGATGGTGACGTGGTCGCCGCGAAAGCCGTGCTGATCGACGATGAGAAGCTGGATTCGCTATACAACGACCTTCTGAGGATGGTGATGGCTGACATGTCGGCGACGCCGGCGCACATCGAATGCGGCACCTGGTTGCTGCACGCCGGCCACTGCCTGGAGCGCATCGGCGACCGCGCCACCAATGTCGCTGAGCGCGCAATCTTCATCGAGACCGGCGACAACCCGGGTGATTTGAATGTGCACGGGCCGGAGCAGTCACGCGATTTGAATTGACGCTTGTATTTCTTTGAGACAGGAGCATCGGATGATCGTTCACCTTCGCATCAATGGGCAGGACAGGGAGCTTGTCGTGCAGCCCAATGAAACGCTGATGAGCGCGCTGCGGCGCGCCGGCTACTACAGCGTAAAGCACGGCTGCGAGACTGGCGAGTGTGGTGCATGCGGCGTGCTGATGAAAATCCAAACTCCGCAGGGTTCTTCAACCGTTGCTGATGAAGCGAATGCTGGCAAGACCCACGATTTATCTGAGTTCGCGATGGTCAACACCTGCGTCACACTGGCGGCACAGGCGCAGGACGCCGAGCTTGTCACAGTCGAATCGATGGGCGATCGAAAAGGTTTGCACACGTTGCAGCAATGCTTCATCGACAACGGCGCAATCCAGTGCGGCTACTGCACGCCGGCGCAACTGCTGGCGGCAAAAGCCTTGCTTGATCGCAACACAACCCCCACAGAGAACGAAGTGCGCGAGGCCATCAGCGGCGTGCTGTGCCGCTGCACAGGCTACGTAAAGCCGGTGCAGGCGGTGTTGAATGCGGCCGCCATTTTGCGCGGCGAACCGCCGAATGAGTTGCCGGCGCCTTTCAAGCGCGTCATCACGCCCCCACCCGCGCAAGATGCGCCCGCCGGCGCGCAGCAGGGCAGCGGCATGTTCCGCCAGGACATTGGCGATGTGACGTGGAGCAGCCCGGGCGGCACAGGCAACAGCAACGAAACCGTGCCGACGCAAACCGAAACCCAAACCCTGAGCGCCACACTGGCTCCCTTCATGGTGGCCCCGGCAACCCAAACCCAAGTGGTGGGCAAGGCCGAACGCAAAGTGGACGCGGCCAAGCTTGCGCAAGGCAAACCGGCGTTCACCGACGACGCCCCCATGCCCGGCATGCTGTATGCCGCCATGCTCACCAGCCCGCACGCCCATGCCCGCATCCGCGACATCCATACCCAGAAGGCAAAGGCACTGCCCGGCGTGCATGCCGTGCTGACCTACAAGGATGTGCCACGCGTGGTTTATGCGAGCGGCGGCCAGTCCTATCCCAATCCACCGCCGTGGGATCAGGTGAGTCTGGACAACAAGGTGCGCCACGTCGGCGATCGCGTGGCTGTTGTTGCCGCCGAGACGTTCGAGATTGCGCAGCGCGCTTGTGAATTGATTGAGGTCGACTACGAGGTGCTGCCGGCGGTATTCGACCCCGACGAGGCAAAAAGCGGTCACGCGCCGATCATCCATGATGAGCCGGATGCGAAGAGCATTCGCGACGCCTCGCGCAACCTGGTCTGCCGCATCTACGCCAAAGTCGGCGAGGTGGACAAGGCCTTCGACGAATGCGATTTTGTGATCGAGCGCGAGTATTACGTGCCGCAGCATCAACAGGCCAGCCTCGAGCCGCACATTGTGATGACATGGTGGGATGAAGATGACCGGCTCGTCATTCGCACCAGCACGCAGGTGCCGTTTCATGTGCGCCGCATGATCGCGCCGCTAATTGGGTTGCCGGTGAAGAAAATTCGCGTGGTCAAGCCGCGCGTCGGCGGCGGCTTTGGCGGCAAACAGGAGATGCTGATCGAGGACTTGTGCGCGCATCTCACGCTGGCGACAGGCCGGCCCGTGCGCTTCGAATACACGCGCGAGCAAGAGTTCACCAGTTCGCGCTCACGCCACGCGCAGCGCATCGTCTTCAAAGCCGGCTTCAAGTCCGAAGCCGACAGTCAATCCGCAATCCCAAGATTGCACGCGCTGCGCCAATACGTCCTCGGCAACACCGGCGCGTATGGCACGCACGGCCTGACTGTGCAGACAGTGAGCGGTCTGCGCGGCATGAGCCATTACCGTGTGGACAACGGCGAGTTTGAGTGCGACGTGGTGTATACCAATATCCCCACGCCCGGCGCGTTTCGCGGCTATGGCGCACCGCAGGCCGAGTTCGCCATCGAGTGTTTGATGGAAGAGGCGGCGCACCTGATGGGCGTCGATCCGATCGAGTTGCGGCGGAAGAATTGGCACCGCGCCGGCGATTCACTGCCGTTCGCCAAGGCGTTGGGCGAAGCGCGCGAAGGTTTCGATCAAATCATCAAGTCGTGCGGGCTGGAAGAGTGCTTCGCGCAGGCGCTGGCGGCCATTGGCTGGGAACAGCGCAACGAGTTCGGCGGCAAGGATCTGGTGTTTGATCCACAGCGACCAAGCGTGCGGCGCGGCATCGGCGTGGCCATGGCGATGCATGGCACGGCCATCGCCGGCCTCGACATGGGCGCAGCATCCATCAAGATGAACGACGACGGCTCATTCAACTGCCTCGTCGGCGGCACGGATATCGGCACCGGCAGCGACACCATCGTTGGGCAGATCGTCGCCGAAACGCTCGGCGTGCCGCTCGAAGACGTGATCATGTATTCGAGCGACACCGACTTCACGCCCTTCGACACCGGCGCGTATGCCTCATCGACTACCTACATCACCGGCGGCGCGGCGTTGAAAGCGGCCGAGCAGGTGCGCGCGCAAATCTGTGAGGTCGCTGCGGAGATGTTCGCGCAGGGCAAACACGCCGGCGGCGGACAGCCGACAGCCAACGAGGGCAAATCGTCTGTCGTCTCGTCGACCATCGTCCTCAGGGATCGCAAAGCCATCACGCCGGATGGCCGCGAACTGACGCTGGAGCAGATCGCGCTGTTCGCCACGCACACGGAGAACCAGCATCAGATCATGGCAACCGCGAGCCACATGACCTACGACTCGCCGCCGCCGTTCGGCTGTCAGGCCGCTGAGGTGGAAGTGGATCTCGACACAGGCGAGATCACCGTGAACAAACTGGTGATGGCAGTGGATTGCGGCGTGGCGATTAACCCGGCGACCGCGAGCGGGCAGATCGAAGGCGGCAATTTGCAGGCGCTGGGCTACGCGCACTGCGAAGAGATGACCTACGATAAAGCCGGCAGTCTGCACCAGCGCCGCTTCGGGCAATACCGCATCTACAGCGCCGATGAGACGCCAGCGATGCAGGCGATCTTGATCCAGACCTACGAGCCGAGCGGACCGTATGGCGCGAAGGCGGTGGCTGAGATTCCGATGGATGGCGTCGCGCCGGCGGTGGTCAACGCGGTGCATCACGCCACCGGCGCGCGCTTCTACCAGATTCCGCTCACGCCGGAACGCGTGTGGCGCGGGTTGAAGGGCAAGCCAGATGGCAGTTGGCTGATCAAAGGGTGAGCGGTTCAGAAATCGGGTTTCGTAGAAACCCGATTTCTATTTTCCATACAATCGGCGCACTTTGGACATCCTGCTCGGCCTGATCTTCGTCATCCTGTGGTCGTCGGCATCTATCGCAGCCAAGATCGGCATTCGCGATGCCGCACCGCTGACGATGCTCGACCTGCGCTTCTTCCTCGCCGGCGCTGCCCTGCTCACCTACGCCTACGTCTTCCGCCGCGACACACCCATGCCCCAACGTGGCGACTGGAAGCACGTCACCGTGCTGGCGCTGACCAACAGCACCGGCTACCTTGGCCTGAGCTGGCTGGCGTTTACGCAGGTGCCGGCAGGTCTGTTCGGCCTGTTCATCGCCATGAACCCGCTCATCGTCGCGGTGTTGAGCTGGTTGTGGTTGAAAAGGCCGATCACGCGCAACGAAGTGATCGGCATCGCGCTGGGAGCCGCCGGCCTCATCGCCGCCACCACGCCGCGCGTGCAGGGCAAGGAAGCCACGCTCGCCGGCATCGTCATGGCTGTCGCGGCGATGGTGATCTACTCGTTCGGCAGCGTGTATTTCAAGTGGAGCAAGTTGCAGATCGGCGGGCTGGCGCTGAATGCGTGGCAGGTGATGATCGGCGCAGTCACGCTGCTGCCGCTGGCGATCCTTGCCAATCACACCCAGCCGGTCAATATTACGCCCAGCTTCATCGCGGCGCTGGCGTGGTCAGTCCTCGCCGTATCGATTGTGGCGAACCTCTTGTGGTTCTGGCTGCTCAAGCGCGATGCGCTGCGGGCGAGCATGTGGCTGTTCCTCAATCCGGTCAGCGGCTACGCGCTGGCAGCGCTGATGCTTGGCGAGGCTATTCGCCCGACGGACGTGATTGGGCTGCTGTTGGTGATGGCCGGCCTCGTCATCAGCGGTGTGATCGACGTGCGGCGCGCCTTCGTCAAGCGCGCCGGCCTGGCAACGTGATTGCGCCAGCGGCAATCTCCTTTCGCTTTGCGCAGCATTTGCAATGCGCAAGCAAGCAAAAGCAATCGCGTTGCCGCATGTGATGAGGATCGCGTCGTTGCTTTGCGTCAAAAGCTTGCGCGCAAACACGCCTTTGCCAGCATGCCGGCGCATCGCCGGCGCGCTATATCTCCTTGCGCAGAAAAACATTGCAGCATTCGCAGTGCACAAGGAGAACCTCGATGTGGATCATCATTGCAGGAACTGTCATCGCCAGCATGATTTCATCCGTGCTGTTGCTCGCATCATTGAGCGTGGGCAAGCGCGGGGATGATTGGGCAGAAGCATCTGAGCCGCAAGTCTCGCCGCAGCGGGGCAAATATTTCAACCAGCCGGCGCCGCACGCCGGCCCGCGCTAGCTCCAATCGCGATCCACTTCGATCGGCATGTTGTCATCGCACTCGCAGTTGCGCGCACATGCCCACCGTCACATCACGCAGACGCAAACTACACCAACGACCCAGTCGTCAACAACAATCCAACGCGATACACCACGAACGCGACGAGCCAGCCGATGACGAAGCTGTAGAGCATGAAGCCGTTGGCAAATTTGCGCCCGATCTCCTTGGCCATCACGCCATACACCGCAAGGCACGAGTTGTAGAGCAACAACAAGATCATGAATGACAGCGCAGCCAGCGGGGTGAAAGTCTGCATCACCGCCGTCTTCAACGCGCTGTTGCCATCGTCCTGCACTTCCATCGTCGTGAGCGCCGGCGTCACCAGTGTCTGCACACTCGCCACCACCGCCTCGCCCAGCGCGCGCGCCTGATCGACCAACGCCGCGCCGGCATCGATCTGCGCCGGCGCGCGGGTGTCCTCTGCCGCATAGATCGTCGCCATGAACGAGAGCGCCACTTCGCGCGCGAGGAACGCGGGGATGAGCGACGTGGTCGCGCGCCAGTCATTCAGGCCAATCGGCGCAAACACCGGCGTGATGGCCTTGCCCACCTGCGCCACCAGACTGTCCTCGGGTTTTGCGCCAAAAGGCAGGTGAATGAGCAACCACACCACCACCGATACAGTGAAGATAACCTTGCCGGCGCGGATCAGAAATTCCCGGACGTGGCTCCACACGATGATGCCGACGGTGCGCAGGCGCGGCAGGCGATAAGGCGGCAACTCCATCACCAGCAAGCCCGGGTTGCCCTTGAACATGCGGCGCTTCATGAACATGGATGTGCCAACGGCGACGACGATGCCGATGACATACATTGCCATGATGACCAGCGCCGGATTCTGCGGAAAGAACAACACCGCGAAGAACGAGAACACGACCAGCCGCGCCGGACAACTCATGAAGGGAATCATCAGCGAGACGATGAGTTTGTCGCGCTGGCTCTCCATGGTGCGCGTCGCCATGATCGCCGGCACATTGCAGCCCAGTCCCAGCAGCAACGGGATGATCGCCTTGCCGTTTAGCCCAAGCCGGCTCATGAAGCGATCCAGCACAAACGGCAGCCGCGCCATGTAGCCGGTCATGCCCAGCAGCGTGAGCAAAAAGAACATCACTGCGATCAGCGGCAAAAAGGTCAGCACGAAGGCAAACCCACCCAGCACCGCCTCGCCCACAAACTCTGCAACGATCACCGGCGCATGAATCGCCAGCAGGCTCTGCACCGCCAACGGCGAGAGAAAGCCATTGATAAACCCATCCAGCCAATCCATGTATGGCGCAGAGAAGTCGAACGAGATCTTGAAAAACAGATACATGATGCCGAGATACGCGATGATCCCCAGCACCGGATGCAACAGCACCTTGTCGAGCGCGCGGGTGACGCTGCGGCTGCGCACTTCGGTCTTGTGCGCCACCTGGTGATACAGGCCGTCGGCCAGACCCAGGCGCGCTTCACGGATGACCTGCGGGGCGCTGCGGCCGAATGCCTCATTCAACTTTTGCGCGACAACAGGAGCGCGCGCCGCTTGCTCCATCTGCTCGCGCTTGGTCCGCGCATCCGCCGGCAACTGCTCTTCGAGCAAATCCTCATACACGATCGGGCCCGGCCGGCGCTGCGTTTGATACGCCCCAACAATTGCCGGCAACAGTTCCTTCACTCCGGCGCCGGTGCGGCCAATCGTCGGCAGCGCCTTGACGTTGAGCAATGCCCCGAGCTTGCCGGCATTCACCTGCAAGCCGGCCTGACGCGCTTCATCAGCCATGTTCAACGCCATCACCATCGGCACGCCAAATTCGGCCAGCTCAATCGTCAGTCCCAGGTTGCGCTCCAGGTTGGGCGTCTCAATCACGTTGAGAATGACGTCCGGCTTCTGCTCGACCAGGAAACTGTAGGCGATGCGCTCGTCGTCGCTCACCGGCTCCAGCGTGTAGATGCCGGGCAGATCGATGAAGTGAATGGTGTAATCGGCGAAGTCGAGAATGCCCTCTTTTTTTTCGACTGTGACGCCGGGCCAATTGCCGACGCTGAAGTTTGCGCCGACCAATGCGTTGAGCAGCGTGGTCTTGCCGGTGTTGGGGTTGCCGGCGATGGCAACAACAAGGCTCGGCTTATTTCCCGCCGAGCCTCTCTTCCTCACCACGCTCACACCGTCGTGGCAGTTTTCAGTTTGTTCGATGACTGTCATTGCACCTCAACCCGCCGAGCCAGATCATCGGTGATGGCGAGGCAGGTGTCCCCGATCTGCAGCAGCAACATGCGACCATTGCGCCGCAACACGCGCACCTGCTTGCCCTCGCGCAAGCCCATGGATTGGGCGCGCAACGAGGATTCATCATCGTGCGACATATGGGTGATGGTTGCCATCGCACCAGCCGGCAGGGCATTCAGCGCGCCGTTCATCGTCATTGCTCTCAGCATACTGCGGCCATTTATAGCGTTTTGCGCTGCATTTTCAACACCATGCATTACCGTCTTCCTTCGCACCCGCCACAATTTGGATTTGACATCGCTCAATTTACACGCTTACCTCTTGCAACGCCCGTGATGGCTCAGATCGCATCTGCAACAGCCTTTGACAGCGCCGCCCTAAAAGGGGTCATAGCGTCCACGCCTCCGCGCCCATAGTAGACGCGGTTCGTCAGGCATGCGAAAGTCAACTCGCGCTCTGGGTCAATCCACAATGACGTGCCAGTGAAGCCGAGATGGCCGAACGCGCTACGGTTGAGCGCGTGGCTCATGGCGTGCGGGTTGGGCGACCACAGCGCAAACCCGA
Organism: uncultured Anaerolineae bacterium; assembly: GCA_964590135.1. Lineage (GTDB taxonomy): Bacteria > Chloroflexota > Anaerolineae > J036 > Brachytrichaceae > JBDHWI01. The sequence goes on along the minus strand of CAZPVX010000011.1, from coordinate 69,841 downwards.
TGCCGCGCCGCACGTCATCTTCCTGCGCCTGCAAGCGCGTCATCTCCTGCAGTGTTTCGCGTTTCAAGAACGTCCCTTCGCCGGCAAGCGAGCGTCGCAATGCCTCGCCAAACGCCGCCACATCGCGCGCGTGGCCGAACACGCCGGCATGGCCGGCAATGCCATGCAACGCCCATGCATTTTCATCATGCACCTCGCCGCACATGCGCCGGCCCTGGTGCGCATATAGCTCCGTCGGCGCAGCCTGCGCGCACGGAACTGGCCCATAGCCGATGGACGCGAGACCGAGCGGCTGCGCCACGCGCTCGCGCACGACGGTGGCGAGTGGCTTGCCCTCGATTCGCTCCATCGCCCAGCCGATGAGGATGAGGCCGACGTCGCTGTAGATCACATGCGCGCCGGCAGGATAGGCAAACGCGGTTTGCAGCGCCATCTCGCACATGCGCTGTTGAATGGCCTCGTCGCCCGCCCCGTCGCGCTGCATGGCCCATGCCACCTTCCACAGCGGCAGCCATGCCGGCAAACCCGATGTGTGCGTGAGCAGTTGGCGAAAGGTCGTGCGCGAAGCATCGACCGTTTCAGCAGTGGCCGGCACAATCGCCTGCAGCTTGCCACTGCCCAGTGGATCCGGCTGCGGCTGGATGGCGCGCGCGCCAATGAACGATTCCAGCACCGTTGACACGGGTTGATCGAGCGACGTCCGGCCGGCTTCGACCAGCGCCATGAACGCTGCGACAGTGAACAGCTTTGACACTGAAGCCAGATCGAAGCGCGTGTCGGAATCGATGGGATGCCGGCGCGTGTCGGGGTCGTGATAGCCCACGGCGCGCTCCAGCACGGACCCGCCGCGATGCAGGACCACCAACTGCGCTGCCGGGAATGCAACATCCAGTGATGAATGCAGCAACGCATCAATTTTCTCAATCGCTTGAATACGCATGGTCGGTGATGAGCTAGAGACTCTTGGAAACCATCGCATAACGGCGATGCACCTCGAAGCCAAAGCGGGTATAGAAATCGATCAAATCGGTCCAGTCGATGATGCAGCCGCGCACGCCGGCGTCGCGCAACCGCAACAGCGCCGCGTTGATGACTGCGGCTGCATAGCCCTTGCCGCGACACTCCGCACTCACGCCGATGGAGCCAAGCTGGCCCCAGGGTTTTGGCAACGGAGCCGGATAAAAGCGGTCGAGCGGGCGCAGCGAATCTTCAAACGTGACCTGGCAGAACCCTTCCACACGGCGCGCGCCGCTGTCGTTCGCCCACAGCGCCATGTAGTCGCTGCTGCGACCGCCCTCGCGCAGATGCTCCTGCCATTCAACATGCCAGCGGCCAGGAAATGCGCGCCTCAAGAATTCGTCTATCGCCGGCGCTTCATCCTCCGCCACTGGTGTGACTTCCACATTCTGCGCCGCGCGATACACCACCAGATCGCTCGCAAGATCGCAGCTCAGATCGACGGTGATGCCATCCTGCACAAAACCATGCCGCGCAAAGAACGGCTCGCTGTTCAACGCGACAGGCACGCCGGCGGCAAACGGCCTCATGCTGCCGCCGACCCGAATGCGCTTCGGATCATGCTCGCGCAGCCATTGCTCCGCCCATCGCAGCAACGCGCGACCCACACCCATGCGCTGGTGCTGCGGGTGAACGGCGATGGCGTCGATCCAGCCGGCCCGGCCTGGCGCGGCGCTGGCGATGACAAACGCGATAGGGTGTTCGTCATACAGTGCGAACTGGCCGGCCTGCGCAATGCCAGTCGTCGCGCGCAAGTTGAACTCGGCAAAGTGCGGCGTGAAGGCGAGAGATTCCCCGCAGGCCGCATTCCATATCGCCGCAATGTGCTGGTGATGCGCCGGATTCGCCGGCGAGATGAATTGTAGAGTCATAGGATGCCGAAACGCCGCTTCGCTGTCTCGACGCGCCGCAACGCGACGGCCATCTGCGCACGCAAAAGTTCGCCGTCGCGAATGGCGGCTGTCACCGCCGCATGCGCCTGCCGATGCAACGCTTCACCGCTGTTGAACAACAGCATATCCGCGCCAGCGCGCAAGGCCATGATCGCTGCAACAGGCACAGCGTAGCCGCTCGCGCCCAGCGCGCCCATCTCCAGCGCATCGGTGAACAGCAACCCATCGTAGCCCAGCTCATCGCGCAGGAGTGCGGTCATCACGCTGTGCGAGAGCGTCGCCGGCAGACCGGACGGCTCGATGGCGGGAAAGGATACATGCGCCGACATGATGCCACCGACGCCGGCGGCGATGGCGGCCTTGAACGGTGCAAACTCAACCTCGTCCAGGCGCTCCCGCAAATGCGGTACGACCGGCAGGCTGATGTGCGAATCGACCGCCACATCGCCGTGCCCGGGGAAGTGCTTGCCAACACACATGACGCCGGCGGCTTGCATGGCGGAGATGAACGCCACGCCGCATTCAGCCACGCGCGCCGCATCATCGCCAAACGAGCGATCGCCGATCACCGGGTTGGCGGGGTTGTTGTTGACGTCCAGCACCGGCGCAAGATCGACGTTGATGCCGGCAGCGCGCATCTCACCTGCCAGCGCCGTCGCTGCGCGCCTCACCGCATCCAAGCCACCTTCCGCCATCGTTTTGGCCGGCGGAAACTCGGTGAAGCCCTGCTCGGCGCGCAAACGCGCCACGCGCCCGCCCTCTTGATCGATGCAGATGAACAGGGGCGGCAGGCCGGCGTCGCGCGCGACCTGTTGCGCATCGCAGATCAACTGGCGCAGTTGCGCCGGCGATTCCACGTTGCGCGTGAAAAGCACCAGTCCGCCCAAATGCAGGTCGGTGATGAGTGACTGCAGCGCCGGCGACATCGCCACACCCTCAAAACCAATTGCCATCAACTGGCCGGCGTCAATTTCAAAATGTTGCACGCTGGGTAAAAGCAAACACGAAGATCACGCAGGTTCCGTGATCTTCGTGTTTGATGCGCCATCGCCTTACTTGATCTCGTATTTCTCAGCCAGCATCGGCTCGTAGGTGCCGGCGTCCCACATGTAGAAGAACAGCGGCGGGAATTGCAGCGGCTCCATCATGCTGCCCAGGTCCGTGTAATCGGTGCTGTACTTGTTGAACGTGCCTTTGGGCGGCTGCACGAACGGATAGGACGACTTGAACTCCTTCACATCCCCAATTGGCTTCAGCGTGCCGTTCAGGAATTGATAGAAGACGTAGTTGTCGCCCTGATTGTTCAGATACAGCTTGTCATCCAGCGGCAGCCAGCCCGTGACGCGCGTCTTCGTGTCGATCGGGTCGGTGGCATAGCGCTCGAACAGTGCCAGCACTGGCAACTGGTCATTGACGATGAAGGCGAGATTCTCGATGGCCTTCTTCTGCGGCTCCTTGTCAAAGCCCTGGCCGGCCTGCACGATCAGGTCGCGATAGTTGACCTCGTTGCCGTCCAGATCCTTCTGCATCACTGGGAAGTTGAAACCTTTCGACGTGCCTTCGACATCAGGACTGTTGTAGGCCTTGCCCAGATAGTAGTCGAAGGATGCAACCGGATGCGGATAGTTATAGCGGATCGAGAGATCCATCAGCAACTGATATTTGGCTTCCTTGCGCAGCTGCGCGCGCTCCGAGGATGGATAGCCGCGCACGGTGGTCTTGATGCCGAACTTGGTCAACTGTGCAGCGGCGTTTTCAGCCGAGCCGAACCAGTCTGAGAAGTCTGACGGAACCGACAACTCAAATTCCAGCTTCTTGCCGCTCGCATCTGCAAAGACGCCGTCCGCGCCTTTGGTATAGCCAACGCTCTTGAGCAACTCTTCAGCCTTCGCCAGGTCTTTGTTGTAGGGATTGATCCTGGCGAGGACGTCATCGTCGATCCACGCCGGCACTGCAAGGTCGGTGAAACCGGCCATGTACTTCAGCGGCTTGCCGGCGATGCCCAGCGCCACCTCTGCATTCTCCGCGCGGTCGATGACATAGGCGAATGCGCGGCGCACTTCAACCTTGTCCAGCGGGGCGACGCTCTGGTTGAACCAGATGCCTGGGCCGGTGCCGGTGGGGCCGCCAATGATCTCATAGGCGCCGTTGGCCTCGATGGCCTTGATGTTCGCCGGCGTATAAGCGTTCGAGCTGTAGTCCTGCTCATTCGAGAGAATGAACGGCATCACCTGCTGCGTCTCGCCAAAATACACCGTCAACTTGTCGAAGTTCACCTTGTCAGCATTGAAGCCGTTGGGGTTCTTCACCATCTCCAGCTGCGCTTCGGTCACGCTGGCCGGATCGACGATCATCGGACCAGAGACAACCGGCTTCTCCGGCTTGAACGCCGACAACTCGTCGATGAACTTCTTGACTTCATCGCTGTCCAGCTTCGCGCCATTCTTGCGGAATTCAGCTGCCTGATCCATGAACTTGCCATACACCGAGTACGGCAGCACGTTGTTGCTGCTCAGCAGCAGGCGCTCGGCGCGCGGGCCCGGATTCTTGACGAGGAAATCTACAGTGTAGTCATCCTTCGCCACAACATCCTCAAGATACGTCCAGGTGGTGCCGCCCTGCGCCCAAATGATGTTGTAGTTGCCAACAAGGTCCTTGCTGGTGATGTCGCTGCCATCGCTCCACTTCAACCCCTTGCGCAGGGTGATGGTGAGCGTGTTCTTGACTTCGCCCTCCGGCGCCTTGGTGGCCTCTGGCGCTTTGGTCGCCTCGGGCGCAGTGGTGGCAGCCGGCGCTTCGGTTGGCGCCTCAGTCGCCGCCGGCGCTTCGGTCGGGGCTTCTGTTGCGGCCGGCGCTTCGGTGGCTGCCGGCGCTTCGGTGGCTGCCGGCGCAGCCGTGGGCGCAGGGGCTGGCGCGGCTGGCGCGCACGCCGCCAGCACGAACGCCATTGCCAACGCAGCTGTAATCAATCGATTCGACTTCATATCTCTTGCTCCTTCTAGAAAAACGAATTGCTTTGATCAGGTTGCCGGCAACGCGCCGGCGCAGACACACATCTCTGAACAGCATCACCTCCCAGCTTGAAAATCGAGCATGGACGTCAACGCGACCGCCGCGCCATCACAACCAGCACAACCACAAACAGCACACCCATCAACAACGCCAGCACCGTGATGACGAACTCCGGCGAATTCGGCGCTTGAAACGGCAGCAACCCGCCGGCGACAATCACGATGAACACCGCAATGCGAAACCACATCTTGCCGGCTTCGGGGCTAAGCATCCTTACACCTCCGTTCGCAAGCGCGGGTTGAACACTTCCTCCAGCGAGCGCGACAGCGACACGAGCGCCAGTTGAAAGAACACGATGGCCACCACCGGCGCCAGCAAACTCCACGCCGAATCAGCCTGAAAATGCGCGCCCTTGGCGTACGCCAGGCTGATCGTCACGCCCCAGTTCGCGCTTGAAAATGGCACCAACCCCAGAAACACCAGCCCGGTCTGCTGGTAGATGGCGCTTGTCATGGCAAAGATCAACGAGATGGCAAGGAAGGGCGCAATGTTCGGCACCATCTCGCGCAGAATGATGTGCGCTGTGCCGAGGTCGAGCAACGTAGCCGCTTCGACGTATTCGCGCTTGCGCAGCGACAGCATCTGCGCGCGCACCTGCAGCGCCAGGCTCGGCCAGCTCAACACGGCGATGATGACCGACAGCAGCGCGACGTTGCTCAGCCGCAGCAGCGTCGCCAGAATCGCGAGCAGCGGGAATTGCGGGATGGTCAGCCACACGTTGATGACCTCGCGCAGAACACCATCGACACGCCCACCCATGAACGCCGCCACCGAACCGACGACGACGGCAATCAACACGGTCAGCACGCCGGCAATCACTGCGATGATGATGATGTCCTTGCCGCCGTAGATCAACTGTGTCAGGTTGTCGCGGCCCTGAAAATCGGTGCCGAGCGGATGTTCTGCCGTCGGCCCGCTATAGATGTTGGACACGTCGGCGGTGTCGGCCGGCGGCACCACCATCGGCCCGATGAACGAGACCACGACGATGAACAGCACGCCGATCAGCCCGATCAAGCCGGCGGTATTGCGCGTGAGCAAGCGAAGGGTTTTCCTGAATTCGTTCATGTCAGTTCTCCGCGCCGGCCACCCGAATGCGCGGATCCACCCAGCCATACACAAAATCAGCCGCCAGCGTTGCCAGCACAACCGAGATCGTCGTCACGAGAAAGATGCCTTGCATCACCGGATAGTCGCGTTGATACAGCGCAGTCGAGAGTTGCAACCCAATGCCCGGATACGTGAAGATGAATTCGATCAGCACGGAGCCGCCGACGATGGTGGCGATGGAAAGCGCCAGCCGCGTGAACAGCGGCAGCCGCGCATTGCGCGCCACATAGGCGCTCTGAATGCGCGAATCGGGCAGGCCGCGCGCGTGCGCCACGGTCACATAGTCCTCGCCCATCACGCTCAGGGTGCTGCCCTTCATCACCAGCATCCATGAGCCGACGGTGGCGAGAATGTAGACAATGCCCGGCACCAGCCAATGGCTCAACACATCGGCGATGAATTGCAGCGTGAAGCCCGGCTTGACGCCAGGCGTGAAGCCGCCGCGCATCTGCGGAAACTTCATCACCTTAAAGACGATCACCAGCAACAAAATCAAGATCACGGCGAGCAGGTTGGCGGGGATGGCATCGAGCGCCGCGCCGATGTTGGTGATGAGATGATCCGCCGGCGTGTTGCGCCGATACGCCGCAATCATGCCCAGCGTCATGCCGATGATAAAGCTGAAGGCGAGCGACAGGCCGACGCTGAATACTGTCCACGGCAGGCGTTGCGCAATGATGCTCGCCACGCTCACGCCGGTCGAGCGATACGAGGTGCCAAGATCGCCGCGCAACAGATTGCCCATGAAGCGCACATATTGCGTGGTGATGGGTTCGTCAAGCGGCAGGTTGAGCAATTGCGCTGCGCGCTGGCGCGCCTCCTCCTCAGTCTTGCCCTGCAGGATCAAATCCTCGACCAGGATGTCGACTGGATTGCCCGGCATCAGGCGGATCAACACAAAGATGATCGTCGTTACCAGCCAGATGGTGAACAATGCCTTCAGCAGCCGGCGCACCACATAGTTCGATGTGATCTGCTCGATGCGAAAACTCTGCTTCGGCGCAGCGGTGTTTTGGGTGGATGAGGCCGCGGTCATGGCAACTCCTTTGCCGGCTCGGCGGCATTTGCGCGCACCACCGGGTGGCACGCCACCGAACTGCCATCGCGCAATCGCGTCAGTTGTGGAATCACTTTCGCACACATCTCGCCTTCGAACCACGGGCAGCGCGGATGAAATGCACAGCCGCTCGGCAGGCGCAGCAAGCTCGGCACATCTTCGCTGCGCAACGCGATGCGCTCCTTACGCGCCAGCGCCCCGGGGTCGGCCTCAGGGATGGCCGAGAGCAGCACGCGCGTATAGGGATGCTGCGGTTGGTCGATCACGCGCCGCGCCGCCCCCAACTCCACCATGCGCCCCAGATACATCACGCCGATGCGCCCTTCCCACGCAAAGAATTTCGCCAGCGCTAGATCATGCGTGATGAACAGCACGCCCAGCCCCATGTTTCTTTGCAGCTCCGACAGCGTGTTCAACAGGCTGATGCGGATGGATGTGTCAACCGACGCGACAGCCTCGTCGGCGATGAGAAACGCCGGCTTCACCGAGAGCGCCCGCGCGATCGACACGCGCTGGCGCTGGCCGCCGCTCAACTGATGCGGATACTTCTCGATGAAGTCTTCCGGCGGCGTCAGGTTTACCGTCTCCAGCAACTCGCACACGCGGCGATGCGTGTCTGCGCTGCCGCTCGAGATGCGGTGGTGTTGCAATGGCGCGGACAAAATGTCATAGACGGTATGCGCTGGATTCAATGACGCATAGGGATCCTGGTGGATCATCTGCACACCCAGCCGGTATTGCCGGCGCGCGTCGCCGCGCAGACGCGCGATGTCGTTGCCCTTGAACAGAATCTGGCCGGATGACGGCGCAAGCAGGCCGGCAACCATCTTGCCGGTCGTGGTTTTGCCGCAGCCACTTTCGCCGACGAGGCACACCACCTCGCCGGCGGCGATGTCGAACGTGACGTCGTCGACAGCCTTGACGTTCTGTCGCCGCACGCGAAAAGTGCGCGTGACATTGCGCAACGAGATCAACGCGTCGCTCATGCAGCCACCACCTTCTGCGAAGAAACACTCTGCGCATTCACCACTTCGCGCCAGTGCCAGCACGCCACCTCAGCGCGATCGCCCACAGATTCCGAGGGCGGGTCCTCAACCGCGCACTGCTCAGTTGCAAATGCACAGCGCGGATGAAACTTGCAGCCCGAGGGCAGGTCAATCAAGTCGGGCGGCGTGCCAGGGATCGATGCAAGCTGGTCGCGCTCGGTGCGCAGCGTCGGCACGGCGTGGATGAGGCCGCGCGTGTAGGGATGGTGCTGGCAGGCGAACACGGCCTTCGTGTCGCCGGCTTCCACGATGCGGCCGGCGTAAGCCGTCGCCACGCGATCCGCCAACTCTGCCGCCAGCGCCAGATCGTGCGAGATGAAGATCATCGAGAATGACAGCTTCTTGCGCAGGTCGCGCAACACGTCCATGATGCTGCGCTGCGTCAGCACATCCAGCGCTGTCGTTGGTTCATCCAGAATCAACATCTGCGGCTCCAGCAACAGCGAGAGCGCCAGCAACACACGCTGCCGCATGCCGCCCGACAACTCGTGCGGGAAGGATCTCCACACGCGCTCCGGGTCGAGCCGCACGAGGTTGAGCAAATACTTGCCCCGCTCTGCCAGCGCCCTGCCCTGCAGACCGCCATGCGCCTTTGCGGTGTCTGCAAATTGGTCACTGATGCGCAGCACAGGGTTGAATGCGTTGAGCGAGCCTTGAAAGACCATCGCGCATTCCTTCCAGCGAAATTCGCGCAATCGCTTTGGATCGAGCGCGAGCGTATCGATCTCAAGCGCATGGTTGCCGGCGCGGCGATACACGATGCGTCCCGATTTCACCACTGCGTTCGCCGGCAACAGCCGCACGATACTGGTGCCGATGGTGGTCTTGCCGCTGCCGCTCTCGCCGATCAGCGCAAGCGCCTCGCCGGCGCGCACATCGAATGACACATTGCGCACCGCCTGCACGAATCCGCGCCGCGCCTTGTAGTCGATTGACAAGTTCTGGATGGAGAGGATGGGTTGCGGGTCAGCCATATAGCACACACGCCTGCCGGCGCGCCTTGAATTCTTCGACGCCGGTCTGCCAATGATGCGCGATCTCTTCAACATCTGCGCCGGCATCGATCATCGCGCGCGTCTGATGATTGCCGATCAGCAAATCGAAGTGCGCAGCATTCCAAATCCATCGCTCTGGTTGTTGCCGGCGAATGGCGCACAGCAGATGCAGCCCTGCCCTCACCGGCCTGAATGCCTTGCGATCCGTCACATGCACCTGCACGCCAAAGCACATCTCGCCGGCGTGGGCATAGCGCTGCGCGGTGGGCGTAAAGTGAAACGGGCGAAAGCGCGCGCCGGCCAGATCAAGCGCATTCATGGTTGCAGCCAGCGCGTCACCGTCCAGCCACGGCGCGCCGGCGCATTCGAAGGGCAACGGCGTCAGCGCGCCGACGCTGCAGTTTCCGCCCTCGCCCACCAGCGCCATGCCCGGATAAAACAGCGCCGTCTGCGCATGCGGCATGTTGGGCGACGGCGGCGCCCAGGGCAGCGCTGTCTCATCAAAGAACATGTCGCGCCGCCAGCCCTGCAGCGCAATCACCCGCACAGTCTGCTCACAATTCTTTGCGGCTGCATAAAACCGCGCCAACTCACCCATCGTCATGGCATAGCGAAGAGGCAATGCACCATGCCCGACAAATGACTCGCATTCGGCTTGCAGCAGCGGCCCTTCGATCACCTCGCCGGCGATGGGATTCGGGCGATCCAGCACAATCAACGGCAGTCGCTGTTCGGCGCACGCCTCGATGGCATAGGCGAGCGTGGTGGTGTAGGTGTAAAAGCGCGCGCCGACATCCTGCAAATCGAACAGCAGCGCATCCAACTCGCGCAGCATCTCGGCGCTCGGCCGCTTCGTCGCGCCATACAGCGAGTGAATGGGCAGGCCCGTGCGCGCATCCATGCCCGATGCAACTTTGTCGCCGGCAATGGCTGCGCCGTCAAAGCCGTGCTCTGGGCTAAACAGCGAGGCAACATTCACGCCAGCGGCAAGCAGCGCATCCACATTGCGCCGCGCATCGCGCGTGATGCTCGCAGCATTGCCCAGCAGACCGACGCGCATGCCTTTGATCGGTGTTGCGTCGCTGAGCAACACATCCAGCCCGGTCAATACCGTCATGGCCGCGCTCCTGCGCCGGCTGGAGTGATGCACCCCAGCACCACCGGATGGCGCGCGCCAGTGGCGGCCGGTAGATTGCCGGCGCGGCCCTGCAACGTCTGGTGCGCCAGGATCGCAAAGGCAATCGCCTCTTTGGCATCAGAGGGGATGCCGGCGTCATCCGACGTTGTCACGCGCGCGCCAAGTCGCTCCTGCAACATGCGCATCAGCGTGGGGTTGCGCGCGCCGCCACCCGACACAATCACCTCTGCGGGTGGCACTGGCAGAAAGCGGCGATATGCATCGGCGATGGAAGCGGCCGTGAACATCGTCAGTGTCGCGATCACGTCGTGCGGACAAATCTTCTGCGCAGCCGCATCTGCCCATACCTGCACGCCGAAGTGCGCGCCAAACATTTCACGGCCAGTGGTCTTGGGCGGCGCAGCTTGCAAAAATGGATGGCGCATCAGATCGCGCAGCAGCGCGTCATGCACACGGCCCTGCGCCGCAAGCGCACCATCGATATCGCATTGCTGCGCGCCCTGCGTCATGCGCCGCGCAGCATCGTCGATCAACATGTTGCCCGGGCCGGTGTCGAAGGCGAATGCGCCCTGCACGGAACCCGCCGGCAAGAAGGTCACATTCGCAATGCCGCCGATGTTTTGCGCCGCGCGCACCCTGGCGGGGTGCGTGAGCAGCAGCGCATCGACGAGCGCAACCAGCGGCGCGCCCTGCCCACCGGCGGCGATGTCGCGCGCGCGAAAGTTGCTGACCACCGCGACGCCGGTGCGCTCAGCGATCACCGCCGGCTCGCCAATCTGCAATGTGGCCTGGCCGGGGATATGCCATACGGTTTGGCCGTGGCTGCCAATGGCGTCAATGGCGTGCAGGGGAACGCCGGCGTCATCCGCCACATGCTTTGCAGCGGCAGCAAATGCCTCGCCCAGCGCCGCATTCAGCGCGCAGATGCGCGCAACGGTGCCTTCCTGCTCCGTCATGCAAGCCAGCACCTCGCCGCGCAGCGCCTCATGAAAGGGCAATTGCGCATACTGCAACAACCGCCATTGCAGCGAGTCCGCGCCAGCGATTTCCACCAGCGCGGCATCGATGCCGTCTGCGGATGTGCCAGACATCAATCCGATGATTTTCATCATGATGTGATGGTGTTGGATGACCTATCGCTGTCGGATGAACACCATGCGGTAGCGATCGGAGCGAAAAGTGGATTGCTCGGCTTCGATCAGATTGCCGCGCGTGTCGCGGGTGATGCGCTGGATGCGCAGCGCCGGCGTGCCGCGCTTCACGCCCAGCACCTGCGCATCGCGCGCGTCGAGTAACATCGCCTCAACAGTTTCCTCGCATGTGGCCGGCCGCGTGTCGTATTCGCGCTCCATGATGTCGTAGAGCGATTCACGCGTCAGGTCATGTTCGATCAGGCCGCTGAAGCGCGCGTAGGGCAAATGACAGCGCTCCAACGCCATCGGCTCATCATTAGCGAGACGAACACGCTCCAGATAGATCACATGCGCGCCTGGCGACAAGCCCAACTGCGCAGCGATGGCTGAGTCAGCCAGCTTATCGGTGAATTCCAGCACCTGCGACGCCGGCGCCAGTCCGCGCGCGCGCATCTCCTCGCTGAAGGACATGAAGCCAATGACGTTTGCCGTTCGGGTGAACGGCGCGCGCGCCACCACTGTGCCGCGTCCCTGCTGGCGCGTCACCAGCCCTTGCTGGGCCAGTTCGTCCAACGCGGCGCGCACCGTCATGCGGCTGACCTTCAGAGAAGCCGACAACGCATTTTCGGATGGGATCACGTCGCCCTGGCGCAGATTGCCAGATTCGATCTGCCGGCGCAAGCCCGCGCTGATCTGCTTGAAAATGGGTGTGCCGTCATCGCGGTTGAGCTTGAATGTATACAAGTTGTCTAGACATCCAGTATAGTAACCGCAAACGACGTGTCAAGCGACGCTGAGGATCTGATGACTGAAACATCCCAAATCCCGATGACCGAAGGCCGCAACCCAGCCACATTGAACATCGACACGCTCAGCACGATTGACATGCTGCGCGCGATCAACGCGGAAGACATGCGCGTGCCGCCGGCAGTGGCCGCGGCCATCGCGCCAATCGCGCAGGCTGTTGACGCGATTCACGCGCGCATGAAGCAGGGCGGCCGGCTGATCTATGCTGGCGCTGGCACATCGGGCCGGCTCGGCGTGGTGGATGCGTCTGAGATGCCGCCTACCTACAACGCGCCGCGCGGCCTGGTGATCGGGTTGATTGCCGGCGGCCAGGGCGCAATGTTCAACACGGTCGAGGATGCCGAGGACAGCATCGAACTTGGCAAGGTCGACATCGCGCAGTTGAATGCAAGCGCGCTCGACTCGGTGGTGGGCATCGCAGCGAGCGGGCGCACGCCGTACGTCATTGGCGCGTTGCAGGAAGCGCGCACGCGCGGCGCGCTGGCAGTGAGCCTGGCCTGCACGACGCCGGCGATCATGCACGAATATGCCGACATCGCCATCACGCTGCTGACCGGCCCCGAGGCCATCACCGGCTCGACGCGCATGAAAGCCGGCACCGCCACCAAGCTCGCGCTGAACATGATCAGCACCAGTCTGATGGTGAAGCTTGGCAAGACCTACGGCAACCTGATGGTGGATTTGCAGCCGAGCAACAGCAAATTGCGCGACCGCGCGCGGCGTATCATCGTCGCAGCGACCGGAGTTTCGGCAGAGGAAGCGCAACGCCTGCTCGCAAGGTGCGGCGATGTGAAGACATCCATCGTGGTTGCCTTGGCGGGCTGTTCGACAGACGAGGCGCGCGAGAAGTTAGAACGCTCAGCCGGCCGCGTGGCGGATGCGCTGAAGGGTTAGCCGGATTGCATCCTGTCACGGCTTCGGCACATAGATCAAGTTCTCGGCCAGCCGGCCCCGCATGGTGTAGTTCGCGTAGATGGCATCGCGCACGCTCTTGGGCCAGCGCGCTGCAAGCAAATCGCCGCTGCCCCTGGGCAGATAGAACGCAATGACGGTGAACTCGCGCCGTTCGATGCGGTGAATGAGCGCCTCATCGCTCCACAAGCCGGCGATCTTGAGCATGTTGAACTCGAAGGGTTGAAGCTCAATCGGCTTTCGGTTGATTGGCATCAACCCCATGAATTCATCGGCGAGCATCGGCGCAGGCTGCGCTGCAAATGCGTTGAGTTGCGCAATCTCGCGCTCCGCCGCCAGCTTGGCGGTGACCTGACTCATGTAGCGCTCCTGCGTCCATTCACGCAAGCCATTCACCTGCACCGCAAGCACCAGCACTGCGATGATGCGCAGGATGGGCAACGCAGCCAGCCATGCGATCAGCGCGCCGGCGGCGATGCACACCGCAGCCACCAGCTCGTAGAGATAGTTCACGGATGAACCCACTTTGCCTGCCGCCAGGCCGGCCAGCGCGCCAGCCAACAGATATGTGATGACGAATGGCCAGGAGCGGGTGCGCTCGCCGGTGCGCTCCAGGATGAGGAACATCAACACCCCCACCAGCAACAGCGGCGTGTTCACTGCCAGGTTGACGTAGTAGTCGATGGCAAGGTATGAGATCCACGGGTTGGCATTGGCCGTAACCGTGTGCAGAAAGAAGCCGCCCTGCGTGAGCAAAGTGAGCAAGCCGGCGATGAGAAGCGACGCACCGGCGATCATGCCCATCAGCAGCGCCCCCTGCCGGCGCAACTTGAGCTGCCAGAGATAGACCAGCGCAGCCAGCGGGCCGGCGAGCAGATAGCTTTGCTTGGTAAAGATGGACAGCGTGAAGAGCGCAGCCGCAACGATGATGCCGGCGCGCCCCTGCGGCCGGCGCACCACTGTGAACAGCGCCGCCAGGCTGAGCGCCAGCGCCAGCGTGTCCACGCGGTTGAACATCGACCACAGCGCAATGTGCGGGAACACAAAGAGCAGCATCCCCGCAATGAGCGAAGCCAGCGCGTCGCCGGTCAACTGGTTCACGATCAACGCGATGAAGATGGCCGCAGCGATGGCGCTGAGGACGGAGAGCGCGCGGCCATACCAGAACGCCGGCCCTCCGGCCAGCGCAAACGGCACCTGCACAAGCTGAAAGAGCGGCGGATAGTTGGTGACGTTGTAGGGGAGCGCGTTGAGATCGGTGTGGTAGAGATTCACACCGCGCGCAAGCTTGATCGTTTGATCCAGCACAGCGCCTTCCCCATAGTCGAGCGGATAGGGGAAGCGAATGGCTGCGCCGGCGACGCCGGCATATTGCATCAGACCGCTGACAAGTTCAAACGCAAGAAAGAGCAAGGCGATCAGCAGAAGGGCATCGCGCCAGGTGGGTGCGCGCAGTTTCTGCATCACACCTTCTCCATCACCAACAGATGTGACAGGCCAAAAGCGCGCAGCGGCGACGACTCCAAACCCTGCATGGCCGCCCGCAGCGCCTTGCCAGCGGCGCCGCTGCGGGCGATGACGTTATCGAAGCCCGGGTAGACCTGCGTATGCGAGGCGACCCGCATCGACGTGTCGGCGAACAGCCCTTGCAGCCCCTTCACGGTATAGGCGCGCACGTGCGGCGCGAGCCGGTTGCGCATGGGGCTGGGCAGCCAGTTTACAAAGGGCTTGTTGCCAAAGTGATATTGGCCGTTCAGGTAGATGCCGTGCGTCTCAAAGAAATACAGTCGATTCGGCACAAAGATCACCGCGCGACCGCCCTTGCGCAACACGCGCGCCATCTCGCGGCAGGCGGCGCGATCGTCCTGCACATGCTCCAGCACCTCGTGGCTGAACACCACATCGAAGGAATCATCAGCAAAAGGCAATTGTTCGCAGACTGCGCCGAGCAGGCCGGCGATGCCGTGTTCCGCGCCCTCACGCACGCGATCGATCTCGATGTCGAGGCCAAAGACATGCGGGGTGAAGCGGCTAATTTCGCGCACATACATGCCGATGCCGCAGCCATCCACCAGCACCCGCTTGCCCTGCAAATGCGCCGCGGCGTGCAGCATGGCCAGCCGGCGCTCCTGGCCGGCGCGCCACACCAGCGACGGCACACCGCGCTCAGCCTTCTTGTCGATCTGTGGCAATTCGCTTGTTGTCACGCGCCGATTGTACGGGATTGCAACCCGATCAATCGCAGCCGCGCGTGAAATGCATGCAGGGATGCGGTTGAACAGCCGGCGGGATGGCCGAAGCTCACACGGCAAAGGCGATCTGCGCACCTTCAACGACGTTGCCGTGGCCGCAGCACACGCAGGTTGCGCCCAGCGCCGCTTGCAGCCTGGCAGATTCACAACCCTGCGCGTAATCCCAATGCAACGGCGCCGGGTTGAACGTGAGCGCGCCGCTGCTTGCGTTGAGTGAATCGCCAGCGATGAGGATGCGATGCGCCGGCGCGTAATACGACATGTGGCCGGGTGTGTGCCCGGGGGTGGCAATCACCTGCAGGCCATCCAGCACCGGCAGCACCTGGCCATGCATGATGATCTCATCGACATGCACCGGCGTGAGCGGCATGACCATCCTGCCCATCACATCGATCATCGCCTTCGTCAGCAGGTTGCCCTTGATCGCGCGCGAAGGGATGCCGGCCTCAATCGCCCGCGCCTCAATCTCGCCGGCGAAGATCTTCGCGCCAGTCTTCGCGCGCAACTCGGCCAGGCCGCCGGCGTGGCCAGGATCGGCATGGGTGATCAAAATGCGTTTCAGGTCGGCCGGCTGCCAGCCCTGCTCGGCGATCGCCTTCAACACCAGCCTCGGGCCGCTCTTCGCCATGCCAGTGTCGATCAACGTGAGACCATCGGGATCGACGATGAGATACAGGTTGACGAAGTTGTTGCTCAGCCGGCGAATGAGGCGATCATCCATGAGGGAGCATAGGTTACGCCGGCAAGGTGAGCGAGGAATGAGACGGCGCATCAGCGATGCATTCGCGCTGCGGCTACAATCGCGCGTTGTGCAAATCGACCTGCAACGCAATGGCGCGCGCATCCGCCTGTACAACGAAGACTGCATTGCCGGCTTGCAAGCGCGGCTGGCCGCTGGCAGCGTCAGCGTCGTGGTCACCTCGCCGCCCTACAACCTCGGTGTGCGATACAGCCAATATGACGACGCCGGCTCGCGGCAGGATTATTTGCACTGGCTGGACGCATGGGCTGGCGCGGTGAAGCGGGCGTTGCATGCGAATGGATCGCTGTTTTTGAATATCAGCGGCAAGCCAACGGACGCCGGCGTGCCCTTCCAGGTGCTGGCAGTGATGCAGCGCCACTTCATTTTGCAAAACACGATCCACTGGATCAAGTCCATCGCCATCGACAAGAAAGATGTCGGGGACTACGAAGGCATCACGCAGGACGTGGCCGTCGGCCACTACAAACCCATCAACAGCCCGCGCTTCGTGAACGACTGCCACGAATACATCTTTCACCTCACTCATCGCGGCGATGTGCCGCTCGACCGGCTCGCGGTGGGCGTGCCGTATCGCGACAAGACGAATGTGGCGCGCTGGGGCAGAAAACAGGATTTGCGCTGTCGCGGCAACACATGGTTCGTGCCATACAAGACGATCAAAAATCGCGGCGAGCAGCGCCCCCACCCTGCCACTTTTCCGCCGCAACTGGCCGGCATGTGCGTGCGGCTGCACGGTGTGGCAAACGCCGCGCTGGTAGTCGACCCATTCGCAGGCATCGGCAGCAGTGCAGTCGCATGCGCAGATCTGGGTGTGCCATTTATCGGCTTTGAGATCGACGCCGGCTACCTTGGCGTTGCCAAAGAACGCCTCGAAAAACTTGATGCGCAGCGCGCAGCGGTGGTAAAATCTCGCCCCGCAAGGTGACGTAGCTCAGTCGGTAGAGCAGGGGACTCATAAGCCCTTGGTCACAAGTTCAAATCTTGTCGTCACCATGATTCGCCGGCGGCGCGCCGGCTGCGACAAAGGGATTGCTGTAAATCAGCAGTCCCTTGTTTTGTTTTCCGCTCACTCAAGAAAGCGACGAAGGGATTTTTGGCCGAAAAAAGTAAGGGATTGTTTTCGATTCGGCTGGTGTGGATTTTCTGTCCATCCCAGCGGTATCGAAAGGATCACAGGTCGATATGATGCGGTCAAAAGGAACGGAAATCTCTCTCGCAACCAAGGTGGGAAAGCAGATGGATGTGCCAAAGCTGGTTGAATCGTATGTACGCGCAGGCCGGATACGCAACAAGAGCGTGCAAACCTTGACGTGGTACGAACGCCGGCTGGGTCAGTTTGTCGAATTCCTCAAATGTGAAGGACACTCGTTGCGTGTCGTCGACATCACGAAGGCTGATGGTGAAGCCTATATCGAGCACTTGATGAATCGGACCGCACGTTGGCAAAATCACCCGCATCACAAGCCGCAGACCGAACGCGGCTTGTCCACGTTCACAATTCATGGGCATGTGCGGGCTATCCGCGCGCTCACCCATTGGGCGAAGGAAGAGGGGTATCTTCAAAGTGATCCTTTCGAGAAACTGCCCCCGCCCAAACTGCCTGAGCGGCTCTACGAGATCTATTCTGAAGATGACATCAATCGCATGCTGAACATTGTCGGTCAGGACAACATCCGCTCTTTGCGTCTGCGCATGATTCTGATGATCTTGCTGGACACCGGCATCCGCGCGATGGAGTTGGCAACGCTGAAACTGGCAGATGTAGACCTGCAAAACGGCACGTTGAAGGTGACCGGCAAGGGCAACAAGGAACGCTACGTGCCCATTGGCGAAGTCACCATGCGCGAGATCGACACCTACATTCACTTCTACCGGCCCAAGCCGGCGATGCCCGAAGCAGACACGCTGCTGCTGAACGAAGACGGGTTGCCATTCACTTATAGCGCCTTGTCATCCATGATGGCTCGATTGCGCAAAACGCTTGGCATCAAGCGTTTGCACATGCACAAATTCCGCCATACCTCATTTACCAAGATGATTGAAAACGGCATTCCGGCATTCGTCGTGCAGCAATGGGCGGGGCACACTTCTCCGCTGGTGACCAATGGCTACGTGCATCTGGCGCAGCAGCGCACGGCGCAACGCTTCCGCGCCGGTAGCGTGGTGGACAAGCTCGGCAGTGTGCAAGACATGCAGCGGCGCGGGCGCAAACCGAAAGGCGCGCGTTGATGTTTTGCGCCTTGATGTGCCGGAGAGACGGCCGGCACATCATTCCTGCAAACTTCAGAGGCTTTTTTGTTCACATTGGCCTTATCGTCAGTGTCGATGACGCCGGCAATGTATTCCACGCCAAATGCCAACAAACCGTATACGGTTGCGGATTGTTCAAGCGGGCGAGATGCCGCAGAACATCAGCGATGCCGTTCCAGGTTCTGGGCGCTCATGCGACACTACCACGCCCGCTCTGGCCGGTCGTGCGCTGTGGCTGCGAATCTCGCCGGCCTCAGCGCAAGCTATTTGTATGACATCCTGCATGACCGGCGATGGCGCGTGCGATGGCACGGTTTGCGCGCGCTGTGCGAGGAAGCATGGCAAACCACTGACACTGAAGGTCGGGATTTACTCTGGCTGCGTTGTGGTGCAGATGCAGACTTCAAGCCCCGTGCGTATCTCACACGCGAATTCCTTTGGCGTGTCGCGGCCCACACCCATACCCAAAGTATTGCCAGTGACATCGGGATGGATGTCAGCTATGTCAATCGCATCTTGTCGGGCCGGCAACGCCCCACCGCCGAAGTGCTAATGGCGCTGTATACGTATGTGAGTTTGGATAGCGCACAAGCAGCTCACCTGTATGCGACAGATGTGCAGCGCACATTCAAGCCGACAGCATGAAAGTGATCGAACTTATGCAAAGATAGACACCTTACTATCAGCGAAGTTAAGAGGATGCCAATCCCAACTCTTTTGAGGCAAGTTCTACTGTGTCTTGGTCGCTACTTTTCGGCTGCTATGAGGCGCTTCTGGTCCTAGCCACTCTCCAGTCTTGAGCCAATTTTCGTAGAAGTACAACCATGATGCCGCCCAAAGAATGATTGTCCGGGCAATGAACGCCTGGGAGTGCCAACTGCCATCATCTGGGTAGTACAGACAAAGCGACCCATCAGCAAATCGATGCGGAGCATAGTCCCTGATTTTCGGACTGAGCACTTCAACAAAAGGGGGGTTGTTAAGCGTATAAATAATGCGCAAGACATACTCGGGCGATTCCACTGATGGTTGAAGCGTTCCCACCCAAATACCGGTCGTCGGTTGACCTGAATTCCGCCGGCGAAACTGTGGGAACAATGTCGCAATACAGGCAGATTGCATTGCGATTGATACCGGCGCCGCTCTGGGAGGGTTAGGCATCTTTCTTGCCATAGAAACGGTGTTGTGGCACAACGATGCTAGGCATGTTGCTTGCCGCGATAAGAATATGACCTGACTGAGTCACACGCAACTGCCCATTACCCGCCAGACGTGCGGCTTCCACGGCTGGTGATTCAATCCATGTTGGAAAGTATTCTTCATTTTCACAGTTGAAGACCTTGCACCACAAAGCGATAGCTTCTTCTGTTTTGTCCTCTGGCTTGTCGAGTGCACGCGTGGCCCAACCAAGCGACTCATCGACGCGTGACATGAATGCTGTAAAGGCAGACTTCTCCCAGTTGAAAGCCACGTTACTTTCAGGAATCATTGGATCAGGAATGTGAGGTCTGCGTTTGGCCCATTCGGTCTCGTTAACATCTAGAAACGGTGAGTATTTCTCATACACAGCATCCAGCAGATCACGAAAAATTTCAGCATGCGACTTGCCGTCCACCACCAGCCAACCTTCGGTAATACTTTGAACAACCAGGCACTCCAGCCAAAAACTCTTGGGGCGTAGATACACCATGTGCATGTCACGCCAGTGTTTGACCATTTTGATTAAAGGTACAACCTTCTTGCCATTCAGAGCATTCAGCTGGCTAAGGTAGTCTCCGTAACGTAGGGCATCAGTCACGATCCATTCTTTCCATTCCCGGTCAGGAACGAGAAGTTGACCGTCCATACCATCAAGGGCGAGTGCGGGGACCACATCCACATCAAATTCCAGTGCGTTGAAATGAACCTGAACAGATCGCCGCTGTCGGCGCAAAGCCACATCGGCGGGATCATCAACAAGCGGTCTGTCACCTTCATAGTCCGGGAGGGCTTTCAACGCCTTAACCAAATCACTGAGAACTTCCAATGGCACATCTTGATAAAAATCAGCAACGCGCAGGATGATGTCAACATCTTTGATCTTTTTTACTGCGGTGTGGCGTGCATAAGAACCAGCCAAGCGTGAATGTGGATCGCGCGTGACGATCAGCGTGGTCGTCTGCAGATAATCTCGCAGGAATGCCGGCAATCCTTGCGCCAAAGCTAACCGGTCGTCTTTGGGTTCAATTTGAAACAGCAACTCGGAAAAGTGGTTTGGAAGAGTTTGCATAGGTTTTCATTTGCCCAACATATTGGGCAAATGAATATTAATTTAGACGGGCCCAGATGTCAAGTCGATTGTGCAAATGCCCAATAAACCATTACAATGCATCTTAAGGGAAATACAGACAGAGGAGAACGCAAATGGACGCCAGCGAGTTAGGACGGCAAGTAGCCAAACGACGTCGTGAACTTGGTCTGAGTCAAACGGAATTCGCTGAGAAGGCGGATATCTCACGAAACTATCTCTCGCTTATCGAACGAGGCGAAGCACCAAATGTTTCGACTGATATGTTGGAGAAGATGGCGCTTGTTTTGGGAATGAACGTTGCAGACTTGTTAAATCCCAGCCAGGTTTCCGATGTCGTCATTCATCCAGCACTTCGAGAATTCGCACTTCGAGAGGGGCTTTCATTCGACGTAGTAGATCGCTTGGCGCGTCTTCCCAGACGCGGCCAAGAACCTGACACCGTCGAGAAATGGGAAAAGATCTATAAGGCCATCAAATCACTAATTGAAACCTGAAGTGCGTCTTGGAATATTCAACCGACACAATGTCATACATCAATCCAGCAGAATTGTTCATCGATGAATATGGTTTCAAGCAAAGCCCAGAAGGCATATGCGTATACGCCGAGTATTTGCTAAGAGAATCAAACGCTGCAACTACTTTGCCAGTTGATCTCGACAGCATTTACAGACGGTTTAACATACCTAAACCGATTCGTCGGCCCCTTGACGACGTGCATGGAGTACTCGCATCAGCGGTGTATGGCATGGTGGTCGTGAATGAGAACGATCCGCCAGCACGACAACGATTTACTGAGGCTCACGAGCTTATGGAGTATGTATTCAAGCCACTCAAGGAAAGGCGGTCTTGGAGTGGACAACGAGTAGGTGACCTTCCGCACGACACAAAGGAACACTTGTGCAACCTTGGCGCTGCTGAGTTGCTAATGCCCAGACAATTGTTCGTCGATCAAGTTAGGGGCCGCAAAGCTTGTTTTGAGACAGCTGAAAATATGGCATCAATTTTTCACGTCTCCTTGACAGCAGCATTAGTCCGAATGGTCGGGTTAAGCCGCGAACCCTACGCAGTCGTGCTCTTTCGCTATAAGCACAAACCATCAGAATTAAAAGAAATGCAACGTACTCCACGACAAATGAATCTTCTGGGTGAGGAGCCGCCTCAACCGTCGAAGAAACTGCGTGTGGAGTGGGCTATATGCAATGACAGCGATGTGTTTGTGCCACAAGACAAATCAGTGGACATGGGCACAAATATCTATCGCGCTTGGCAAGACAGCACCTTCACCGAGGGAGTGGACGGGCTTGAAATGGGCAGGCACGTTGGCAGATTCCACTGTGAAAATATGCCGTTCACCGTCAACGATGAACGACTCGTTCTTTCCCTCATCTTGTTTGCTTGACTTCTGAAAAGATGCGTGTGAAGGGCAAAACCACCCACGAGGCCAAAGCGACACTGCTAGATCGCGAAGCGACTGGCGGCCTTGTTGCTTCTAAGGGCTTGCGGTTCCAAGAGAACGTTGCGCTCGCGAATGTGCCAAATTGGCTGGCAAATCATCGTTTTGCGTCAGTCGTGATCGAAGGTATAAGCGATATTGATGCAAAATTCTTCAGGCCGAAATCTGGTGAGTATTGCGAACTGACTGAAGTCAAAGACCACATCGTTACTCCAAACGAGTTTTGGGCTGAAGTCGACCATTTCAAAGCACTTGATGTGGACAGTCCAAACACATACCATCGCTTCACCCTGTGCTGCGAAGGGCTTGCACCAACAATATCGGCAATTGGTAACGCACTCAGTCGTATTCGTGGAACAGAGGACTTCTACGCTGACTTTCCCGTCAGCAACGCGTCTCTTGATGAATTCTCAAGGATGTTGGGTAAAAACGGACGTAGTTCTGAGGATGCGCAGTTCCTTCTGGAGCATGTGTTTATTGACATGACCCTGAGCGCAGTCAACAATGACGCTGAATCAGTCTTTGGATCCCGATTGGTAGTCGCGCTTCCTGCCTATGATGCCATCACTAAGCAAGAGGAAAGGGCTGCATTTCAGGCATTGAAGGCGTTGTTTGCCAGCAAGCCTGGTCAACCCATCAGTCGACAGGAAATCGAAAATGCACTGCGCAGTTCAATCAGCGCAACACGCCTGCCGAACGTTCAGCCAATTCACTTGCATACATCGGTACAGGAGAACGATCTGGCTGCTCCATGTGCCATTCAATTTGATTGGTCTCAGTTCTCGGGCGGCCCTACACGATCTTTACCAACCGCGTCAGAGTGGGACAGCACCATCATCTCTCAATTGCAGACTACAAAAGTCTGGTTGACACGCTACTTTGCACATCGCAGACTCTTGCTGACTGGCAAGCGTCGTTTGTCTGCCTCAGTGGCAATCGGTGCAGTATTCTCGTCTGTTTCTGGTTTTGCACTTGAGACTTCACCGGCGCCAGATCAGGCGAACTGGTGCACTGATGCACATGCTGATGTACTCACACCACCCTACTCTTTAACCAAAACCGAGACACTGGGCAAGAGCAATGATCTCATCGTGTCGTTGGGTATCCTGCAGAACATCCAACTGCATATCGATGATTTTGCCAACGCTTCAGGATTATCAGCAAGTGCGCGGCTGCATCTTCATGGCGATCAACCGGTTGTGTCTGCGCAACAAGCCAATCAGCTTGTGCTTGCAGTCAAGCGCGTGATACGCAATGCTCTCGCGCAAACGGACGCAACAGTCATTCATCTATTTCTCGCTTGTCCATCATTCATAGCCCTGTTGTTGGGACACCGGTTAAACGCCATCAGTGTCATTCAGTGCTATGAATGGGTGAACGGCAAGTCGTATACACCGTCGTGCCGGCTCACACAGGCCCTTTAAAGCAATCATGCCCAAACTCTCACAACAGAAGCTGGAACGGCACCTGTTCGGCGCGGCAGACATTTTGCGCGGACGAACGGCCGGCCAGGATTACAAAACCTACATTCTGACGCTGATGTTTTTCAAGCGTTTGTCAGATCAATGGGACTATGAAGCTGAAGAGGTCATCAAGCGCAAAGAACATGAGCGCGGTGCGCCGTTCACAGAAGCGCAGCGTCAGGCATTGATAAAGTCCGGCAACATTCATCGCTTTGTCATTCCAGCAGGATGCCACTGGCAGGATGTGCTTAACACAGCCACGAACATCGGCGAATCGTTGACGCGTGCCACACGCGGCATTGGACAAGCCAACGCCGAGCTGATGGGCGTGTTCACCGTCGACTGGAACCAGCCGGCGCCCGACGGTGAGGGCACGCTCATTCCAAATGCGGTCATCAGTGCGCTGGTTCAGCACTTCAACGCGATCAACCTGTCAAACGCAAATGTGGAGCCGGACATTTTGGGCCGCGCCTATGAATATCTGATCAAATACTTTGCCGATGACGCCGGCGCCAAAGCCGGTGAATTCTTCACCCCGCCGGAAGTGGTGGATGTGCTGATCCGTTGCCTTGAACCGCAACCCGGGGAGACTGTCTATGACCCAACCTGCGGCTCGGGCGGCATGTTGGTCCACAGTGCTGATTTTCTGAAGGAGCAAGGCCACCGCGCCGACGAGATTCGCTATCGGGGTCAGGAGATGAACTGGAGCACCTATGCCATTGCCCGCATCAACATGATCCTGCATGGACTGGAAGCCGATATTCGCGGTGGCAAAAGCACGATGACCGATCCACAATTTCTGAAACACGACGGAAGCATCGAGCAGTTTGATGTGACCATTGCCAATTTCCCCTTTTCAGATGAGGTGTGGTTTCTGCCAGAGGCGCAACGCACCGAAGATCAAGTCAAGAAAGCCAAGAAGGGATTTGCAAAATCGGGCTACAAAGACCCCTTTGGCCGTTTCATGTTTGGTCAGCCGCCGGCCAGCAATGGCGATTTTGCGTTCATCCAGCACATCGTCGCTTCGACGAACAGCCGCGGCCGTTGCGGCGTCGTTTGTCCGCAGGGTGTGTTGTTCCGCGGACAGCCAGAGATTGAGGAGGAGACCGGCGAGTTCGATGCCAAGGGCAACCCCAAAATTCGCCGGCGCAAGGCCGATGATGAATATTTGATTCGCAAGGGCATGCTGGACGCGCGTATCGTGGATGCAATCATTGCGCTGCCGCTGAACATTTTCTATGGCGCAGGTGTGCCGGCGTGTCTGCTGATCATGAAGAAAGATCGCCCGGCCGCGCGCCGCAACAAGGTTCTGCTGATCTATGCCGCTCGGCATTATCGTGAACTTTCCGCACAGAACCAGTTGCGCCCGCAAGACGTGATGCGCATTCTGGTGCATTACCACGCCTATGGCGATGCTGCGCGTGCAGAGCAACTGATAGAACACCATGCCGCACGCCTAAGCGCAACGATTACGCAGACGGAAGCGGATGAATGTGCGCTCATCCATGAGGAATACCAGATCTACGAGACTCGGCTGGCCGAACTGCAAGCACAGGTGTCGGAATTGCCGGCGCAATCGGCAACCGTTGAGGAAGCACCCAAAGCCAGCAAGATCGACAAGGCCAGAGCGGCGCTGGAGAAGCAGATGGCCCAGCCGAGCAAAAAGCTGGCAGAGCGCGATGAACGACTGACAGAGGCGCGCAAACGCGCTGAAGAGGAAAGACAGGCGATTCACGACGTGGCCGGCGAATTGCGCGCGATGTATGCCGATCCCGATGAATTGGCTCGCCATGCGCGCGTGGTGGCCATGGCTGAGATTGAGGAGAACGAATTTAACCTGAACATCCCGCGATATGTGGACACGTTTGAGCCGGAGGAGCCGATTGATGTGAATGTTGCATTGGCTGACCTAGCTGCGGCTGAACAAGCACGCTCACAAGCAGACAGCACACTGCGTCACTTGTTGAAGGAGATTGGTTATGCAGGTTGATTGCTTGCCTGATGCCTTAGATGAGTGGAAACGCCGTCCTGTTGGTGAGCTAGCTAAAGTCAATCCAAATTACCATCTCCACAAGAGAAAGGCTTATCCGTTTGTTGAGATGTCAGACGTTGCAGAGCAGTTTGGCGGCATTATTGCCTATGGCTCAAGACTGCCCGAATCATCAGGCTATGCACAATTCCAAGAGAACGACATTCTCTTTGGAAAGATCACGCCTTGTGCTGAAAATGGCAAAGTCGCTCTGGTAAAAGGGCTACCATCGGATTTCGGAATTGGCTCCACAGAGTTCATTGTTCTTTCACCAACATCTGAGAACGACCCACAATTTATCTACGCATTGCTGTCTTCACATCCAGTTCATGGGCGTGCAGTTACGCGCATGGAAGGATCAACTGGCAGACTCAGGATTACTGAGGATACATTCACCAAGTGGCTTCTTGTGCCACAACCGCCCCACGATGAACAAGAGCGAATTGCCCAAATACTTGATGCAGTAGACACCGCCCTTGCACACACGCGTGACACACTTGCCAAAGCCGAACGTCTAAAGCGAGGACTGCTTGCAAAGGCGTTCCGCGATAGCAGTACATCACAACGAAAGCTGAAAGAATTCATTATCGACATTCGATACGGAACATCGCAAGCTTCAAACGATCATGGATGGGGCTATCCGACATTGCGCATCCCAAATGTGATCGGCAACCAAATTAATACTGACGATCTTGTCTTTGTAAATGCTTCCGATAAAGATGCAAAAAGATTTGGCTTGCATGCAAATGACTTGCTTCTCGTGCGAACAAATGGAAACCCCAATTACATTGGCAGATCAGCTGTATTTCATCCACCAGATGATCGTCATTGGCTATACGCCTCATATTTGATTTGTGTACGCCTAAACGACGAAGTGTCACCTGAATACGTTAATGAGTTTCTCAATGTCGAAGTTGGACGTCGGGAATTACTTCGCCGCGTTACAACGTCTGCCGGGAATTACAACATCAACACAAAAAATATCGAATCCATTCCAGTGCCGTGGTTGGATTCCGGTAAGCAGCATCAAGTGGTGGCATTGGCAAAAGCTGCCAACGGGCGCATTGACGCCGCACAACATCAGATTGAAGTATTGCAACAACTCAAGCGTGGTCTGATGCAAGATTTGCTGACAGGGCGTACGCGGGTTACGCACAAACAGCAAACTGTTACTCGTGCTGAAGCTGCTTCTGCAGCTGCTGCACAGCGGTTGAAGACAGGTTTGGCATTTTCGGCTGTTGATTGGGAGTTGTTTCGCAGACCACTGCTGCCATCTCCAACCATGGATTTGCTAAAAAGAATGGTTGCGGACACATCCGCAACGAACGTCTTGTTTGAGTCATTCGCACGCTCAAACGCTGCAGTATTTCAGCAAATGAGTGACAGCGTAGCCCGCATCATGCAGGGGGCCCAGCTTCCTTTGGCAACTGCGAAAATGATCGAGGAGGCCAATCGTTCTATTCGGATGGCTCTCGAAGGCATCCCAACGGCGAACCACCTCAT
Source organism: uncultured Anaerolineae bacterium (assembly GCA_964590135.1). Taxonomy (GTDB): domain Bacteria; phylum Chloroflexota; class Anaerolineae; order J036; family Brachytrichaceae; genus JBDHWI01. Next base: position 42,658 of record CAZPVX010000011.1, on the reverse strand, counting down.
CTTTCAAGAAGTAGCCAAATCGCCGGCATGGAGTTCAGCCTTCGAAAATCTAGATCAATGGGGCGCGGCTGCATCTGCAATGCAGAAACATTTTGTCGAGATTGCCAGTGTTTCAAACTCGGCTTGGGAACGGTTTGGCAAAATTCAATGGGACGCACTTAAAGAGATGTCAGATGCTGTGCGGCTTCCACAGCCATCTATAACAGCACAACTCCAGACCTTTTCACATTCGTACACTGAGCTTCAAAGCATCATCGGACAACGGTTGGACTTTGTAGCCGCTTGGCCTCCAGAGATCACACGATTGCCTGCGGTGGAAATGTACCGTGCGACCGATCTGGCCTACACCACCTCTGTTGACGAAAGGGATCAGGAACCAGCCACACTGGACTTAGAACAGGGTGATGAATTAGAAGTCTTGTTGGCGAAGATTGACCCCAACTTTTCACAGTTATTGCGCGGTGCGAAATATGCTATGAGTGCTAACCATCCCGATCGCATTCGGCATTTCGCCGCTTCACTGCGCGAGTTAGTCACGCATGTCTTGCATAAAATTGCACCGGATGAGGCTGTGAAAAGTTGGTCAAATGAGCCTCAACACTTGCACGATGGAAAACCGACGCGCAGAGCTCGTATTCTGTTCATTTGCCGTGAAATTCAGACTCCAGAGATGTCCAAGTTTCTTGAAGAGGACGTCAAATCCACCCTTTCCTTCATTGATCTCTTCCAAAAAGGCACACATTCGGTCCAGCCATCATTCAACAACAAACAAATCAAGGCAATGTTATTGAGAGCTGAAGGCCTTTTACGCTACCTGATTGAACTTGCGCGTTTGTGAAGAGAGTCGAAAACGTTGATTCATCATCAGGCACATTACACATGTCAGAACGCAGCTACGTCGAAATTCCCTTTCTGGAATGGCTGGCCGGCAAACCGGCTGATCCCACCGACCGGGGTTTGGGCTGGACATATCGCTCACCCAAAGACATGGAGGCATTCGACCGGCCCGAAAGCGACCCCATTGTCGAAGACCTCCTGCGACAGGCCATCCGCCGCATCAACACGTCTGTGGATGACGATGGGCAAGCATTGCGCGTGATCGCCGAGTTTCGTAAGCTGCTGAACAAGCCCGATCCGCTCGACGCCAACCGCAGCACGCTCGACGCACTGCGCGACGGCATCCCCATCGTGCTTCGGCCAGGCGAAGACGCAACCACCGTGCATCTCATTGCTTTTGATTCAGACAGGCAACACCTGAACGACTTCACCGTCACCAATCAGTATCCGGTGAGAGGGGCAAAAAAGGCCATCGCCGACACGGTGCTGCTGGTCAATGGCATTCCTGTGGTTGTGCTGGAATACAAGAGCGTTTGGGCGAGCGGGCATGACTGGAAGGAAGGGGTGCGACAGGCGCACCGCTATATGCGTGAGGCGCCGGCGTTGCTTGCGCCCAACGTCTTTTGTGTCGCTGCCGACGAAGCGATTTTCCGCTATGGCACGGTGAACTTTCAGCCACGAACCGAGCGCGACGTGGAGAAGCAGCGCGAATTCTGGTCACCGTGGCTCAGCCAATATCCGACCCAACGGTTGTACTGGACTCTGCCATCTGATCAGCAAGACCCTGATCCTCTGCGCGCCGCAGCATGTGGTCTGCTTCAGCCGCGCAATGTGCTGGATTTTCTGGAGAGCTTTGTCGTATTCGAGACCCGCCGCGGACGCACCATCAAAAAGATTGCCCGCTACCAACAATTTGAAGCGGCTAACGATGTCGTTGATCGGGTGGTGGAAGGCCGGCACAAGACGGGTTTGTTGTGGCACACGACAGGTTCTGGCAAGAGCCTCACCATGCTATTCACCGCCTACAAACTGCGGCATCAGAGCAGGTTGAAAAACCCGACCGTGTTTATCGTGGTGGACCGCACCGATCTCAAGACGCAAATCAGCGACGACTTTGACGATTGCGACTATCCCAACGTGACCAAGGCCATGGGCGTGGAGGACTTGAAGGCCAAGATTCGGACGGATCGGCGCGAGACGGTTGTCACCACAATTCAGTGCTTTCAGCGGATGAACGACCTGCAGCCCAATCAGCGCGACAACATCATTCTGCTGATCGATGAGGCGCACCGCAGCCAGAAAGGCGATGGCGCCGGCTTTGCCATGACCATGCGCGCGAAGCTGCCCAATGCAAGCCGCTATGGATTGACCGGCACACCCATTGACCGCACCATGATCAACACGCATCGCGATTTTGGTCCGGTCATCGATGGCCAACAGGAGCGCTATCTCAGCTACTACGGCATTCGCCAGGCCATCCGTGATGGCGCAACGTTGCCCGTTCACTATCTGCCCAGCTACATCCCGTTCGCTGTGGATGAGAAGGCGCTCAATATCTCGTTCGAGCAAATGTGCGAGCAGATGGAGATTGAAGATCAGGAAGAGAAAGACATGGTGCAGCGCCGCGAGGCGCGATGGAAGGCGCTGGTCAAAGATGAGCGGCGCATCCAGCGCGTCGTCGGCGACATCGTGGATCACTTTCTCAAATATCCAGACCCATCGGGCTTCAAGGCGCAGGTGGTCACGGTAGACCGCGAGGCATGTGCGCGCTACAAGGCTGAACTCGATCAGCAATTGCAGGCGCGTGGCTTGCCCGCCGAATGGTCGGAGGTCGTCATTTCTTCGGCGCAAAACGACAGCGATGAGTTGAGGCGGTTTCACTATGACAAAGCGAAAACCGATGAGTTGATCGAATGGTTCAAGCTCACGCCGATGCAATGGGAGGCGGCGAATCGGCAAAAACATGGTCCAGAGGCGAGCAAGTGGAAACCGCCGTTGAAGATTCTGATTGTGTGCGACCGCTTGTTGACTGGGTTTGATGCGCCGGTTGAGCAGGTGATGTATCTCGACAAACCCTTGCGCGATCACAATCTGTTGCAGGCGATGGCGCGCACGAATCGCCCCCTGCCAGAGATGAACAAGCTGAACGGCTTGATCGTGGATTACTTCGGCGTATTCAATGACTTGCAAAAAGCGTTGAACTTCGACGAAAGCGTGCGCGAAGAGGCGGCCATCAATTGGGACAGGCTGAAAGAGCAGGTGCCGCTTGAGTTGGGCCGCTGCATGGTGCCATTTCATGGCATCAAGATCGACGACACGCGCGATTGTTTGCTGGCGTGCTTGCGGCGGTTGAGTGATTCGCAAGTTGCGCTGGAATTTGAAACCAACTTCAAGCACCTGGAAGCGCTTTGGGAAGCGTTGTCGCCGGATGAAAGTCTGTATCCCTATCGGCACGAATACGCATGGCTATGCGCCATGTATATCGCCCACCGGCGGCGCAACCGTCGGGACGCAATCACCCATGACGAACTGGCTCAAAAGACACGAGAGTTGATCCACCAGTTCACCGAATTGCTTGTCACAGCCGAAGACGTGCCGGTCTACAAAGTAGACGTCGACTATCTGGTCAAAGTGCAATCGCTTCCAACCGCAGCAGACCGTGCAGCCGAGTTGGAAGCAGCACTGACCGCTGAGTTGGTTGATGGGCCCGACGGCTTCGCTTACAAGCAACTTGGCGAGCGCCTGAAACAGGCGGTTGAAGCCAAACAGAATGACGACGAAGCAGCATTGCGATTCCTGCGCGAGGCTGAGGAAATTGTCTACGACGTCAACGCCATCAAAACCGAGCCGCAACGGCTGGGTTTGACGCAAACGGGTGAATTCGAGCTTTACACAGTCATCAAAGCCTTTGCAGCGACGCCAGATGAAGCGTTGTGCGTTCAGGCAGCCAAGGCCATGATCAAGCACTTGCGCGACAAGCACTATCTTCCAGCAGGCTGGTCGGCGACATTGGGCGGGCGCAAACGCGTCAGTCTTGAACTGCAAATCCTCAGTTGGGATGCTCCTTTCGATGCGCTTCAACTTGCGCCGACTGATCTGGAAGATGCAGTCTTCTTGAGAACTGCGGTCGAAGAACTGGCGAAGGTGATACCGTGAGCGTTCCTGCACCCTCTGTGCATAGCATTGAGCTGAATGGCCAGAAGATTGATTACACGCTGCGCTTCTCGACCAAGGCAAAACGCCGGCGTATCCGGGTCAGCAGCAAGGGCGTTGAAGTTGTTCTGCCACTTCACGCTGATGCAAGACAAGCCGAATCGCTATTGCGAGATCATAGCGATTGGCTCATGCGACAGACCCAGCGAATGGCTGAGATGGGTCAGTTTCGGAATGCGCAGAACGAACAGTCGAAAGGCACGCTTCTGCTGCGTGGACAGCCCATGCAATTGCTTGTAACGACCGAGGCGACTGAACGAACATATGGCCGTGTTGAACACAGCGGCGACAAGCTCATCGTTTATCTCCCTGTTGGAAGCGACATGGATGCACGGTTGGTGCTTGAATCTTGGCTGCGCCGGCAGGCCCGACATGATTTGCTCAAGCAAATCACAGAGCGAAGCGCGCAAATGTCTCTCATCCCAAATCGCATCTATCTGATGAACCAGCGCACGCGTTGGGGGAGTTGCTCCAGCAAGCGCAACTTATCGTTCAACTGGCGGTTGGTGCTTGCGCCGCCCGAAATTCTCGACTACATCGTCGTTCACGAATTGGCGCATTTGAAAGTAATGAATCACTCACAACGCTTTTGGCTTTTAGTGCGTTCTTATTGTCCAGAATTCGAACGGCACAAGCGTTGGCTGAAGGACAACGAATGGCGATTGACGGTAACAACGTTTCCTGTCTAGACCTGAATTTCGAGCATCACTGCCGGCGAACTCATCTCACAATCACGTCATCACTTGCTCTTCCAACTCCTTGACGCTGCCGAAGCTGATGCGATCCGGCATCATGTCGGCCATCCCAAGCATCCGCGCCGGCGTCAGCACAAAGTCACCGTGCCGCGCGTTGATCGCGTCCACCGCGCCGGCCAGCCGCGCCGTCTTGTCCACGTCGCTGAACAAGTCCAGTTGCCGCGCGCCGGCGTCCGTCAGATCAAACACCGATTCAGCGAGAATCGCCACCCCCTCGCGATACGGACTCGCGCACAACAGTCGATACGCCACCTGATACATCTCGCGCGAGTCCAGCAACGCCCGCTGTGACCGCACGCCCTTGTGCCAGTGCGCGCCGCTGCGATACAGCACGGCCACATGCACGCCGTGACAGGCATGGTTGCCGCGCCGCATGCGCTGCCCCGTCTTCTCCACCAGCTTCGTCAGGATTGGCGCCAGCTCTTCCGGCGTCTTGAGCGCCGCCGGCAGCGCAAACGAGTTGCCATAGCTCTTGCGGCCCCACTCCTCGCCGTCCACTTCCCAGCCCCGCAAGCGCGCAAACCAGTAGAAACCCAGGATGCTTTTGAAGGCAGATTTACAGCGCTTCGCGTCAGCCTCGTAGAAGTCCAGCACGTTGTAAATCTCCTGCGAATGCAGCCGCAGCGCGTTGGCCGTCTTGATCCCGCACAGGTCGGTCAGCTTCATCTGCGCGTAGACGTCGCGATAGTTGCTCACGTTGATCTCGTCCAGCCCATCCGGCTTGTGCAGGCCGGCGGCGGTCTTCGCCAGAAAGCGGTTCGGCGCGATGCCGATGCTCACCGTCAGCGCGTCGCCAATTTCACGCCGGATGCGCGCCTTGATCTCGCGCGCCACCGTGTGCAGGCCGGCCTTGAGCGCGGGGAAGCCTTCCAGGTCCAGCACGAACTCGTCGATCGACTTCGCAACGACGGCGTCGGTGTATTCGCACAAGAGCTGCTTCAGCCGGCCATGCACGGCGCGATATTTGTTCGGATCAGGCGGCAGCACGATCAACTCGCGGCACAGTTGCCGGCCCTGCTGCACCATCATGCCGGTCTTGATGCCGAGCCGCTTGGCTTCCACGCTCGGCGCGACGATGCAGCCACGCGGGCTGTCATACGCCGCCACGGCCACCGGCTTGCCGCGCAGGTGCGGGTTGGCCTGCTGCTCGACCGACGCGAAGCAGGCGTTCAGGTCGATGTGCATCACGGTCGAAGGCTTGGGGTTAAACGGGAGCGTCAGTTGTGTTGTCAGCGGGTGGGAGATCGAATTCATCGCGGGTTTGCACCTCGTGCAGTGTCCATTGCAGCGTCTCGGTGTTCAGCACGATCTTGAACGCGCCCTCGCGGCTGACCACGCAATACACGTGTTCGAGCGTGCGCCCGCGCTTCTGCGTGTAGTGCATGCCGGCGCGAACAATCGCGTGGTCGCGGCCATCAAACGTGATGCGCCGGATGACGAGCTGGCGCGCGCGATGGTCGAAGACGGCCAGCACGGTGACGGGGGCTTCCAGGCGTTGGATCATGTGCGTGAACCGTTGGCGGCAACGGCACGCACAAAAGTAGCACGGCTGTTCGCGCCGGCGTCTGCTCCATCGACGCCATTGCGCACGGCAGAAACAGGCCGGCCCGCCGGCTAGCCAGCGCCACAGGTGGCAGGCCAGCGCCGGCTAGTCCGCCACATCTGGCGGTGCATCACCAGCGAGGTCGAGATACTGCAAGCGCCATGCCAGTTCAGTGCGCGAGCCGACTTCGAGCTTGGCATACACGCGCTTGAGGTGGTTGCTGATGGTGTTGACGCTCAAGCCAAGCTCGGCGGCGATCTGGCGATTTCTCAGCCCGCGCGCGGCCAGCAATGCCACGTCGCGCTCGCGGGGCGTGAGCCGTTGCAGGATGCTTTCGGCCACCTGCGCCGGCGGTTCAGCGCTGTGAGATGTGGCCGGCGTCGGTGATGTTCGGTCGAAGCGGCGATTTGGTGCGCTGCGGCGCAGGATGCCGGCGAAGGCGAGCAGCACGCCGGCGAGCAGCACGATGACGATGAGAAGCAGGGTGTTGGTGGTGTCCGGCATGATGTTCGCGTGAATGTCGAAACATCATAGAACGTCCGTTCTGCCGGCGCAAGACAGCTATGCGCAATGCGCCACGAAGAATGTGCGCAGAGCCACGCAGAATGCGCTTTGAGGCGATGTCCGAGCGATATCCGTTCGCACTGTTGGGTGGAAAGACAAAAAGCGGCTGTGCAAACAGCAGCCTTTACGGATAGTGTTGAGTTACTTCAACAGCGGTTCAAGCCGGCGCGTTTGCAGGTCATACACAAACACGCTTCGCGCATCAAGACTGCCCCTTGCACCGGTCGCACGGTGATCGTAGGTCGACAGAAACGCCGCAACTTGGCCGTTGGCAGACACCTGCGCGTCGGTGTTGACCTGGGCAACGATCTTGAGATTGCTGCCTGCGCCCAGCCGGCGCACCTCGCGCTTCGAACGATTCCACACAAAAACATCCGGGCAGTTCACGCCGGTATACAGCGGGCAGGTGTTGGGTCCGTCCGCGGTGAGGTTACCCGCAAACGAGGTGAAGGTTACCCATTGGCCGTGTGCAGAAACCGCCTGCGCGTAGCTGTCGCCATCCCCATAGGTCACCCGCTGCACGTCGCCAGTCTGGGCATCCGCCATGTAAACGTTGTAGCAGGCACGCTTTGGCGCACCAAAAAAGCCGGTGCAGTCTTTCGATTGATTGCCTTCCAGCGTCGGATTGTTGGACGAGAAAGCCAGCCAGCGTCCTTCCGATGAAAAGGCAAACGCCGAGAGCATCCCGGCGTAGAACGGCATGACGGCATCGCTTTCACCCGCCGTCACGTTCCTCCGGCTTTCGGCAATCAACTGTTTGCGCCGTATGGTTCGGTCAAAGACATACAGGCTGGCTCCGTCCCAGGCATTGCGTTCGACAAAAGCCACCCGCCGGCCATCCCCTGAGAGCACGCCCGACCAGCTCTGCGTGGTCAGCACGTCCCGCGCGCCGGTGTGCCGGTCAAGCACGACCAACCTCTGCCCAGCGTCCGTGAAAAGCACGACGCTGCCATCGCGCGACAGATCGTAAATGCGCAGAGTGCTGGGCGGCCAGGGGAGACCGATGCT
>CAZPVX010000011.1:0-34728 GCA_964590135.1 uncultured Anaerolineae bacterium | reverse complement strand
GATCCGGCGCACCGCATCGGATACACGGTCGTAAAGGATCAGATCACTCTGCTCACCCTGCGCGCTAATCAAGCGTTGTGCTTTGCCGACAAATGCAGGGCCAAACAAGATGAACGCAATTTGCTGCCCATCGGCTGAAATCCTGGGTTCGACAATCTCGGTGAACGACGTGGTGCTTTTCGACGGTTGCACAAGCACTTCCGTGCTGCCCCGTGCGCGATCATGCAGAAGAATCGTCTTGGTGTCGATGCAAAAGGTGGTCGCCCAGCGTCCAGTTTCAGACAGGCCGAGCCATGTCGCGGCACAAGGCGCGGGGCTGCCTGTTTCACGTGTCTGAAAGGTCGTAAGTGCAAACGCTTGCGGCGAGGTGAAGGGCGACATCGCGCACAGGCCGATGACGATGAGCGCACCACACAGATGCAGACGAAAGCGCCACATGGACATAGTCTGACAGAAATGCGTGCGCGGGGCTACCGGGTTCACCCTGTGATTGATATGCGCGTGGCCGGCGCGAAATGCCAGGCGTTGCCGACGCTTTCTGGAAAAACAAAAAAGCGACTGGACATATACACCAGTCGCCTTTTTGTTCGCACGTCACGATCAACCGAACAGAGAGATCTGCTGCTCTGGCACCACCGCCGGCATCTGCGTCCTCCGCATCGACCGCCCGACATATGCGCGCAAGTCCGACATTGTCACCCCGCGCGCACTCGTCACGATCCGCACCGCCGGCGCCGGCAATCCGATTCCTGCCGGCTCGTCCTGTGTCGCGCTCTGCATGGGGCGCATGAATAGCGCAGCATAGTCGTCCACAGGCGTTTGGGAGATCGCTGCCCGCGCCAGTTCGGCCAGGAAGTTGCCGTCGTCGCTCTCGACAATCGCGCCGCCGACCTCGTCGCCATACAACATCTGTGCGGCATACAGCTTGCGCCCCATCAGCTTCAACGCCAGGTCTTCGAGCGTGTCGCGATATGACAGGAACGTCACCGTCACCGGCTGCGTCTGCCCCAGCCGCCATACTCGCCGCATCGACTGCCACAGGGTGTAGTAGGGTAGGAAGCTGGCGAGTTACCCAGTTGTGTTGGGCACTTTTCCATCATCCTCCCTCCGAACCGGACTTGATACTTTCGCATCATCCGGCTCTCCAGAATTCATCATCCGCTTGCGTTGGAGCGGCCTGCCCGCATGGATATCAGCATGACATCGCGGGCAGACAATCAGCGTCTTTCGTTGCAGTGCGATCATGCGTTTCACCCATTCCGGTTTCTCTTTGCGACCTTGCCAGCGCCGACGCAGGTCAGCCAGTTTGTGAATGTGATGCACATCGCAGGGTTCCTGCGACCCACACACCTCGCACTCCCCAGCTTGTAATCGGCGCACAAGATCGGTTCGTGTGCTCAGTGGACTGTTGCGCCGCCGGATGTTGTCGTCAATGGCTTCTGTGCCCGGTTTGACCACTTTCAGAGGGATTGCGCCCCAGTAAACGGTGCGTGCGCCGTGCTTGGTTGGCACGTCCGCTTCCAGCGTCTTGTAAACGCTGTCGTTGACTGCGCGCTTTCTCGCATACATTCGGTAGATGCTGGTGACCGTGCTTTTGTGCTTGTTCGCCAGCGTCTTGGTCAACGCCACTTCCATCACGTATTTGAGTTTGCTCAACACTCTGCGATCCGCAGCGAATTTGTAGTATTCGGCCACGCCACGAAAGCGTTGCTGAAACACTTCCACGATTTCAGCATCGGAGTAGTGAATCAGTTCGCCCTCGTGCATGGGCTTGCCGTTTCGCATGTAGCGTTGTGCAAACTCATCAACCCGTCCGAATGGGATGCCCAATCGGACACATCCGTTCACACCGCGAGTCTTCGTCGGTGTGCCGGTGCGAGTGGAAAGCTTGTCGTCTGCGTGATACACACTGATCGCATATCCCAGAAACCGTGCGTGCTCTGTTCGCGCGTGGGTGATGAGCGTCTTGGCGTCATTCATCTCCAGATGTAGGGATTCTTTCAGAAACACGCCCACCTCAGCTTTGATTGCCTCCGCTTCAGCTTTGGAGCCGATGAAGCCCAGCAGAAAGTCGTCGGCGTAGCGCACATATCTCAACCGTCTGAAGCCTGCATCCTGTGTGTCTTGCGATGGCAAGCGCCGACGCTGTTGTTCGAGTTTACGAACGTTGGCGTTGTCACCGGCCTTTCGCGCACATTGAATGGTATACCCCAGACGGTAGTATTCGTTGTTCGCCCGTCGCTTCTCTCCGCGCGTGTATCGTGGAATCACTTCATCTTCAATGAATGTATCCAATTCGTTCAGGTAGATGTTGGCGAGCAATGGACTCAGCACCCCGCCTTGCGGCGTGCCGCTGTAAGTCCGGTTGTATTGCCAGTCCTCCACATATCCTGCATCAAGGTTCATTCGGATCAGATTCAACAACCGTCCATCTTGGATGTCACGCGCAAGCATGCGCATCAACACCATGTGGTCGATGTTGTCAAAGCAGCCCCGAATATCGCCTTCGATGAACCACGTCGTGCCCTTGAACTTCGACACGGCAGTCAGTGCGCTGTGGCATCCGCGTTCTGGCCTGAACCCGTGCGAGCTGTCGCGAAAGCGCGGCTCGTAGTAGGCGTTCAGGATCAAACGCAGTGCTTCCTGCACCAGTTTGTCGGTGAAGTTGGGGACACTCAGCGGTCGGGTTCCACCCTTTGCTTTGGGGATCTGGACGCGCCGTGACGGCTTGAACTTGAATTGCTCTTGTCGCAGTGCTCTAATGAGCGTGCGGATGCGTGTCAGGTTCATACCGTCAGCGGTATCATCTTCGGTTCCCTTTGTCAGCGCACCTCGGTTGCGGGCGATGTTGTCGTATGCAACGAGAAGCAAGTCCTCACTGAACAGACAGCGATACACCCGCGTTAATGGAATACGTTTTTCTCCCATCTTGCGAATGGCTTGCAGAATCGTTTCGGCGTTTTGCATTGCGCATACCTCACTTCTTTCTCACAAGCTGAATTCCTGACCTCCTTCGCCCTGTGATTGGCTTTCCCAATCGCCGTGGGTGGTCGTGACACCACCGACTACTATGAGGTCTCCGTCACCATCAGGCTCGCGCCTTGCAGGTGATCCCGCAGTAAGGTCATGAATGACGTCAGAGTGATATAGGGTGTCCGTTCGTGGCGTGAGCGGTCTCATTGACCCTGTTCTGAGCAAAAGGAGTTCGCATCTCTCGCCTTTACAAGATGCTGTTGCTCAGGCTCGACCTCAACCGTTGTGTCGAGGGAGGACTAGTCTCCAACTTGCCACTGGACTTCAAGCAATTCAGCCTTACCCATGTCACCCAAGTCTGGGGAGTCATCCACCGGTAAACGGCTTCCCGGCCACTCCCTTTTCCGACATGCTATGGTTCCGTTCCAGGTTTCCCCTTTCGGTTAGTCGGCGAACTTCACAGGTTTCTCCTCAACCTGCGGCGCGTTTCGCGCAATCATTCATGCCGCCATGCGGCGCACAAGGCTGTAATCCAGTTCTACGTAGACCACGCTGCTGAACATGATCATGTCCAAACCGGTTTCTGTCAGCTTTGGATTCGTGATGAGCACCTGGATGTCTTTCGTGTGTTCGCGCACCCACGCTTCGCGGCGCTCCGGCGGCACACACGGCCGGAGAATCTTCGGTCGCAGGCCAGCGGTTCGCAGCGCCTCCGCCAGTCGCGGCTGGATGTCGCGGGTGCCGGTCTGGCGCACATACACCAGCACCTTGCGCCCGCGCAACACTTCACTTTGGCAGTAGTCCATCAACCACTTTTCCTTTGGCAACCACTCGCTTGCAGCGATGACAGGCTTCAGTTGCATCAGCGTCACGCGCGCGCCACCTTTGCGCAAGAGCTTGCGTCGCTCGGAGGCGACGGTGATGTCGGGCATGTTGTCGCCGGCGTTGGTGTCTACGCTGTTGATCGGTGTCTGCTTCAGCACTCTCGTGACGTCATCCATGCGAAAGGCGCTGTTGGGTCGCGCCAGCGCCGTTTGCAGCCACACGCCCAGCAGGCTGTTGTCGCCGGCCTTGAGCGCATCCAGCATGCGCTGGTAGAGCCAGCCGGTGTTGCTGCGCGGGTCGTAGACGTCGCCATGCACCTGCGATGCTTGGGCCGGCGTCATGTCCAGCCGCGCCACGCGCTCTTCGTAAGGCGGCAACTCGTAGCCCAGATCGGCGATGCGCGCGAACACCACATGCGGCAGCAGGTAGCGCGCGATGCCCGGGCTGATGCCGGGCAACTCGCGCACCTGCACCCGTTCACGGCTGTAACCGCTGTAGGCGCCGTCTTCGCTCGTTTCGTCGCCGGCGTTCTTGTTGCCATCCCAGCGCGTGGTCTCCAGCACGCCGAACTGCTGCGCCCATCTGCGCTCGTCATCGACACCGAAGTCCTCACGCACGTCGTGTGAGGTGCGATGCGCAAGATGCAGCAACGACGTGCTTTTGCCGCCGAACAACGACCCTGTGAGACCCAGCGTCCAGCGGCAGGCGCGCGAGATCTGGTGGAAGGCGATGGCCTGATCGCTGCGCGCGGCCTTGAACTGATGCATCTCGTCGCCGATGAGCAGCTTGAAGAAGCCGCGCAGCTTGCGGTGGATGAACGCCGCCAGCGGGTAGCGCCGGAAGCCGACGCGCTGCGACAGGTCTTCACCCGGTGCTTGATGTAATGGGTCATTGATGTTGACGCATGACGCATCACGCAGGCTGCCCGTGCCCTGCCCCTGCGTGAACAGCGGTGTGCGCACCTGCCGCCGGCCCCACGTGCCTGTGCGCTTGTTCACGCCACTTTCGCCTTCGACGAGTTCCCAGCCTTTCACGGTGTCGGTCTGGCTGAAGCGCTGTTTGGCCGCGAGATATCGCCACGATGCAGCATCGTTGCGCAACTGCGCGCCGGCGTCGTCGAGCAGGATCGCGCCGGTATCGGGGTCGCACAAGAATTCGATCCATGCGCCTTCGTCGCGCAGATATTGCCTGCGCACGCCGGCGACCGGCGCCCAGCCGCTGCCGAGTTTGGCGCGCTCGCGGCTGATGATCGCGAATGCCTTCTCGCCAAGTCTGCCGGCGCGCCAGTCACGCACGAAGTCCATGATGGAATATTTCTCCACATGAACATCGTCTTCGTCTGGTGAGTCGGAACCATTCGTTTGAGAAAGAAAACGATCCTTCTCAAATCGTTTCTCATTCTCCTGCTCAAACCGGTTCTCAAAAGGTTTCTCAAGACCTTTCTCAAGACCTTTCTCAAGACCTTTCTCAAAGCCTCTCTCATTGCCTTTCACAACACAGTTGACAATGCGCGCGACTGCGCCCGGAATCGCGCGCTCGATCTCCTTCACCCACTTCCTGACCAAGTGCGGCGGACACACCACGACACACGGGTAGGCGTTGAGCAACTCGGCAGCCGCACAGCCCATCACGGTCTTCCCAACGCCCATTTCGCCGGCGATGATGGCGCATCGTCGTTTGCGCATCACGCGCGCGGCGGCAATCGCGACGTGCTTCTGCGCCGGCAACAGTCCGCCCTCGCGCCGGCCGGGCAAACGCATGTTCAACGCCAGCCGGCTCACGGTTTGCCACTCGGTTGCTGTCGGTTGCAGGTCATACTCCGGCCGGTGCTTCGCGATCACCTGCTGCGCCAGTTGCTCACCGAAGGCCGTCATGAACTGCCCCAGGCCGGCCTCGTCAGAGATGATCTCCTGTTGCCCTTGCGCATCCAGCGTGCATACGCGCGTGCTGAACATGTCCTTGCTCACGGTCTTGGTGCCGGCGGCGTTGCCATGCGCATCGAACACGGCTTCGGTGTGTGTGATCTGCGTCTTGATCACGCACCCTTTGGCGACGATGCGCTCGGCTGTTTCGTCTTCACATTTGCGCTCCAGCGTCATCACGCCCATCAAGCCGGCGGTCATGAGCATTGCAATGTGACCTTTCTTCAACGGCATCGCTGGATGCACGACGATGTCGGCATGCACGGCGTTCACCGCATCGCGCCAGGCGCGACTCCTTGATCGCACGCCTTGTGCTTGTGCGGCAGCGAGCAAATCTTCGGGTTCCCAGTGCAATCTCCGAAAGCTTGGAACACGGCCATCGACGTCATGTGCCGGCGCCGGCGGCACGACATACACTGGCAGGGTCTGTGTCGTTAGCACGGGCAGCGCATCGGGTGACATGTTTGCCAATTGCGCGATGCGGTCGATGCCCTCTTGCGCCGGCGCGGTGTAGCGCGTGCGCTTCACGCCAAACACCACCACCTGCTCAAACGCATCGAACTCTGGTTCGGGGAAGCGCGCGACCGTGATGCGCTCCAGCGTGGCGACAAGCCGGCGCGCGATGGCGGGGTTGCCGAGTTGGCGCTGCGGGATGATGTAGACGATCACCCCGCCGGCGCACAGTGCCGGCAATGCGTCTTCGAGAAACTGCTGCTCCAGCCGCGTGTGCGTGAGGGGGTCGTCATCGTAGGGCGGGTTGCACAAGATCAGGCTCACGCTGCCCCGCCCCACACGGCAGCTTTGCCACGCGCAACGGTGCACATTGCTCAGCACGCGCGCTGCGATCTCTGCACGCTGCGGCGACAATTCTGCGCCCCACGCTTCGCTTGCGTTGAGTGCTGCAGCGAGGTGCGCCAGCGCTTCGCCTTCGCCGCAGCATGGGTCGAGCAAACGCGGTGCGCCGGCGGGATCAGCCGCTAAGTAGGAAGCGATATGGGCCAGTAGGGTCGCCGGCGTGGGGTAGTAGCCCATCTTCTCCTGTCCTGCGAGTCGCATGATTCACCTCCGTTGCATGTCAGCATGTCTCATGGTTGTGGGTTGAACAGCGGTTGGTTCAATCTCTTTTGTTCGAATGTCAGTGGGTTGGATGTCGCACTCGGGGATGACGATGTCGCCGGCTTCGAGCGCATCGCGCAGTGTCTCGCTCCACGATTCGCTGTCCGGCTGCACCTTCCATGCTGCGGCAATGTCGCCGCCGGCGGTGATGGGTTCAATCAAGTCCGCACGCAAGCCCGTGTGCCACAGCACGCCGGCCCACTGCGGCAGCACCGGCAGATCGAGCGCCTGATTCAGCATTGCGGCAAAGCGCTCTGCAAGGCTCGCTGGCAGATCACTGTCCTCGTTCTGCGTTCCTCCGCTCTGCGTTCCAACGCTTTGCGCTTCAACGCTCTTTGAGAGTGCGAGGTAGAACGGACGCACATGCTTCGGGTCGGTCGTGGCAACGAGAAAGCGTTCATGGCACACCACGAGGTTGTGCGCGTTGTGCTCGGGCAGCTCGGTCCAGAACGCCAGGTAGCGATCCTGTTTTGCCTCACCGCCGGCGACGCTCACCCCGCCGCTGATGCCAAACGGCCTGCGTGCGCCACCGACCACGGTCGCCCACAGCGACTTGCAAGCCGTCTTGTGGCCGACGGCATCCAGCAGCACCAGCAGTGCGCCGTCGGCAGCGAAGCCAAGACACTCCGCGGCCGCTTGATCGTTGAAACATCGAAGGAGTTGCTGTGCGGATTGTGGAAGTGTTGAATGGGATGTTGAAGCAGATGCCGATGTTGGGAATGACGAAGTTTCAGCACATATGCTAACCATCGCGATCCTCCTCGCCGAAATGCGCCGGCTCGGCTGCGCGCATCGGCTTGGGCCGCCAATACCGGTCACGTTCAACACTCAGTCCCATCGACCCGCGCACGGATTCCAGTTCACTCAGGCTGATGTAGCCCCATTCGGCTTCGAGACCGATGACGAAGCCGAACAGCGTGTCCTTTCCGTCGAATTCGACGATGTGCCACAACCAGCTGGAGTCGGGTGTAAACAAACGCACGACCGATACTTTGTCCGCCGGCTTGACATGCTCGGTGGCATACAGCTTCGGCAACTGCTGGCGAATGTGTTGCGGTAACAGGTTCATGTTTCTCCTCAGAAAACGCACAACGCCGGCATTCGCTTTCACGCAGATGCCGGCGTTGCACAAAAGGAACGAAAGAAAGTTGTCGTCGGATCAATGAGCGTCAACCTTCAAAGCCCAGCCCGCGCTCCTTCATCGACACGTAGCGCACCCCGCCCACCACGATGTGATCGAGCAGCTCGATGTCCAAGAGCTTGCCGGCGTTCGCCAGTGTCTTCGTCACCGTGATGTCCTCGGCACTGGGCGACGGGTCGCCAGAGGGATGGTTGTGGCTGATCACGATGGCCGCAGCGTTCACACGCACCGCCTCCTTGAACACCTCGCCCACGCGCATGCTCGCCGAGTTCAGCGAGCCGCGATACAAGACCGTGATCGAGATCACGCGATTGCGCGTGTCGAGCTGCATCGTGTGCACTTCTTCCTGATCGAGCAGCGACAGGATGGAAATGAACAACTGCGCGGCGTCCGCCGGCGTCTTGATCTGCGGACGCGGCGTGTCGGTCACCGCGAACAAACGCCGGCCCAACTCAAAGCTGGCCTTGAGCTGTGCGGCCTTGCCCTGCCCCAGACCGTGCGCCATGCCGGCGAGTTCATGCACCGAGTGGCGTGCGATGCCGCGCAGGTCCTGACAGCCGTCCAGCAGCGACCGCGCGGCGCGCTCGGCCTTTGGCCCGCCGATGACGACTTGTAGCAACTCCAGCGTGCTGCACACCGCCGGCCCGTCGCGCAGGATGCGCGCCTGCGGGCGTTCCGACATCGGCAAGGCGCATGGCTCGTCGTAGATCACCCAACTGCTTTGGGCGGGTTGTGGCAATGATTTGTCTGAAGGGGATGTGACGACGTCACTCATCGAACAGTCCCTCCACATCGACGCCGAGCGCTTCGAGGTCTTCGAGCTCGGCCAGCGCGCCGTCTTCATCGCCCATCTCAGCGAAGAAGGCAAATGCCGCCGCGCGATTCGATGGCGCCGGCGTGTTGGCCGCGTCGGTCTCACACTGCCGGCGGCGCGCTTCAATCTGTTGCAGGCACGTCACCTTGTTCAACGCCGGCGCACCTTCGTCAACGAGTTGTGCTTCGTGAAAGCGCCACAGGTCGAGCAGGTAGCACTCGCGCGCATCGTGGAAGCCCAGTCCCCAGAACGTCACGACCAATCGCCCATCGCCGGCGAGCGTGGGTCGCGTGACCGATGGCAGGATGCCGGCCAGTGTGACGAACAGAAACTCGCCGTAGCTGTTGGTGGTCTCTTTCATTGCCAGCACGCGCGTGTCGGGGTCGTGCAGCAGGCGCATGAAACGGGCATGGGTCATCTGGTCGCTCAGCCATTCGGACTCACTGAATGCAAAAGACATGGCACACCTCAGTTGCGCGACGGGTCGAACAACCCTTCGCGGCGAATGACGGTTTCGGGGTCGAGCGCGTTGTCCAATTGCTCGGACGTCGCGCGCTCACTGGGAACGATGACGATCTGCCCATCGCGCCGGCGCAGGGCAATGAGTCTCTTCTTGCGCAGCAGCGCGGCGATGTTCTGCTTGGTCTGCTGGTCGCGCTGTTCTTTTTTGGGGTTGCGAAACATGGTTCACCTCGTGGAAAACGCGCAGCGCCCCAAGCGGCTCGTGAGTGAGTGCCTGGGGCGCTGGCAAAGAACAAGGAACGGAGAACGGAGAGCGGAGGGAGATGGGGAGATGAGGGGATGAGGGGTCAAAAACCGTTGATGCGGCACACCTCCTTCCCGTCGACTTCGATGGCGACGTATTCGGGTGGCGGGTCGAGGAATTCGGTCTCGATCTTCTCGACTTTTTTGCCATCGTCGAGGGCTTGCTTGATCTGCGCGATCTCGGCGTGCGTCAGGAACAGCGTGAGCAGACGCAGTTCGCGCTCTTGCAAGGGCGAGCGTTTCATGGCGTCACCTCCACGGGGACAGGCGCGTGTGCAAAGAGCGCCGGCGGCATCAGCGTCATCGGCAAAAGAATCCCTTCAGGCAGATCGTGCGGACGCGGGCAGCACTCCAGCGGCGGCACGACGACCGTGCCGCGCGCATCGAGCACCGCGCGGTATGCCGTGCCGTCGGGATGCAGCCACACCTCGGCGCGCAGCCACAGGCCGGCGATGCCGGTGTTTGGCGCGATGAAGGCTGGGTCGGCCCAGGTATCGATGCAAGCCGCGCCGCTGTTGAGAAGATCAGCGTAGGGCAAGCGCCGGCCCCAGTCGTTCCAGGGGTAGCACTTTCGCTTGTGTGTTGCTTGGGCGAGCGCGACACTGGTGTCCGCCGGCGGCAGCGCAACATTGGGCAAGGTCATCACGTTCATGTCTTTCATCTCCTTTCATCTCCTTTCCTCGCATGAAGCACGCGAGGAAAAACAACGCCGCGCACTTGGGCGTTCCAAGTGCGCGGCAAAATCATGCGAACGATTCAGTTGCAAGAGCGAGAACGGGCACTACCTCATCAAGCGATCACCTCCTCAATACGGGCGTCATGTGAACAGCGGTGGCTGGATTGCATTGCTGGCGTGAAAAAAGCATCGCACGCCCACACGCGTGCGATGCTTGAACAGGATTGACGAATGCGGTTGGCAGTCAGGCCATCGCACTCATTGCGCGTAGATTCACGCTTCACCCAATTCACGGTCGAGCTGGGACAACGTCACAACCGACCCGCCGATTTCACGAAGGCGCGTCTTGGCTGCCGATGTGGCGTCGGTGCGCGAGAAAAGCATCGTTGTCACGCGCCAACCTTCGCCGCCATCTGGCATATCTTTCAACACGGCTGGGAGCTTTTCATCTTGCAACCCGCGCAGCACCTTGAGGTCTACATCGTCCGTGCCCCATTTGCATTCACCCACCAGCACATGCTTGTGATTCCAGTCAATCGCCACCACATCTGTTTGCGCAGTGCGCGTCCAGTGACTGCCGACCACATCCGGCGTCAGGGGCAACTGACCGGCGCGCCCGCGTTGCCGCACCCACTCGCGCGCCAACTCTTCGAAGGTTGTCATGCCGACGTGTGCGCGCAGGCCTTGTCGAGCATAGTTCACCGCCGCATCGGTCTCGAGCGCCGGCTGCTCGGCAAATGGGGCAACAAAGCGAAAGTAGAAGCGCATGAACGGGTCACGCATGTGATAGCGCCCGCGTCGCGAGCGGCTGCGTTCGGCCGGCCGCACGGTCGCGGGGATGCGTCGTTCGATCAGACGCATGTCCTGCAGACGGTCGAGATAGCTCGACAGATTCGCCTTGTCGATCAAACAGGCGTTGCTGATCTCATCCAAACTATGCCGGCCTGTGCCGATGGCTTTGAGGATCGCCAGATACGACGCCGGCTCACGCACTTCGTCGTAGAGCAGGATCATCGGCTCGCTGCTAAACATACTGCCGCGCGCGAAGATCACCTGACGCAGATTCTCAACGAGCGACAAGTCTGGATGGAGCCAGTCCAGATACGCCGCCACGCCGCCGACGATGGAATACAGCGCGACGCGTTCCTCTGCGCTCCACGAAGGGAAGAAATCTTTGAGCGCCGAGAACGGCAACGGCTCGACCTGCCACTGACCGGTCATGCGGCCAAACAGCGGCGACGCGTGGCCTTGCAACATTTCCATTGTGCGCACATGCGAGCCGCACAACGCAATCGCGATCTTTATGTGCTGCAACTGCTGATCCCATGCGTGTTGCAGCGAAGTAAGCAGGCTGGGCTCTGATTCAATCGCATAGGGCAGTTCATCGAGAATCAGGATGCGCCCTTGCGGTGTGGACTGGAAGATGGGGATGGCGGCCTGCCACACACTCGACCATGTCGCAAACGCCGGCGCGCTCATCGGGTCATCCGCACCGAGAATGCGCGCGAACAGGCGCCGGCGTTGCAGCGCAGCCGGCTCGCGCTCGGCCACCCAGTAGGTGTAGGGCAGTTGCGCTTGCTGCGCCCAGTGGTTGAGCAAACGCGTCTTGCCAATGCGCCGTCGGCCATACAGCAACAGCATCTGGCCGCGCTCGCCGCGCTCAAAACGAATGGCTTTGTTGAGGAACGCAAGCTCCTGCTTGCGATTTACAAACATGGGCATGTCAAGGCGTCCTTTCAATTTAGCCATATGCTGTGCAGTATACAGAGCATATGGCTTAAACTGAGAATGAAGGGAAAAGAAAATCGCCGGTGAGGGCCGGCGTTGTGAAGCAAACGAATGGGGATATGCGCGTTAGTCAGTCAAGGCGTCGAGAAACCATTGCCGCCCACGCTCAACCATCTTACACAGATCGCCCGGGTCCTTTACTCGGTTGCCCCAGCGCACCCAGCGAATCAAGCATTGCTCAATCAGCGTGTTCACAACTGCCAGTTCACTTTGGCCGCGCGTCAGCTTTGCGCGTTCGTGTTCAGAAAGATGGGGCTTGTGTTGCGCGCGGGTCACCCACGCTGAAACAAGCTGGTGTCGTTCGATATCTGCCAGCACAACCGGCTGCACACCGTGTTCCCGCAACAGCAAGGCCAGTTTGAGTGCTGCCTGCTTGCCGGCCAGGTCTTGATCGGTGCATACGATGGCGTGCGGGGACAACTGCGGCAGCAGTGCCTGAACAATGGACTCGCATGCCGTGCCCAGCATTCCAATGAGCAGGTAATCTGCATCCAGTCCCCATTGCACCAGCGCGGCGAAGTCGAATGCACCCTCCACCCAGATCGTGCCGCGTCGCGCAATGCCCCTCACCATGGGTTGTTTGAACACCGCGCCTTCCGGCAGACCCAGATACTTCGGCGCATCACCATCGCTGACCGCCCGACCGATCATCCACACCGTCCGCTCTTGTGCATCCAGCACGGGGAACACGATGCGTCCGCGCAGAAACTCGCCGCGTGCTGAGAGCAAGCCGGCGCGCGCAACCAGCGTCAAGTCAGTGCCCTGCGCAAACAAAGCTGGACCAAGGTCGCCACACGCATATCCCAGCTTCAGTTGCGCAATGGTTGTGTCAGTGAGACCGCGCTGGTGCAGCAAGTGCAGCACGTCCGGCGTTTTCACAAGTGTCGCCTGGTGATGTTGAGTCGCCGTGTCCAAAAGCGATTTGATTTCATCGCTTACAACTTTTCTGGGCGATGGATCAGGTCGTCTCACGACGCGATGCGGTTGAATATCGCGACTTTCGCTGGACATGTAGCGCCGGCATAGGAATGCGAGCGCAGCCTTGAAGTCGAGTTGCTCCACCAGCATGATCAGATCAATCACGCTGCCGTGGCGGTTGCAGGCGAAGCAGTGGTAGTGATCGTCGTAAAGCATGAACGAGGGGTTGCGATCACTGTTCTCACCACACAGGCACCGGCACACATGTGTCTTTCCGTGTTGTTTGATCTCGCCGGCATACTCGCCGACCACATTTAGCAAGGGCACATCGTGCTTGATTTTCGCTGCAAGGCTTTCATGTATGTCCATGTTCATATGCTGACACCTCCTTTGAGCTTACGAATGCAGAAGCTGGATTCAAGCCTTTTTGTGCAGTCATCTGTGCCAACGCAGCCCAATCAGGCGGGTGGAGCATTTCGACATGGGGCAACCCGCGCAGCCAGCGTGACGACATGACGCGCCGGCCATTGCGCGAGCGCGCAAACGTGAGGCACAGCAAGTCCGCCGCGCGCGTCACACCCACATAGGCCAGCCTCAGCTCTTCCAAGAGGCCGCGCTCGGTTTGCGCAGACAGGTGATGCGGGACCAGCCCCTCCTCCATGCCGGCGAAAAACACCAACCGAAACTCCAAGCCTTTTGCCGCGTGCAGCGTCATCAGTTGAACGCGATCACGGCCTGTTGTCACAAGCGGGTCATATCCACTCAGCGCGTCAATTTCGTTCAAAAACAATGCAAGTGTGTTGTGTCCGCGTGCCATCCGCATCAACTCAGCAACACGTTCGATTCGCGCTGTGCCATCGGCTTTGGCGGCCATGATTCGCCGGTAACCCAGGCCGACCTCATCCAGCACCCATGCAATAACATCAGCTGGCGGCGCATCTTTGCGCTCCGCAAGGTCCAACAGCGCAATATGAACCTGCGTGACACGCGCGCGATCTTCATCGGACAAAAGGGACATACGCTCTGGATCAAACAGGAATGACGCCAACATTTCCGGCTCATCGCCGCACAGCGTTTTACGCAGACGCGCCGGCAGCCATCCAAAGGCGCTCAGCGCATCGTTGAATGCAGCGGCATCGTCTGTGAATGCCAGCGCCAGCCGCAGGCAGGCCAGCACGCCCTGAATTTCGGCATGCTCAAGCAGTGCGCGCTCGCCCACGATGACGTAAGGCACTTTGTGTTGGAGCAAATGCCTCTCAAGCAGGCGCACCTGGGCATTGGTGCGACACAGCACGGCGCAGTCCTCGAAGCGAGCAAAGCCGGCGGCGACCGCATCAAGAATTTGCTCAACGACCACCTGCGCTTCCTGAAACTCGCTGCCTGTGGGCAACAAAAAGATTGGCGCGCCAGAGGGACGCACGGCCGTTGCGTGCCGCACGTGTTTGCCCCACATCGCCTCTCCAGCGCCGACGATGTTTGCCGTCGAGCGGAAGTTGTCGGACAGATGCAAGTGCAGTGCGCGTGGATAGTCGCTGCGAAAGCGATCAAATCCCTCTGCGCCCAGCGCGCCACGAAAGGCATAGATCGACTGGCGTGGGTCTCCAATCACGGTGATGTTCTGGTCTTCACCACTGATGAGACGCACCAGCGCATACTGCGCGGCACTTGTGTCTTGATATTCATCCACAAGCACATGCTGCCAGCGCGATTGGTAATAGCGACGCGTTTCTTCATCCTGCTCAAACAGGCACAGCGGTTGCAACACCAGGTCATCGAAATCAACCCATCCGTCCTGCTTGAGCTTTGACTGGTAGGCGCTGTAAGTCCACGCAACGGCGCAGTTAAGCGGGTCACGTGCAACACGCGCATACGCCTCTGGCGTTCGCCCCTGCGCTTTTGCCAGACTAATCACGTCAATCAACTCGTCCAGTTTCAAGTGCGTACTAACGAGCGCAGCGTGAGCGTCATGACCGAATAACGGCGTATTCTGTGCGTCTGCAAGCACCTGTTTGAGCACCGCGCGTGCGCGCTCCGGTTTGGCAACCTTCGGCATTCTGCCTTTGTCTTCGCGCATATAGCCGAGCAGATGGCCGGATTCGCGGATGATGCGCAAGCCCAGCGCGTGAAATGTGGCCACCGTAATCAAGCGGACTTGATCGGGTGGCAATGTCGCCTCAAGCCGTTCGCGCAAGTCTCGGGCGGCCCGCACACTGAAAGTGACGGCCAGAATGGAGAACGGCGAGATGCCGCGCTCAACCATGTGCGCAACACGCCACGCAAGCACACTGGTCTTGCCGGTGCCGGGTGGCGCTTCGATCAGCGTCGGTTCTTCAGCTTCAATCGCTTGCTGCTGCTGCGATGAGGGACTGAATTGGGCAAGCCTGTCGCGATCTGAATCGTTGACGACGCTGGATTTTGGGAATACAGTATTCATACACATTTGTGTGCGCTCGGCATCACGTTCTTAGTGGGACAGGATGTCGGGCGCTTTTTTGTTTGATGACCGCTGTCTTTGCAGAGGTCGTCAAACGCTACTGTCAAACAACCAATCAATCCGTGGAGAAAACCATCATCACGCACATAGAATGCGCATGACTGCTGGCAGGGTGTGGAACCTTGCGTATTCATTCAACAGGCTGTTTACACGATCACCTCCTTGCATGGGAAACCTTGAACCTGCAGACCGATTCCATACGCAAGCGGAAAAGAAAATGCCTGAGTGAGGCACTCAGGCGATACAACGTTTGAAAGGCGGCTGGAACCCGCTTTTTTTACGTCTCATTTCCTGTTTGATTGTTGTCGGTATGTGGTGCAGTCATCGTATTAGCCGGCGCTGTCGCAGTCAACCGATTTTCGTGTGCGTCTGCGCGACCCCGGTGTCGCTTCGGGTGACGCCGGCGCGCACCGCGCAAAAAAGCCGCAATTGCCAACACTTGAAGGGTCAGCGTCCCGACTACGGCAACAAGCATCTGCCGCTCGTCCAACGCCGTTGCCGCAGCGCCGGCGGCAAACCCTGTCAGAAGGGTGAGCACCAAGCCCCATTGAGTTGCGTTCATATCCACCCCGTGCCCTGCGCAATCAGCGCCGCCAACACGCCAACCCAGGCAACGGGTGCGTGCGGCAGGCGCACGTGGAGACCGCGCGTGATTGCGCCGCGCCGATCATCTTTCATTCGCATGGCACGCCCGATGATGCAAACGAGCAGCCCAAGTCGCAGGACGGTTTCCGCCAGCAAGCCGCCGATCACAACGGGCAGACTGCCACATGTTGCGCCATATTGCATCAATACCTTGATATCGCCCGGGCTGGCTGCCCGCGCAAAGGCCACGGCCAGCACCATGACCACAAAGCACATCGCCTGGGCAACGACAATGTCGCGCAGGCTTGTCAGGCCGCCAGTGATGAACGCCAGCGCGATCAATATCGAGACAGCGCCATAGATGAATCCATCCGGCGGGATGCGCTGTGTCTCAAGGTCAGTGGATGCCGTCACGCTGAACAAGGCAAATGCGATCAAGACAATCGCTGAAGCGTTGAAGCACGCAAGGAGAAGGAAACCCAAGCTGCACGCAACCCACCGCGCTAGGCGCAACATGCGCCGGCGAAGATTCAATGATCGATAGGGCCGGCGCATCTCCATCCCAAGCAGCACTTCAGCGCCCACGTTTGCGCTGAGGCTCAATCCCAACGCAAACACAGGCAACCAAGGCAAGGGAAGCGTCACATTCACGATACACACTCCTTTTGGGAAAGACTGAGGCGCGATTGCGTGCGTTTTTTTCGCGGGCGTGGGTGGCTTCTGTGAAGCTATGACTCCGCATCCTTTGATGTGCCGGTGTGCAGGCTGCGGTCAATCAAGCGCACGTAGCCGTGAAGTGCGTCGATGGCATCGGTCGTCGCCAGGCGAAGTTCTTGCAACTTCACCGCATCCGCCTTGCGAAGATTGATCTCTTTCTCCTTGACAACTTCGCCGGCCACGCGGACGAGTAGCGTGATACGCCCATCCAGCAACCGTGGCCGGCCTGCCCCCGTCATGCGCGTGCGTCCATCTGCGTCTGCTTCAGGCGTATCGTCTTCACAATCCTGATCGACGGGCTTCATGCGCTGCGCTGCTTCGAATTGTTGCGTTGGGCTGAGCCGAGATAGCCATTCACATTGGCGCAGCCCAAACTGCCGCACGCGCGCAATAGCCTTAACATCCGTGCACATCTTCTCGGCGATGGCGAGGTAACGAAACAGCGTGGCGCGACTCATTTGCTTGCTCATCACCGTGGCGATTTCCCGACGGGTCAGCGCCAACACGGCGCTTGGCACCGACATGGCTGCACCTTCTGCGCCGAGGGTCTCCAACCACGGTTGTGGGTCCAATTGCAACCGTGACGCGTAGGTGTCGCGGACAAACAGCACGTAATCAGCGATATCCACTACCGGCACATGCTCACGATGCAAATTGGTCGCCCATTGCGATCTCAGTATCTGTTCTGCACTGGCGTCATCATCTTCGACCATTGCGGGGATGGATTGCCGATGGATGCTTTCAGCATCGTCAGCAGTAGCCAGCAACAACAACCAAGCCCAAAAGCGGCGCTCACCATCAACAATCCGGTAGATGACCGTGCCGTCTTGTGTGTTGGCTTTGGCAACCTTCGGCGGATATTCCAACCCAACTTCGCGAATATTGTCTGCCAGTTCGCGCAGCTGTTTCACGCGCAGCCCGATCACCGCATCACCATCTTGCGCCCGCCGGCAAAGTTCAAGCAACGCCTGGCGGGGAGTGAGCCGGCCTTGCGCACACGCATCGCGTAAATCGTCCGGAAGTGTTCGGCGCGGCTGGTGAGGGTCGATCTGAATTTGGTCAACCGGAATCGACGCAAGCCGATAACTTTTTGAAAATGGTGTTGTCCTGCTTGCGGAATCTACGATGATGTATGACGGAGAAACGCTGGTCACGGAATCACCCACTGAATCTTGCATGGGCAACGAAGATCGCGACGATTCTTCCTCTGGTTGGATTGCTGGTGCCGTTTTAACGACGTGCGCTTCGACTTCATCGTTGTCCGCACGCCCTCGCTGCCGGAGCAGGCGCATCCATTCACTGACATTCTGAGTCACATTCACCTCCACAAAATAGCCTTTCAGCACGCAAGATGGTAGGCAAATGAGCCATCAAGAAAATATGAGATTTCTAGAGATGGTTTTTTGGGGTGGTTCGTGCATCTCACGCGTGAGACTGAGTGCCGATGAACTATCAGAGACGATAAGGTTGGAAGCATGGAGATTACGAACACGCTGGCGATTGTGTTCAGGGGCGGTTGTTGAGCAGTTGGGCAATTCGCGCTAATGCAGGACTTTCCCAATCGGGCCGCATCAGCGCATAGGGTGCATTTGGATCACTTGGCGATCCCCAGTAGTCCAGGTTCCAAACGATGACCAAACGCACAAAGCCGGATGATTTTGCCCAGGCAAAGCCATCTGCAAACGTGCTGACCTGTTCCGCAACGGTGTGGCGCATGATCCACTCGAAGCCCTTCGGGGCTTGCCCCCGCACTGGCAAGCCATAGCCGAATTCCGTGACGCAGACCGGCTTGGCGCGGTCGAACCACTCGAAGTAATTGGTTGCCACACGATGCAAGTCGCCTATACCGACAGGGCCATTGGCATGCGCACCAACACAATCGGTATAGGCG
This sequence comes from uncultured Anaerolineae bacterium, assembly GCA_964590135.1. Lineage (GTDB taxonomy): Bacteria > Chloroflexota > Anaerolineae > J036 > Brachytrichaceae > JBDHWI01. The sequence continues at coordinate 16,103 of CAZPVX010000011.1, read as the reverse complement.
TCGCCGTTGTAGCGCCGAAACTTCCCAATGAAACTCCGGTCGTCCACATGCGTCCCCATGCTGCCGGGCGGCGTTGGCGCAAGCGCGCCAGAGATCACCATGACTGAGGGGTCTGCTGCCTTGATGGCAACATAGGCTGAGGCAAGAAGCTGGCGACACACGGCACCGTCGATTTGCCAATCCCACTCAGCCGACAAATTCGGCTCGTTCCACACTTCAACCGCTTGAATCATGCCGGGATAGCGCGTCAGGAATGTGTGCACAAAAATCGCGTATTCGTCGAAGTTATTGGGCGGCCCATTCACACCCGGCAGTAAACGCAGAAACGCCGGCGCTGTGACGACGGAGGCGAGCACTTTGAAACCGTTCCGACTTAAGGCCGGAATTGCTGCGTCCATGCAAGCCCAATCGATGCGGTCACGACTGGCCTGCATGTCGCCCCATCGGACTTGCAGCTTGACCCATTGCACATGCAGTCGCTTCAAGACCGGCAACGTTTCCTCCAAGCCGTGGTCGCAGGCGTTGATCTGGATGCCAAACTCCGTTGGCTCAGCGCCGCGCGTGAATGGTTGTGGCATGGGTGGCGTATACGCAGTTGCCGAGGGTGCGTGCACTCGCGTTGGCGGCGTCGCCAATAGATCTGCCATGGGCAGCGCAGTCTGGCTTTCAGCGGGACGAGGTGTTGTGGGGGTTGGCTGCGCAGATGCGTGCATCGTCGCACTGGAATTGGGTGACGGTGCTTGCGACGGTCGTGCAGCGGTTTCGTCCCACGCAGGCGTCCGATCAACCAAGCGCGTGCCACACGCCGTAACAAGCACTGCGCCAGTCAGCATGATCGCAATCGCGTACTGCAGTCGCCATTGCATGACGGACTCCTACTCCGCTTGCCGCGCAACCAAATCGATCAACCCAATTCGAGCGGCATGTTCAAGATCATCAAGCAAGCTGCGCCGGCACGATGACGTCTGAACCACTCGTGGTGCGACGCCGTCAAATGCATAGGTCGGCTCACTCGTGGCCGGCGAAACCTGAAACCAAATGGGGCCAAGTGGACCGCGCTGTGCCAATGCCTCATGCCCTGTGATGAACACGAGCGGCGCTGCGCTGCTGCGTGCGCGCGACGCGGAATCCAAAGCCTCAGCCACAACCGCGCGTTGACGGACAGCCGAGGAAACAATCAGCAAGCGTGGGAAGGCATCATGCCGCATGCGCCAGTGGTTGGACGCCGAGTAGTCACACATCCGGCCCAGCTTGTCTTCCCACAACGCTGCATCGCGGCGAGATCGCGTGGTCGTCGTCCCATCGATCTCCAACCAAAAAGACGTGTCATGTTGTCCAGCTCGAAGCCGGCCAAAGCCATCCGGTCGCCAGAACCGTGCCTGCCCGCGAAAGACATACCAAGCGGCTGCGGCCATTTCACTTTCGAAATCCACCAATTCGTAGAATGGAATGACACCTTCATCTGCGCCCTTTGCGGCTGCATCAAAGCTGGCAGAGGCACGGCTGCGCCGCGCGCAGTGGCCATGCAATGTTTGGAAGAACGCGTACGTTTCGCGCGTATGTTGGCTGCGGCGGGTGTGATCCGCGCGAAAGAAATGATGCCGGCGTATCGCACGATCTGCCGGCTCCATCTCGCGCGCGGCCAGCAATCCGACTGCGCTATCCGTTGCTGCCCACAGTTGGTGTTCTGGCAATCGCTGCACCGCACAGACATACCCATCACTCTCCAGTTGGGCAAGGTGTTTTTGCGCAAGGGCAACAGGCAAAGTTGTTGTGCGAGCGATGTCTGCGGCACGGGCATGATCTTGTTTACGCGCAGCCAACAGAACACGGCGCAACTCCGGCGCAAGTTCAATCTCGCTTCGGCCTTGCATGCGATGCGCAGACCAACACATATCACGCAGGTCTTCATGCACGACATCAGCAAAACCCATCTTCTGGAGTAATTGCAGGTCGGAGATCGCCTCATCGATGGTCATGCCGCTGAACTTAGCAAGCGTCGAGGTGGGACAAACAGGATGCGCTGCCAAAAAAGTCAGCAAGTGCCACGACGCATCGTTGAGCTGATCCAAATCGGGCAGCCGGCTGAGCGCAACAGGCAATGTATCCAAACTAAATCCACGCCAGCTTGTTGGCTGCGCTGCTACGCAATCATCAATCGGCAGGGCACGATTCGACAACCCAACGCGCGGCACACGATGCACGCTCGCCGCGTAGTCAGCTACAGAAATCAGGGGCAGTTGCAATGGGTCGGCCGGCACAATTTGGCAGTCGGTGCGCAGGGTGTGCCACTCACAGGCGGACAGGCCCACGCTCAACGCCGAATAACGATCAAAGGTAGCAAAAAGCGGCGCACCGCCGGCCATGCGATTCACACCCAGAATGATTTGGGCACTCAATGCACGCTGCGCGACGACCAGCACGGGTGGAAACAAAGCCATGCTTCTCGCAGCCCATACATGAAAATATTTCAAGATGCGATACCACTGCCAGGGTGGTGACCCTGCACGTTCCAACACCAGATAAAACGGACGCACACCTTCGCCTGTAGTCACGACAAGCCGGCCATGCACAAACAACGCGCGCCGCTTGTGCCGGCGTTCCACAAACGTGAGCCAATCTACTGATGCAGGCGCTAATGCTCTCTTGGTGTTCGCACAGATTGCGTTCACCTCTTGCGCGGTTTGCCAAGCCTCCCGCAACGCCCAAAACCGCGCCTCGGTCAGATGCACTCGGCGCGCAAACTCGATAGCGTGCATGTCGAGGGCTTCAGCAGCGGCACACAAACCGCGCTCCGTCGGCGCATACAGCCGTTTGGGGTAGACCGACAAGTCCATCGTTGCATACTGCATGTGACCAGCAGCAATAAGCGCATCACAAGCGTCACGCACCATATCAACCATGTGGTCTGTGCGAATCGCCAATGTGCCAATAGAAGCCCAAGGCAGATGCGCAGATTCGACCAACACGGCCGTTGCCACTGGGGTCAACGCGCTGTTCGGCATGCTTTCATCGCCCTTCGCGCAGCGTTGCATCTGCCGCGCCCAGATCTGGCATGCCGGCGCGCTCTGTCGCCAGTCGCCGGACTGCCTGCTCTTTGTCGACGGGCAACATGGCGAGCGAGTTGGCAAACGCCGGCGGCTTGGGGCGTTGCGCGTGCAAGCTGGCTGCCGCAGCCACAAGATTTGGCTCACCTTGAAAGTCACTTGCCACGTTGAGCCACGCATCCACTTCATCCATATCGCGCCCATACACCGCACGCGAACGCGCACGGATGCGCGCCAGTGTTTCGTCGCTGCCCTGATCCGCCCTGCGCGTTTCCACCCGAAACACATACGGCTCACGCGACGGCCCGTGCGCTCGCACAAAGCACGCGAAGTCGGGCAAGCCGACAATGTCCGCCGGCGTCACCGTCAACCGATCTTCGTCTCCCACGCTTAGTTCGGGCGCCAGGTGGTCGGCGTCCTCGGCACCACTGCGAAACACAAACAGCGTGCTGGTGTTCGCCAGCCATGCAGCGCGCGTCTTGGGGTTCATTTGCGCCAGATACGCGAGCGACTGTGTGCCGAGAAACAAGCGCGCCCCAAATTTGGCAAGCTCGCTCAACATGAAGGTGTAGGCCGCGCCGGGGATGGACTGAAATTCATCCACGATGACATAGATGCTGCGGCGTTTGCCCGCGTCAATGCTCAACACTTCCTGTTGTGCAAACAAGATAGAGGCGAGCCAGTTGAGCAGCGTTGAGCCAATCAATGCGGCCGTCTCCTGACCAATCACGCCGGCAGCCAAATCCACCAGCAAAACACCCCCCGTCTGAATGATGCTGGGCAGATCGATGGTCGAATTGGGCTGACCAAAAATGCGGCGAGCCACATCAGACGCGGCAAAGCGATTCAGTTTCTTGGTCACCGGCGTGGTCATCTCCAACAATTGACGCGCATTCATATCCAGATAGGCGTCATACGAATCGCGCCACCAATCATGGATGTAGCGGTCTTTGACGGGGTCGATCCCGCTCAATGCGATGGCGCGATTGCGGCTGCCCATCAACAGCGGATTCACATCCAGGATGGTGTATTGGAAGGGCTGCGGCGGTTCGCCATACAGCCTTTCCCACAATTCTGTGCCTTTGCTCACGTGTGCCGTGTCGAACTCGATCATCAATTTGAGATACAACGCTGCGACGCTTTCAGGGAATTTGGACTGCGCGCCAGGCACGCCGGCATCAAGACTTTTGCGCAGCTCGATATGCCTTTCCATCAATGGCGCGAGGTCATCGTAGAACGCTGCAAGCCCCGGTCGCGCTGGGCGTGGCTGCATTCCAAACGCATCCACCACATGGTCAAGCATCTTGCGCGCCGTCTTGTCCATGCGTTTGCCGACGATCTGGGCGCTGATCTGACCAAGATGCGTGCGCGCACTCATCAACCATTGCTGAAACGCATGGGTGCGCACCATGGCTTCGTTGGCCGCTGCCAGGGTCAGCAAAGGGCCGCGCATGTAATCCTCCATGCGCGGCCCCCAGTTATCACTCCAGATTTCGTGAAATGCATCGATGATGTCGCTGATGCGTTTGTCGGCGAACAGGTCCGACGCGCTGAGTGCCGCAGACGCTGATCCATGTGAGGCGCGGTCGATCAAGTTGAGGCCAAATGGGCGTTCGCGGTCGGCCACATTCCAGTAAACTGTTCCAGCCTCGCGCTCGGGTGGAATTGACCGTCCAACCTGCTGAACCAAGGTGCGATGCGGGTCGATCACGATCATTGCGGCATCAGGCTCGGTCGCGATGATGTGCTGCGCGAGCAGCGCAAGCATGTTGGATTTGCCTGATTGTGTTTTGGCAACCAAGCCGACGTTGCCTGACAACGCCCCTTTGGGCAGCCACGCCTGCGTTGCGCGCCCCTGAAGCACCGACGTGCCGATCTGAACGCCGTCGGTTGGTTGTTGGCCAACGGGCGCGAGTTGTTTGGACGAGGTGAATGCGACGCGCTGCAAGCCGGCTTCGCTGTGCGGCAAATGCCACAGCGCCGCAAGCTCGCTCACCGACAAAATCGGCAACTGCGCCGAGGGGCGGTTGAGAAAACCAACAAATGGTGCGTGAGGCTCATCCGGCAAAGTCAAGGCGTGTATCGTTTGCAAGTCTGGCGCATCGACAAACACGAAGCTGTTGCCGCCGGCGAGCGCGTAGCTGCGATAGGCATGTTGCATCTGCGTGAGGCGTTGATGCGCGTCTGTATTCGTTTTGGCCCATGCGTGCAGGGTGATGCGCACGCGAAATGCCGGCTGACTGACCTTTTGCTTGACGAGCACAGCGTCGGGCGGGCTGGGCACGCGAAAGCGCAGCCAGATCATGCCCAACCCTGCCGCGAACCATCCCAGCGTGAGCAGCCACAGCAACGCTTTGTCGCCGGCAGCAAGCGCAAGCAAACCAAACAGCGCACCGATGACCCATAGCGCCACACCCAGAGGCAACAACACTTGCGCGCCAAGCCCCTGCGGGGTGGATCGCAAACGCTCGTTCACATCGCCGGCCATGCCGCGCCAATACTTCGACCAATCCGCCGGCATCGGGCGCAACGCATAGCGCACCAGACAGCGTTCATCTTCACCCAAATCATCCATGGCCGACAGCACCGACAGCATGGGGTCGGCGGCAGCTTTGAGGTCGTCGTTGGAGATGTGTCCCTCACGCGAGATATGCGTTCGGATGGGCAAATATGCGGCATCGCGCAAACGCGCTTCAACAAGGGCATGGCAATCGGCTGTGCTCAATACCGGGTCTTGCTCGGCAGTCAGCACAGAGAAGCCGCACTGCGGGTAAGCCGCACGCAGTTGCGCCTGGGCGCGTTCAACGGCCTGCGCTTCGCCCCGCAGCAAAAACAAGGCTTCGCCAGCACATGCACCCATCTCCAACGCCAATGCGCCATCGCCACCCAGCGCAGACAGAAAAGATTCACATGCCAGCACATCGCGGGCATTGGCGCGGGGAAGGATAATCTTGACGACTGCATAGTCCACGCGCTCAGTCTATGGAAGATTTGCCCTGTTCAGTGGGTGAAGGTTGTAGGGCGAGGCTCAGTGCGAGTCTTGTTTGCGCGGAGCTTGTCCAAACGGTCGCTTCGCGCATGGCACGCGATCAATGGGATTCGCCGGCAAATGGCCTTTTGTCACAGCCCAGTCGCAAAAGCATTTGAGCCAGTGCCGGCGCAGATTGAATGTGCTGGGTGTGGTGATGGCGCTCAGCCAGTGAAAGTAACGCGTGACTGTTGCAAGGGTGAGGTCGTGTATCTGCGGCGCACATCCGAATTCGCGGGTGTGCCAATCGCAAAACGCGCGCACAGCGAGCGCTGTGCGCCGTGCATATCGCGATGTGCGCGATTCTGTGGCATACAGCGGCACAAAGTCCATCAAGTCTTGCATGGTCATGCAGCGCTCATGGGTTGATTTATGGGAAATTTGTGAGCGGGTCAACGCGGGCGCCGGCATACCATGTTTCGTAATGCACATGCGGGCCGGTGCTGTTGCCGGTGCTGCCGCGCATGCCCAACAGATCGTTCAACGTCACCCACTCACCCTGCGCCACATTCAAGTTGGGCAACATGTGCGCATAGCGCGTGACATACGGGCCATTGCTGACATCAATGACGAAACCGTAACCGATGGCTGACCGGCCAGCGTAGGTCACCTGACCGCACATGGTCGAACGCACCACATCGCCCTGCCGGCCGGCAATATCGATGCCGGGATGGCCGGCGTGAAAACCTTGCGAGATGTAGCCTCCTACCGGCAACCCACGCGGTCGTGCGCAGTCTGCTGCATCGGGTGGCGGTGTCATCATCGGCTCCGGCGTGCCGGGCAAAGGCGTTGCGATGGCATCACCTCCCTCCAGCGGCGCGAGGTAGTCAATTGTTTCCGGCTCATACGCTCCAAGCACCCATCGCTCATTCCGGTCACCCACTTCGCCGCCGACAACAGGAATGGCACGACGCGCTGTTTCCGCCGCTGCAAGCACGCCGGCGGCATACAGCATGATGATGCAACCCAGAGTGCAGGCTGCGAGCAGGGCTGCGATGACGACGATGCCGAGCAGCGTCTTCATGGCGCAGTCCTTCAGCCATCCTGCTGCGCTTTTTGTGCCTGAAACGCTGCGACTTCGTCTGGTCGCGTTGTATACAGCTTATGGCGCGCTTCTGGCACCGGCTTGAACATCAGCATCTTGAGGCGGTTGGTGCGCATGAGGAAGTGGCCGGCCTCCAAACTTGCCAAATGGCGCACTTCGTTGGGCTGCAATTTGAACAACTGCGCAATGCCGTCGAGTGACGTTGCCTGCTGGAGAAACAACAGGTGCGTGGCAGCCAAGCTGAGCAGTGTCGCCGCGTGGCGATTGCTCGCAAAATCGTCCAAGTGCTGCGTTGCAATGAACAACGCGCCGTTCTTTTTGCGGAATCGCCGCGCGCGTTCCGCCAGATCGCGCGCCGTTTCATCATGCTGAAGCAGGTGCCAGGCTTCATCCACCACCTCAATCGTGCGTGACAAACCTCTCAGCATTTGATTCCACGTGAACTGCTGCACCTGCCGGATGCGTCGCGGCTTCATCGCATCGGACACATCCTTCAGGCCGAACACGATGAGCGGATTGGTGTAGACATCCACATTGGTGGTGCAGTTAAACGCTTCTGATTCCCCGCCGACGGCCATCGGTTTGATCGCGCTTGCCAGGGTGAGCGCCGCTGGCGAACCAATCCCCAACAAATGCCGATACAGGTCGCTCAAGCGCGGCATGGCTTCGGGCGGTTTGCGCAGTGTGTTGTTGTCTTCTTTCACCATGCCGCGCTCGGCAAAGCAATCAAAATAGGCCGTGTCGAGCGCATCCACTTCCTGCGGCGCCATGGGTCGCTCCAGCACGCTGCCTATCCATCCGCGAAAGCTTTGGAACGCGCCGGCCAGCCCCTCTTCGTCGTCAGGGTCTGGGTCAAGCACATTGATCTTGTGCTCGCTTTTGATGCCCATGTCGAGGTAGACGCCGCCCAGGTCTTCACACAGCCACTTGTATTCCTCCTCGACGTCAATCACATGCACGCGCGCGCCCGCAAGCACGTATTGCTCGATCAAATCCTTCATGAAATACGACTTGCCGCCGCCGGGGATGCCGACGATGACAGTGTTGGGGTTTTCGAGCGCAAATGGATCCAGCACGACCGCAGTGCCGGTTGAAGTGTTGAAGCCGTAGAACATGCCGTTGGGCATGACGATCTCGTCGGCGACAAACGGGAACATGTTTGCCAGCGTGTCGAGCCGCGCGTTGCGTTGGTGATTGCCCAGTGTGTTGAGGTTGAGCGGCAATAGCGAGAGCAAGCCTTCCGGTTGTTGCCAAAGTGCGCGGTCGATGACGATGCCGGCGTCCTGACACAGCCGCTCCAAATCCTCGCTCCACCGGTCAAGTTCATCTTTGGAGCGCGCGATCAGTCCCAGCGTGGTCGTAAGGTAGTAGAACGGCTCGCCGGCGATCTCGACGCGGCTGCGCTCCTCCATGATCTGCTGGTAGTCATGATCTTCTGCCGGTGAGGTATCGCGCTTTTGAAAGAAGCGCACGAAGCGCGATGCCTGGATGGCGGTGGCCTGCTGTTCGAGTTGCTTGGCGACCAGCGCCGGCCGCAGCGGCAGCATGAACTGCGAGATGCGAACTTCGCCTGGGAAGTGCAACAGCGAGCGCCAGTGCGCATATCCGACCACGCGCGGCCACTCGCGCACATACCAAGTGCGAATCCACTCCACCGGCCCAAACGCGCAGCAATCGGGGATGGTGAAGTCCATCGCCGCCGGCGCGAGCACATCGACGAGGTCGTTCTGTTCAGTAACGTTGACAAGAAGATCAGGCGATGACGTTTCGATTCGACCCGGTTTGGAAGAAGAAGCTTTGCGCATGCATCAAAGCGTATGCGCATTGGTCAGCAATCCACATGTGAAGTTTGTAGTCGTGAATCACAATAGCTGTTCGAAACAACACTCGGCTTCTCACACATGACATCGTATTGAGCTTGCTGCTAAACTCTTGTCTTTGCCAATCCCATCGCGACTGACTTTTCAACACGCAGCTCCCGCCTTGCTAAATCCACTTGGGATGGGTGATAAAAATAGCGAAGCTCTTGCACCAGATCGTCGTGCGTGGCGCGCCAAGTCTTGAGTTGCATGCGCTCGATGATGCGCGTAATCTGGCCGCAACGTTGATCCAACTCGCGAACCGCCTTCGCAATTTCGTCTTCACTTAACGGCCCTTTCAGCCGCGCCGTTGCCTTGCTTGCCAGCCGCACGTGAAACGACGTGGCGAAATACACCGTGCGCACCGGCGCAGCATGCTGGTCAATTTGTGAACGCAGATGTTGCGCACGCAATTCAAGTAGGTTCTGCCAGTGAATGATCTTTTGCACCGCGTCGGCGATCACCGCCGGCCCGCGCGCCTCTGCCAGCTTTAGCCCTTCCGCATCACCGCTCGCCAACAGTTCGGCCAACGCATGCACTGCGCCCGGTAAGCCGCTCAGGTCAGCCGGTTCGAAACCGAAACAATTGTGAAATGCCTCAACTGAAGAAATTCCTTTCTGACAAAAAGCGGTCAATCCATCTTCAAGTCCATAAACCATCCTTTCAGCGCTCTGTAGCCCCTCCAGCCCATGCAGCAACTTGCTGTAGTAAACGTCCAGATTCTGCGGACGCGTGCCAATCACGATCTGGAACTCGAAGCGCACCTGTTTCAGCAAGTCTTCGCGATACGTCTCCAGCTTCGCGCGAATTTCCTGCTCGGACAGCAGTGCGTCGTCCACGCTCCCAACGCCGACGGCAGCCGCGACGCTCATGTCGCGCAAAATCAGCACGTTGTCGCGCGCTTGAAGCACCGGCACCCGATCCTGCGTGCGCGGTAGTGGCTTGGCCGGCTGAACAAAGGCACTGCGCGCCTCACGCTCACCACGATCAAACAAATGCATCATGCGTTGCATGGCTGGTTTGCCTCCTCATCCCGATCAGGGTTGCTAGGTCAACTTTGGCAACATGCCGGTGCCGGCGGCGTATACGAGCGCACTTGCCACAATGAGCAGGCCAAAGAACAAAGCCAACACCGTCCCCCAGTCCGGCTCAGCCCACGTCATCGCGCTGGCACGCACGGCAGCGGTCACCGGCGCTGGCACAGCCTGTGCAGCAGAAGCATCTTGTCCATCGCGCACATCGGCGGCATCCTCAAACGCCGGCATGGTGCGCCGCCCGGTTTGATGCACCGCGCGCTTGGCGCGCAACTGGCCGCGCAGCCAAATCACGGCCATCTCCTCCATGCGGTAACCCTGAACAGGCACCTTGGCGATTGTGAGCAGGGCGACAGCCACCATCAGCGCCAACGTCAGGCGCAATTCCAGCGCCAGCGACGTAGCCATGAAGACCACATACACGGCAAATAGCGCGGCTGCACCAATGAGAATCGCTTCGCGCAGACCGATGCCACGCATCACGTGATAGCCCAGGCGTTGCTTTGCAGCAAAAACGATATTCCGCATCATCGTGTGGTTTCCTCCTCATGATTTGGTTCAAGGTGCCGACCATGCCGGCTGCGAATCCTGGCGCGGTGGTGCGCAATGACGAACCAGCGCCACGGTGGCGGCAACTCAACGCCTTGCGTCTGCGCAATGCGCGCCACTTCAGCGATGAATGTGCCGGTGCCATCAGTCTGTGATGCTGCGGCCAAGGCGCACTGTTGAATTTCATCCAGCAATCGCGGGCTGTGGCGTTGCCGGATCGCCGCCGCAAGCGCGATGAATGGTTGGCTGTCACCCGCACCTGTCACGTTCAACTCAATGACGCCAATCGTGCACGCCAGCGCGAGACCGCATTCGACATCCTCAAATTCAATTTTGGGGCTGCCGGCGCGCGCCGCCGAATCAAGTTTTGGAAATCGTCTGGCAGAAACGGGAATGTTCGCTTGTTGCTCGACCAGCACGCCGGCCCACGTGCCGACGTTGGGATAGCCGCGCGTGCCAGCAAGCGCGGTCAAGCTGAGATGCATCGCGCCAATCGCATCTGATAGCAGTCGCGTCACATACTCAAGCGCCAAGCGGATGGCGGGATAGCCGTGCGTCCGCTCGCACAAAAGATACGCCTGCTGAATAAGCGCTGATTCATCTGCCGTGGCTGGCAACGTCTGCAACAGGCGCGTAAGATGCGCCATCTGGTCGCGCATAGGTCGTGCGTCTGGCGAGACGGGTTCGAGCGCCGGCACTTTCCTGAACAGTGGTCGCCACATCGCCGCCGGCACATCGTCATCGTCGGTCATGAAGGCGTGTTGTGGCTGCAAGTGCGCGAAGGTCGTCATTGTGCGCTGCCTCCTTCTGCGTTGGATGAGCCAGATGATTTTTGATTGGGCAGGCCGCTTGGTCTGGCTGACGCGCGCCACCACAGATGCACACTTCGTCCCGACGTCGGCGCACGCGCTTCAACCTGTTGCTCAAGCCATGTTCGCGCCGCACGCTCGCTTTCAAACTGGCGAATGCCGGCGCGTTGAACAAAGTCGGTGAATACACTTTCACCCATGCTGTGATCGCCATATGCCTGCCGCAGGCTGAACATCGTGCGCACCCACTCCGGCCTTGCGCCCGCGCTCGCACCCAATTGGCCGGCCACGAACCCGCCCATGCCATAGTCATAGGGCGTGATGCCTTGACTCGTGGTACCTTGACCGGGCGGCATCGCCGACCACGTTTCAATGGGGCCGGCAGGCGGGGATGATTGGGATGGTTGCGCGCCCGTTGGCAACACATCACGCATGCGCAGATGCTCTTCAGCCATCGCGGTCACGAGTTGGCCGTAACTGTCATAGCCGCCGATGGCCGCAGCGCGCGTTGCGCTGCCAAATTGCCGGCTCATGTCGCGCGCCAATGGTGCAATCGCCTCGAAGGCTTCGCGCATCTGCGTATGTGAGTAACCACTCTGCCCACTATCCGAATTCGAAAGTTGTGCAGCAATGACATGGACATCGCTGGGCGTTTCTGCGCCGAGCGCGAAGCGCGCAAATCGCTCTGCCTGATTCTGGCCGGCGTCATACGGTGGCACGCCGGCGCGCTCGCGAGATGGCGTTGCATTGTTGCCGCGCCACCACAAATCAACCGATTGCCCGTTTGGTGCAGGCTGTTGTTGCACCGCCGCCTCAAGCCAGCGCATGGCGTCACGCTCATTGCCAAACTGGCCGGCCTGTACCTGATCGACGAAACGATTCAACATAGCTCCTTGAACGCTGTGATCACCATTGGCTTGCCTGAGAGATTGAACCGTGCGCGCCCATTCCGGCGCGTTGGCAGGATGCGCGCCGAGCCGGCCCGACACCATTGCACCCATGCCATAGTCGTAGGGTGTCATCCCCTGCGCTGGGCTGGGCGTTGTAGATGTCCAAGATTCAACCGGCCCTGGCGCACCGCTTGCGCCGGCTGTGTTTACAGATGAGCCCTGACCTTGTACGCGCAAACGCTCGCTGGCCAGCGCCGTTGACATTTCACCGTAGCTGCCATAGCCGCCTTGCGCGGCCGCGCGTGCGGGGCTGCCATACTGTCGCGCCATGTCACGCGCAATCGGCGCGACTGCTTCATACGCCTGCTGCATCTGGCTGGCGGATGTGCCTTCAGGAGGAGCGGTGAGCTGGCCGGCAATGTAGCGCGCATCGCCGAGAGAATCTGCACCGAGCGTGTAGCGCGCAAATCGTTCGCCGCGCGCTTGCAAAAGATCATCCGACACAGGGGCACCACCAAACCCATCCATGCCACTGGACGTCTGACGCTGTGTCAGATCACCGGCCAGTGTTCCTTCGCCAAATCCGCGCAACGCTGCGCCGGCGAGTCCGCCCATGCGCGTCGTGCGGCTGACTGCTCGCGCCACGCCGCCGACCTGGCTGACGGTTGAACGCAGATCGGCACGCGCAGGATGCGTTTGTCCTGATGCCGACGTGGGCCGAACATCTGGAACACTCACCGACTGTGCAATGCCCTGTGCCGTTGCGCCGGCGTTGGGCAGGCTTTGTGTTTGAAGGTCGGGCGCTTCATCCGTGCGTGCTGTTGTTGGAGCCTGATCACTCGCCGCTACAGCGCTCACTGGTCTACGATCAGGCCTGTCTGATGCATTTGCATCTGTCCCTGAACGCTGCGCCACGCCATCTTCGGAAACGGATGATGGGTATTGCATAGATGTGCTTGATGCGCCATCAGTGGCGCTTGATTGCGTGCCTTGCCGTAATGCCGAAGCTGTCGTGTGCTGAGTGCTTTGATTGGCAACCGCAAGTGAATTGCTTTGCGATGCGGGGGTAGACGATGCTGTTCGCGCAACTGCTTTACCGTCTGTATGTTGCGAGCCTGTGACGTTTGCGCGGCCATCAATTGATGTATCAGCCGGCGATTGATTTTCTGCATGATCGCGTGAATCTGTCTGCTGTTCAGCGCGATGAGGTTGTTGCGTTGCAGCGGCACTTGTTGATAAAGCGCCGGCGTTGCCGAGACGATAGGCCACACGATATGACGAAGACGCGCTGGTGTTCTCGCTCTGCACTGCATGGGTTGTCTCACTGCTTGATCGTGAAGGTGCGCCGGCGAAATTATCCGCAGCACGCGCATCTCCGCCCGCGCCATTCGAAGAGTTGCCGGTTAACAACGCTGGTTCTTGCCCAGCGCGAGACGCCACGTCACTCGGCCTTGCCATGCCCAACATCGGTGCGGGCGATCCCGTCAGGGCCATCCCCGCGACGGCTGCCAGCCCGCCCACAAGTTGTTCAACCGCCATTCGCATTTGCTGTGCCGCTTCAATGGCGACCCCAAACACCTGCTTGAATGCAGCCATGTTGATTGCGATGAGTGCGCTTGCCAAGCCAACCATTGCCACCATGCGCAAGATCGAGCCAACCAAGCCATCCGCGCCACCAAACAGCATCATGTGACCAAACAACACCAGCACGCACACATTGACGATTTGCAACAGCTCCGCGCGCAGAAACATCGCAAGCCAGTCACGGCACACGAAACGCAGATAGGGAATGCCTTCACACGCGATGGCGACCGGCGCCAGCGCCGCAATCGCAAGGGTGACGGCATAGCGCGCGACGTAGGTGATAATGACGACAAAGATAGTGATGATGGCAATGAACACCATGATGATCAAAATGACGATCGGCGTGTCGATTGCCCCACGCAGCAGCGCATCCACCATCGCGCCGGCGGACATGCGGTTCAACCCCGCAATCTCGCGCGCAAGCAAGCCAAAACCCGAATGCACAAAGCCGACCAGCACGAAGCCGTTGCCGCTTGCAAGTGCGATGAAGAACCAGCGCGCCGCCTCTGCCGCGATCTCGTTGGAACCGTAGCCCATGCCGACGGCCTGCCGCGTGAGCACGCTCAACGCCATGAGCGCCAGACTGAGTGCCCAGAGTGGCACCGCAGCGCGCGTCATGATGTCGGCCACGGCACTCAATTCCCCTGGCAATGCGACATTGCCAAACACAGCGCCGTTCTGAAAGATTGCCACATCCATCACCACCGTCAACGGTTCGCGCAAGTCTTCCACCGTGCCTTCGAAGATCGCGCGCGCCGCACCTTCAATGGCTTCGCGAAAAGTATTGGCAGGAAAGAAGATTTGAAAGAAATAACGAATGATCTGCTGAATGGGGCTGGCCGGCGGTTGCGGCGATGGGTTGCTGCCAGGCGCACCTGACGGAGGTTCCGGCGTGCCATCGGTTGGAAATTGCGTTGGGTTGAGTGTCGGCAGGACAGGTGGTGCGGTGATCACAGGCACGCCTGGGATCAACGTAGGCGCTGGGCTTTGTGCGATGGCCGGCGCCGGCACGAGCGAGATCAACATCAGGCTCGCGCCGGCACTGGCAATCAGCAGCATGCCACCCAAAATCCGCTTCATGCGTTGTGTCACCATGCATCACGCTCCCTGTGATGAACAACTGCAATTCGGTGCGTATTTCACGGCACCGGCGTTGCGGCTCCGCCTGTTCCGCCACCACTGCCGCCGCCGGTCGCAAGTGGCACGACGATCTCACGCGACAAGCTGCTCGTCATATCGACGATCTGCGCGCCCAGGGTCGGGCCGGCAATGGCAAGCGCCAAACCGCCAAACACGCCGATGAGCGCAATGATGGCATTCGCTGTAGCATAGGCCGAGCCAACCGTCGAGCCGACGATCATCTTCAGGCCGACGACTGCGCCGCCCAGCGCGGCAGCGACGCCGGCGAGCGTGAAAATGAAACCCAGGATGCGCCCGCCCATCGTGACCACCACATCCTGTGCGTATGCAAACTGCATGAGCAAAGAAAGGGTGCCGATGCCGATGACGGCGAAACGATATCCCTTGTAAATGCTGCCGGCGCGCTGTTGCATGAGATGAAAAGCGGTTGATCGAAACATGTCTGAACCTCCTGCGAATAAATGTGAATGCGGTCATTACGGCGCGCGGACGAGCGGCGTGCGCAAGCCTTCTTGAAACGTGCCGACGATGGCCGGCGCTGCGGCAAGCAACACAAAGGCGAGCACGATGCCGATGACGCGATAGATCAGCGCGGCATAGTGCTGCGCCGACGTCGAGCCCATCGCCGAGTCAATGATGATGTCCTTGAGGTTCCAACTAAGCCCCAGCACCATCACGACCGCGCCGATGCGGATCAGCACCGTGATACATATGCCGACGTAACTGCCCCACGTGTCCATGGATGAGAGGTTATGAGGATGGCGGCGATTTGAGGAGATGAGATTTGTAGAGGCGGTGTATTTCAGACACGTGTTTGAAACAGGAGCGGTTTCGTAGTGTCGCCAAAAGACAACCAAAGGTCTGAAATCTTGAAAAAGTTTAGATTTGCGACAAAAAAGATAAGCCGTTACATTTCGTCCAATTACAAGCAGAAGGTAGCCAAACCCAAGGCGAACATCGCGAGTTTGCGTGTCCAGATCGCGACTTTGATGGATGGCAACAGCCACAAACAGAAGCGCAGACCTGGAAGGAAGACGCGACGGCAGAGCGTTGTGGAGCAAAATGTCAGGGCCGGTGGTAAAAGTCAGAAAGTTGCCGAGTTAAAAAGTCCACATTTA
>CAZPVX010000010.1:0-139013 GCA_964590135.1 uncultured Anaerolineae bacterium | reverse complement strand
CGTGATGGAAGGCATCGGCAAAGATTTCGTCCTTGCTCCAGAAGCCGGCGGTGATGAATGGGAAGCCGGCCAGCGCCAGGCCGCCGATCAGAAATGTGACGAATGTGATCGGCATCTTCTTGCGCAAGCCGCCCATGTTGCGCATATCCTGCGGGTCGAATGCAGCGTCGTCATGCGCAGCATGGTCGTCATGTGCGGCATGCCCGGCAGCGGCATCCTCATCGTGGCCATGACCCGCATGATGTTCATGCGCATGGTGGTGGCCGTGCTCGACGCCATGGATGACTGAGCCGCTGCCGAGGAAGAGCAGCGCCTTGAAGAAAGCGTGCGTGAGCAGGTGGAAGGCTGCGGCGATGTATGCGCCAACGCCGACGGCAGCCACCATGAAGCCGAGTTGCGAGATGGTCGAGAAGGCCAGCACGCGCTTGATGTCATATTGCGCGATGGCGATCGTTGCGCCCAGAAAGGCGGTAAACGCGCCGATCAGGCCGATGATCGTGAAGACCACGCTATCGTGATGCGTGATTTCAACCAGCGGGAAGAAGCGCAGCAGCATGAAGATGCCGGCGCTCACCATCGCGGCAGCGTGAATCATCGCGCTGACCGGTGTTGGGCCTTCCATCGCATCGGGCAGCCACACATGCAGCGGGAACTGCGCGCTCTTGCCGACAGTGCCGCCGAAGATCAGGATGGCGATCAGGCCGGCGGCTGAGATGCCGAGACCCAGCACCGCCGGCGTGGTCTCCAGCATGTGCAGCACCTCTTCGTTGTGCATGATCGCGTTGAAATTCAACGTGCCAGTCTGCGCATACAGATAAACCATGCCGAGCAGCAACATCATGTCGCCGACGCGGGTGGTCATGAATGCCTTGACAGCTGCCTTGTAAGCCGATGGCTTCTGGTAGAAGAAGCCGATCAGCGCATACGAGCAGAAGCCCATCAACTCCCAGAAGATAAACAGCGAAAGCAGGTTGTCGCTGACCACGAGCCCCAT
Organism: uncultured Anaerolineae bacterium; assembly: GCA_964590135.1. Lineage (GTDB taxonomy): Bacteria > Chloroflexota > Anaerolineae > J036 > Brachytrichaceae > JBDHWI01. The sequence continues at coordinate 138,019 of CAZPVX010000010.1, read as the reverse complement.
CATGGAGCCGGCGAACAGGCTGAGATAGGCAAAGAAGCGCGGGTAGCGCGGATCCCCTGCCATGTAGCTGGTCGAATAGATAAAGATCAGCGTGCAGGCCAGCGGCACCATGAACAGGAAGGTTGCGCCAAGCGGGTCAACCGCAACACCGATGTTGAAGGTGGTGTCACCAGTGGGCAACCAGGCAATGCTGCTGCCAATCGGCGCATTGCCCAGGTCATGGTTCTGCCAGACGTTAAAGAACACGATGTACGACATCACCAGCGAGGCAAGCATGGATAGCACTGCGACGGTGGCTGCCGTGCGCCTCATGCGGTTGAAGAACAGCGCGATGAGGCCAAAGGCGACGAGGGGCGGCGCCGGCGCAAGCCAGAGCAGCGTCGTCAGATAGGAAGGCGCGGTGGATACAGCTTCTGCGAATTGCATGTTTTAGAACCAAGAATCAAGCGCCCGGCGCCAGAATTTTCGTCTTCTCGCTCGGCGCTCAACGTCTTCTTACAGCTTCATCTGATCGAGCTTCTCCGGGTCGATGCTCTGGGTCGAGCGATAGATGTTGATGATGAGCGCAAGGCCGACGGCGGCTTCGGCGGCGGCCACCACGAAGATGAACGCAGCGAAGGCCAGACCGGATGACGAATTGGGTGCGATGAAGCGCCAGAACGCGACCAGGTTGATGATGACTGCATTGAGCATCAACTCAAGACCCATCAAGATGGCGACAGTGTTCTTGCGCGCCAGCGTGCCATACAGACCGATGCAGAACAGCATCGATGAGACGACGATGAAGGCCCACAGCGGGATGCCATTCAAAAGCGGTGTTGCATTCATTTTCGCTGTTGCTCCTTTTAATGTTCATTGCCGGCAGCCACTGCCGTGTCGGGCAGCGCCGGCGCCGCATTGCGTTGCAAGGCCTCGATGGCCGCGCGCTCGCTGGCGATCTCGGCGTCCAATTCCTGGCGATCTTCGACCATTTCCTGTGGCCGGCGCTGTCGCGCGATATGCACCGCGCCAGCCAGCGCCACGTCGACCATCAGCGCGATGAGCAGGAACGGCAACAGATATTGGTTGATGTCGACCAGCGCGCGGCCAAAGTCTGCAATGTAGGTCTCTGGGACTGCGCGCAGCGCGCCGGCCTGCTCAAGCGCATATGGCCAGGCCACTGCGCCCACTTCGCGCGACGTCGCATTGCGGAAGATCAGGTTCAACAAAGGCACGCTCTGCGGATCGAAAGTGGCGCGGAACGGGCCGAGGATAAACAGCATGCCGGCGAACACGAGCGCCGCGACCACCGCCGCGCCGACGTATTGCGAGTTGCGCGGTTCCATGCCCTGCATCCCGCGCGTGAGCATGACCGCGAAGATGATCAGGATGGAGATTGCGCCGATGTAGATCAGAATTTGCGCGACGGCGAACAGGCCAGCGTCGAGCAGCACATACAAGCCGGCGACGCCGAAGAACGACAGCACCAGCATCAGCGCGCTGCGAAACAGGTTGCGCGAGGTGACGACGAAGAGCGCTGCCCCCAACACCACCAGCGAGAACGCGAAGAACAGAATGAGTTGTAGTGTCATGTTACGCCTTTGCTGCAGCCATGTTTTCAGCACGGCGCGCCGCCAGCATCTCCTCTTCAGCCAGTCTCGCGCCGCGCGCGCGGCGGGCTGCGATTGCAAGCGCGCCAAGCATTACGACGAGGTTCGATGCAAACAGGATGCCGGCCTGCACCGCCGGCGTCACCAGAATGCCGCCATTGGCCTGCGCTAGCGCGGCATCGCTTGGGAACAGCTTCAACAGAATCATCACCACGATCAGGTTGACGATGGATGCCGGCACGAGGAACTTCCAGTTCATGTTGTGCATCTGGTCGACGCGAATGCGAGGCAGCGTGCCGCGCAGCCACATGAACACGGTGAAGACGGCGGCCGCCTTCAGCAGCATCCATACATAGGGCGGCAAGATCGGGCCGGCGTAGCCACCGAGGAACAGCACAGTGAACATGAAGGCCACCGCCAGCGCGTTGACATATTCGCCGAGGAAGAACAGCGCGAACTTCATGCCGCTGTATTCGACGTGGAAGCCGGCGACGATTTCTGACTCGGCTTCAAGCAGGTCAAACGGCGAGCGCGCCGTCTCGGCGATGCCGCTGATGAGAAAGACCAGCGCGCAGAACGGCAGCAACACGATATTCGGGATGCCCGTGCCGCCGTTGGCAAGCGTCTGACGGTCAATGATGTCGATCAGGCTCATGCTGCCGGCCAGCATGATCACGGGCAGCACATTCAGCAGCATCGGCACCTCATAGCCGACCAATTGCGCCACAGTGCGGAAGGCGCCAAGCAATGCATATTTATTGTTGCTTCCCCAGCCGGCCATGATGATGGCGATGATGCTGCCCGAGCCGATGGCCAGCACGTAGAACGCGCCGATGTTCAGATTGGTGCCGACGATGCCCGGTGCAAACGGCAGCACGGCATAGGTGGTCAGGGCAAAAATGGCGATCACCAGCGGCGCGAGGTTGTAAACCCAGCGGTCTGCCGCCGCCGGCGTGGTGTCTTCCTTGGTGAACATCTTGATGCCGTCGGCGATGGGCTGAAGCAGGCCGACTGGGCCGGCCTGGTTCGGACCGACGCGGTCCTGGATGCGCGCCACCAGCTTGCGCTCAACATAGGTCAGGCCCATGAACGACAGCGCAGCGAAGGTGCAAAGAATCACCGCCGCCAGACCCATCGTGATGGCATCCACCAGAAACGGGCTAAAACCGAAGATGCTCTGGATGATGCTGTGGATGAAATTCCCGATGATGTTCAGGAGATCCGTAATGAAGCTCATATTCACTCCCACTCCAGCGCACCCTTGCGCCAGGCATAGACCAGCGCAGCGAGCAGAATCAGGATAAAAATGACGACGTTGAGGACCGCGAACCACGACAGCGCGTTGAAGGCCACGGCAATGGGGAAGAGCAGCACAGCCTCAATGTCGAACACGACAAACACCAGCGCGAGGACGTAGTATTGGACGCGGAACTGCACCCATGTATCGCCGACAGTTTCCATGCCGCACTCATACGTTTCGAGCTTGGCTTTGCTGGGCTTCTTGGGCCGCAATAATGACGCCGCAATGAGTGTGACACCCATCAACAACGCCGCCGTTGTGATCATCACCCCGACAAATGCAAAATCTGTTCTCATAAGACCTATGCACGATTTAGCCACAGTGGACGCAAAACCACGAGGTTGCGTTTCACTGTGGCTGCAGATCGGTTACTCTCAGGTGTATGTGCCTTGCTTCACAAGGCGTGAACATTATAGCTTCCTGAATTTTAGGGCGCAAGGAAAAATCTGCTTGATGGATGATTGGATGCAGATTGGATGCAAAGATGATAAGGTGAAAGGGCGAACATGAAGGCGATACACCGTGAATTTCTCTATGAGCGCGCATCTTTTCGCAGTTGCCACGCATCTACCCTGGTGGAAATGCCTGGCGGCATATTGGCGGCGTGGTTTGGCGGCAGCGATGAGGGCGAGCCGGATGTCGGCATTTGGCTGGCACACCGCCGGCTTGCCGGCTGGACAAACCCAGTGCAAGCGGTCGACGGCCGGCAATCCGACGGCACGCAATTCCCGTGCTGGAACCCCGTGCTGTGGCACGCACCCAGCGGCGAATTGCTGCTCTTCTACAAAGTCGGCCCTTCGCCGCGCGCGTGGTGGGGCATGGTCATGGCATCGGCGGATGAAGGCGTGACGTGGACGCAGCCGGCGCGCCTGCCTGATGGCATCCTCGGCCCGATCAAAAACAAACCCGTGCTGATCGACGATGTGTTGCTGTGCGGCAGCAGCGAGGAACACGCCGGCTGGACGGTGCATATGGAGCACGCAAGCGCCCCTGCTGGCTTCAAAAATCTGCGGGGTTTATCGCTTCAATGGCAGCGCACCGCCCCACCCCACCACATCGAGCGGTTCAGCGCCATTCAACCGACGCTCCTGTCCTGGCCGCATGGCATACAGATGCTGTGTCGCACGCAGCAGGGCGTCATCAGCGAATGCTGGTCTCGCGACAACGGGCAAACGTGGGGCGAGATGCGGGCCACTTCCCTGCCCAACCCAGACAGCGGCATCGACGCCGTGATGCTGCGCGATGGGCGCGCGCTGCTGATCTACAACCCGTTGACCGAGGGCCGGCACAAGCTTCACGCAGCGTTGAGCGAAGACGGCAAGCTCTGGCGCGATGCGCTGACACTGGAAGACAGCGTCGGCGAATACTCGTATCCGGCGGTCATTCAAGCCAGCGACGGCCTCGTCCACGTGACCTACACCTGGCGTCGCGAGCGCATTTGCCATGTGGTGATCGATGAATCAAGCGCGTGACATCTGCCAGCGCGCAATCACGCCGCCGATCATCCCAATGACCGCGCCGAAGACCAGCCCAAAGAAGAGATAGCCAAAGACGATGGCGGTGTCCTGCCGGCGGAAGTATTCCGCATCGACAGCCACGTTGAGCTGCTGAATGTTGGCTAGCTCCGCTTGTGTCAACTGCGCCGCGCGGGCCGCCACTGTCTGGTCATTGATGCCGAAAAGCTGCACAAGGCCGTAGAGCATGAACGGCAGCACAAAAGCGATGGCCGCGTATAGCCCGCCCGTGACGCCGGCGCTGCGGGCCGAATCTGGATCGATGGGGTGAGCGGCCCGGCCGGCGGCGATGCCACCTGACAGCGCCGCCGCCATCAGCGTGACACAGTGCAGCGAGACGAAGTTGTTGGTGAGCAGCAGCATGAGCGCGCCAGCGATAAACGCGATGCCGGCGACGAACAGGGCGCGCCGGCGGGCTGCGCCGGCTGCCTCAAGCTGTGCAGGCGTGCGAATTTTCTTCATGGCTTGTTCACCATGGCTGCGCTGCCGCCGCCGACGGCGCCAAGCAGCAAGCCCAGCACCGGGAAGCTGAGGCCGCAGCAGAAAATCCCAAAACCATATGAAAACTGCGTGAAGCTTCGCATATCGATGCCGCTGGATTGCAGCTGGCTCATCTGGTCGGCTGAGAGCTGCGCATTGATTTGCACCTGCAATGCGCGCATGTAATCGGGATCCAATGACAAAATCATGGAGAGGGCAATGAAAGCGGCGGAGACGAACAAGCCGGCAATCAAACCGCTCAGCGCGCCGGCGCCGGTGCCCTGCTGCCGCACTTGCGCGTGCGTTTCACGCGCAGCGAACCAGCCAGTGAGCGCAAAGCCGGCCATCACGATGAAATTGCCGAGCATGCGCATTTCCACCGAGCCGGCGACCTGTTGCGCAGTCACAGCCAGCCCAAGCGTGAGACCGCCGATCAAACCGACGCGCAGCGCCGGCCGCATATTGTGTGATGAGGCATCCTGGGGAGATGACGGTTGCATTGTGCGGACATGATAGCGCGAGGCAACACCGTATGACCGAATGATTGAGCGATTGTTCTGCCATGCCATTTCACGGCGGGCATCGGCCAAGAACTCAATCACGCCCCGGGTCAATCACTTCACATCGAACAGCGTATCAATCGCATCCGCCAGTTGCTTGAGGGTGGCAACCTGATGCACTGCATCACACAGCGGCGCATAGATCAGCATGTCGCTGTCGCCTTCACCCCACATGAACGGCGCTTCGGGGTTGAACCAGATGACCTTGCGCGCGCGCATCTTCAACAATTGCACCAGATCGGCGCGCGGGTCGTTGAAATTATTGCGGCCATCTCCGACAAAAATCACCATGGTGCGGCGGTCGACCGAATCGATGAAGTCTTTGCACAGGGTGTTCAGGCTGTTGCCGAGATCGGTGTTGTAGTGGCCAGGCGGCAATTGGTGCAGCACGATCTCGACCGCTTCCTGCGGGCGATTCTCCTCGAATACCATGCTGATGTCCTGGATGTCCCCAATAAAGGCAAACGAACGCGCCTTGCTGATCTGATCCTGCATCTCATAGACCATGCGCAGCATGAACTCGGCCACCGGACGCATGGATGTGCTGACATCCACGATGACGGTGATCTTGGGCTTGAGAGTGCGCCGGCGCATCTTGATCTCCACTGGCACGCCCATGTTGCGCTGGTTGAAGCGAATGGTGCCCTTCACATCGAAGTTGCCCTTTTTGCCGCGCCGCATGCGCAGGGCAGCCCGCGAGCGTAGCCGCGCCACCAGCCGGCGCACATGATTGCGCAGCTCATCAGCCTCGGCATCGCTGAGTGACGAGAGCGGGCGATCCATCAGGTCGTCGATGCGCTGCCGGCGCTGATTGTCGTTGGGCTGCTGCAGCATGTTCTGGCCGACAAAGCGCGACACCTGCTCGCGCATGGCATCGGCGTTGCCCTCAACTGTCTCGCGCACTTCCTGCCGGCCCTCGCCGTTCATGCCCTGCTGCTTCAACTGCTTCATCAGCGCTTCAAGCGCTTCCTTGAACTGCTCCGGCGTCAGCCCCATCTCGCGCAGCATGCGCTCGGTCAGCCACTGCTGCGTCTGCGGGTTCTGTCGCATGCGCCCCATGGCGTTGATGCCGGCCTGCTTTGCATATTGCTCAAGCTGCTCCTGGCTCGGTTTTTGTCCGTTCGCAAGCATCTGCATCATCTGGCGCAGGCTTTGCTTCAGTTGCTCAATGGCGTTCTGCAGTTGTTCCAGTTGCTCCTTGCTCAAGCCCTGCGGCGGCTGCAATGGCGGGCCTTCGTGGCCGAAGTAGAGTGGAAAGGCGCGGTCAAACGCCGGCACATCTGCCGGCTCCTTGACCAGCGTGGCTTTCAGCGCGTTCTTGAACGTCTCGCGATCCATCACGCCGACAGCGCTGATGGCGCGAACAGCATCGGCGCTTTCGGCCAGCGACACGCGCACGCCACTGGAGCGCAGCGCGCTGATAAACTCAATTATGCGTTGCTCCATCAGAAGTAATGAGGCATCGGCAATTGGCAGATATCGCAGCGCATGCCTTCAACTGCTCACTGCCAACCGCTGATTCAGCGAATGCCAAAATCGCGCGCGTTTTTGCCACCGCTGAGGGCGCGGCGCGCGCGGTGAATGTCGCTCTCGTGCTTCAGGATCACAGTCAGGGTGTCGTTCAGCGTTTTCTCGTCGAGGTGTTTTGCGTTGATTGCGACCAGCGCCTTGGCCCAATCGACCGTCTCAGCCACGCTGGGCGATTTCTTCAAGTCAAGGCCGCGCAGGCGCTGCACGATCTCGACGCACTGTCTGGCGACCGCCGGCGTCAGATCCGGCGCGCGCATCTGCACGATGCGCAACTCCGAGTCGAATGTCGGATAATCCACAAACAGATATAGCGCGCGACGCTTGAGCGCCTCGCTCAATTCTCGCGTGTTGTTGCTGGTCAGCACCACCATCGGCTGATGATTGGCGCAAATGGTGCCAAGCTCAGGCACGCTGATCTGGAAGTCACTCAAAATTTCCAGCAGGAACGCTTCAAACTCGGCATCTGCGCGGTCGATCTCATCGATGAGCAGCACGACAGGCCGCTCGCTCATCAATGCCTTGAGCAACGGGCGCGGCAGCAAGAAACGTCTGGAGAAAAACACATTCTCCTCGCGCCCCAGCGCGTCGGCGGCCTCGGACAGAGACGATGCTTCACCCATCACCTGCCCGAGCTTGTCGCGCAGCAGTTGCGTGTAGAGCATCTGCTTGGAATACTCCCATTCGTAAAGCGCCTTCGCTTCGTCAAGGCCTTCGTAGCATTGCAGGCGAATGAGGTCGCGACCACTTGCGCCGGCCCACGCCTTGGCCAGTTCAGTTTTTCCGACGCCGGCGGGACCCTCCGCCAGGATCGGCTTGCCCATGCACTCGGCAAGATAAACGACCGTGGAGATTTCATCCGATGCGATGTATTGCTGCTTCAGCAGACCTTGCGTCACATCTGAGATCGAATTGAACATGAAAGAAGAATACACTAACCGCGTGAGGATTGCGTGAGGGGAAGCATCACGAAAGATCGTGATCGATCGTATAGCGAATCAAGTCCGCATTGCTGTGCAAATTCATCTTCTCCAAAAGTCGCGAGCGATAGGTGCTGATGGTTTTGACGCTGAGTGACAACTCGTCGGCAATCTGGCCGACTGATTTGCCTTCGCCGATCATGATCAACACGCGGTATTCACGATCGGAGAGTTTTTCATGCGGCAGCTTGTCGCTGTCACCGGCAATCTCGTTAGCCAGCTTTTCGGCCAGCGCGGCGCTGATGTATTTGCCGCCATTGACGATCTTCTGGATGGCCCGCACCAACTCACCCGGGGCGGTGTCCTTGTTCATATAGCCTGCAGCGCCGGCCTTCAGCACGCGCATGGCATATTGCTCTTCGGGATGCATGCTCAGAATCAACACCGGCAACTGCGGTTGCAAGTCATGCACGATTTGCAGCACATCCAGCCCGTGCCGGCCGGGCATGGAGATGTCCAGCACCAGCGCATCCCAGCGATCCTGGCGCAATTTGTCGAGCGCCTCCTGTCCGTCAGCAGCTTCATCCACCGAAATCTGGCCGCTTTCTTCAGCGATCAGGCGCAAACCCTTGCGCACAATTGCGTGATCGTCTGCAATAAGCACCCGCATTGGTCATCATTCCCCTTTTTGTTCGCCGCCATCCGGTCTCTTTGTCACGATCTTCGCGGCGCGCTCGATTTCACTGGTAGAAATATCCGCAGTTGCGATATCGATATCAGGGCCGTCCGCTGATGACAATCGGACGAAGGCGCAGGGAATGTAGGTATTTTGCCTACGCGCTGAGACTGGCTCTGGAAGCTGTGACAGAAGAGGACAACAGGGAAGACGATGCGGCGCATCGTCTTCCCTCCGGCATTGGCGCCTGGCTATGCCTGCAAGTGCGCTTCAAGGAACCACAACCACTTGTCGAGGTCGCGCGAAATCTCGGTGAACATGTCGGCGCTGTCCTTGTCGCCGGCATCATCCGCCACATCGATCGCCATCCGCGCACGCTTTGCCAGCGCCGCATACCGCTCAGCCAGCGCCTTCACATGATCCAGGTCGCGCACAGCGCCGGCTGGATATTCATCGAGGGATGAATGGGCTGCCGCCATCCGCGCCGTGCCTTTTGCATATCCGCCCAGCGCAGTGCAACGCTCAGCGATCATATCAACATAACCCTCAAGCCCCTCTGCAAAATCATCGAACATCTCATGCAAGCCAATGAAGTGCGGCCCTTTCACATTCCAGTGGGCCTGCTTGGTCTGACTCATCAGATCGAAGGTGTCCGCCAGGTGTTGATTGAGCAGGTCGATCATCTTCCGGCGCGTGTCCTGCCCGAGGTCATTGCGCGTTTCAAACATGTGATGCCCATTTTCGTGTCCGTGCTTTGGGATCACTCGCTCTTTGGTCATGGTCTTGTCCATGTGTATCGCTCCTTGCCGGCGCAGGCCGGCATCTTCAAATGCATTCACCTCCATTTAACACGCGCTGTGTTAGCAGCGCGTTAATCTGCGCTCAAATCTTTGCCTTTGATAAAGCGCTGCGCATGTTGTGCGGCTTGGGTCAGCGCATCCAACGCTTCGGCGTAGCTGGTGGCTTCCGCGCTGCGCCGCTGCAATTGCTGCACGCGCGCAGCCACATCCTGCAAATCCTGATGCAATTGCACATCGGCCGGCGCAGCACCCTCTGCCACCGCAAGGGCCTGTGCAAGCGTGCTGCGTTTGTCGGCCACAGCATCCAGCCGGCTCGAAATTTCCGCTAAATCTGCGTCGGCGTGCAAGCGCGCCTGCTGCATGTCACGCTCGGCCTCCTCCAGCGCTGCCAGCGCGGCTTCAGGTGCAAGGCGCTGTTGCGGCTGCTCCAGCATCGCCATGCGCTCAAGCGCAGCGATCATCGGCTTGCGCACATCATCCAGCATCGCCTCACCCCAGCGCGCGCTGCCCAGATCGCTCATCGCGTTCAGGCCGGCTTGCGCCGAGGTCATCACGCCGTTCAACTCAGCCAACGCTGTGCGCAAGGCGTCGCCGCGCTCAGCCAGGAGTCGGCTCAATTGCGCCGCATCATTCAGGCTGCGTTCGGCATCAGCGACGATCACCTCGCCTGCGCGCGCGGCATCCTGCAGCGCATCGAGCGACAGGGTTTGCAGCGCATCGCGCCGGCCCACCCACTCATCCATGCGCAGCAAGACCGGCGCGGTCCAACCCGCATAGTCAATGGTCGCAGCGTCATGCAACGCCGCCAGCCGTGCGCGCAGGCCGATCATGCGCTCATGCATCGCTTCGAGCAACGCGCGCGCCGCTTGTTGCTGTTTGTTGTGGCCAGCGATGAACGCCTGCGTGTCGTTGCGCAATTGCTGCGCGCCGGCAGCGATGTCTTTGTAATACGGCTTCGGTGCTTGCAAGGCCTGGCGTAATTCTGCCGCGCGCGCCAGCAATTGCGCCGGCGTTTGCGCTAGTGAGGGCGAGTCGCGTCCAATCGCATCCGCTTCGCCCAACCCGCTCTCGATCACATCATCTTGCAGGCCGGTTTGAGCTTGCAACTTGTCAGCATCTATCGACGTCAACACCTTCAACGCATCAGCGTGCAACCCGCCGGCAACGTTGTATTGCTCACGAATGGGTTGCAGCCGCGCCAGTGCCGCCGGCATCTCGCTCTCCTTGATGGTGCTGAGATGGTCGCGCTCGGCTTGCCACTGTGCAACCAGCGCGCCGGCAGCAGCGCGGATGCGGTCCGGCGTGAGGTCGCCCCAGTAGTTCGTATTCACCTTCGCCAGCTCGCCAGCCACCTGTTGAGCCTGCGCGACCATCACCGGCACACTCTCGTCGTTCACGATCGATGCCACCTCATCGAACTGGCCTCGCTGCTGCTCAAAATCATGCCGTGTCATGGTGGCGCGGTTGAAGAGGTCGTCGATGCCGGCATCGATCGCGCCAGCGTCGTTCAGCACAGCCATGTCTTCGGCCGGCGCAAGCGACTTGAGCTGCGCTGACGCAACTTCGAGTTGATGCAACATCCCGCGCGAAAGGTCAAGGTCGAAGCGCGCCGGCGTCTCGTTCATCCATTGCTGCAAGGTGGCGATGCGCCCCTGCGCCTTTGCGTCGATCGACAGGATATTTTCACGCGCCTGCTGCACCTGCGCATGCCGGCTTTGCACATCAGCAAGGCTCAGCTTCACATCATCGAGCGCGCTTCGGGCGCTGGCATAGTCGCCGGCGTCGGCCAACGCCCTGGTCTCGGCGCAGCGCGCCTGCAGCCGCGCGATGTCCTCGAAGAAATGCGCGCGCGTCATGCCGGCGGCGGCCTCTGCTGCAATTTGAGCCTGATGACTCGCAAGGTCATCGCTGAAGGCGCCAAGCGCTTCGACTAGAGTCGTGCGCTCACCGGCCACGCGCTGCACGGCAGCATTCAGCACTTGCAACTGCTCTTCGGCGCGCAGGCGCAAGCCGTGCGCTGCGACCACCGCCGCCTCAGTGGGTGCATTGTCGGCCAGCAGGTTGCCCATCTGTGTGATGTAACCATTCACCTGTCGCAGTTTGTCGCGCTCGCTGGTCAACGGCAGCTTCGGCCGCACCTCCGCGTCAAGGCTGGCCGATGCGTTCACGCTGCGCTGGCGCACGCCATTCAACGCCTCCTTCTCCTTCGCCGGCAACGCCTTGATATCGATTTGAATCTGCCCAATCCGCTCGAAGATTTCGTTGAAAGCGGTCAACTGCACGGCAGCCGTCTTTGCGCCGCGCCGCAAGCTGATGCGCTGCGCGATTTCCTGCGCGACCGGCAGGATGAGCAAGCTGCGCGCCAGCGGTTGCTCCGGGATGGCCTGGCGCGTGGCTGCATCAAGTTGGCGCTGCGCCTCACGCACGCTCTCGTTTGCACGATGCAGCAAATCGCGCGCCTGCGCATAGAGCGCGCCAAAAGGCAACTCCTTCGCGCCGGATTCAACGAATGGAGCAAGCTGATCGATGCGTTTGTGAGCATCGCGCACATCCTGTTGCGCGCGTTCTATGCTGCGCTGCATGGGTTGAGATTCGCGGCGCAGCATCTGCACTGCAATCACTTCGATGAGGACAACGACCAGGTAGATCGCCGCAAGTATGATCCCCACGGTCAACAGCGATTGCATCCAGTCCGGCATAGGGTTCTCAACCTCCCTCAAGATTGGCAAACATGAGTATAGCGAGCGCCACGGGCATTGCTGCACGCATGGCACACGAGCGCGCCACGCAGTGCGCCGGCGGCATCGCACCAATTTCTACGCGCAGAAAAAATGAGCGCCTGAAGGGGTGAAAGAACTCTTCAGGTAAAAACTCGCCTATACGCTCTGCCGCGTCACCACCGGCACTGGCGTCACGCGCGCGGGTTTGGCAGCCGGCTTGCGCGGGGCGCGCTGTCTGCGCGGCTTGCGCGGCTTCAGCGGTTGCGGCATTCTGGTCAGCGCCATCAGCAGCACATCATCCATGCCGCCGGCCTGCACCACGTGCATCTCGCGCAGCACGCGCTTCGGCACTTCATCGAGGTCTTTCGCGTTCTTCTTCGGCATGATGAGCGTGCGAATGCCGGCGCGATGCGCAGATAGCAGCTTCTCCTTCAACCCGCCGATCGGCAGCACGCGCCCGCGCAGGGTGATCTCGCCAGTCATCGCCACGTCGCGCCGCGCCGGAATCCTCGTCAGTGCCGAGATCAGCGCAGTAGCCATGGTGATGCCGGCGCTCGGCCCCTCCTTGCTGATCGCGCCTTCCGGCGCATGGATGTGAATGTCGTTCTTTTCGAAGGTGCGGCGCGGGATGCCCAGCACATCCGCCCGCGAGCGCGCATAGCTCAGCGCAGCCTTCGCGCTTTCCTGCATCACCTCGCCAAGCTGGCCGGTGAGAATGAGGTCGCCATCGCCCTCCATCAACGTCACTTCGATCTGCATCAAATCGCCGCCGGCCTCATCCCATGCCACGCCATTCGCCACACCCACCTGATCCTGCTCGTCCATCTTGCCCCAATCGAACTGCGGCGGGCCGAGGAATTTTGGCAGCATTGCCGGTGTAATGCGTCTTGCAAATGGCAGTTTCTCGGCCAGTTTGCGCGCTGTCTTGCGGCAGACATTGGCAATCTCGCGGTCGAGGTTGCGCACGCCGGCTTCATAGGTGTATTCGCGGATGATGCGGCGAATCACCTCGTCGCTGAAGGCGATTGGCGCGCCTTTCAAACCGTTCTCCTCGATCTGTTTTGGCACGAGATAGCGCTTGGCAATCTCGACCTTCTCCTCTTCGACGTAACCGGGGAACTCGATCACTTCGAGGCGGTCGCGCAGCGCCGGCGGGATGTCGTAGAGCGTGTTCGCGGTCGTCACCCACATCACCTTGCTCAGGTCATACGACAGGTCGAGATAGTGATCGTCAAACTCGAAGTTCTGCTCGGGGTCCAACACTTCAAGCAAAGCTGCACTGGGGTCGCCGCGAAAATCCTCACCGAGTTTGTCGATCTCGTCCAGCACGAACAGGGGGTTCATGGTGCCGGCGCGGCGCATGGTTTGCAAGATGCGGCCAGGCAATGCGCCGATATACGTACGGCGATGACCGCGAATCTCGGCCTCATCATGCACGCCACCCACGCTCATGCGCACGAACTTGCGCCCAAGCGAATCGGCGATGCTGCGGGCAAGCGAGGTCTTGCCAGTGCCGGGCGGGCCGACGAAGCACAGGATCGGGCTGCGCGAGTCATCGCCCTTCAGCTTGCGCACCGCGATGTGTTCGAGGATGCGCTCTTTGGCCTTGCTCAGACCGTAATGACGCTCGTCGAGGATTTTCTGCGCATGCTTCACTTCCAAGCGATCGTGCGTGGTTTCATGCCATGGCAATTCCAGCACCCAGTCGATATAGTCGCGCACCATGCTCACTTCCGGCGACATGCTGGGCATCTGCTCCAGCCGAACCAGCTCGCGCTCGACCTTCTCGCGCGCAGCTTCGGGCAGTTTCTTTTTCTTCAGCCGCTCGCGCAGTTGTGCGATGTCGCCCATGCCGGCGTCGATCTCGCCGAGCTCCGCCTGTATCGAGCGCAGTTACTCGCGCTGGTTCTTGTCCACTTCCTGCTGCGCGCGTTCATGGATCTTGTCTTCCAATTCCAGCACATCCAGCTCTTTTGCCAGAATCGTGCTGAGTTTTTGCAGGCGCTGCACTGGATCAACCGCTTCCAATATTTGCTGGCGTGTTGCGAGGTCAACCGGAACGGTTTGCGCGATGAAGTCAGCCAGCCAGCCCGGCTCATGGATGTTCATCGCATAGACGTACGACTCTTCGGGGATGCGCTCGTTCAAGCCGACGACGTTGTCGAACAGGGTGAGGACGGCGCGCATGAGCGCCTCGGAGGCCGGCCCGTGCGTCGCCGGCTCGCGCAACAACTGCACTTTTGCCATGAGGAACGGCGTGGCCTGCACAAACTCGATCACATTCACGCGCGCCATGCCCTGCACCAGCAAGCTGGCTGCGCCATCGGGCATGTTCAGCACGCGGCCAATGTTGACCAGCGTGCCGGCGTCATACAAATCGGATGGGCGCGGCTCTTCCACCTCGACGGATTTCTGCGCTAACGTCACGGCCATGCCGCGTCCGCGCGCCACATCCAGCGCGCGCAAGCTGCGCTCGCGCGCCACACTCAATGGCAGCACCGAGCGCGGATACACCACCATGTCGCGCAGCGGCAGCACCGGCAATTCAAGCACATCGGGCAGACTGGTCAGCACTGAGGCGTTGTCACTGCCCAGCAGTCCATTGCCAAAGCTCGCGCTCATCAGCCAGTCGTGCATCGTTTGATTGGCAGGCGTCATATTCATCATGAAGTGAAAGGGACAGCAGGGATTGTACGCTGATCAAAGACAGCATCTGCACGCGCGCGATTCATCTCTGTTCAAAGCAGGAAGCCTCACCGGAGAATGCAGGCGCTTCCAGAAAGGGCAGCAAACTGTGATACGCAAAAGTGATGCCTATAACATCAAGGAAGAAGCGCAGACCCACGCCACATCTGATGCACACAAAAGGCTTGGTGACACGCCACCGGCGCCATTTCAAGCTGCGCACGCTCAATTTCGCACGCGCCTGTGCCGGCGGCTGGCAGTTGCCAGCACAGATCAGGCTACGCCGAGCGATACACCAGCCCCTGCGCATCCGCGTCCACAATGACCTTCGCCGGCGGCGTGGTCAGCGTGAGTAAATAGTCAGCCAGCTTCTCGCGAATGTTGCGCTGCAGAATGCGCCGCAGCGGCCGCGCGCCCATGCCCGGCTCGTTGTTCTGCGCCAACAGCCAGGCCTTGCCTGCCGGCGTCACCTCAATCGCGATGCCCTGCGCCGCCGTCAGCTTGGCTTCCTTCGCGATCAACAGATCGAGGATCTTCGCCATGACTTCAGGCGTCAGCAACTTGAACATCACGATGTCGTCGAGGCGATTCAGAAATTCCGGCCGGAAGAACTGCCGCACGTCGAGCATCGCCAACTCGCGCGCCTGATCACCCAGCGAGGGATCGTTCAGATAGCGCGCGCCGAGGTTGCTGGTGAGAATGATCACGGTTTCGGCGAAGTTGGCAAGCCGGCCCTGCCCGTCGGTCAACCGACCCTCTTCCATCACTTGCAGCAAAATATCGAGGACGCGCGGGTGTGCCTTCTCGACCTCATCGAACAGCACCACCGCATACGGCGACTTGATGATCTTCTCGGTCAGTTGCCCGCCGCTCTCGTAGCCGACATAGCCGGGCGGTGAGCCGATCAGCCGGTTGATCGTGTCATCCTTCTGATATTCGCTCATGTCGAGCGCGACGAGATTGTCTTCGCTGCCGAACAGAAATTCGGCCAGCGCCTTCGCCAACTCGGTTTTGCCCACGCCGCTGGGGCCAAGAAACAAGAATGAGCCGATCGGGCGCTTGGGGTCCTTCAAGCCGACGCGCGCGCTGCGTACAGCGCGGCTGATCGCCATGATGGCGTCGTCCTGGCCAACCACGCGCTTTTGCAGCGACTCCATCATCTGCGCATATTTCGCGCGCTCGTTCTCGCCCAGCTTGGTCACCGGAATGCCGGTCATCATGCTGATGGCGTAGGTCACATCCTCGGCGCTGATGACGTTTTGGGGAGATTGCGCCGGCGGCGCATTCCCATTCACCGCCCCCCTCACAATGGCACAGGCGCGATGCATCACCTGCACCGCGCTGCCCGGCAACGGCGTTGCGCCGATGTAGCGCGCGGCCAGCGTGGCGGCGGTCTTGATGGCGCCGTCGTCGATGGCCATGCTGTAGTCACGCGTGAACTGCGGACGCATCAGCGCGAGCATCTTCTGGCATTCATCGATGGTCGCCGGCGGCACCTGCAAAGTGTGTGCATGCTGCACCACCGGCGCATTCGGCTTCACACGCTCGTTGTAATCGGCCTCAGCCATCGTGCCGATCACCACGCAGCTGTTTTCGACAATCGCCTTCTGCAAGTCCTTGATGGCGCTCGCCATCTGGTTGGTTTCGGGCCGGCCAAAGAAGCGGTGCATGTTGTCGATGAACAGTGCGCCGCCCTCGGCCATGCGCAAACCGAGCTGCATCGCCAGTTGCGGGTTGTCCAGCCACGCACTCTCGCTCACCTCGATGATGGATTTAAGGTTCGCCGGCCCCTTCCCTTCTGCGATCAAAAACGCCAGCGACTGCGCCAGCGAGCGCCGGCCACTGCCCGGCGCGCCGAGCAAAAACACGTTGCGATCCGCCGCCAGCGACATCAGGCTGACCAACTCTTGCAGCAACTTCTCGCGCGCGAACACCGGCGCCAGCATGCCTTTCTTCGCCGCTTCCACCCAATCCGTCGTCGTGCTGCGCTTGCTGACAATGCCCTCGGCCATGAGCGACGCAAGCGCAGTAGGCGTGATGCCGCGCCGTTGCAGCAGGCCGGCGGTGCTGACGCCGGTTTGTGACAGCGCACCCAGCACATGCTCGGTGGCGATGTAAATCTCGCCGCTCGCCAGCGCAATTGCGCGCGCTTCGTCGATCACGATCAACGCCTCATCGCTCATCGGCGAGGTCGCATTCTGGTCGGTGATGTAGTCGAACTTCGCGCTGCGGCCGTCGCGCAAACGCGCCTGCGTCTCCACTTCCTTGTCCAGGTCGGCGATCTTGAAGGCGCGCGTTTCGGCCAGCTTGGCGATGGCGCGATAGGCGGTGGTCTCTGTCATGCGCAAGAACGCCAGCAACATCATTTCCGGCATCAGCAGGGGCCGGCCATATTGCCGCATCAGATCACTGGCGCGATCGAGCGCCTTGCGCGTGGTGCTATCGAGCAGGTCTTTGTTGAGCGTTGCCATTGATGGCGGAATTATCGCCGGTTTGCGCCGGCAGAATCGCTCATCACCCGCTCAACTGTGCGTAGTGCATCTCCGTGTCGTACTCAAAGGTCACGCGACCAGCCTGCTGATGTGCATCGAACAGATCGCGCAGCGCCTTCACCATCGGCGCATGGTTGGGATGGCCGGCTTCCGGGGCATACGATGAGGACATCAGCCGGCCCAGCAAACCGTCGAAGTCGAACTGCTGTGCATTGTTGAAGCGCGCTTGACCAACACGCCGGCCAAAGAACGTTTCGATCACCGCGCCGGTCACGGTGTCCTGATGATTGGCGCGCGCATATTCCTCGGAGTAGGCGCGCAACATCTGGTCATATTCGCGCTGAAAGGGTGAACCGTCCACGCGGCGCGCATTCCAGATCAGCGCCACCCACCCCGCCGGCTTCAAAATGCGCAAGAACTCACGGCGCGCCTGCTGGCCATCGAACCAGTGAAAAGCCTGGCCGGCGATGATCGCATCCACGCTTGCATCTGGCAGCGTCGTCGCCTCGGCTGTGCCATTCAGGCTGACGAAATGTGGATAGGCCGCAAGGAAGCGCTCGCCAGCTTCGCGCATCTCGCGGTTCGGCTCCACACCGATCACGCGGTTGCCGTTGTCCAGAAAAAGCCTGGTCAACAGGCCGGTGCCGCTGCCGATATCGGCAACCACATCTTGCGGCGTCAAGCCGCATTCGCTTGCGAGAAACGGGATGATGGCCGGCGGATACGCAGGCCGGTATTTCACGTAATTCTCTACGCGGGATGAAAAACGTTGCGTTGAATTCATGGTTCATCATTTGCGCCCAATGCCGTCGATGAAATAGCGCCGTCCCTCAACAGCAGCGCGCGGTCTGCGCAGAGATCGATCAGGTGATGATCGTGCGTGACAAGCAGCGCGCCGGCGCCGCGTGTCACAAATCCACGCAACACCGACGCAAGCTTCGCCTTCGAATCACCATCCAACCCGCGCGTCGGCTCATCCAACAGCAGCAGCTTCGGCTGCGCCGCCGTCACTGCGCCGAGCGCCGCGCGCTGTCGTTCACCCACACTCAGGTCGCGCGGGTAGTTGCCGGCATATTGCGCCATGCCCAGCGCTGTCAGCGCCGCTCGCGCTTCGGCTGCTGCCAGCGCCGGCAGGCCATGATTTCTGCGGGTGATGGCCAACTCGTCGGCCACCGTATCAGCAAATAGCAGCGCGTTGGGGTTCTGCGGCAAATACGCCACCTCGCGGCAGATATCGGCAGTGTCGCGACCGGCGATGCTGCGACCGGCGACTTCGATCTCACCGCGCTTCACAGCAAGCAACCCGACGATCGCCTTGAGCAGCGTGCTTTTGCCGGCGCCGTTGCGGCCCATCAGCGCAACCACCTCGCCGGCGCGCACCTGCATATTTGCGCCGTGCAGCACCATGCAATCACCGTAGCCGGCGTGCACGTTCGTGACGCGCAACTCAGCCTGCCCTGAGCCAGCCGAATCATCCTGCGCCGGCGAGCCATTCGACTGACGCAGGACAGATGAAACCTCGCACTCGACGATTGCTCCCTCGCTCATCATCACCATGCGCCCCACAAATGGCGCCACGCGCTCCAGGCGATGCTCGCTCAGCACAATTGTCAGGCCACGCTCGCGGTTGAGTCTTGCGATGACATTCAGCACTTCGCGCGCGCTGTCGTCGTCCAGTTGCGACGTCGGCTCATCCAACACCAGCACCTGCGGCTGCATCACCAGTGCAGACGCAATGGCGACGCGCTGTTGCTCGCCGCCGCTGAGCAGGGCTATAGTGCGCCGGCGCAGATGCTCGATCTCCAGTTGCCGCAATACCGCATCGATGCGCCGGCGCATCTCGTCGCGCGGCACACCGGCGTTCTCCATCGCAAACGCAATCTCATCCTCGACCACATCGACGACGAATTGCGACTCCGGCTCCTGAAACATCATGCCCACCACGCGTGACATGCGCGCCGGCCCCTCGCGAATGGGGTCCAGGCCGGCGACGCGAATTTGGCCGCTGATGCGGCCGCCGGTGAAGTGCGGCACCAGGCCATTGAGCGCGCGCAGCAGCGTGCTTTTGCCGCTCCCGCTGGGGCCGGCCAGCAACACGAACTCCCCCTTGCCAACAGCCAGCGAGATATCACGCAGCGCCGGTGCTTTGACATGCGGGTATGCATAGGTGAGGGCTTGAACCTGGATGATGCTTACGGCACACCCCACAGCAGCAGCAATCCACCTTCACCCCCTGATGCCAGCAACCTGCCATCGGGGCTGAAGGCCACGCTTGCCACAAACCCATGATGCCTTTGATCATGAAACAACACCTGGCGCGCTTGCCACTGCTCCACGATCACGCGGCGATCTTTACCGCCAGTGACGATCAGGTCGCCGGCAGGGTTATAAGCAATCGAAAGCGTCGCGTCATCATGGCCGGGGTTGAGCCGGCCCAGAAGCTGGCCATTGCCTACGCGCCACACCTGTGATTGCCCATCCGTTGTCGC
This sequence comes from uncultured Anaerolineae bacterium, assembly GCA_964590135.1. Taxonomy (GTDB): domain Bacteria; phylum Chloroflexota; class Anaerolineae; order J036; family Brachytrichaceae; genus JBDHWI01. The sequence goes on along the minus strand of CAZPVX010000010.1, from coordinate 118,267 downwards.
CGTTGCCAGCGCGTCGCTGTCAGGGCTGAAGGCCAGCGCCCATACCCAACCGCTATGATCTTCCAGATCGAGCATCAGCGCGCCGGTCTGCGCATCCCATAACTTGGCGGTGTTGTCTCGACTGCCGGTTGCCAGGTAACGGCCATCCGGGCTGAATGCCACCGACACCACCGGCTCAGTGTGAAGGATCATTCGAGTGAGCACCTGACCAGTTGAGGCATCCCACAGAAGCGCAGTTTTGTCATCGCTCGCCGATGCAAACGTGCCACCGTCGGGGCTAAACGCCACGGCAGTGACATTGTCATCATGACCAGTGAACGAGCGCACCAGATTGCCATTGTTCACCTGCCACATCTGAAGCAGTTTGTTGTTCAAACCGGCGATGATGTGCTTGCCATCTGGGCTGAACGCCAAGCTACGCACCGGCTGCTTCACCTGTTTCATCCGGCGCACCACCTGACCGTCCAGCGCATTGCGCAACTCCAGCACCGATGTGCCGTCACTGGCAAATCCGGCGATGGCAATCATGCTGCCGTCGGGAGACCACGACAGTTGCGTGACGCCTTTGCCGGTATTCCAGCGCGCAAGCAGCCGCAACTGCTTGGCGTTGCCCGCAGTGATGCGCGCGTCAGGCAAGGCAACAGGCGTGCCAAGCGCGGCCGGCTCATCCAACTGCGCGGTTGCAGTGGGCGATATTTCCAGCGTGGGCGTGGTTGTCGGCGCCAATGTTGGCACAGGCGTGTGCAATGGCGTGCTTAACGAGGTCGTGGCTATTTGTGGCGTGCTTGTCGCCTGGGCCATCGGCGTGGCATTGCCGCGCGGCCATGCCACAAAAATGATAGCTGCCCCCAGCAGCGCGATGGCGCCTGCCACCATCGCACTGATCACTCGTGGCGAAAATGTCGCACTGGCCGGCTTTCCGGGCTCACGTGATGCTGAATCAATCGCCGGCGTTGACGAAGGCGCGCTCACCAGATGATCATGCACCGCCTGAATGGCCGGGTCGCTGCGGCGCGCTAGCGCAGCCGCCATCAATGCTGGCAGCCGCGCATCATTCTCACAGCGAATGATGAGTTGACGCACGAATTCGCTGAGCGAATCGTGGTCGAACTCCTCATGATTCAGACCCAGATCAAAAGCCAGTTCCTCCAACTCATCGCGCGTAAAACGCTGCGAGAGGTATTGGCGAAAGAGCGCACGCGATTGTGGAGTGAGCGCAGCCATATGAGCCTGACCTCTGCCTCGAGATGGGCAGAGTGTACTCAAAAAGCCGGTCGAGGTGTCAGGCCGGCCTCGAAGAAGTGGATCGCATGCAGCGCGTCCGCTACTTCAGCGCACTCAAGTAGGCAACAAGCGCCCGCAAGTCAGCCGGGTCGCGAATGACCTGCTGAAAGTTCGCCGGCATGGTGCCTTTGGGGCAGGGGCCAATCGGACACTTGGGATAGGTGTAGGCGTCGGGATGCACGATCGACTGCTCGATGTATTCGGCAGCAGTGGTCGCCGGCGGCTGCCCTTGCAGGTTCTGCTTGTAATCCTCACTGGCGATGCGCTCCAGCGCAACCGTGCCGAAATTCGTCAATTCTGTTGCAACCGTGCCCTGTGTGCCGACCCCTGCAACCGCATGGCAGGCAGTGCAGCCGGCGCGCTGATAGACATCCTTGCCGCGTGCCAGCACGTTCGGGTCAACGGTAGGTTCCGATGTGGGCACAGCAGCGGGGGCAGGCTCGGGCGTGGTCGACGCCGAGGTGGAGCAGGCCGCCAACATCACGGTGATTGCCAACCCAACGAGTGCCGCCGGCGCAAACCTTCTCATGGAGATCATGACTATTCCTTTCGCCGGCATGAAGCGCCGGCAAATTGGAGTGTATGCACGCGCCGGTGTATTTTCGCCATCCCATCGGGCAGAAGTCGCATTGAACCATCGGCCAGCATTGCGCCGGCAGCCAGTTCCCACGTAAACTAGAGGTCGTGAAGCTCTGGCGGTTTGCGCGACTGTCAGGGTCTTTTTCAACACATGGCTCCTGTCTTCGCTCCTTTCATCGTGTGCGTCGCCGGCGCAGCGCTGGCCGGCATTTTCACTCTCACGCCGCCTGGCCGGCGCATCCCGACACATGCGATGGGCTGGCTGCTGTCCATCGCGCCAGCAGCAACGTTCATCCTGCTCTTGCAGCAGGCGCCGGCTCTCATCGCCGGCGAGAAATTCGTCAGCAGCTTCGTCTGGCTGCCTGCGCTCGACATCCATATTTCGCTCTGGCTGGATGGGTTGAGCGCGCTATTCGCGCTGCTCGTCACCGGCATCGGCGCGCTGGTTGTGATCTATGCCGGCTACTACTTCACCAACACGCCCGACAACCCGGCAGAGAGAAGCGAGAACAAGGACGCCCGCTTTTTCCTCTACATCCTGCTGTTCATGATGTCGATGCTCGGCCTGGTGCTGGCCGGCGATGTCATCACGCTGTTTGTGTTCTGGGAAGGCACGAGCATCACATCTTTCCTGCTCGTCGCCTACAAGACCAAAGACGAAACGGCGCGCAAAGGCGCATTCAAGGCGCTGTTCATCACGGGTGGCGGCGGCATCGCACTGCTGGCCGGCCTGCTCTTCGTCAGCGCTGTCGCCGGCGGGACAGATTTCGGTGTTATCTTGAAGAGTGGCGATGCGTTGCGCGAGAGCGCATGGTATCCAGTCATGTTTGGCCTGGTCGCGTTAGGGGCATTCACCAAGAGCGCGCAAGTACCGGCGCACATCTGGCTGCCCAATGCGATGAGCGCGCCAACGCCGGCCTCGGCCTTCCTGCACAGTGCGACGATGGTGAAAGCTGGCATCTACCTGATGGCGCGCTTGTTTCCCGCGCTTGGCGGCACCGAGCTGTGGGTCTGGACGCTGACCCTCTTCGGCGTGATCACCATGTTGGTCGGCGCAATCATCGGCATGAAACAAACCGACCTGAAAGCCGTGCTGGCATTTTCCACCATCAGCCAGCTCGGCGTGCTGATGTTTTTGATCGGGCAATCGAATGCGGCTGCGTTCAAGGCGCTGGTGATCGGCGTAATCGCGCATGCGTTATACAAGGGCGGCTTGTTTCTCATCACCGGCATCGTCGATCTCAGCACCGGCACGCGCGACCTGCGCCGGCTGGGCAAAATCTGGAAGCTCATGCCGCTCAGCTTCATCATCGCAGCAGTCGCCGGCATGTCGGCGGCCGGCCTGCCGCCGCTGCTGGGTTTCCTTTCAAAAGAGACCCTGCTTGCTGACATCCTCGAACATCCCGCGCCCGGGCTGTGGGCGATACTGTTGCCAGCGGCGGTGGTGGTCATGGGTGCATTCATGCTGGCCGAGGCGGCCATCCTGGTGTTGGACGCCTTCGTCACTGAGCCCGGGGCCGGCTTTCCGAAGCTCTATCTGGATCTGCCGCTGACCGGCGAAGGCATCGACGATCCAGAAGACGTCGAGGAGGTTGATCTGCACAAGCATCCTTTGAACCTTCCCCGCACCCGTGCAAGACGCGGGCGGGAAGCGCTGGCCGGCATGTTGTTTGGGCCGGCAGTGCTGGCTGCGCTGTCAATCGTTTTCACCGTTGCGCCCTTCACCGGCACAAGCGATTTTCTGGCGCAAGCCGCCGGCGCAGCATACGGCGCGCCGGTGAAGGTCTCGCTCGAACTGTTTCACGGCATCAACCTGCCGCTCATCCTCAGCCTCACCGCCATCTCGCTCGGCATCGTATTGTTCATCTCGCGCAGCAAGGTGCGCAGCATTTTGTTGCGCATGGATGAAAACCTCTCGATCAATCGCGTCTACGATGCCACACTTGCCGGCATCGACAGGCTGGCGCGCTGGACGACAATGACGCAAGTCGGGCGCGTGCGGCACTATTTGATGGTGATGATCGCCACCATTCTCGGCCTGTTGCTGCTGTTCGGCGATCTGCCTCAGGTGCTGGCAATTGTGCTCTCGCCAGCAAACCTCGCCCGAGAGGCGGAGCCGGCGGCATCGCTGCAAAACGGCTTGCGCGCGCTCAGCCTCTTGCTGATCGTGGCAGCGTCATTCGTGACGGTCATCATCAAGCGCGACCTGTTCGCCATCCTCGCGCTCGGCGCATCGGGGCTGGCAATGTCGTTGCTCATCGCGTTTGAGCCTTCGCCGGATGTGGCGCTCGTGCAGGTGGTCGTCGATGTCCTGTCGACAGTGGTGCTGGTGCTGGCGCTCTCGCGGCTGCCGCGCGCGCAACGCGAGAAAGCCGAGCAATTCAATCGCGCGCGCGTGGTCACCAACGTGCCGCGCGACGCGCTGTTATCGGCGGCGATGGGCGCTGTGGTGGCGATGATCTGCCTGTATGCGTTCATGTCGCGCCCGCGCGAGTCGATCGTCACGCCGTTTTACGAAGCGAATAGCAAACCACTGACCGGCGCATCCGATATCGTCGGCGCAATCGTAGTTGACTTTCGCGGCTTCGACACCTTGATCGAGATCACTGTGTTTAGCATGGCCGGCGCCGGCGTCTACACGCTCTTGCGCCACGCGATGAAGCGACGCGAAACTGCACAGCTGGAGGCGAAAGGGCAAAGCGACGATTTTGCCGAGGACGCGCTCGAAACGAACAGCAACCTGCACGACACGCTGCCGGAATTCGTCAAGGGCATCGGCAGCCTGCGCACGTCATCGTTCGTGCAAATGCTGGCGCACGTGGCGCTGCCGCTGGCGTTGGTGGTGGCATGCGTGCATGTGATCTTTGGTCACGACCAGCCAGGCGACGGCTTCACCGCCGGCGTCATCGTCAGCCTCGCCATTGGCTTGTGGTATGTGGTGTTTGGCTATGACGAAGTGAAACGGCGCGTGGGTTGGCTGAAGCCATCGCTGCTGATCGGCGCCGGCATCCTGACGGTGATGCTGGGCAGCATCGCGCCGGCGTTCCTCGGCGGCACATTCTTCGCGCCGTTCAACTTTGGTGCGGCGCTTGGTCTGCCGCTGCCCACAGGCTTCGATATCAGCACATCGTTCTTGTTTGAAATTGCGATCTGCCTCAGCGTGATCGGCAGCGCGACATTCATCCTCGATACGCTCGGTCATCCAGAGCGCGATCTGGAGTAATCATGGAAATCATTTCTGCACTCGCCATCGGCGCGCTTTTCGGGTTGGGCATCTACCAGTTACTGCGCCGCAACGTCATTCGCTCAGCCATTGGCATGGTCATCATCTCGAACGCAGTAAACCTGTTTCTGCTGTCCATCGGCGCATACAACGGCGTGGTCGAGTCGTATGCCAAGGCGATCGGGCAGCGCAGCGATGCCTTGCCGCAGGCGCTCATCTTGACCGCCATTGTCATCAGCCTCGGCGGATTCTCATTCGTGCTGGCGGCGCTCTTCGTCATCTCCACACGCTACCGCACCGGCGACAGCGATGAGATCAGGGGCCTTACGAACTGACGATTTGCGGCTCCCCTTTTCACATCAGCGCACAAACACAGAGGGATCACCAACCAGAAATGACGCAAACCTTGCTGGCTATTCTGCCCTTCGTCGTGCTGCTGGCCGGCGCCGTGATCGCCCTGCTGCTGCGCAGCAACTTTCGCCTGCAATCACTATGGGCGCTTGGCGCGATGCTGACCGCGCTCATCCTGAGCAGCTTCCTGCTGTTCACGGTGACGAGCGCCGGCCAGCCGCTCGTCTTTCAGATGGGCGCGTGGCCGGCACCCTTTGGCATCAGCATCGTGGCCGACCTGTTGAGCACGACGATGGCGGTGATGGTGCAGGTGGTGTTCCTGTTCGGCCTCATCTATGCGCTGGGCAGCAAGGACAAGGCCACGCACTATCCGACGTTTTACCCGCTGTTCCTCACGCTGTGCGCCGGCCTCACCGGCGGCATGTTGACCGGCGATATCTTCAACCTCTTCGTCATGGTCGAACTGGTTGTAATTACCGGCACGGTGCTGACCGCCATCAGTGACGACCGCTATGGCGCAGAAGCGGCCTATAAATATTTCATGATCAACGTGTTCGGAACGTTCTGCCTGCTGTTCGGCATCGGCGCGCTCTACATCGGCTATGGCACGCTGAACATGGCAGACCTCGCGCGGCACATTGCAGCGCGCCCCAGCGAGCCAATCCTGTTCGCCGGCGTCGTGTTCCTCACCATCACCTTCATGATCAAGAGCGCGATCGTGCCGTTCCATTTCTGGCAGCCCGATTTTCACACCGCCGCGCCCACGCCCGTTTCGGCGATGCTGTCATCCGTTGTCGTCAAGCTGGGCGTGTATATGTTCTTCCGCATGACCACGCTGATCGTGCCGCACGCGGCCTGGCTGAATGGGTTGCTGATCGTCGCCGGCATCGTCGGCATCATCTTTGGCGGCTTCGGCGCAACCGGCACCCACAACGCCAAGCGCATGTTTGCCTACTCCACGCTCGCGCAGATCGGCTTCATCCTCGTCGGCATCGGCTGGGGCACGCGGCTCTCGCTGGCCGCGGCGCTGATCTTCACGGTCAACCACGCGCTGATCAAGAGCGCGATGTTGATGCTCAGCGGTTACCTCGCCAGCCGCGCGCCGGTGAAGAGCGCGTCGTTCAGCGTGATCAAAGGCACGGGCAAATATGCGCAGATTGCCGGCGTGCTGTTTTTTCTGGGCGGCATGGCGCTCGCCGGCCTGCCACCCATGAACGGCTTCATCAGCAAGCTCACGCTGTTTCAAAGCGGCGTGGTCGCATCACAAGCCGGCCCTCTCAGCGAGACGTCGTTCTGGCTGCCGCTGGCGCTGCTCGGCGTCAGCAGCATCATGACGATGGTGTATGTGTTCCGCGCGCTGATGAAAATCTGGTGGGAGCCATTCGAGCCAGACAACGCCGGCGACAAGGTGAAGGCGCATGGCGATTCGTTGATTGCGCCGGCCGGCTTGATCGCGCTGTGCCTGCTCTTCGGTCTGTGGGGCGGACCGCTGGTGAAGCTGGCACAAGACACCGCCGCGTGGATTTCCACACCAGAAAAATATGTGCAGGCGGTCATGAAAGAGTCGCTATCATCCCGTGTTGCATGGCCTGTCGGGGAAAAATGAAATGATCCCGATGCTTGGCTGCTGATCTAAAAAATGGCCTACTTGCGAACAATCATCCTTTCGCTGCTGATCTATCTGGCATTGACGATGAATCTTGAGATGCCGAACATCGTCGTCGGCCTGTTGATCGGCGCCGGCGTGGCGGTGTTGACCCGGCCGAAGCGCACACATGCGCCGCTGCGCCGGCTGCCGCAGGGCATCGTTGCCTTTTTCGTCTATGTCACCCTGCTCGCCCTGGATGTGATACGCAGCGGCATCAACGTCGCGCGCATCGTGCTGGATCCAAAACTGCCCGTCCGACCCGGCATCATCGCCATCAAGTCCGGCATGACAAGCGAGCTTGGCGCCGCGCTCAGCGCGCACGCCATCACCATTACGCCGGGCGAAATGGTGATCGAGATTGGCGATGATGGCACGATGTACACGCATTGCCTGGATGCCGTGAGCAGCAGCGCCGGCGCAGACGCTGCGCAAGCCAAACGCCGCGAAATGCTGGAGAAAATCTTCGACTGATTTTGAGTTGTGGATTTTGAATGCCACATGTCGCGTCAAACAAAATTCACGCTTCTCAATTTGCCGTTTCAGAATGAAAGAGCTGCTAAATATCATCCTGCTCATCTCACTGGTGATTCACATCGGCTTGATTGTGGTGTGCGTGTGGCGCGTGTGGCGCGGCGAAAACGTCATCGACCGTCTGCTGGCTGCCGACTTGATCGCTACACTCGTGCTGGCGATCTTCATCATCATCGCCATCGACAGCGGTAATCAGCGCTTCATCGACCTTGCGCTTGGCCTGGCTGCGCTCGGCTTCATCGGCACCATCGCGCTTGCGCGTTACATCGCAAACAGGCAGATGTTTTGACATGGAAACCATCGGCTATCTCCTCGCCATCCTCGCGGTGCTGACCGGCACGGCATTTTCAATCATCGGCATCATCGGCATGCTGCGCTTGCCGGATGCGCTTGCGCGGCTGCACGCCACCGGCAAGGTCAGCACGTTCGGGGTGATCCTGCTGCTCGTCGCAGCGGCCATCACCCTGCCGGGGGTGTGGGGCAAGGCGCTGGTCATGATCGCGCTGCTCGCGATTGCCGGCCCGGTCGTCTCGCATGCGCTCGGCTCAGCAGCTTACCGGCTCGGCATCCCGATGAAGCGCGCGGTGCGCGATGACCTTGCAGAGAAACAGATGCAGGGTCAATGAATCACCTGTTTTTCTCGTCGTCAACATCGCCGGCATGAGATCACTGCGCCCGCCTGCTTCATTCACGGTGATAAAGACGCGCTGGCGTCGCCGGCGATGCGCAAGAGACCGCGCGACGCATGCTGCATGCGCAAGTGCAGGTGATGGATAATTGCAGTCACTGGCCGCAACGCGAGCGACCGGATAAATTCAATCGCATCCTCAACGAGTTTCTCCATGACTAATCCAGCCGGCGCGCACATGCGCGCAGAAATCTTTGAGCAACCCGAGACGCTGCAGCAGTTGATCAACCACGCCGGCGCCGTGCTGCAACCGGTGGCGCAAGCCGCGCGCAATTGCAACTTCGCCATGCTGGCTGCGCGCGGCAGCAGCGACAACGCCTCCACATATGGCCGCTATCTGTTGGAAGGGCTGGCTGGCCTGCCGACCGCGCTGGCCGCGCCATCGCTCTACACCCTCTACAACACGCCGCCGCGCCTGCGCAACTCGCTGGTCATCGGCGTATCGCAGAGCGGCGCAGCTGCCGATGTGATCGCGGTGCTGGATGAGGGGCGCAAACAGAGCGCTGTGACGCTCGCCATCACCAACACCGCCGGCTCGCCCATGACGCAGGCAGCCGACCACGTGTTGCTACTGAACGCCGGAGTGGAGAAGGCGCTGGCCGCAACGAAGACCGTCACCGGCCAGTGCGCTGCCTATGCGCTGCTCGCGGCGAACCTCGAGCCACAATCCACCTTAAAAAATGATTTACAGATGTTGCCGGCCTATGTGACAAACGTGCTGAAGCTGGATGGCGCGCTGGCGCATGCCGCACAAGCATGGGAAGGCATCGAGCGCGTGGTCGTGATCGGACGCGGCTACACCTATGGCGCGTCAGAGGAGATCGCGCTGAAGCTGAAAGAGACTTGCTTCATCGCGGCGCAGGCCTACTCTGCGGCAGATTTCCTGCATGGGCCACTGGCGATGATCGAGCCGGGCTACCCGATGATGGTGCTGCTCAATCATGATGAAACGCTGGAGATGACGCTGCAATTCGTGCAGCGTGTGCTGCAGCGCGGCGGCAACGTGCTGTGTCTCAGCACATCGCCGGCAGCAGCGGCGACAAAGAATCTGCAAGCCGGCGAGGGCGCGCTGCACGTGTTGGAAATTGGCGAGATGCCGAGCCTGCTGGCAAATGTCCCCTTCATTGTCGCCGGCCAGCTCTTCGCCATGCACCTCAGCATCAAGCGCGGCCACAACCCGGATGTCTCGCGCGGCGTCACCAAAGTCACCGTGACGCACTAAATACTTGAAGCGCGATGGCTTGGAAGGCTAACGACAGGAGATTGACATCAACATTGATGCTGTCCCAGAGCGGCGGCAGCATTGCTTCAGCCAGTTGACCTGAGTGATTCACGCCAGTCGTGCGGCAACAGTTCGCGCAGCGTGACAACCTGCCCGGCGCCAACCAGGACTTCGGCCTTGAAGTTCTCCGGATGAAGCTGGCTGATAAACTCGCGGCAGCGGCCACAGGGCGGCAAAATGCCGCCATCCCAATTCACAGCGACCATCTTGACGACGCGATTTTCGCCGGCGGTCACCATCGCGGCAGCCGCGGCATGCTCTGCACAAAATCCCATCGAGCAGGCCGTGTCAATGCACACCCCGACATACACCGCGCCACGTTCGGTCAACAAGGCAGCGCCGACCCCGCCGGCATCAGCGTCGTCTGAGAGCCGGCGAGGGCGGATCACCGACTTTGCGCGCGCGCACAGTTCGTCAAAATCCATCGGTCACTCATCCTTGCGCAGCGCAGGGAAGAGCAGCACTTCGCGGATCGAGTCTTTGTTGGCAAACATCATCACCAGCCGGTCGATGCCCATGCCAAAGCCACCGGCGTTGGGCATGCCAACCATCAGCGCCCGCACATAGTCGTCATCCACCGGATTCGCCTCGCCCTCTTCGGCGTTATACGCTTCAGCCAGAAAGCGCGCGCGCTGATCGAGCGGGTCGTTCAATTCGGTGAAGGCGTTGCAAATTTCCGCGCCGCCGATGAAACCCTCAAAACGCTCGACCGTGCCAGGGTCGCCGGCGACGCTCTTCGCAAACGGCGAGATGTCGCGCGGGTATGCATACAAGAACGTCGGCGCGATCAAGTCTTTCTCAACATAGTCGCCGATCAACGCATCCACGATCTTGCCCCACGGCTTGCCCTTCACTGCGTCTGGCGTCAACAGCTTGAGGCGCACCACTTCGTCGACCAGCGATTCAAGGTCAGGGAAATGCGTGTAATCGATGCCGGTCTTTTCCAGAATGGCATCGCGCAGCTTGATGCGCTTGAACGGCTTGAGCCATTCGATGGTGTGGCCGCGAAATTGCGTCTTACCCTCAGCGGACGCCGGCAGCACCTCGCGCGCCACATGCTGCAACATCCGCTCGGTCAGGTCCATCACGTCATACATGTCCATGTATGCCGCATAGAACTCCAGCATCGTGAATTCGGGGTTGTGCTTGAAACTTACACCCTCGTTGCGAAAATCGCGCCCCAACTCATACACGCGCTCCAAATTGCCGACCAACAGGCGCTTCAGATACAACTCAAACGAGATGCGCAAAAACAAGTCTTGATCGAGCTGGTTGTGGTGCGTGGTGAAGGGTTTCGCCGCCGCGCCGCCATAGATCGGCTGCAACACCGGCGTCTCCACCTCAAGGAAATCATTGCCATCTAGAAAATTGCGAATGGCCTTGATGATCTTTGCGCGCAGGATGAACACCTCGCGCACTTCGGGGTTCACCGCCAGATCGGTGTAGCGCTGGCGGTAGCGCAGCTCTGGATTGGTGAATGCGCTATGGCGCACCATGCTGCCGTCGGCCTGTTTCTCTTCCTTGGCAATGGGCAGCGGACTGAGCGACTTGCTGATCAGGTTCCACGCAGTCACCCGCAGCGACGGCTCGCCGGTCTTCGTCACCATCGGCACGCCGCGCGCCTCAATGAAGTCGCCGAGGTCGATCTCCTTCAACAGATCGAAAGATTCCTTGCTGATGGAATCATCGCCGACGCGGGCGAAGAACTGGATGCGCCCGCTGCCGTCTTCGACGCCGAGAAATGCTGCCTTGCCCATCACGCGCCTGGCGACGACGCGGCCAAGCACTGCAATCTCCGAGTCGCCGGCGTGATTTTCGGCTGTGGCAAGCGCAAGATCGAGGGCGCGCGCAGCCAGCACGCGTTCGCGAACGAATTGGGCGCGCGGAGGGTAAGGATCGACGCCGGCGGCGCGAAGCCGCTCAAGCTTCGCCAGCCGCTCACGTTCGACTTCTGTGAGTTCCATTTTGGATTGCGGATTGCGGATTGCGGATTATGGATGGAACGTCACGATCCAAAGTCCGCAATCCGCAATTCAAAACCCAAAATCACTTCTTCGCTTCCTGCATCTGCTGCAGGGTGCGATCGAGCAGTTCGTTCTGCGGGTTGCTCTTCTTCACGGGGCGGTCGCCGGCCTCAGATGCCGTCTGTGCGCGCTTGATGCGCTGGGCGCGGGCAAAGGCTGCCGCGAACGGGCTGAGCTCTTCCTCGGGGCCGGATGACAGCGAATAGTCATCGGGGTTCACATTGTCCAGCGCCAGATCGATCTGGCGCTTGCCCGGGTCCACCTTGGTCACGCGCACGGTCACATGCTCGCCCTCGCTGACGAGGGCATGCATGTCCACGAAGCTCATGTTCATGGCTGAGGCGCGCACCATGCCATCGCGCTCTGCGCCGATGTCGATGTAGGCGCTGTTGCGCTCGACGCGGGTCACGGTGCCGGTGAATTTCTCACCCTTGCGGATGCGCTCCCACGGCAGCGCCGGCGGCTCGATCATCGTCAGCCCGATGCGGCGCTTGGCTTCATCCACTTCCACCACCCACGTATCGTCGATCATGTCGCCGACTTTGGGGCGATCGCCCTTTGGCATCAGATTGAAGGGGATCAGGCCATGCTTGGGGCCGTCGAAGTCGACAAAGACGCCAAAGCTCTCAACCGAGACCACCTTGACGCCGGCCAACTTCTCGCCGATTTGCAAATTGTCCCAGCCGAATTCGGCGGGGCGATGCGTGGTGAGGTCGATGCGCTTGCGCGCAACGTTCACCTTATTGACGAAGACGTCAATTTCATCGCCGGCCTTCAACACATCCGCCACCCGCGTCACAGGCTGATCGCCCTGCGACAGTTGCGAGATGTGGATGAAGCCATCCACGCCAACGCCGACATCGACAAATGCGCCGCCCAGTTCTACGCGCGTGACCTTGCCCTTGAGCGCCTGGCGCGGCTTCAAGGTTTCGAGGGTCAGGGGCGCGTCGGCGGCGGGCGCGCTATCGGCAACTGGAACTTCGAGATTTTCGTCACTCACAGGAAAGTCGTCCTCTTTTGAAAGTAAGCAGATTTGAGGTGTGCCGCAACGGGGTGCACCTAAATTCAGAGCCGCGCCATTGTATATGAAGTGGCGGGGCATGTGAAGCGTTTTTCAACCTGTTTTCTTAGATTTTTTGAAACGACAGAATCATCCGATGATTCGGCTGCCGGCTTCTATCTGCTCGGCGAGGCTTGCACTGGCCGCATGGCGCTTGCCCAACTTCGCCACACGGTATTAAATCGCCATTACAAACTTTCCAGCCTGGAGGCTCGCCTGTATGAAGGAATACGCCACGGAGAAACTGCGCAATGTCGCTTTGCTGGGTCACGGCTCCAGCGGCAAGACCACATTCGCAGAGGCGCTGCTGTTCGCCGCCGGCAACAGTTCGCGCATGGGCAGGGTCGAAGATGGCAGCGCCATCTCTGACTACGATGAAGAAGAAAAGCGGCGCAAGCAATCGATCAATCTCAGCGTTGTGCCGGTCGAGTGGAAGGACTACAAGATCAACCTGCTCGACACCCCCGGCTATGCCGATTTTTTTGGTGAAGTGAAGAGCGCCGTGCGGGTGGCCGATCTTGGCCTGATTTTTGTGGATGCCGTGAGCGGCGTCGAGGTCGGCACCGAGCTGGCCATGCAGGCCGTCGACGAGGCCAGGATCCCGCGCGCCGTGCTGATCAGCCGCATGGATCGTGAAAACGCCAACTTCGGCGCGGTGATGGAGCAATTGCACGAGGCCTTTCACCAGGACATCGTGCCGCTCATGCTGCCGGTCGGCGCGCAGAGCAGCTTTGAAGGCGTGATCGACCTCGTGAGCCGGCGCTTCTTGAAAGGGCCAAAAGGCGACGTGGCCGACATCCCCGCCGGCATGGCCGACGAAGTGGAAGCCGCCCGCGCGCGCTTGATGGAAGCCGCCGCCGAGGGCGAGGACGACCTGATCGAGAAATATTTCGATGTCGGCGAACTCAACGACGAGGAATTCATTCGCGGCCTGCGCAGCGCCATCCGCAAGCGCACCTTCGTGCCGGTGTTCTGCGCCTCGCCGGCGCTCAGCCTCGGCGCGCACGCCATGCTGTTTTCGCTGGTGAATTACGCGCCGGCACCCTCTGACATGGACGCGCATGCTGACGACGGCCAGCACGGCCAGGTCTTGTTCGTTTTCAAGACCACTGCCGATCCCTTCGTCGGCAAGGTCAGCTACTTCCGCGTGATTGAAGGCCCGATCAAGGGCGGCGACACGCGTCTGATGAACAACCGCACCAACGAAGAAGAGCGCATCGCCTCGCTCTTCGTGCAGCGCGGCAAGGAACAGATCAGCGTGCCGCTGCTGCATGCCGGCGACATCGGCACGGTGGCCAAGCTGACCAGCGCGCTGACCAACGACACGCTGAGCGACCGCGGCCATGCTGTGCAGTTGCCGCCCATCGAATTCCCGAACCCGTTATTCTCGGTGGCGATTCAGCCCAAGACGAAGAACGACGCCGGCAAGATCAGCGCCTCGCTGGTGCGGCTGTGCGAGGAGGACCCCAGCCTGCGCCACATGAACGACAGCAGCACGAAGGAGACGCTGCTGCTGGGCATGGGGCAGGCGCACATCGACGTGGCAGTGCACCACCTGCACAACAAGTTTGGCGTGGATGTGGAAACAACCGTGCCGAAGGTGAGCTACCGCGAGACCATCCTGAAGCACGGCCAAAGCCGCTATCGGCACAAGAAGCAGACCGGCGGCGCCGGACAATTCGCCGAGATCGAGATGGCGGTGGAGCCAAGCGAGCCGGGCGCCGGCTACGTCTTCGAGTGGAAAGTCTTCGGCGGCGCAATCAGCGGTTCGTATCAAACCAGCATCGAAAAAGGCATCAAGCAGGTGATGGAGAACGGCGTGGTCGCCGGCTATCCGGTGGGCGACGTGAAGTGCATCGTGCTGGATGGCAAGGAGCATGCCGTCGACTCGAAGCCGATCGCGTTTGAAATCGCCGCGCGCAACGTCTTCCGCGAGGCGTTTGAGCAGGCCAGCCCGCAGTTGCTGGAGCCAATCTATCGCTTCACGATCATCGTGCCGGAGGCCAGCGCCGGCGATGTGATGGGCAACCTCAAGACCAAGCGCGCCCAGATCATCGGCATGGATCAACGCGCCAACAAGACCGTGATCACAGCCGACGCGCCGCTGGCCGAAATGCAGCGCTACAGCACCGATTTGCGCAGCATCACCCAGGGGCGCGGCATCTTCGACATGGTATTCGACCATTATGCGCCGATGCCGCCCAACCTCGCGCAGACCATCATCGCCAAGCACAAGGCCGAGGCCAAGCCAGATGAAGAGTAGGTCATCTGTGTGCGACGCGCCTTGAAGCTGCAACATCCAGCAGCGTTATGGCCAGGCGCATCGCGTGTTCGACCGCAGCCGCCGCACTCGCAAGGAGTGCGGCGGCTTTTTTGTTCTCAGTATCGCAATACTTTTAGCATATTGATGCGTGCAGTTTTGCTGAAATATTACGACTGTCTAAGTAATTCAAAGGCCGTGCTTGGATTATTTTGGACGTGCAGGTGAAATTGATCGAGATACGGATAAGTAAACGGTAAGGATTGCGCATGATTGCCACAAACGGGACGATAATTGCTGCTGACAAGCGCGCGGCGAGGGACGCGCGTGCGCAAAGTGCATCATCGCAGGACGTGTTAGGCATGGCAGTCGCACTTCAGTGGCATATCGCCACAAACAGCAATGACGCCATCGCCCTGGCAACATTGCACAACGCCGAGACGGGCATTGGTCAAAAAGATGTCGTGATCGTGGTGTGCGATGCGCAGCAGGGCGGCCGGCATGACACGCGCCTTGCCGCCGGCCTCGCCCGCGACGTCTTTGACACCTATGCCGTCCAGACGCAATCCGCTGCTGCGCGGACGGCAAACTATGTTGAACTGGCGCAGCGACTCTCGGACGCGATCGTGCAAAGCCTGAAGCGCGCGCAGCACGCCGGCCAACCGGCTGTCGCCGGCGCGCTCAACGCCCCGCCCAGCCCCGCCGTCCATTACAGCATCGTTGCAGCCATCATCCACAACGGCCAGCTTTTCGTTGCGCGGCGCGGCGACGGCGATGTATTTCTGCTGCGCAGCGGCCATTTGCAATACCTGACCGACGCTGCCTTTGCCGCGCCGCATGCCAGCCCGCTGGAGCCGGATCTGGGCCAGTTGGACCTGGCCGGCGAGGATCGTGTGCTACTCTGCACCGGCACGTTCAGCAAGGCGCTGACGGAGGGGCAGATCAAGCCGGTGCTGCGCGCCACGGCCTCTTCGCGCAAAGCCGCCCTCAACCTGCTCGAACTTGCCCAGCGCGCAGATACGACCCAGCCGTTGGCGATTGCGGTGGCCGACTACGTCAGCGGTCGCACCGGCGTCTTTCCGGCAGAGCCTATCTCCACAGCGCCGGCAGCATCCGTAACCGGCCCGCGCCGCGGCACCTTTCGCACGCTGCTTGCCGGGCTGGGATTGATCGTCTTGATCAGCCTGGCAGTGCTGGCGTTCAACGCCTTCGCTGGCCGCGACGGCGGCAATACATCCACTTCCGGCGGTGCCACGGCCACCTTGACTGCGCCGGCTGGCACGCCCTTGCCGGCGATCGTCATCTCACCGACACAAACCATCACGCCGACGGTGGAGCCGATGGACACGGCAACGCCCAGTGCGACGCCGACTGCGACGCCAACGAACACGCCGACGGTTGCGCCGACCGACACACCGCAACCAACCGCAACCGACACGCCGACGCCCACCCGCCGGCCCACTCGCCGACCGCCGACCGCAACACCTGTGCCGCCAACTGCAACGCCAGAGCCACCAACGCCTGTGCCAACACTCGCGCCGACGAACACGCCAGTTCCACCGCCGCCACCCAGCGGAGGTGGCGGCGGACAACCGGCGGCAACACCCGTGCCGTGTCCACCTAACGCAACCTGCGGCTAATCATCACAAGGCTTGACAGGCTTCGAAGACTTGTCAGTTTTTTTTATAGAGAGGGGAAGTATCGTGAAACGCAGATGCGTCATCATCGCGCCGGCGCTGCTCACAGGCGCGTTCGCCACATTGCTGTTCGCAACGTTGGCCTTCGCGCGGCCGCTGGCTGCGCCGCCGACCATTGCCACGGTCACGCCAGCCAGCGCAGTCGCCGGCCAGGCGTTCACCGTCGTCATCGCTGGCGCCAATTTTGAAGTCACCTCGACGGTGACGTTGAACAGCGTGGCGCTGTCGGTCAGCAGCGCAACGGCCGAGACGATCACTGCCACGGCCGGCGCCGGCGCATTCAACGCGGCCGGCGTCTACCCGCTGGTGGTCACCACATCGGAGGGCCAAGCCAGCAGCACATTCGAGATCGTTGCCGGACCGGCAGCCCAGATCAGCATTGCGCCGGCGAGCGCGAGCATGGTCGCCGGCGGCAGCCTGCTCTTCACGGCAGCAGTGAGCGACGCGCTGGGCAACCCCATCAGCGCCGGCACCGTGAACTGGTCGATGCCGGCTGGTTCCGGCACACCCAGCTTCAGCGGGCAAACATCGCGCAGCGTAACCTTCAGCATCACCACCGCCGGCGCAAAAACGATTCAGGCCAGCTATGCCGGCGCACCCGACGCCATCGCCAGCGTCAACGTCAACCCGGGCCTGCCGCTGCTTAGCGTGACGCCGGCCAGCGCGGTCACGATCGACGCCGGCGGCAACGTGCCATTCAGCGCATCAGTCACCGATATATATGGCAACAGCGTGACGACCGACACGGTGCAATGGTTGAGCAACGCCGGCTCGTTCACCGTCAACAGCGGCAATGCTACGACCTACACGCCGCCCACCACGCCGGCAACGTATCTCGTCACGGCTACCCTTCAAAGCACCGGCCAGCCCGTGCAGCGCCAAGTGACGGTGCAGGCTGGTCCAGCGACACAGATCTCCCTGCTGCCGGCGACGTCGCCGATCAACGTCGCCGCCGGCAACACCGTGCTGTTCACAGCCACCTTGCTGGATGCAGCGAACAATCCCACCACCAACGGCGTCGTGAACTGGGAAGCAAGCGCCGGCAGTTTCAGCGGCAGCGGCAATTCGCGCACCTACACGCCACCCACCACGCCGGCGACCTATCTCGTCACGGCCACTTTGCAAAGCACCAGCCAGGCCGTGCAGCGGCAGGTGGTCGTGCAAGCCGGCGCAGCGACGCAGATCACTTTGCAGCCGCCAACATCGCCGATCAATGTCGTCGCCGGCAACGCCGTGCTGTTCACAGCCACCTTGCTGGATGCAGCAAACAATCCCACCACCAACGGCGTCGTGAATTGGGACGCAAGCGCCGGCAGTTTCAGCGGCAGCGGCAATTCGCGCACCTACACGCCGCCCACCATTGCCGGCGCCTATCTCGTCACGGCCACGCTGGCCGGCAATGGCGCATTTCAAAGCCGGCAGGTCGTTGTCGGCGCGGCAGCCGCTTCCGCGATCAGCATCGAGCAAAGCGCAACCAGCATCACCGCCGGCAACAGCGCATGGCTCACTGCCACCGTGCGCGACAGCTTCAACAACATCATCGCAAGCGGCGTGGTGACGTGGAGCAAAGTGAGCGGCCCGGGCACGCTGAGCGACAACCCGCCGCGCTCAGCAACCCTGACCACCGGCGCAGGCATTGGCTCAACCAGCATCCAGGCCCACTATCCGGGCATCGCTCCGGCGAGCGCGACGATCGCGGTGAACGCCGGCAATCCCGCGCAGATGAGTTTCTCGCCGCTCAATCCGACGATCACCGCCGGTGGCAGCGTTGCCTTCACTGCGCTGGTCAGCGACAGCTTCGGCAACCCCACAAGCGCCGGCAGCGTGGCATGGGCGGTGACCAGCGGGCCGGGCACCCTGAGCAACCCGCAGCCGCGCGCGGTGACGTTCACCAGCACCGTTGCGGCGCCATCGGTGGTGCGCGCCCAGATCGCCGGCGCGCCAGACGCGACCACGACAGTGACGGTGAACCCCGCCGGCGTCGCGCGAATCACCCTCTCGCCACCCGCCGCCACCCTGCCAGTGAATGCAGCCATCGGCTTCAGCGCGGCCGCCTTCGACGCCTACAACAATGCCATCCCGAATGCGGTGTTCGCGTGGAGCAGCGCAAATACGACGAAGGCGACCGTGATCGCCAGTGGCAGCTCGGCCACGCTGACTGCCAAGACGAGCGCCGGCGTCTACGCCAACCTGCTGCGCGTGACCAGCGCCGGCATCACCCAGACCGCAACGATCACCATCACACCAGGCCCGCCGAGCAGCATCACGCTGGCGCCGGCGGCTGCGACGCTGGTCGTCTCAATGACGCAATCATTCAACGCAACAGTGTTCGATGCCTTTGGCAACGCCGTGCCAAACACGGCACTCTTCTGGTCAGTGAGCGGCGCGCAGGTGGGGCAAATTGCCGCCACCAGCGGCAGCACGGCAATCCTCACCGGCAGCACGGTCGCCGGCGTGTATCCGGCCGGCGTGCGCGTCAGCACGGGCAGCATCACCAAAACGGCCACCATCACGCTAACCGCCGGCGCGCTGAATGCTGTCACGCTCAATCCCAACGGCATCACCATCATGCCGACAGGCGTCATCAGCATCGTCGCCACCGGCCTTGACCGCTTCGGCAACCCGATCAGCGGGCTGACGTTCAACTGGTCGGTGATTGGCGGCGCCGGCATCATCACGCCTTCCACGCCCGGCTCGTCCAACGCGACCTTCACCGCCAGCACTATCGCCGGCAGCTATCCCAATTCCATCCGCGCAAGCACGAGTCACGGCGGCATCGATCGCACTGGCAGAGCCGATGTGCTCATCACCACCGATCAGGTGGCGCGCATCGATATCTCGCCGGCCAGCGCAACCCTGCCGCCCACTGCGCAGCAGGTCTTCACTGCGCGCGGCTACGACAGGTTCAACAACCTGATCTGGCCGCTGGAAGTGGGCTGGAACGTGAATGGCACCGGCCTGATCAACAAGACCGGCAGCGTGACCGCGACATTTGAAGCTGGCACGATTGCCGGCGCGTTCCCAAATGCGATCTCGGCTGCAACGCAGGGCATCACCGGCACAGCCAGCATCACCGTAATCGCCGGCCCGCTCAACACCATCACAGTTGATCCGGCGGAAGTAGTGATCGGCATCAGCAGCCAGCAACCCTTCCATGCAGCCGGCTACGATGCCTGGGGCAATCCCGTGCCGAACTTCAGCGCGGATTGGTCGATCGTGCCGGCCAGCGCCGGCACCTTCGATTCGACCAATCCGACCACAGCGCTCTTTCACGCCGGCCACACGCCCGGCATCTACAACAATGCTGTGCGCGCCAGCAGCGGCGGAGTGAGCGGCGGGGCGTCGGTCGTCATCAAACCCGGCACAGTAGCCGCGGTGAAACTATCACCCACGTCTGCCACGCTGCCCGTCGGCGGCGTGCAGGTATTCACGGCGGCGGTGCTGGATAGCGCCGGCAACGCCTTGTCTGACTTGTGGGTTGTCTGGCAAGTGTCGAAAGAGGCCGGCGCGATTGAATCGCACGGCCCATTGACGGTGGCAGTGAAGGCTGGCACAACCGCCGGCGCATTTGCCGGCGCGGTGCAGGCATTCAATGGCATATTCAACGCCAGCGCAGATCTGACCATTCAGGCCGGCACAACCAGCGGCATCAACATCAATGCCATGCCGGCGACGCTGCAGACGAATGGCACAGCCAGCAGCGTGATCGAAATTCAGCTGATCGACGCATATGGCAACCCAACCGGCGCCGGCATGCCGGTGCAATGGGAGATCGTGCAATGCAGCGGCGAATGTGCGCTGACGAACGCCACCAGCCAGGCCGACGCGAGCGGCCGCGCGCGCACCGCCATTCGCAGCAATCATCGCGTGCCGCAAGGCGCGACATCGACGATCATCGTGCGCGCTGTTGCCGGCGGGTTGAACAAGACGGTCACGCTTACCGGCCAGTTCACGCCTTTCACGCTGCATCTGCCGCTCTCAAACCAGGATGCGCCGCTGAACAATCATGGCGCCTGCACCGCTTTGCACATCACGCCGCCGCAGGTCGTGCAGCAGCCGGCAAACAACGCCTTCAACATCTATCGCTTCACAGCCACGACGCCGACGGTGCGTGTGTCATTGGCGAACTACGGCACAAGCGGGAGCATCCTGCTGTATCGCATCGTGACAGACAACTGCAGGGTAAACAACACCGTGTCTGTGGTATATCTGGGTCTGGTCGGCATCACTTCACCCACATCGTTCGAGACAGCGTTCAACGACCAGCTCACGCCCGGCCAAAGCTATTTTCTCGTCATCAACACAATCGGCGCACTTACATCGCAGCCCTACATCATCACGATACAGCCCTGAGCGCTTGCGTGGATCATGCTCAATCTTTTTCGCATCGGCATCACTCTGGTGATGTTGTTTTTACCCGGCCAAACGGCTGTCTTGCAGGCCGCCGGCGTCACCTCGGTCGACGCGCCGGCAGTGGCGATCACACCCAGCCTCAGCACGGCCACCGTCGGCGACACACGCTTGTTCACCGCCACAATCATCGGCAGCCCGACGGTGACGGACGGCGTGGCATGGCAGGTGTCGCCGGCGCTTGGCGCATTGCAATCGACCGGCCCATTCACTGCGCTGGTGCAAATGGGCGGCACACCGGGGTTCTACACCGACGCCATTACTGCCACCGCGACCGGCGCGTCGCCTGGCACAGCCAGCGTGGATCTGAACGCCGGCCCGCCCGCCCGCGTGGTGATCTCGCCGACCAGCGCCACGCTCGCCATCAGCGCCACACGAACCTTCACCGCAACCGTGTTCGACCGCTTTGGCAATCCCCTGAATTTGGGCGTGACCTGGCTGGCAAAAACCGGCGTGACGGAGATTGAGACATTCACCAGCAACGGCGCAGTGTTGCGCGCCGGCACAAAAGCCGGCGTCTTCGCAGATGGGCTGCGGGCCGTGCAAAGCAGCGCCGAGGCAGCCGCCACGATCACCATCCCCGCCGATCCGCCAGGAGACCTCACACTCAGCGCATCACCCAGCGCCATCAAGACCGATGGACGAGACAGCAGCGTCATCACCGTGCAGGTGATGGATGTTTTTGGCAACTCGACTGGCGCCGGCACGCCGATCAACTTGAGCGTGGAGAGCTGCGCTGGCGCCTGCACCCTTTTGCCCAGCGCCGGCATCACAGATGCGCAAGGCCGCTTCACCGCGACCCTGCGCAGCACGAACACCTCGCCCACCCAGTCGCTTGCCTCGCAAATCACGGTGAAAGGCGCCTTGCAAGCCGGTGCCACGACCGTCACTGCAACGACGACCGTGGCAGGCAGCTTCACGCCGGCGAAGTCCTTCCTCGCACTGATCTCGCGCGAGCATCCCGTCAACAATCACACCGCTTGTACCGCGCTGCGCGTGACGCCGCCGGCAATCGTCATCCAGTCGCCCAACCAGCCGTTCAACTTGTATCGTTTCACGGCCATGAGCGCGTCATACACGGTGGCGCTAAGCGAATACAACAGCGCCGGCAATTTGCTGCTGTATCGCGTCAACGAAGACCGATGTGAAACCAACAAGACGATTTCCGTCTCATTTGTCAGCAGTTCACCTCTCGCATCCGGCAACTCACAAATCGGGCTGGGCAGCGCATTCGTGCAAGGTGAGGATTACCTGCTCGCGGTGCAAACCACCGGCGCGCCCAGCGACGCGCCGTATCGCATCGAGATTCGTCCGTGATGCGCATCGCAATGGCTGTCTGCCTCGCGACACGTATAATTCCTGCGCATCATCAAGGACATTCGTTCCAAGGACAACAATCCCCCAATGGCTGACCTTTTCAACAAAATCGCAAGAGATCCCGTCCTCAAGGCAGCGCGCATGGGCCGCGAGATGGGCATTTATCCGTATTTCCGGCCGCTGAGCGAAACCGAAGGCACTGAGGTGGTGGTGGATGGCCGGCGGCTGATCATGATCGGCTCGAACAACTATCTGGGATTGACCACGCACCCCAAAGTGCGCCAGGCAGCCATCGACGCGATCACGCATTACGGCACATCCTGCACCGGCAGCCGCTTCTTGAATGGCACGCTGGAGATTCACAAGGCGCTGGAGCAGCGGCTGGCGAAGTTTCTCGGCAAGGAAGCCGCGCTGATCTTCGGCACCGGCTACCAGAGCAACCTCGGCGCAATCACGGCATTGATGGGCAGCGACGACATCGTCATCGCCGACAAGGAGATTCACGCCTCGCTGGTCGACTCGATCAAGATGGCCGGCTGCAAGATGAAGCGCTTCAAGCACAACGACCTTGAGGACTTGGAGCGCCTGTTGAAGGACGCGCACGTCGAATCGTCGAAGGCCGGCGTGATGGTCATCGTCGACGGGGTGTATTCGATGGGCGGCGACCTCGCGCCGGTGCCGCAGATCGCCGACCTGTGCAAGCAGTATGGCGCGCGCTTTTTCGTGGATGATGCGCACGGCCTGGGCGTGATGGGCGAAGGCGGGCGCGGCACGCACTTCCACTTCAACCGCGTGAACGACGTTGATCTCATCATGGGCACGTTCAGCAAATCGTTTGCGTCACTGGGCGGCGTGATCGCCGGCAACAAGGACGTGATCGACTACATCCAGCACCACGCGCGCTCGTTGATCTTCAGCGCGTCCATGCCGCCGGCAAACGTCGCTACGGTGCTGGCCTGCCTCGACATCATTGAAGAGGACCCCAGCTATGTGACGCGCGTGCATACACAGGCAGCCAAGGTGCGCGCCGGCCTGACCAAGATCGGCTACAACATCGGCGAGAGCGTCACACCGATCATCCCGATCCACATCGGCAACGACATGCACACCGTGTTCATGTGGCAGGCGATGTTCAACAACGGCGTGTACACGAACCCGGTGCTGCCGCCCGGCGTGCCGCCCAACAAGAGCCTGCTGCGCACCAGCTACATGGCAACCCATACCGACACCCAAATTGAAAGGGTGTTGGAGGTGTTTGCGAAAGTGGGCGAAGAGACGGGCTTTTTGCAGCCGGCGTGACAGAATCTGACACAAGGGCGCAGAGAGGCAGACGCACAAAGGCAACTGCAACAGCACGTTCCTTGCGCCCAGCTTCTCTGTGCCTTTGCGCTGAAATGAAGCATGCCCCGCATCCGCCCGCTCGCCATCTGCATCTTCAGCCATCGCGGGCGCATCCTCGTCAGTGAATTCACGCGCCCTGACACCGGCGCGCGCTTCTACCGGCCGCTGGGCGGCGGGATCGAATTTGGCGAGCGCGCCATCGACACGCTGCACCGCGAGTTGCGCGAGGAGATCGGCGCAGAGATTCAAGACTTGCGCTACCTCGGCGCGCTGGAAAACATCTTCACCTACAACGGCGAAATGGGGCACGAGATCGTGCTCGTGTTTGACGGCGCGTTCGTCGATGCAGCAACCTACGACTTGCCCACCATTCACGGCAGCGAGGACGTGGCCGATTTCCCCATCCTTGCCATGTGGAAGCGGCTGGAGGAGTTCAGCGATGCTGAGCCGGTGTATCCAGATGGGTTGATCGATTTGCTGCGTCAATCAAGCCTGACAGATTTCTAAAATTCGCCAGACCTTGATCGCACCAGCCGTATCATCGTCACATGGCGACGAAAAACATCCCTTCTGTGAGGGGCGGCGTGCTTGGCCTCGGCTCGCTGCTGCGCTTCCGCAACGATAGTCTGGGTGTGCTTGAGGAGGCGGCACAGTTGGGCGATCTCTCGCACATCCCCTTCGGCCCGCGACCGCTTCTATTGGTCAATCACCCCGATTTCATTTATCAGGTGCTGGTGGAAAAAGCGAAGTCGTTCTACAAGACGCGCCAGCTCAAGAAGATTTTTGAGGCATCGTTGGGTCAGGGCCTGTTGACAGCCGATGGCGAGCACTGGCGCCGGCAACGCAAACTGGTGCAGCCGGCATTCCATCACAAGCGCATCGAAGCCTACGCAACCACGATGGTTGAACACGCCGAGCGCATGATGCGCGGCTGGCGCGCACAGGACCAGCGCAACATCGACCACGACATGATGAAGCTCACACTCAGTATCGTATCGAAGACGCTATTCAACGCTGATGTCGATGCCGAATCCGAAAAGCTGGGCGAGGCCATCACGGCTGGGCAGGAAATTATGATCCGGCAGTTCAACTCGATCATCGTGCCGCCGGCGTGGCTGCCCACCCGCACCAACAAGCGCGCTGCGCAATCGCTCGACACCATCAACCAGACCGTGCTGGGCTTCATTCATGAGCGACGCAGAAGCGGCGAGGACAAGGGCGACCTGCTTTCGATGCTGCTGCTGGCGCGCGACGACGACGGCAAGGGCGGCATGACCGACAAGCAGGCGCGCGACGAGGCGTTCACCTTGTTTGTCGCCGGCCACGAGACCACCGCCAACACGCTGACATGGGCGTGGTGGCTGTTGTCGCAACACCCTGAAATACGCGAGAAGTTTCATCGCGAGCTGGACGCAGTGCTGGCCGGCCGCGCACCGGCGATGCACGACCTCGCCAACCTGCCCTATCTCGATCAGATCGTCAAGGAGACGCTGCGTGTGCGGCCGCCGGTGTGGTTCACCTCGCGCGAATCGATCGAGGCTGTGGAGATTGGCGGCGCACTGCTAAAGAAAGACAGCATCGTCGGCATCAGCCCTTGGGCGATGCACCATGACGCGCGCTTCTTCGACGCGCCGGATGCATTTCGACCGGAGCGCTGGACGCCGGAGTTCGAGAAACGCCTGCCAAAATTCGCCTACTTCCCGTTTGGCGGCGGGCCGCGCATCTGCATCGGCAATCAGTTCGCGCAGATGGAGGCGAAGCTGGTGCTGGCGACTGTGGCACAACGCTGGATGCTGGAATACGCCGGCGCCGGCGACCCCGGGCTTCAACCGCTGGTGACGCTGCGCCCGGCGCATGGGATGCCGATGCGACTTGTGCCAAGTGAGGCGCGCTTCAGCCCGGTGACGCAAAGCGGAGAAAGCGCAACGCTGCCGGCATGACAGGATTCACAAACCTGAGCGGAAGGTTGGGCAGGGTCAAAAGTCAGCACCTTGCATGCCGGCGCTGACGCCGGCCTGTTTTCATGCGATAGTGCGGGCATGGAAACACCTTCCACAATGCGCGACTGGGACGTGTTGCTGCTCGGCGGCCCTTCCGGGGTTGGCAAGACAGGCGTGAGCTATCGGCTGGCGCGCCATTTCGATATCGGAATCAGCGAGTTGGACGATCTGTGCATCACGCTCGAAGCGCTGACCACGCCAGAGCAACAGCCGGCGCTGCACTATTGGCGCACGCATCCAGCAGCGATGCACCTGCCGGCGCAAGAGATCCTGACGCTGCACCTGGCTGTGTGCCGCGTGCTCGCGCCGGCGGTCGAAGCTGTGGTTGCCAATCACGTCGAGGCGCGCACGCCGATCGTGCTGGAAGGCGACTATCTTCTGCCGGAGACGGTCGCGCAATGGCGGCTGTTCAAGGGCATGTCGCAGGTGAAGGCAGTCTGGCTCTATGAACCCGACGAGAGTCAAATCGCACGCAACTATGCTCTGCGCGAGCCGGGGGCCGGCGAACAATCCGGGCGGGCGCATGTGAGTTGGCTGTTTGGAAATTGGTTGCAGGCGGAGTGCCATCGTCACAATCTGACCGCGCTGCCAGCGCGACCCTGGGACAGCACATTGGAACGAATGCTGCTAGCCATTCAATGATGACAACTGAACAGCGCGCACCAATCCCCCTGGCGCGCCTGACGCGCCAGATGCACGATCTCGGTGTGATCCCAGGCTGCGCGCTGCTGGTGCATGCCGCCTTCTCGCAGATCAAACCAGTCGAGGGCGGCCCACTCGGTCTGATCGCAGCATTGCAAGAGGCTGTTGGGCCGGCCGGCACACTGGTGATGCCCAGCATGACCGATGACGACGACCAACCGTTTGATCCGCTGCGCACCCCGTGCATCGGCATGGGCATCGTCGCTGAGACCTTCTGGCGCCTGCCCGCCGTGCTGCGCAGCGACAGCCCGCACGCCTTCGCCGCGCGCGGCCCCGAAGCCAGCCGCATCACGGCGCCGCACCCGCTTGACGTGCCGCACGGGTTGGACAGTCCAGTCGGTCGCGTCTGCGAACTCGATGGGCAGGTGCTGTTGCTGGGCGTGGGGCACGATGCCAATACCACGATCCACTTGGCCGAGTCGCTGGCAGGCGTGCGTTATCGGCGCAAGAAGAGCATTGTGGCACGCGTCAACGGCGCGCTCTCGCGCGTGCACTATGGCGAGATTGATCACTGCTGCCAGAAATTCGCCCTGGTCGACAGCTGGCTGGAAGCTGAGGGCTTGCAGCGTCGCGGAAGCGTGGGGCATGCGGAGGCGCGCCTGATGCGCAGTCGTGATCTGGTCAGGGTTGTGACGACGCGACTGACTGCAAACGAAACCGTCTTCTTGCACCCGTTCGGCGTGGACGAAGAATGCGATGAAGCGCGCGCAAGCCTTGCGCCGGCAGGGACGACCGGCCATTGATCAGGCGCTACTTCTCACAACCAATTCCGTCGTGGTCGCCGTCGAAGCGATGCGGGTCTGGCGGGCGCACCTCGAAGCGACGATGCGGGATGTCGGGACAATCAAGATCATCGATGCCGGGTGGGATGCAAATTGTGGGATACGAAGGATCGCAGTCTGCCGCCGGCGCAATCGCCGTTGCGGCGGGTTGTGACGAGCGAATGCCGGCAGCCGCCAGCTGCGGACACTTGCTCCACAAGCCGGCGTTGCTTTCGCGCGCTTTCTGCTGTGCTGCCGCCAGCGCATCGACGTATTTCACATCCGGCGGATACGTCGCGATCAACGCAAAACCATCCAGCACGAGTTTCTCGTTCACCAGTGTGCCGTCGGGCAGGTAGGCATAGCGCAATAACCGGCCATACCTGTCGGTCTCGCTCACATCGCGCTCCAGGCGCAGCGTCTTGCCCAACACCAGCGCCTTGTTGGCGGTAGTGGCCTGGCGCGAGAGGCAGGTCTGCGCCGGCGGGCCTTTCGTTTCCGGCGCGTCAATGCCGATGTAGCGCACTGTA
Organism: uncultured Anaerolineae bacterium; assembly: GCA_964590135.1. Taxonomy (GTDB): domain Bacteria; phylum Chloroflexota; class Anaerolineae; order J036; family Brachytrichaceae; genus JBDHWI01. The sequence goes on along the minus strand of CAZPVX010000010.1, from coordinate 90,579 downwards.
AAGCGCGCGTCGTTGATGCGCACTTCAATCGTGTCACCATCCACGATCCGGGTGACGATGGCATCGTCGCCGGCGGGTAAATCTTGTCGGGATTGGGCGAAAACAGGTTGCGCAACAAGCAGCGCTGCTGCAACAAAGACAATAAATAATGGGTGCTTCATGGCTGGACCTCGTTGTGCCAAAGGCCTATCTTGATAGTCGTCTTGGGGGCAAAATCCAGCATTGGCGCGTATGCGCGACCTGTGCTTCACTGACGGTGATCAAACTTTGATCATCCAATTGCCAGTCACAAATTACCAACCATGATCGACATCAACACCCTTCCCATGCGCATCGGCATCGGCCAGGTGAACGAGCTGAGCGATGAGTTTCTCGAGTTCGCCCTGCAGATGGGTCTCGAAGATGTGCAGATGAACCTGTACAACCTGCCGGCGACGATGAAGGACACCGGCCGGCTTGAATTTCAGGACATGCTGCACCTGAAGACGCGCGCTGAGGACCGCGGCCTGCGACTGATCGCCATCGAGAACGTGCCGATCCACTTCTACAACAAGATCATGCTCGGCCAGGAAGGCCGCGAGCAACAGTTGGAGAACATGCAGGAGACGATCCGCAATCTCGGGCGCGCCGGCATCCCCATCTTCGGTTATCACTTCATCGCCACCGGCGTGTGGCGCACACAGAACACCACGCCCATTCGCGGTGGCGCAATCAGCAACGGCTTCCACGCCAACCTCGCCAGCCAGGCGCCGCTGTCATATGACCGCGTTTACAACGAAGACGAGATGTGGGCGAACTACGACTGGTACATGCAGCGCATTTTGCCGGTGGCCGAGGAATACAACGTGCGCATGGCGCTGCACCCCGACGACCCGCCTGTGCCGATTCTCGGCGGCATCCCGCGCCTGTTCCGCAACTTTGAAAATTTCAAGCGCGCGATGGACACCCACCCCAGCCCGATGCACGGCCTGGATTACTGCCACGGCTGCTGGAGCGAGATGCGCGCCGGCGCCGGCGTGCTGGAAAGCATCGATCACTTCGGCCGGCAGGGCCGGCTGTTCTACATCCACTTCCGTGATGTGAAGGGCGGCGGGGATGATTTCACGGAGTGCTTCATCGACGAGGGCAACAGCGACATGTTCAAGGTCATGCTGAAGCTCAAGGAGACCGGCTTCAAGGGCTTCCTGATTGACGACCACGTGCCGAAGATGGTGAACGATACGCCCTGGAACCATCGCGGGCGCGCCTTCGCCACCGGCTACATGAAGGGGTTGCTGCAGGCCGTGAACGCAGTCTCGCAGTAACGATCGACTTGATCTCTCGCAAAGGCGTCAAGCGGCACGGGCTTTGCTTGCCGGCTTTGCGCTGTTGCGCCCTTGCGAGAGACATTACTTCGCGTGCCAGACGCCGGCGCCGGCGGTGCCGCACACCAGCGTGCCGTCGTCGAGCGTTGCCATGCACACCACATCGTTCTCTTCTGACAGCTTGGTCCACTTCGCGCCGTCGGCGGCATACACGCCGGTCGTTGCAGAGGCAGCGGCCGGCAGCACGAAGTTGATCTCCTCGGCGCGCAGCGCTTTTACCTTCTGCCACCGGTCAAAGGGCGCCGCAGCCTTCCACAGGCCGCTGCCCTCGGTGCCGGCGAGCAGCACGGCATCCTGATTTCCATTGGACACAGCCAGCGCAGTGAACGGGCCGTTCTCCATGCCGGCCGGCAACTCCTGCCACGCGCGCCCGCCATTCGTGCTGATGAACACGCCGTGATCGCTGGCTGCGAAGCACATCGTATCGTCGCCAAAATGAGGGGAAAGCGCGATGGCGTTGATCGCAAGGTCGAGCAGACCGAAGTTCCAGGCGTGCCAGGTCAAGCCGCCGTCGGCGCTGCGCAGCACCCCATCGCTCGCCGTCGCGGCCAGTGCAATGCCGTCTCGGTCGAACGCCGGTGACATGGCGAGCGCCAGCACGTGCGCCTTCACCGGCAGTTGCGCCAGCCCCCAGGTTGCGCCGGCATCGCGTGAGATGGCAATGTCGCCGGCAGAGCCAATCAGCCAGACGCCGCCGTGCGCGGCCACAGAGGTGAGCGGCACCTGCGCAAACTGCGGCGCGACTTGCGCCCATGTCTGGCCGTTGAATTGCCACAAGCCCTGCTCGGTCGCCGCCAGGCACTGGCCGGCCGGCAGCGGCGCAAGCGCGAAGATCGAGGCGGGTTCATCGTAATGTTTCGAGTGCATACAAGGTGTGCATTATCTGCGATTTCAGCCCTTTAGAGCGCCAGACATCACACCTTCAACCAGCCGGCGCTGGAAGACGAAGAAGATGACGAGCAGCGGGATGGTGGCCATGACGCTGCCGGCGAACAGCAGGTCATATTGCGGTGCGCGGATGCTGGCCGCCTTGAAGTTGGCGAGGAACAACTGCACCGTGCGCAGGTCAGGTTTGCTGATGATGAGATTGGTCAGCACATACTCGTTGTAGATGCCAACGAAGGTGAGGATGCCCAGCACCACCATGCCGCCGGCCATGATCGGCATGACAATGCGCGTGGCGATGGCGAACTGCGACGCGCCATCGATCGTCGCCGAGTCGATGATCTCATCGGGAATGGTCGAAGCGATGAATTGACGCATCATGAAGATGCCAAAGGCGGTGGCCGCGCTGGGAATCCAGAACGGCAGATAGGTGTTGCCCCAGCCAAAGGTGACCGTGACCAGGAGGTAGAACGGCACGAAGTTCAACGCCGTCGGCAGCAGCAGCGTCGCCATCACCACACTGAACAGTTGATTCTTGAAGGGGAAATTGCGCTTGGCAAAAGTGTAGCCGGCGAGCGTGTTGAGGAACACTTGCAGCGCCACGGCCACGCCGGCGATCAACAGCGTGTTGAAGATGTAGCGCGGGAAGTTGTAGTTGTTGATATTTTGCAGCGTCGATTGCTTCACCTCTTCCGGCGAGGCGATTTGCAACAAAAGCTTGTAGGCAGTCAACTGCGGGCCGTCCGGCGGCCACAGCACCGGATACGAGCGGAACAACTCATCCTTTGGCATCAGTGACCCGACCAGCATCGAATAAAACGGAAACATGAAGATCACCGCCAGCGTAATCAGGAAGAGATACAGCAAGCCATCGCGCAAGATGCGTCGCCACTTGCGCGACTTGCGCTCATTGGCCAGGGGTGCGGGGGCAAGTGTTGCCATGCTACTTCTTTAACTTGCCTTCCACCGTCCACCAATTGCTCAGCAATCGCAATTGAATGAACGTGATGATAAGGACGATCACACCCATGAGAAAGCCGAGTGCCGCGCCTTCCCCAAAGCGATTGCCGGCGATCAAGTCCATCATGCGCATGAACAGCGTGTAGGTATTGTTTTGCGGCCCGCCGCCGGTCAACAATTTCACCTGCACATACAGGTTGATCAAGCCAATGGTCGCAGTGATGATCATGAACAGCAGCACCGGCCGCAGCATCGGCACGGTGATGCGGAAGAAAGACTGCACGTTGCTTGCGCCGTCGATCTCGGCAGCCTCGTACACTTCGCGGTCGATGGCCTGCAGCGCGCCGAGGAAAATCAGGATATTCGTGCCGCTGCCCATCCAGTGCAAGAGCAGCGTGACTGAAATTTGCGCGCCGATGGCTGAGGTCAGCCATGGCACTGGCGCGATCCCCACCTTGCCGAGCAGCAAATTCACCCAACCGTAGTTCTTGTCGAGAAACTGCGAGAAAACGATGGCCACAACCACGCCAGACGTGACGAACGGCAGAAAGTAGATCGTGCGGAACACGCCGCGCCCAGTCAGCCGGCGCGCATTCAGCATGACCGCCACAACCAGGGCGAATGCCAGGCCGGTTGGCAGGATCCACGCCAGCAAAATCAACGTATTGGCGAACGCCTTGCCCATCAGCGGATCATCAGTCAGCAGGCTGAGATAGTTGTTCAGGCCGACCCACTCCATCGGCTTCTGGCCGCCGGGCCAGCGTGACAGGCTGAGCCGCAAGCCCCACAACATGGGGTAGATGCCGAACACAGCGAAGACGATGAAGAACGGCGCAATGAAAAGATAGTCAATGCGGTGCTTCCACATTTCGCGCAGCAAGGTCTTGTGTTGGGGAGCCGGCCCAGGCGGAGGATGCACGCTGGTAGTTTGGGCTGCTTGTGTCATCGCGCTTCTCCCCTCCCCCGCCGTGCGGGGGAGGGTCAGGGTGGGGGGCGCCTACTTCAGCGTCTCCATCAACTTCGCATTTTCGGTGCGGATGTCATCGGCCCACGCCTTCACGCCGGCCTTGATGTCGACTTCGCCCTTCATCATCGGCATGAAATGCTTGTCCCACAGCGCGCCACCCGTGATGCTGGAGATCCCGTATGCCGGCATGCGATAGAAATCTGTGCGCATCAGCGTCAGCGCTTCGTTCAGCGTATCGGTCCAGGTCTGATCAGAGAACAAGGTCTGTTTGACGTCCTTCAGCTTGGTGGTCAGCCACGGCAGGTAGGGCGGCACGATGCCCCAGTCAGCCGTCACCTGCGCGCCTTCCATGGTGCAGAAGGTGAACTTCATGAACTCCTTGACCAGATCCGGCACCTGGGTCTGCGTGTAGGAAACGAGTGTTGCGCCACCCCACACGTTGGTGCGATGCGCGCCACCGCCCTCGTAGACGGGGATGATCACGCTCTTCCACTTGCCAATGCCTTCCTCTGGCCCCTTGAGCTGAGCCTCGAAGAAGCCGCGCATCCACGGCGGTGAATAGGTGCCGGCAAGCTTGCCTTCGCCGATGGCGCCCCAGTATGGCGCAGAGAACCACTCGGCATCCAGGCCGGCTTTGGCATCCCACGCCATCTTGGCAAATTCGACCGCCTTGACCGCTGCATCGCCCTCGTCGAACAGGATCTTCTCGCCAGTTTCGTCCGACACGTTGCCGCCGAGTTGGTAGAACGGCACCTGGAACATCAGCGTGCCTTGCCCGCCGCCGGCCTCGTTGAAGACATACATGCTGGAGTCGGCCTTCTCCTTGACCTGCTTGGCGAGCATCAAGAAATCCTCGTACTTGACGTCCTTTGGCACATCAGTTACGCCGCCTTTCTCCAGGATGTCGGCGCGCAGCCACAGCGTGTTCGGGGTGATGTCGCCGGGCATGCCATAGTACTTGCCCTTCACGCGCGCTTCAGCGGCTTTCGCCGGCACCAGATCTTTTTCATACTGTTTGACCAGTTCGTCCACGTCCAGCAGCACGCCGCGCAAGCCGTATTGCTGCACTTCATTGGCTTCCAGCCAGTTCAGATCAGGCGCGCCGCTGCCGGCAGCCAGCGCAGCTTCTACCTTGGTGGTGCGCTCGTCAGTGATCTCAACCTGGGTGAATTTCACATCCGGGTGCAGTTTCATAAACGCCTGACCGGCGTCGTAGATCGGGTGATCGGCGTGTCCCCAGAAGATCAATTCACCCTTCATTTCACCGCCAGTTGATGCGGCGGGCGCTTCGGTAGGGGCTTCGGCGGCCGGCGCAGTGGTGGCCTCAGCGGCGGCCGGCGCACTTGTTGCGGCGGGTGCTGGGGGTGCAGCGCAGGCGGCCAGCGCGCCAGCCGCGCTCCCCAGCAACGCCACTCTCAAGAACGTTCTTCGGCTGATTGGTTCTTTTTTCACAAACATGTCGGACCCTCCAGAAATATAAGGTCGGGTTGGTTGGTTGGTTTTCGCCTATTGGTTCAAAGCTGTCAAGGTCTCTTGAATAAGCTATCGCCTCCCAATCGGTGGAAATGGGCGTCTGACACAGCGCATCAACGTGTGCGCGCTTTATTCAACGATGATGAACAACCCCACCCAAGTTGTCAAATCGTGGAAAAAGCAAACTGCCGCAGGCCATCGGTTGCCTGCAGCAGCTCTCCAACCTTTTTCCAGGCCGGCGCTATGGCATGTTGAAGGCCTTCTTCACGCCGGAACTGTAGGCATAGACCAGCACGATGACATTGATGATGATCGCCGGCAACTCTTCACCAAGCGTGCTGGAGCCGAGGATGGCGATGATCGCAAAGGCGATGTTGATGACTGCCAGAATGGTCATGAACGACCAGCCTTGCGGTTCAAGCCCCCACAGTTTGCGGAACACCCACACCCAGATCGCCGCCAGAAAAATAAAGCCAAGCGCGCCAAGCAAATTGAAGGTGAAGAATCGGACCGGGCCGAAGATGACTGGGAAGACGGCCAGATATTGCAAGGCGTGAAAGACATTCACCGCGGCGGTGACAAGCGCGAGAATGGCGAGGATGGTGACGCCAATCGGCCGGGAAGTCCGGTTAGACATGGGTTGCTCCTGATAATTACAAGTTGTCAAGTCGATTACGCAAAAGCTTCATCGACGCAACGGCCCTCCCAATGCGGATGCGGCTTTATACCGAGCAGGCGCGCGATGGTCGGCGCAGTGTCGAGCAGGCTGACTGGGGCTTGAATCTCGTAGCCTTGCTTGAACGCCGGCCCCGCAGCAATCCACGGAATCGTCATGTCTTCCGCCATCTCCGTGCCATGGCTGCGCTCGTGCCCGCCGTGATCCGCCTGCACCACGATCGACGCGTCCGCCGGCAGCGCGTCGACGATGCGCCCAAACTGCCGATCCACGCGCGTCAATTGCGCCAGATATTCCGGCGACATCCAGCCGTGCAAATGGCCGAAGGTATCGACCGTGCCAAGGTAGACAAAGCTGAAGTCATATTTCTCCTGCGGGATGCGTTGCGCCGCTTCGTCCGCCATCAAGTCGTCGCCGTGCTCCACATAGGCCGCCTCGACGAAATACGAATATGCGAGATGGCCAGGCCGGCTCAGGTCGCGCAATTCCTCCCAGTTGTAGAAGAACGCACAGCGCAGGCCAAGTTGCTGCTTGGCAAGGTCGACCAGCCCGGGCAGCGGCCGCGCGAATGGCGACCACACGTTGCTGGTGATGCCATGTCGCGTCGGCGGCACGCTGTGAAAGATGGAGGTGTGGCACGGCAGGGTGATCGAGGGCATCACGCTTTGCGCCTTGAGCGAATACGCGCCGCGCTTCATCAACGCGGTCAGGTTTGGGCAGTCGGCTGCGGCAATCGCATCGGGCCGCATGCCGTCGATCATAAAAAAGACAACCATGATTTTGTTATTTTAGTTTTTGTTACGGTGCGGCTTGCAATGCCGGCTTGCGATGCAGAACGACTGCATCAGTAGTCACAATCATCATCGCCACGCTGGCAGCGATGCGCACGGCGCGCTCGACCGTCTGCGCCGAATCCAGCACGCCGGCCTGCGCCAGGTCGGTCACTATGCCACGTTTCACCTCGAAGCCGTAATGGCCGTGCTTGTCCCGCTTCAGGCAATCGCTCGCCTGCGCAATGACGGCTGAAGCATCGTGGCCGGCATTGTCCACCAGCGTCTCCATCGGTGCAAGCAAGGCGCGCGCCACCGCGCGGTAGCCGAAGCCGGCATCGCCCTCGCCCTTCGGGATGCTGCGCGCCGCCTTCAACAGCGCCGCGCCACCGCCGGCGACCATGCCCTCCGCCGCAGCCATCTGCAGCGTGCGCGACAGACGAATGGCCTCATCCTTGCGCGCATCCTGCATCTTGCTGGTGGCTGCGCCCACGCGCACGATGGACAACCCGCCGCACAGCCGGCCCAGCCGCAGGCGCAATTCGTCCAACTCGGTCAAATCGGTCGTCGTCTCTATTTTTTGGCGCACGGCGGCGATGTTGCTGCGCAGCGCCACCGGATCGCGCCGGCCACCGATGATGCCGAACTGCTTGGCGCTGGCCCAGACGCGGCGCGCCTCACCCACCTCTTCGGGCTTGATTTTGCTGAACACATCGTCGCCCATCAACATACGCGCGCCGGTCAACGCGGCAAGGTCAGACATGGCAACGGCGCGCCTGGCCTCGTGCGACGGCGCCTTGATCGGCAGAATCTCAAACAGGCTGCTCAACTTGGCTTGGATCAGCACGCCCTTCGCCTCGTCCGTCACGTCATCCGCGATGATGACAATGCGCTTGTGACCCATGCCGAGCAGTTGCTTCAAACCTTCAAAAGTGCCGGCGGCAGTGGTGAGCTTGCCGTCGATCAACACGATGGCGGCGTCATTGATGCGGGCGATGGTCTGCAGACGGTCGGTGGCGAAGCCGGTGGTGAGCCACGGTGATTCCCACATCGCACCTTCGATGTATTCGCGGTCGATGCGCCGGCCATCATTGTTCACCACATGAATCGCGCCATCTGCGCCGAGAATCTCAATCACCTCGACCAGCACGCGCTGCAATTCTTCGTCGTGGCACAGGCTGCGCGCCAGCGACGATAGCATCTGCGTGCCGGCGTGGCCGCCAGGGAAGGGTATGGCCTGTTCGCGCAACGAGGCCACTGCCATCTCCACCGCCTCTTCGATGCCGCGCCGCAACAGCGCGGGGTGCGCGCCGGCGGCGATGGCGCGCGCCGCCTCGCGCGCCATCGCCTGCGCCAGCACGGCAGCGGTCGCCACGCCATCGCCGCATTGCTCACGCATCCGCCACAGCGCATGGCGCAGCATCATCGCGCCGGCATCCTCGACTGGATCGGGCAATTGGATGACGCGGCGGGCGATGGTGCCGGCGTCATCCAGCACTTCTGGCGTGCGGTCGCGCATGGTGGTGTTTTCGATGCCGACAGTGCGCGGCAACGGCCCCAGCGTGGGTTTCACGGCATTGGCCAGCGCGTCAACGCCGGCGAGCAAATTCGGTTGAAAGACGACGTCGGGTCGCGACGCCTGTGTGCGCTTGATCTGCTTCATCACGGTGGGTGAATCTAGCACATTCGGCGCAGAGTTGCCATGCCGGCCTTCCAAATCGGGGAAATCACGGGAGCGAGGCCATCAGCCGCGCTTCATACACGGTGCTGAAGGCCTTGAATAGCGCCATCACCGCCAGGAGCACGCCAGCGTCAGGGGCAACAACCAGCGCCCCATCACCGCGCAGACCACGCCTCTCACCATGGCTGCGCCACGTCCTGTGCCAGCATCACCGGCAGCATGAAGAAGACGCCGTAACTAGCGACAAATGCCAGGCGCAGCAACCAGAAATGCATCGTGATCGCGCCGAAGCAGTGATTTTGAAGCACAAGTTGCGTTGACCCCAACGCGGGACGCCGGCCAGCAAGTCGGACCCAATGCCCCGGGTTGTCCAGAGGGCGTTTGTCACGCAGGTCGCGCTTAGCGCTGCGCGCGCGCCATCACTGTTTCCATCGGATAACACAGTCCGCGCGGCCCAACATAGGGCTTCATCAGGCGCGCAACCATCTTGAAGATTGCATCGCGCGTGGCGGCATCGACGTTCAGAGCAACCAACGCACCATAGCTACGCACCAGCGCCCTGGACGATACAAAGCGCGCGCGGCCTGCGTGGATGCCGGCCTCGACATACGTGAAACCGGCGCTGCACAGCAACGACTTGACCTCATCCGGGTCGCACAATGAGTGAGGCGGGTTGAATTGATCGGCTTGATGATTCCCAATGTATTCACGCCACGCTCGCGCCATGGCAGCATTGCCCACACATTTGTCCAGCGCGCCCCAAGTCACGACCGCAATGCGCCCGCCCTTCGCTAGCACGCGGCGCATCTCCTTGAGCGCAGCCACGCGATCCGAAAAGAACATCAACCCAAACTGGCAAGTCACGATGTCGAAGCTGCCCTTGTCGAAAGGCAGCTTGTCCGCCGGCGCTTCAAGCCATTCGATCCTCGCGGAGGCGGGTAGCCGCCTCATTTCTCGCGCCACTGCCAGCGCATCCGGGCTAAGATCGACACCAGCGACACATCCACTGGGGCCGACGTGCTTCGCAGCATGGCGCGTCACTGCGCCGGTGCCGCACGCCACATCCAGCATGCGCTCGCCGGCGCGCGGCGCAATCAACTCTAATGTCCTGGGCACCCAGGGGGCGATGATCGTTGGAACGAAACAGGCCTGGTAAACCTCTGCCCAGTTGCCAGTGATGCCCCAGATGCTGGTTTGCCGCATCACATTTTTCATGACATTTCTTCAGTCACCCGACCGGTGAATGCGACCTCAGCCTTCACAGGCATGACGATGGATTTAGCTGGTGAGGTCTCGGACAATCTCATCTGGCGCCGTTCTTTGTCACCGGTCACATGTCCGCCATCAGCCGGCGGGCTTCGTCGCCTCGGCGCAATGAAAAGTCGCACAGCGCTGCCCAAGTGCGGGCAAGGTCGTCAACGGGGCGACCAAACTGGCGAACCGCACGAGGCTGCATCTGCGCCGAAAACCAGAATGCTGCCGCCGCCGGCATCGCCATGCCCCAATGCAGCGCAGTCCACGCTGTATAGCCCAGCCGCGCCAGTGCGGCATCCCCCTGCCAGCCGCCGGCGCGCAGACCGCGCACATAGGCATCACAAGCCGCTGCTTCCAACACATCCAGGCGGCTCGCCGGCCATTCCATCAGCACTGCACTTGAGCCAATCAGCGCGCACAGATCGCCACCTACCGGTCCGATGCCGCACTGGGCCCAATCGACCGCGGCAAATGTGACATTGCCCTCTTTGTGCTGGGCGAACAAGTTACGGCGCTGGAAGTCAAAGTGCGAGAAGACTTGCGGCAACTGATCCAGTGCAGCGTAGAAGCGGTCGCGGCCCTGCCACATCTGCAAGACGCGCGCCTGCAAATCGCGTGAAAAGTGTTGCTGCACGATGGGGTCGTCCCAGGCATTTTGTGGACTCAGTCCCTCGGCCCAGGTGCGCGCGTGGCCGCGGCACAACCACTCTGCGCTGGGCAGCGGAGTTCCAGTCAGGTAGAACGCGTGCTGGCGGCCAAGCGCCTGTGCAGCTTCTGCATAGTGATCGAGTTGCCAATTGCTGATGTCATCTTCGACATACTCCATCCACAGCCAATCGCTGCCGGCTTGCTCGGCAACCCCATAGAAGCGTGGCGCGCAAATGGCTCCCGGCAGCGCCGACAGCACCCCCGATTTCGCTGCCAGCGCCTCGCGCCGCCAGAACCACAGGCTGGAGAGCGGCTGCGCCTGGCCGGAATCCTTTAGCACCTTCAGCACTACCGACCAGGCGCGCGCACTGCCATCGCCGGCGCGACCTCGCCCGCGCACCCCAAACAGCCCATCCGGATTGATGATGCCCTTGCTGCTCAACGGCTGAATCGACCACTCGGCAATCTCGAAGTGCAGGTCGCGTTGATCCTGACGCACGACATCGGCGAGTAATGCTGGATCCAGCGCCGGCAATGGTTTGGCAAATGCTTGTGACATGGGTGTTCTTCAATGTGCTCAGCGCCGGCGTGGGCAAGCCGCAGCGCACTTTGCTCTGTGACGCTATCTGGCGCCGTTCTTTGTCACCGGCAGGCCGGCATCCATCCACGCCTGCACGCCGCCCTCCAGAATCCGCACATCGCTGAAGCCCATGTCGTGCAACAGCTTGCCGCCCAGCGCGCCGAGCGGCCCCAGGATGCAGGTGGTGATGATGGGTCGCGAACGATCTGCCATTTGCGGATGCCGCCATGCTTCCGGCACATGGCTGTCAGCCATGTAGGTCAGCGATCCGTACGAGATGTTGATCGCGCCCGGCACGGTGCCGGTCTGCGCAATGTCAGCAGCATCTCGCACATCGATGATCAGCAATTCAGGCTGCTCTTTTTGCCGGCGTTGCGCCTCCATGGGCTTGATCGCCGGCACGGTGCGGAAAGCCTCCTCAGCCATCTGCGCGAATGAGATGGCGCCTTTTGCCTCGTAGTGCGGTCCAAACGGCGCGTGCAGCACCTTCGAGAAATCCTCCAGGATGTCGAGTTGCTGCACGGTCAAGTCGGTCCAGACAGGGAGCTTGTTCAACGCTGCGACGATGGGTCCCTCCGCAAACTCACGCAGGCTGGCCTCGTCCTTGAACAGATAGATGCCGCCGGCTTCGCGCCCGTCGTGGCTGACAAACGCGAGCTTCCAGAGCAATCCTGGCACATCCAGGAATGGTCGCGCAGCATCTGCGTTGGTTTCTCGCTCAAATTCCCTGGCCGGAACCACCAACCGGCCTCGGATATGCAAAATTCGCTGTGTCATGGCAGGCCTCCTTTCTTGAATACGCACCTATTTCAGCAGGCCAATGGTGGAAAGAAAAGGCATGCAGTCATACAATCACCCATACACGATTTGGCTCGGCCTCGGTGTTTTGCGAGGTAAGCGCATGGCAGATTCAGCATCCTTCGGCGTGTGGGTCAGGCAGCGTCGCAAGGCGCTCGGCATGACGCGCCAGGCGCTGGCAGATCGTGTTGCCTGCGCTCTCATCACCATCGAGAAGATTGAGATCGGCGAGCGCCGGCCCTCTGACGAGGTCGCGCAGGTGCTTGCAACTGCGCTGCGCATCCCGCCGGCTGAGCGCGAGACCTTCGTCGCTTTTGCGCGCGGCAATGTGCAATCGCTGGATTCCTGCGAGCCGCTGCTCTGCCTGATCCCCAACAACCTGCCGGCGGGGTCGCCGGCGTTGATCGGACGAGAGACAGAGATTGACCACATTTCGCGCTGCCTGGCGCAGGGCGATGGCCGCCTGCTCACGCTGGTCGGCCCGGGCGGCGTAGGCAAGACCGTGCTGGCAGTGCGCGTCGCTGAGCGCTTCGCAGTCGGGGCATTCGCAGCAGCCCAGTCGCTGCCCTTCCGCGACGGCATCCTCTTCGTCGACCTCTCACCCATTCGAGATGCAGATCTCGTCGTAGTGGCCATCAGCAACGCGCTTGACGCGCTCCGCGACAATCTGGAGACTTCCGCATCGGAAGCCACTCTGACCGTGCTTCAAGCGCGCCTGGGCGAGCGGTCGATGTTGATCGTGCTGGACAACTTCGAGCAGGTGCTGCCGGCGGCGCGCAAGGTGTCAGCGCTGCTGGCCGAGTGCCGGAATGTGCGGATACTGGTTACCAGCCGCGAGCGATTGCATGCGCAAGGCGAGCAGGTCATCCAGATCGAGCCGCTGTCGCCGGCGTCAGCAGCGGCGCTGTTCATCACGTGCGCCCAGGCAGCCAACGCGCATTTCAAGCCCGCCGGCGCGGACCTGGCGAGCATCGAATCGATCTGCCGGCGCATGGACGGTTTACCGCTGGCGATTGAATTGATCGCCGCGCGGGCGAAGCTGATGTCGCCATCCACTTTGCTGGAGCGACTGGCCGGCGAGCATCTCCGGCTGGGGCTGGTTGCTGATAGCGCCGGCAGTTTGCCGGCGCGGCAGCGCACCTTGCGCGAAGCCATCGCATGGAGTCATCGCCTACTCTCACCCCAAGAGCAAGTCACGTTCTGCCAGCTCGCGGTGTTCGTCGGTAGCTTTGATCTGGCAGCCGCAGAGCAGATCGTCGCAGATCCTCATTCACGCTTGAATGCCGAGCAGCAGGCTGTCTCCACCTGGAACGCGTTGGCTTCGTTGATCGACAAATGCCTGCTGATCGAAAGGCCATTCGATGGCGAAGAGCCGCGCTTTGCCTTGCTGGAGACGATTCGCGAATATGCCCAGGAACAACTCGCGGCAGAGGGAGCGCGTGAAACCATCGAGCGCCATGCTCGTTATTTCCTTTCGCTTGCGCTGCAAGCCCAGCCGGCGCTGAACGGTCCTTCGCCGCAGGTGTGGCTGCGCCGGCTGGAGCGTGAGTTGGGCAACCTGCGCGCTGCGCTGGCATGGCATGCGCAGCACGACGCGCCGGCGCTGCTGCGCATGTGCGTCGCGTTAGGCGCGCTGTGGCATACCGCCGGCTTGTGGCGCGAGGGCCAGCGCTGGCTGGAGACTGCGCTGGAGGGAACGCAGGGGGATGTGTTGACGCGCGCCGGCGCGCTGTACTGGCTGGGGCGGCTCGCACGGTCGATGAACCAGCCCGACGCCGCACTTCAACACGCTGAGGCGAGTGTCACGATCTATCGCGCCTGCGACGATGAGCACAACCTCGCGCGCGCCATCATGGCGCTGGGCTGGGCGCGTTATTCCAGCGTGGGCTGTGAAGCAGCCATGCAATGCTTCGAAGAAGGACTGGCGCTCTTTCGCGCGCTTGGAGACACGCGCGGCATCGCACAGGCGCTGCTTGATCTCTCGCACATGTCGCGCGAGCAGAATGCTGATTACGAGCGTGCAACACGCCAGCTTCATGAAAGCCACATGCTGTTTCGGCTGCTGGGTGATGAGGAAGGCATGGGCTATGCCATCTGGGGGTTGGGGTTGATCGCCGGCCAACAGGGCAACATCGCGCGGAGCCGTGAGTTGTATCTTGATGCGCTGGACAATTTCAAACGGCTTGGCGCAAAGGGTGTCATCGCCAGCGGCTATGAAAATCTTGGCGAAACAAGCTATCTGCTGGGCAACTGGCCGGCTGCCGAAGAAGAGCTGGCAGCCGCCCTGCAGCTGTATCGTGAAGTCGGCAATGTTGCAGGAGAAGCTATGGCGCAACACCACCTGTCGCGGCTGCGGCGCAGGCAGGGCCGGCTGGCCGACGCGCTGGCGCTGCTGGCGCAGGCGCTGAACGTGTTTTGCCGGCTGCACAAGGCCGGCATGGCGGCGCGCTGCACCGCTGCGATTGGCGGCATCGCACTGGAGCGTCATCAACCCGAACTGGCCACGCAGTTGCTCAGCGCCGCGCAAGGCTGCTTCGATAGCCAGCCGCCATTTCTGGCGCCGGCGGACATGGCCGAATACGAGCGCGACATCGCCGCCTGCCGCGCCGGCTTGGGCGACGATATGTTCAATCGCGCCTGGGCCGCCGGCCAGACGATGACTTTGGAGGAGGCATGTGAGCTTGCGCTGTCGTCATGATCTCTCGCGCTTGCCGACCTCATCGAGTGAACAGCGCGCGACTGTATTCAGGGGTCATGCGAGAATGGTAGCTCATGCAACGCCGCTCCGTCGCGCGCGCCGCAGCCATTGTTGGCGCGGCCTACATCGTCAGCAACCTCGCCGGCTTCCTCGCGCGCCTCATCATCAACGCGCGCTTCGGCACCGGCGCTGAACAAGACGCCTTTCGCGCAGCGTTCATCATCCCCGATCTGTTGTTCGGGCTGCTGGCCGGCGGCGCGCTGGCCTCGGCCTTCATCCCCACCTACGTTGCGCGGCTCAGCCACAACCAGCACGCCCATGCCTGGCGGCTGGCGCAAACGGTCGCGCTGATCGTATTCGCGGCGCTCGGCGCGCTCGCGGCAATCGCCGGCGTGTTCGCCCCGCAATTGATCGCAAACGTCGTCGCGCGCCAGTTCAGCACAGCGCAGGTCGCGCTCACCGCCTCGCTCATGCGCATCATGCTGGTCTCGACCGTGATCTTCGGCGTGAGCGGGCTGCTGATGGGCGTGCTGCAATCGAACGACGCGTTCCTCGCGCCGGCGCTCTCCCCCACACTGTATCAACTCGGCATGGTGATTGGCGCGACGCTGTTGGCCGGCATGGGCGTGTATGGCCTGGCGTGGGGCGTGGTGCTGGGCGCATTGATGCACCTGGCGGTGCAGTTGCCGGTACTCTGGCGGGTGGCGATAAAAGATTGGCGGCTGCGCGAGGCGGCCCAGGCGCCCCCCAATCTCCATCTCTCCACATCAGATCTCAAATCCGACGTCGGGCAAATTCTGCGCATGATGCCGCCGCGCGTGCTGGGCTTAAGCGCGGTGCAGGTCAACACGCTCGTGACGGTGTCATTGGCATCCGGCATCGCCGGCGGCGTGTCGGCCATCAACAACGCTTTCGCCATCATGATCCTGCCGCTCGCTGTGATCGCGCAGGCCATCGGCACAGCGCTCTTCCCGACCATCAGCGCGCATGCAGCCAGGGGTGAGCACGATCAGTTCGCCGCGTCTTTCACGCAGGCGCTGTGCATCAGCATCGCGCTCAGCGCACCGGCCAGCATCGGGTTGATCGTGCTGGGCCGGCCCATCATTCGCATCCTGTTCGAGCGCGGCCAGTTCGATGCACAATCCACCACATTGGTGGCATTTGCGCTGGCGATGTACGGCACCGGCTTGATCGGCCATGCCGTGCTGGAATTGGTGACGCGCGGATTCTATGCGCTCAAGGACAGCATGCGGCCGGCCATCTTCGCGGTGGCCAGCATGATTGCCAACATCGCGCTCAGCCTGTTGCTGATGCCTGTTTTTGCAGCGCTTGGCCTGTTGCCCTTCGGCGGGCTGGCGCTGGCAAATTCAATCGCCACCGCGCTCGAAGCCATTGCGCTATATGCGCTGCTGGCACGGCGCGAACCGCGCATTCGCTCACGTGCAGTTGCGATGACGTTCGTCAAGAGCGCGGTTGCGGCGCTGGGGATGGGCGGTTTGATCATTGCGTGGCTGGCGCTGGCCGGCGATGGCCTGCTCGCTACGCTTGCAGCAATGGCGATCGGCGCTGCTGCGTATTTCGCCCTGTCGTCGCTGGTGAAAAACGACGCCGTGCAACCCGCAATTTCGCTGGTTGCACGGCGTTTCAGACGCTGACACGCAGCATGCTTGTGACTACGGATTATTGATGACGATCGGCAACAGCAAACGCGCCTTGGGCGATGCAATAACGTTGAACGTCTTGGTGCTGGTCAGCACGGCAGTTGCATGGTTGGCGCTGCGGAAAACCGCGTCCGATCTGTTGGACAGGACGATCTGGTTGGTAATCGGTCCGGCCACCACGACGCGATACGACACCGTGGCGCCGGCGTTGTAGGCAATGCTTCCGCCTGCCGTGCTATCTGCGCCTGCACCCAGCCGCATATTCAACACGCCATTGCCGGCCTCGCCCAGGTCGTCGCCGGCCACGTCCGTCTGCGGGCCGACTGGGCCACCTGCGTTATTTGCAATGTTGAGCGTGCCAGGCACATAGGTCGCGCCGGCCGGCAGTGTCACAGCCAGGCGGGTATCGTTCGACGCAATCGAGCCCGTATTCGTAAGGATGACTGTGTACTCCAATGTGTCACCTGGATGCACCTGATCGCCGTTCAAATCATTCACGCGCGTCTCGATCTGAATGGCCGGCTGATAGACGAGCGTGGAGAACGTTACCAGCCCTGGCAAGAACTTCTCATCCATGGGGTAGAGCGTCAGGGTGGCGGTTGTGGCGTTGTTTGGCAGGATGTTACTCGCGTCCAACTGGTCAACATCGATGCTCATCGTGTTGACATGGGATGGCACGCGCGCGGTGACGTTCGAGCCATTGGCTGAAATCGTGCTGTTGAACACGTTGTCGGCCGGATTCACGCTATCGGAAATGAGCGTGCTGTTCAGCAGCATATGATCGCCGATGCTGCCGCGGTCGCCGTCTGACCCATAGATGCCAAGCGTCATATGGACCGGCCCGATCGCGGGCGTCAGGAAGCCGCTCAATGGGATGACAATTGGCTTGAAGTCAGGAACGAACTCAAACCCATCATAGATGGTCAGGTTGCGCAATGCCTCCACCGGATTGTTGTATGCGACGACCAACGCCCAACCGGCGTGGCGTCCTGGCCCCTGCACAGCAGTCACGTCGCCGACCAAATATGAGCCTGAGCCGGCTGCATTGACCTGCTGAGTGACGTCGACGAAGCCCTGATAGGCTGTGCCTTGCCCGCTAATAAGAACATCGTCCAATTGCATTGCAATCAACTGTGTGTAACTGGCGCTGCCAGGTGTGCGCAGCTTCACGACAACACGTTGAGGGTTGGCCGGTTTGTCTTCAATGCTGCTGAACGCGCCCCAATACAGGCCGGCGAAGGTGACTTGCGCGCCGGCAGGCAGGCTCAGCACGGCGCTGCTGGAGTTGAAGGTTGAAGGGTCATCGTCAACATCGATGTTCAGCATGTCAAAATTGTTGTTGTCGATGCCCGGTTCCAAGCCCGGGGAGGATTGCGCATCCTCACAGCGCGTGCCGTGTTCATAGCCGATCGATCCCGGCCGGCACGCGAGCAGGCTATTCCCGATCAAAAGGATGTTTCCGTTGAAGGTGGCCTCATAGCGAATGTTGAAAGACCGCACGTTCTGGTCAAGACCCTCAGACCCGAATGCAGATTGCGCAGTCAGCGCGCCGGTCACAAAAAGCATTATCACGAGTATGCGCGGCAGCCCACGATATGTTATTTCTTTGAACATTCCGTATCGTTATTTCCCTGTGGTGAGATGAGTGTGCGAGCGCATGCAAGTGTCGAATTCTCCTTCTCAAGATAGTCGCAGACCACTCTGCATACTGCAATCCAGCACGCACAGAAAATCACATTATGACGCGCAGGCGGCAACAATGCATCTTGCATTGCGAATATTGCTTCATCAGCACGACTCATCCAGGGTTGTTTGCGCCTCGATACACTGCCAAACAGCTTGTTCAACTCCATCAGCGCCATCTACTGCATCGCCTGCTCCAGATCAGCGATCAGATCATCGACATTTTCGATGCCTGCGCTCAGGCGAATAAGCGCGGGATCGACGGCCAGCGGCGAGTTGGCGACACTCATGTGGGTCATGGCCGCCGGCACCTCGATCAACGACTCCACGCCGCCGAGCGATTCAGCGAGCGCAAATATCTTCGTTGCCTCCGCGATGCGCTGCGCCTCCGCCGGCCCGCCCTTGACCACGAATGAGATCATGCCGCCAAACGCGCACATCTGCTTTTGCGCAATGCCGTGCTGCGGGTGCGACTCCAGACCGGGGTAATTGACCTGCTGCACCTTCGGATGCGACTCCAGCCATGTTGCGATCTTCATCGCGTTTGCGCTGTGCCGCTCCATGCGCACGTGCAACGTCTTGATGCCACGCAGCACGAGGAAGCATTCAAGCGGCGCCGGCACCGCGCCGACGGCATTCTGCAAGAACTTCAGCTTCACAAAGGTCTCCTCGTCGTTCAGCACGACCAGCCCATTCACCACGTCGCTGTGGCCGCCCAGATATTTCGTCGCGCTATGCACCACGATGTCCGCGCCCAACTTCAGCGGCTGCTGCAAATATGGCGAGGCAAACGTATTGTCCACAACGATCTGTAGGCGCGTCCGGCCGGCTGTCTCCGCGACCTCGTCTCGAATCGCTGCAATGGTGCGCAGATCAGCCACCTTGTGCAGCGAATTGGTCGCCGCCGCGATCCACACCATGCGCGTGGCCGGCTGGATGGCTGCCTTCACCGCCGCGAGGTCGCTCATCTCCACGAATGAAAACGTGATGCCGTAGTCTTCATACACGCGCTTGAAGATGCGATAGGTGCCGCCATAGGCATCGTTGCCGGCCAGCACATGGTCGCCGGGCTTGAGCAGCTTGAGAATGTTATCGATGGCCGCCATGCCCGATGCATACGCGAGGCCATGCCGGCCCCCTTCCAGCGCGGCGATGCAATCTTGCAGCGCAGTGCGCGTGGGGTTGGCGGTGCGGGCATAGTCATATGCCGCCTCGCCCATCTTCTTCTGTGCGTAGGTTGACGTCTGGTAGATCGGTGTCATCACGGCACCGTAGGCCGGGTCGGGCGACTGGCCGGCGTGGATCGCAAGCGTCTCGAAGTTCATGCCGGCAAGTCTAACGGATTGCGGATTTGCGTTTGCGGATTGCAGCGCACAATAATCGACAGTATGAGCGAAACCCGCACGCCGGCGTCACCGGCGCAAGCAGAAAAATCGCTGGGGCTGGAACGATTGATCTTCTTCAGCGACGCCGTATTTGCCATCATCATCACGCTGCTGGCGCTGGATTTGCGCCTGCCAGAGAGCGTGGAGCACCCCAGCAACGCGGCCACAGCCGCTGCCTTGGTCGCGATGCTCCCAAAATTTCTGGCGTATTTCCTGAGCTTCTTCATCATCGGCCTGTACTGGCTGGGCCACCATCGCATGTTCAACCTCATCCGACGCTACGACCGTGTTCTGTTGTGGCTGAATCTGATCCTGCTGTCATTCATCGGCCTCGTGCCTTTTGTCACCGCGCTCCTCAGCGAGACCGGCAACAGCATCGCAACACTCTTGTATGCAGCGGTGATGGGGCTGGTTGGGCTGGCTTCCGCCAGCATGTGGTTCTATTCGACAAACGGCGGCCGCCTGCTCGATCATCTCATCGAGCCGAAACTCTGGCAGCGCATGATGCTGCGCACATTGATCGCGCCGGCGGTGTTTCTGCTCTCCATTCCGCTCGCCTTCATTGACAACGATCTCGCCAAATACTCATGGGTCATCATCGCCGCCGTCATCTTCGTCCATATCTAACGTGACTTGCTATCTTGGCTTGTGGCCAGACCACCAGCGGCTAAAGCCGGCGGCTGCGCTTGCAACACCCGCCGAAGCGGGTTATTTCAGTCCGCTCAAGCGGACTTTGCGCAGGTAGCCAGTCACGTTATCTAACCATCTATCAGCCATCCATCAGAACCGGGAAACTACAAATGAGCAACGCATGGAGTTTGACGCCGCAGCAGGCGTGCGATCTCGAGCTGCTGCTAAATGGCGCGTTTGCGCCGCTGCATGGCTACCTGACGCCGGCGGATGCGCAGGCGGTGCAAGCGCGCTGCCGGCTTGTGGATGGCGCGCTGTGCCCGCTGCCGCTCACGCTGGATGTGAGCAACGCCTTTGCCCAGACGCTGGCCGCCGGCACACCGGTCGAACTGCGCGACGCCGAGGGCGTGCTGCTGGCAATCCTGCATGTGAGCGAAGCGCATTGCGCCGGCGATGCCGCGCAGTTGGCCGGCGTCGTAGAGCCTGTGCAGTTGCCATCACATGTCGATTTTCCTGATGCAAGGTTGACGCCGGCGCAGATCCGCGCTGCCATCCACAAGAACAGATGGCCGCGCACGCTGGCGCTGCAATCGCACGCGCCCCTGACCGCCGCCGAGTGCGATTGGCTCAAGGGGATGGCGCAATCGCTGGGCGCCGGCGTGCTGCTGCAGCCCATCATCGGAGCAGTCTCGCCCGACGACACCGCGCACTACGCGCGTGCGCGCGCGCACCGCGCCATGCTGCCGCGCTTCGAAGGCAACGCGCTGCTGGCGCTGCTGCCGCTGGCCGAGCCGGCGCGCGCGAGCCACCCTGCCCTACTACACGCACTGATTGCAAAAAACTGCGGCGCAACCGACATTGTGCTGCCGCGCGCGCTGGCCGCAGAAAAGGAATTTCTGCAATCACTCGGCGACGAGATCGGCATCGGCGTCCACTTCATGCCGCTGTTCGACAGCGCGGATGCCCTGCCCGAAGTTGCTGCCGAGATGGAGCGGCTGCATCCGCCGCGCAGCCGGCAGGGCTTCACCGTGTTCTTTACCGGCCTGTCCGGCGCGGGCAAATCGACCATCGCGAATGCGCTGGTGACGCGCTTGCACGCCCTGGGCGGCCGGCGCGTTACCCTGCTGGATGGCGACCGCGTGCGCAAACATCTCTCCTCGGAGCTGGGCTTCTCCAAGGAGCACCGCGACCTCAACATCCGGCGCATCGGCTACGTCGCATCAGAGATTACGAAGCACGGCGGCATCGCGGTGTGCGCGCCAATCGCGCCCTATGAGCAGACGCGCCGGCAAGTGCGCGAGATGATCGAGCCGTTGGGCGGCTTCGTGCTGGTGTATGTGGCGACGCCGATTGAGGAATGCGAGCGGCGCGACCGCAAGGGGCTGTATGCAAAGGCGCGCGCCGGCCTGATCAGAGAGTTCACCGGCGTGTCGGACCCGTATGAGCCGCCGGCGGTGGCCGAAGTGGTGATCGACACGCTGCACGAATCGCCGGCGCAATCCGCCGAGCGCATCATCGCGCATCTGCAGGCGCAAGGGTATCTGGAAGAAGCGCAGCCGGCGCTGTTCTAAAATGGGCGCTGGTGAATGCGATGATGGCGTGTCATCGCAAAGCCGCAGGTTTCACCGCAATTCAACGCCACTCATCGCGCCAACCCGTTGCGGTGCAGGATCAAGCACATGAACCAGCACTCACGCACCCGCGCATATGTGCAGCGCGCTGCACACATCACCGCCGGCCTGCTCTTTGCCCTGCTTCTGAGCGCCTGCGGCGGATCGCCGGAGCCGACTCCAACGCCAACCATCGCGCCCACCGACCCACCCTTGCCCACCGCTGCGCCGCCCACCCAGGCGCCCTCACCGCGCATCGTGCCAAGCCCCACGCCGGCCGAAGCTGCGCCGGCGGCAACCGCTGCGCCGGCAGCCAATGCAGCCGGCTGCACCAACAAGGCCGCCAATGTGCGCGACGTGACCATCCCCGATGGCGCGGTACTGCAGCGCGGCGAAAACTTCAACAAGACCTGGCGCATCAAGAACGCCGGCACCTGCACCTGGGATGCCAGTTACACGATCGCCTTCAACGCCGGCGACCGGCTGGACGGCAAGGATGGCGTGACGTTGCCCAACACGCCGCCCGGCGCAGACGCCGAAATCAGCGTGCCGATGCGCGCATCGTTGCGAGCCGGCAAGTTTCAGGGTTTCTGGAAGCTGCGCGCGCCGAATGGGCAAGATTTCGGCACCGGCCCCGAAGGCAACGTCGCGTTCTGGGTGTTGATTACCGTGAAGTAGGGCGACCGGCGGTCGTCCCACGACGCATGGGACATCAATGACGCGCTAAGGTTGAATGGTCAGGGTGATCTGCGCTTTCTCGGCGCCGGCGTTGCCCGATGCATCGATCACCTGAAGTCGAATAGTGTAGACGCCCGCCGGCAGCGTGTCGGTGTGCAACTCCATCAACTCGCCATTCGCCACCGGCTTCTTGAAATCAGCGATATCGCCCCACGTCTGGCCATTGCCAGCCTGAAACTGATAGCGTGCAAAATTCGGCGCGTTAGCCGTGCCGGTGAACACGACGATGGCACCCTTCTTCACCGATGTGCCATCCGCCGGCGCCAAAATGCACACATTTGGGTTGGGACAGGCGGTTGCCGCCGGCGATGTTGACGAGGTGTTTTGTGGCGTGAGCGGCGCACCCACACCACCGCCCAGCGTCCACACACCACAGCCATTCGTCTTGAACTGAAAGTCTGTGGGTGCAATGTCAACGATCACGCTGGCAACGCCAAAGTGGTTGTCGATGATTTCCTGTGTCCTGGACAGCTTCTCCCAATAGCATTTCTCGCCGGCGCCATTCGAGCGCCATTTGCCTGGCGCCATGTTCAAGCCAATGATGTAGACGCCATCCTTCTTGGGCGCCTGCTGCTTTTCAACGGGCAACGCCGGCATGTTGTTGGTGTCGAGCATGACCCAATCGCCACAGCCCTTGACATAGAACACGAAATCCGTCGGCTGAATCATGGCCGCGCCGCCGGCAAGACCTGCGTCGTTATCAATGATGTCCTGCGTGATGGTCTGCCGTTCCCAGTAACACTTCGCGCCGACACCAGTGGAGCGCCACAACCCGGGCGCAATATCCCACCCAACGACATAGAAACCGTCTTTCTTAGGCGCAGTCTGTTGCGCGATGGGCAGCGCCGGCAATTGCGCCGTATCCATCGCAATCCACGGCCCGCAACGCTTGGATTCGAACTGGTAATCGGTTGGCTGGATGGTGACTACGCCGCCGGCCAGCCCGAAATGGTTGTCCAGAATATTTTCACCTTCTCCGCTGCGCTCCCAATAGCATGATGCGCCTTTGCCCGTGGAGCGATAGGTGCCAGGTGCAACTTGCTGGTTGACGAGATAGACGCCGTCCTTGAATTGGGGAGCTTGCGCAGTGGCAAGCGCTGGTGCAACAATCATAGACAGCAGGGCGAGAACGAAAATGACTCTCTTCATATAAATCCTCACAAGATGATATTCAGTGTGCATGCCAGTGCAGGAATGACACTTGGAAAAGGTGCAGAGTGGTCACTGACTCAATGGGTAGTTTTGCCCCAATACAACCCCGAAGCGCCGGCGGGTGCTGCGATGCAGACTGGCATGCGCCGGCGCCTCGGGTTCATCCCCCACCTCGCCAGCGCGTTCACATCCCCCTTGCATGCCCGCGCCGGCGAGGCGACCACACCATACGCCGGCGGCGCTGCGAAAAGCCGGTCACGCCGCTACGAAATTTCGTAGCGAATCTCTGCCACAATGGTCGCCATGCAAGCGAGCATCGAGCGCAACAACAGGAACAGCGAGTTTGGCCGGCTGCTCAGCGGCGCCATCAACAGCATCGCCGCGTGCGAGGGGCGCACTGCCGAAAGCATCGAGAAGGACCTGGGCGACACCATCGGCCTGTCCGGCTCCACGATCCAGCGCTACAAGCGCGGTTTTCTGCCGCCCGACCCGCGCACGGTGCAGTTGCTCGCCGAAGCCGGCGTGAAGCGCGGCTTCTTCAACCGCCAATGGCTCAGCCGCTTCCTCTTCGTCGCCGGCTACCCGCGCATCGACGAGTTGCTCAATCAGCTCTGCCCCATCGCCGCCACCGGCATGCCGGAGCGCGTGCTGCACAACCTGCCGCGCCCCAGCTATGCGCAATTCATCATGCGCGCCGGACCGTTCGATGAAATCGTCCACGCGCTCGGTCAGCGCACCGCCGCCGTCATCATCGCCAGCCTCGGCGGCATGGGCAAGACCTCGCTCGCGCGCGAGGTGGCCGAGCGCTGCCTCGACTCCGAATTCGACGGGCCGCGCTTCGATGCGGCGGTATGGGTGAGCGATGCCGCGCGCCCGGGCTTCACCACACTGAATGCGGTGCTGGACGAGATCGCGCAGACGCTCGTCCTGCTCAACCTGCTCGATCGCAGCGAGGACGACAAGCGCCGCAACATCGAATATGCCTTGCGCAGTCGGCGCGTGCTGCTCATCATCGACAACTTCGAGACCATCACCGATGCGCACCTGTTGCGCTGGCTGCTCTCGCTGCCAGAGCCAAGCAAGGTCATCATCACCACGCGCGAATACCGCCGCGAGTTTCGCCAGGGCGGCTGGCCGGTGGAGTTGGGCGGGATGGATGATGATGAGGCGCTGGCGTTTGCGCTGCAACGGCTGCGCGCGCTGCGCTTCAACGATGCGCCGCAACCCGGACAGATCGCGCCGCTGATTGAGGCCGCCGGCGGCAACCCGAAGGCCATCGAGATGGCGCTGGGCAGCCTGAAGCTGGAGCGCCGGCCACTGCAGGACGCGGTGGCCGATCTGAAGCAAGCGCGCGGCGAGATTTTTGAAGAGCTCTTCACGCGCAACTGGTCGCTGCTGGATGAGGCTGCGCGGCGCGTGCTTCTGGCTGCCACGCTCTTTGGCGCAAGCGCCAGCCATGAGGCGCTGTCCGTTGCCGCTGACGTGCGCGGCGCCATCTTCAATCGCGCGGTGAACACGCTGGCCGACCTGTCATTCCTGAGCGCGCTGCAGGCCGAGATTGACAGCGCGCCACGCTACGCGCTGCATCCGCTCGTGCGCGTCTTTGCGGAGAAGGAATTGTCGAAGGATGTCGCCTTTACAGCCGGCGCGCGCCAACGCTGGCTGGACTGGCACATTCAACTCGGCGCGCTGGTGGGCTATAGCCGCGACGACTTGAAGAAATTGTCTCTGCTGGATCCTGAGCGCGACGCGTGGCACGCGGTGGCAGCCTGGGCGCGCAACGCCGGCCAGCACGAGAAAGTGCTGGCGCTGGCAGATGGCATCGGCTACTACTGCTACGTGCGCGGCCTGCTCAATCGCGAACCAAACATCAACCTGATCGCCGCCGAAGCTGCGCGCGCGCTGAGGCAACCGGCGCAGGAAATCAGATGGCTGTCGTATCACATGCAGCGGCTCTCGCGCAGCGGCAATCTGGCCGGCGTGGCGGAGCAACTGCCGCACTTGAAGGCGCTGGCCGAAGCGAGTGTGCTGCCCGCCGAGATCGCCGAGGTGTATCACCACGCGGTGGCGAGCTATCACTTCGCCGGCGGACACTGGGACGCCGCCGAACGTGAGTGGCGCGCCTTGCTGGCCACGCCCGGTCTCAACCCGCACGTCAGGTTGATCACGGTGAAGTGGCTGGCTGAATGCCTGTTGCAAAAAGGGGATGCTGCGGCGGCGCAGAAGTTGCTACAGGAGGCGCTGCGCGATGACCCCGACCGCGACAACCCGCGCGCAGCCATGGCGCTGAAGCTGGCGCTGGCAAAGGCGCTGCTGAACGAGGGCTGTGATGATGAAGCAAGCACGCTCGTCGCCGGCTGTCGCGAAGCGGTGATGCAGCACGGCATCGACCGGCACCTGCCAGATGTCCTGTTGCTGGAAGGCCGGCTGGCCGCGCGACAGGGCGATGCAACGCTGGCGCAGACCAGCGTCACAGCAGCCATTCGCCACTTCCAGCGTCTGGGCTTGCAGCGCGAATTGGATGAGGCGCAGGCCACGCTCGAGTCTCTGTGAACCGCAATGAAGGGCTGACGCCAGCGCATCGCCTCTGCCATAATGGCCGACGTGACAACATTACCCATTCGCCCGCCCATCATCGTGCATCACACGGCCGCCCTGGATGGCATGCCGCATCCACCAAACTCGCTTGAAGCGATCCACGCCTGCCTCGACGCCGGCGCGGCGGTGATCGAGATCGACGTGACTGCGCTGGCAGAAGGCGACTATCTGCTGGTGCATGACCCCGCGCTGGAGAATGAGACCACCGGCGCCGGCAGAGTGGATGCTTGCACGCCGGCGCAGGCGCAACAATTGCGCTTCATGCGCGACGGGCAGCCCACAGAAACCCGCGTGCCGCTGCTGAGCGACGTGGTGGCTGCCTTGAACCAGCATCCACACAAAGCGCGCTTGCAGATCGACTTCAAGAACATGACCCCCTTCAACGATGAGGAGCCTTTGCGCCGGCTGGTCGCGCGGATCGAGTCGCTTGGGGAGCGGGTGATCGTGAGCAGTGGCGCGGACTGGCAATTGCGCAAGTTGCGCCGGCTCGCACCGTGGCTCAATCTCGGCTTCGACGTGCAGTTCTACATCGACTGGCAGCCGGCCGGCGCGACCCGCGACCCGCGCGAACACCCAAAGGCGCTTGGCGCATACGGCTACTACGATGACCATCCGCTCGCCTCGCAACGCTATTGGCCGGCGCGCGATTACCTGCGCGACCGCTGCAGCGCGCTGATCGGCCTCGTGCCGCGCGTCAGCACGCTTTACCTCAATCACAAACTGATAGCGCAATCGCTCGACGACGACTTTGACTGGGCGGCGATGCTGCACGAACACGGCATCATGCTGGACGCATGGACGATCGACACCAGCAATCCCGCCGCCAGGCACAACGCGCCGCGCCTGATGCGCGCCGGCGTCGACCTGTTCACGACGAACACACCTCGCGCGCTCAGCCAACTGCTGAACGGCTGAGGGTTGACAGCTTGCCACAGAGGTCATCCGTGTCCTTTGCCATCTGGGCGTATGCTATGTGAGCACCGCCGGCGCATGCGGCCGGCAAGGGAGACCACTCCATGCTCGACCTAAACAAGATCGACAGCGCACTCGCGCGCATTCAGGCACGCGACGCAGATTTGTGGCGCGAGCTGCAACACCGGCTCGACCAGCGCAGCAAAGACATCACGCTTGCCGATGACAAACACAGCCGTGCAGCCGCCGAATTCACTGCCAAGTCCATCGTGCTGCGCAGTGGCCGGCCCGTCCTCACCGTGTCGAACGATGCAGCGCAACTCGTCTTCAAGGACGCTGAGAGCGCGGTATGGCGCGACCGCCTGCAACAGGCACGCAAGAGGCTCATTCCCCCCATTCGCGCGGTGGGCCGCATCGAGTTGAAGGGTCATCCACGCCTGGATTGGGTTGGCACGGGCTGGCTGGTTGCGCCAGACATCGTGATCACGAACCGGCATGTGGCGCAGGAGTTTGGCCGCGCCGGTGGCGGGGCATGGGTCTTTCGCGCTGGCGTGGCTGGCGCGCCGATGCAGGCCGGCATCGACTTCCTCGAAGAGTTCCAGCGCGCTGCTGACCGCACCTACGCCATTCACAAGATTCTTCACATTGAAGATGAGGCCGGCCCGGACCTCGCCTTCCTGCAAGTCAAGGGCAAAAACCTCGCCGCACCAATCCCATTTGCCGCCGCAGCGCCGCACAGCGACCAGCAGGTGGCGGTCATCGGCTACCCTGCGCGCGACAGTCGCATCCCCGATCTGCATTTGATGGAGCAGATCTTTGGCGATGTCTATGACAAGAAGCGGCTTGCCCCCGGGCAGGTGGAACGCGCTGATGCGCGCGTGGTGTTGCACGACTGCTCGACACTCGGCGGCTGCTCCGGCTCACCAGTGATCGATCTGGCCAGCGGCGCGGCGGTCGGCATCCATTTTGCCGGCCGCTTCCTGGAAGCGAATTACACAGTGCCGGCGAATATGATTGAGGAGCGATTGCGCGCAGTGACCAGCGGCAAGCCGGCGCGCGCGCATGCGCAGCCAACATCGCCGGCGGCTACGCAACCCGGCCGGCAGGACAACACCACAATCACCGTTCCCGTCCATCTGAAACTCACGCTTGCGATGCCGGCAGTCACCGGCGGTGCGATCAACGTGATCGCGGTGAGCACGGAGACAGATGATGAGGATGAATTTGCAACTGAGGGCCGGCGCGAAGACTATCTCGACCGCCAGGGCTACCAGGTCGACTTTCTGGGCAAAGGCACCCTGGCGCCGCTGCCGGCGGTGAGACGCGACAAGCGCAATGTGCTGACGTTCGACTTTGCCGGCAACCCGCGCGCGTTCGAGTTGAAGTATGAGCATTTCTCGGTGGTGATGCATCGCGAGCGCCGGCTGTGTTTCTTCAGCGCCGTCAATATCGATGGCGCGGCGTCGAAGCCGTCGAAGCGCGCCGGCTGGCTGCTGGACCCGCGCATTCCATCCAGCGCACAGATCAAGGGCGAGTGCTACGGCAACCCGCCCAAATTCAGCCGCGGCCACATGACCCGCCGCGAAGACCCGGTGTGGGGGCCTGCCGCTGAGGCCGCGCGCGGAAACACCGACTCGATGCACGTGACCAACACGGTGCCGCAGATGCAAGCGTTCAACGCGCCGGTGTGGTTGGGGCTGGAAGATTACGCGCTGCAACACGCGCGGCAGGACGACATGAAGATCTGCGTCTTCACCGGGCCGGTGCTGAAGGATGACGATCCGGTGATGTTTGGCGTCAAGATCCCGCGCGTGTGCTGGAAGGTGATCGCCTTCGTGCATGAACAGACTGGCAAACTGTGCGCCACCGGCTATTCCATTTCACAAGAGCAGTTTTTGAAGCCGGATGAATTCGTGTTCGGCGCGTTTGAGACCTATCAGCGACCGCTGCGCTGGATTGCGCAGGAGACGGGCTTATCGTTTGGCGCGCTGACGCGGGCGGATCGATTCAAGCCGCCAGAAGGAGCGGGCGCCGGCGCACTGCAGGACTTCCAGCAGATCCGCTTCTTCTGAGGGCGATGGAGCGTCCTTCAGTTGGCTGCAAGCGAGGGCAGGCGCGGCACGAATTGATATGTTGGGTCCGCCTTCTGCCGGCGCAAGATGGCAATGATCTGCCTCCAGGTGGCAAGCAGGCCGCGCGGGCTGGGCGGCAGGTCATGTTCAATCACCTGATGCAGCCGGCCCAACCTATAGCACGGCACGCCGGCATACATGTGATGCTCGATGTGGAAGTTCATGTGCCAGTACAGAAAGCGCACCACTGGATTCAAGATGATCGTGCGCGTGCATAGCCGAAAATCCGGCGCATTGTCCTGCAGGCCGACATGCTGGGTGTTGTTGCACAGGAACAACAGCAACCCGCCATAGAATGGCGCGAGCGTGATCAGCACGGGGATCATCCACCAGCCAAGCGCAATCGACACCACAGCGATGCCCAGGTGACCGAACAAGATAATGCGCGCCCACGCGAACAGCCGCCGGCGCTTCTGCGGATCGCTTGCCGGGAACAGCGCGTTCTCCCATTCGCCCGACAGCCGGCCACGGCTAAGCCGAATCAGACCTTTCAAGCGATCGACAAAACCCCACGGATTGACAAATGAATACTTGAGGAACTGCTTCAGCGTAATCTCGACCGGCAACACCACCTCAAGATCATCCGGCGGGTGCAGGGTGTATTTGTGGTGTTCCTGGTGGCTGGCCCAGAACATGACCGGATTGAAGCCGCCGAGGAAGCTGAACACATACAGGAAAAATGTGTTCAGCCACTTCGTCTTGAACACAGTGCCATGGCATAGCTCATGGAAACCATTCAACAAAAAAGCATACACCGTGCCATGCAGGAAGAGCGCTGCCAGCATGACCAGAATGGATCCACTCAGTGCAGCAGGCTGCCGCGCCGGTGAGCACGATGATGCCGAGGTGGCCGAGCGTCTGGACAAAGCCGAGCGCGTCGCTGCGCCGGTTCAAATCGGCCAGCACCTCGCGGTCGATATGCGTGCGATACCAATTGATTTTCTGGCCGATTTTTGGGCCGGCACAAGGCGAAGTTTCCATCATTCCTCCGCTCATAGCTTTTGACAGGATGGGCATCCTGTCAAAAGCATCAAGCACGCTTGCGCATGCGGTAGCGACGGATCAGCGCGTTGGTCGAGCTGTCGTGCTTCAGGCTCGCACCATCTGCCTCGGCCTTCAACTCCGGCACGATGCGCTGTGCCAGCACTTTGCCCAGCTCCACGCCCCACTGATCGAATGAATCGATGTCCCACAGCGCGCCTTGCGTGAACACACAATGCTCATAGAGCGCAATCAGTTGCCCCAACACCGCCGGCGTCAGCTGATCTGCCAGAATCACGTTCGATGGCCGGTTGCCAGGGAAGGTGCGATGCGGCACGAGCCAGTCCGGTGTGCCTTCAGCCATCACCTCATCCGCCGTCTTGCCAAAGGCCAGCGCCTCGGCCTGCGCAAACACATTCGACATCAGGTAATCGTGATGCTCACCGAGCGGGTTCAAGCTCCGACAAAAGGCGATGAAGTCGCATGGAATCAAGCGCGTGCCTTGATGAATCAACTGATAGAACGAATGCTGGCCGTTGGTGCCAGGCTCGCCCCAATAGATCGCGCCGGTGTTGTAGTCCACGGCTGCGCCGGCCAGCGTCACGCGCTTGCCGTTGCTCTCCATGGTGAGTTGTTGCAGATATGCCGGGAAGCGCTTGAGGTATTGATCGTAGGGCAACACGGCCACTGTCTCCGCGCCGAGGAAGTTCGTGTTCCACAGCGACAGCAACCCCAGTAGCACGGGCAGATTTTGATCGAACGGCGCAGTGCGGAAATGCTCGTCCATCGCATGGAAGCCGGCCAGCATGGCGCGGAAATCTGCCGGCCCCACCGCCAGCATGGTCGAGAGGCCAATTGCCGAATCCATCGAGTAGCGCCCGCCGACCCAATCCCAGAACCCGAACATGTTGGCCGTGTCGATGCCGAACTTCGCCACCTCCTTTGCGTTGGTCGAGACTGCGACGAAATGCCTGGCGATGGCCGCTTCGTCCCCCAGCGCGCGCAGCGCCCACGCGCGCGCGCGCGAGGAACCAAGCGCGCGCGGTGCGCGCGTTGGTCATTGTCTCCAGCGTGGTGAAGGTCTTCGATGAGACGACGAACAACGTCTCCTCGGCATCGAGGTCACGCGTCGCTTCGGCAAAGTCGGTGCCATCGACATTCGACACAAAGCGGAAAGTCATGTCGCGCTTGCTGTAATGACGCAGGGCTTCGTAGGCCATCACCGGCCCCAGATCAGATCCGCCGATGCCGATGTTGACAACATTGCGGATGGGCTTGCCGGTGTGGCCGCGCCAGGCACCGGCACGCACCTGGTCTGCAAAGGCGCTCATGCGATCCAACACCGCATGCACCGCCGGCACCACATTCTCACCATCCATGCGAATATCGGCATCGCGCGGCGCGCGCAACGCCACATGCAGCACAGCGCGATTCTCAGTCGTGTTGATGCGGTCGCCGCGAAACATCGCGTCGATCTTTTCGCGCAACCCGCACTGTTGCGCCAGTTGCAGGAGCAGTCGCAAGGTCTCATCGGAGATGCGGTTTTTGCTGTAATCGAGGAAGAGGCCGGCAGCCTCTGCAGTGAAACGCTCGCCGCGCTGTGGGTCGCCGGCGAAAAATTGCCGCAGATGCACGCCCTTGATCTGTTCGCAATGCGCCTGGAGCGCGCGCCATGCCGGCTGCCGAGTAAGGGTTGGGTTGGAGTTGGTCATGTCAGTTCTGGGTTCTGAATTCTGAGAAATGATAATCCCCTGCACCTCATCGCGCTTTTCTCACTCTCCACACTTTTGCACTTTCACGTTCTGTATACTTGCCCCGACACTCTGCATGAACGTCTTCGAAGCCGATTCCCGGCTGGCCTTCACCAGCGCGATCATCACCGCCGGCACATGCGTCTTTGCTGCCATCGCGCTGATCGCCGCCGCAGTGCTGGTGCCGCTGTCCTTCAGCACCTTTCTATTTGTCGTCGCAGCCATTGGGCTGGTGTTGCTCGCGGCGTGGCTGGTGCTACAGGCCAACCAGTTGCGCGTAGTGAGCTACACGCTCGATCGCAACGCCTTCATCATCCGCTGGGGCGACACGCGCGAGATCGTGCCGATGGGCGACGTGCAGCGCGTGATCGCCGCAACCGACATCGAGAAGGGCTTGCGATTCCCGCGCCTTCCGCTGCCGGGCTGGTGGTTTGGCACAGCGCGACATTTGGCGCTCGGCGAGATCCGCATGTATGCCACCGCAGCGCTCGATCAGCAAGTTATCATTGTCACGCCAGAGCGCAGCTATGCCGTGTCACCGTATGATGATGAGGCGTTTCTGGATGCGTTTCGCACGCGGTTGGAGATGCGCCCCACGCAGAACGTGCATCACGCAAGATTATTGCCGGCCTATACGCAATGGCCGATCTGGCGCGACGCACCGGCACTGGTGTTGCTGATTCTGGCAATTGGATTAAACTTCGTTACGTTCGGACTGAGCGCAGGTCGATTTCCCAGCGCACCGGCGCAGTTGGCATTGCATTTCGATGGCGCCGGCGTGGCAGATCGTTTCGGTGAGAAGGCGCAACTGTTTGGGCCAGCGGTCATCGCCTTGTTGACGTTGTTGGTGAATGTTGGCGCCGGCTTGGCACTGTATCGCAAAGGTGAGCGTTTGGCCGCGCAATTGTTGTGGGGTGGTAGTATTGCAGTCCAGTTGCTATTTTTTGTGGCAACTGTGACAATTGGTTTTACGTTGCCGTCATGATACTTGTCACAGGGGCAACGGGGTGTGTTGGACGCGCCGTTGTCGATCGCTTGGTTTCATCGGGTCACCAGGTGAAATGCCTCTTCCATTGGGGCGTTGAACACCGTGCCCCGCGTCGCGTCACCATCACAGGTGGCGACGTGCGCAACGAAGAATCCCTCCACGAGGCAATCACCGATGGCGGCGCGTGCGATACGGTCATCCATTTGGCCTATCTGCGCCGCGAGGGCAACGGCGACACCTTCGAAGACATCAACCTCAAAGGCACCCACAACGTGGTCGGGGCGATGAAGCGCGCCGGCATCAAGCGCTTGATCATGGTTGGCTGCCTGGGCGCAGAATCACGCTCGCCCTACCCGCTGCAACGCTCGCTCGGCAAAGCTGAGGAGATCGTGCGGCAAAGCGGTTTGAACTTCACTGTGCTGAAGAGCGCAGTGATCTATGGCGAGAGCGATTGGCTGACGCAATGGATGGCCGGCATCGCCACTGAGTTCCCCTTTGTCATGCCCCTCCCGCACGGCGGCCACACCAAACTGCAACCGATCTGGGTCGGCGATGTGGCAGCGTGCGTCGAACGTTGCTTGAACACGCGCTCCACCTTCCGCCAGGTCGTGCCAATCGGCGGTCCGCAGGCGCTGACACTCACCGACATCGCACAGATCACCCTGCGCGCCACGCAGCGCGAGCGCCGCATCGTGAAGGTGCCGAGCGCGTTGACGCGGCAGGTGGCAGCATTTATTGCGCGCTGTCGCGGCGCGTTGAATGAGATGGAACTTGAGGCGCTGTCGTACAACCGCACGACGGAGATCGGCGGCGTGCATCGCGTGTTCGGCTTCGCGCCGGCGAAGATGCCGACCAAACTCACCCATCTCGCCGGTGTGCGTGAGCCGGCGCCTCTGCCGGTGCGCTTCCGCTACGTGCATCCCTCATCACTGCGGCCATCGCATCCGCTGGCGTTGTCGCGCTGATGACCTAAGCGCCAGAGCGCCGCTCAAGTCCTGCGCCTGGGAGCGATTTTATAGATCGCATCGCTTCCAAAGTCAGCCACGTAAAGAAGCCCGTCGGGCCCAGTTGTGATTGCGAGCGGATTCTTCAGACCCTGCGCAAACAACTCCCATCTTGAGGCATAGCTGCCATCAGGCAATTTGGACAACAACACGCGCGCAATCTGGCCCGTGTTCCAGAATGTGACAAACGCGTTGCCTTTATATTCTGGCGAGAATTTGCTGTCGTTGTAGAACGCGATTCCAGCGGCGGAAGTATGCTGCGGGAAGATCAACGTCGGCGGGAGCCAATCTTCGTCAGCTGCCGGCATGCCAAATTGCGGAAAGCCATACACGCCGCCCGGTCTGATTTGCTTCAGCTCATCGCCCAGCACAGCGCCCTTCCAATTCGGCGCATTGTCCGTGGCAAACAGGTCTCCCTGCGCGTTGAACGCCATGCCAAAGGCGTTGCGCACGCCGGTCGCATGCACCCGCAAGTCGCTGCCGTCTGGCTTCATCGACCAGATGCGGGCAGCGGCAGGGTTGGTCTCTGCAGACACGTTGGATGTCGATCCCACGCTGAAATACAGCCGGTCATCGGGCCCGAGCGTAAGACCAAAATTTGCATGCAGTGGATAGACGTAAGCCGGCAGCCCCGTAACGATGTCTGTGAAGCTATCGGCGCGCCCGCGCCGCGATAGATCGCGCGCCAGGGTGATCTTGCCGGCCTGCTCGATATACAAGTCATTGCCGCGCCATAGCAGGCCAGTGGGTTTATTGAGGCCATCGGCATATACAGTGAGGGAGTCTGCCTGCCCCATACGCTTCAGATCGTGCAGCACAACGATCTTGCCGCTGAATAACGCGACATATAGATTGCCATCCGGCCCAAATGCCAGGGCCGTCGGCGCATCCAATTCATTGTGATAGTAGGTATCGATGTAAAAATGCTTGTTGAGCACGATGGCCGGCACACTGACTGCCCGCTCGACCCGAGTCTGCGCCAAGCTGATGTTGATCAGGCCCAGAATGCCTGCAACAAAGGCCACGCACAAAAGCGCCGGCATGGCGAACGACCATGCGCGATGATTCAGACGGCTTAAAAGCATTGCGCCGGCGATCAACGCCAGCGTGATTGCAAGGCCGGCAACGAGCGACAAGATGATGCTGCCGCTCAGTTCCGCCAGTGTGGTGAGGTTCACATCAATCAGGGACGCACCACCCGGGATTTTGACCAAATGCCCAAAGGCGGTGATGGCGCCGGTGCTGAACGCGCCGATCAAGAGAAAGCTCACCCCTACCCACCGCAACGCGCCGCGCCGCATCACGATCAGACCAAATCCCGCAGCCATTGCGGTAAACGCCATGGCATAGCACGTCAAGGCAAGCAGTTCAATGCTGCGTAGTGTGACCATATCGATCCTGCTGATGGCGATGCACGCTCAAGAGCGCTCCGCACAACAAATGGCATGTTGTGTCATGGCTCACACCAAGTGGAAAAATGCCTGTGACACGAAGATATAGTCGATGGTCGAGTTCTCCTCTGCAAAGAAATGTGGGTGAATCACCCTCAAGTCATGCAGGCAATCGTTTTGATGACGTTGCAGGGCGTCGCGTGACGCGCTTTCACGCGCTGATCGTGGGGCGTCGTCCGAATATTGGCACAACTCACGCGCGATTTTGCAACAAGGTTACGCCTTCGAGGTCAGCGCCGGCGCGTCCATTCCTCATGCGCATACTTCTCGCGCATCAAATCATCTGCACAGCGCAATTCGTCATCGGATAGTTGGCCCTCGTTGAAGCTAATGTCCAGCACATCGGCAAAGGCCGCTTGCCACACCAGCGCCGCCTCATCCCAGGTCACCTCGTGCCCCAGCACGTCGCGCAAGGTGGCAGCGTGTTCGCGCACCTTCTCCGCAGAGGGTGCATCAACGAGCAGCGCGCACACGCGGGCGATGTCGCCATACAGCGGCAGGCTGCCGTGCTGCAACACGCCATCCACGCGCCGCCACTGCGCACTGCCCACCAGCTTTTTGCCGCCGCCGACCACCTCGTAATCGCTCGGCGCCTCAAAGCACACCGGCCCCTTCGCCTTGTCTTCCTTCGCCACGCGGTCGGCATTGGCATCGCGCACACCCAATCGCTTCAAGGTTTCGACGATGGCGTTTGCAATGCGGCGATACGATGTCATCACGTCGCCTTCGGCCAATGGGTGCGCGATCGGCAGTGCGATGCTATAGGTCAACTCATCGGTGTGCAGGATGGCCAGACCGCCGGTGGCACGACGCACAAGGTCGACGCCGGCGGATCTGCACGCGGTCTCATTCACCGAGCTGATGCGCTGTGACTGGCCGAGGCTGATCGCCGGTGGCGACCAACCATACAGCCGTAACGTCGGCAATTGCGCGCCGGCGCTCACCGCGCGCGAGATGGCCTCATCTCGCGCCATATTGGCCGCGCCGTCATGCTCGCGGTCCACGATCAAACGGAAGTCGAAACGCATTTTTAGGAGAGAGCCGAGAGCCAAACGTCAAGAACCGGGACTGCGTGAGATCTTCGCCCTGACCATGGCTCTCGACCCATTAGCCTTTCTGCTTCGCCAGTTCCACCAGCGTCCGCACACCGTAGCCCATGCCGCCCTTCACGTTGTAGCCGCGCGCGCTGTCGCTGAACATCATGCCGGCCATATCGATATGCGCCCAGGGATAGGCATCCTCGTCACCCTCTTCCACAAAGCGCTTGAGAAAATAGGCTGACGTGCCGACGCCGCCCATGCGCCCACCGCTGTTTTTGATTTCGGCATAGTCGCTGCGAATCTTGTCGCCATATTCGGCATACAGCGGCAACTGCCATAGTCGTTCGCCCTGCGCATTAGCAGCGCGCAACACAGTCTCCACCCAGTCGTCATTGTTGCTGAATACGCCGGCGGCCATGCCCTCACCCAGCGCAATCACGCAAGCACCAGTCAGTGTGGCCAGATCGACCACGCCGCGCGGCTTGTACTGCTTGGCATAGTGCAGCGCGTCGGCCAGAATCATGCGGCCTTCGGCATCCGTGCTGAGGATCTCGACGGTGAGGCCGCTCATCATCGTGATCACATCTCCCGGGCGATAAGCGCGATCGCTTGGCATATTCTCGACCAGTGGTGTGATGCCGATTACACGCCCCGGCAAATTCAACTCGGCGATGGCCTGCATCGCGCCAAAGACCGCCGCCGCGCCGGACATGTCGGCCTTCATATTCTGCATGCCCTCGCCGGCCTTTATCGAGATGCCGCCGGTGTCGAAGGTGACGCCCTTGCCGATGAAAACGAGCGGTGCAGCGGCGTCGTCGGGATTGTGATCCCAGATCACCACGCGTGCCGGCTGCGCGCTGCCCTGCGCCACCGCCTGAATGCCGCCCATGTGCTGCTCGGCAATTTCCTTCTCAGTCAGCACTGTGCATTTCAGGCCGACGCGCTGCGCCATCTCCTGCGCCAGTTGCGCAAACGACGCAGGGTGCAGCACATTTGGCGAGCGGTTGATGAGCGCGCGCGCAGCATTCACGCCGTTGGCGATGATCTCGCCAGCTTGTGCGCCGGCCTGCACCGCATCCAGTTTCGCGCTGTCGTATTCCACGACGATGATCTCGTCGAGCGCCTTGTCGTTGCCGTTTTTACCGATCCTGCTTTTGTGCTCAGCAAACTGATAAGTGCCGAGCAACGCGCCTTCAACCGTGGCCTGCGCGGCATCGCGCACGTCCATCCCGCTGATGCCGCTGCCATGCACGATGGTGGCGACGCGCTTGCAACCCAGATCGCGCGCTTTGCGCACGGCAGCGCCGCTGGCTTGCCGCAGGCGATCAAGCGTGAAGTCCTTGTGTTTGCCGAGGCCGACGACGATCACGCGCGGCGCAGGGATCAGGCCATGGGTGTAGACAACGGCTGTGTCGTTGAGCCTGCCTTTGAAGTCGCCGAGTTGCAGCAGCTGGCTGATGAGACCCTGACCCGGCACGCCATTGCTGGAGCCGAGCGCCGTGTCGACCGCGCCAGTTGCGCCGCTGGGCACGGTGACGCCTTCGAAGAGGTTGACGATGATGGCGTCCGCTGGCGTCGCTTGAATCTGCTTGTTGAGGATGGTTACTGTGGGCATGCAGTGATTTTACTGTCACGCCGCCACAATCAATGGAATGGCGATAAAGGTCAACACGATGCCGGCCACCTGCCAGCGATGCGGGCGTTCGCGCAACAGGATCAACGCGAGGATCGTCGTCGACGCAGGATACAGCGACGAGAGCGCGCCGGCCACATCCAGCCGCCCGGCCTGCTCTGCCAGCACGAACAGGAAGTTGCCGGCGGCGTCCAGCACGCCCGACAGCACGATGAATGGCCATGCGCTGCGCGCCGGCGCAGCAAAGGTGTGCGTCACATGCATGAAGAGCATGAGGCAGATCACCGATGCAACGCGCGCAATCGCCAAAGGCCAGAACACTGCGCCATCGCCTGTTTGCGCGATGAGAATGAGAAATGCGCCGAAGCTGGCGCCGGCAATCACCGCAAGGCCGAGGCCGTCAGGCCGGCCACCGCCATCGCCCGTACGCGAGATCAGCCCGACTGCGAGGATGGCCAGCGCGAAGCCGAGCATCTGCAATGGGAGCGGCAGGCCTTGCGACAGCGCGCCAAACAGCACCGGCATCGCGGTGGAGATCACACCTGTCACCGGCGCGACAAGCCCCATGCTGCCCTTTGACAGCGCAGAATACAGCGCGCTCAAGCCGATCAAGCCGGCGACGCCCGCTGCCGCGCCCCACAGCGCATCTACCGGCGTCGGCGCCCGCTCACGCGTGATCACCCCAAGCCCGATCAACAGCGACAGCCCGATGACCTGTGAAAAGAAAACGACAACAGCGACCCTTGCGCGGCGCGTGGCAAGGCCGCCGCTGAAGTCGCCAGCGCCCCACGCACGCGATGGCTGACGCCAGCGCGAGCGACGCCGAGCCAAACAGCGCATCAAAGTTCATGCGCGATTCCCTTCAGCAAGGCCAATGCCTGCGCTAACCGCTGTTGGTTGGCCGGGGCGTTGGTCCAGCGACTCACGCCGCTGGGATGCGGCAAGGGCAGCACTATGCGGCCATCACGTTCAAACGACCGGCCAATCGCCTCGGTGAAATTGACCTGCGCGCCGAGAAAGTAGATCGTGGCGATGCGTCCGACTGTGAGGACGAGCCTGGGCTGAACGAGCGCGAGCTCACGCAGCAGAAAGGGCCGGCACAACGCCTGCTCTTTTGCACTGGGCGCGCGATCACCCTTCGCCGCGCCGCCCTTCGCCGGCCCGGGAAAGCATTTTGTAATGGCGCTGAAATAGCAGCGCGCGCGGAAGTCTTCCTCTTCGAAGCCGGCGCGGGCAAGCCAGCCAAACAATGCCCGCCCACCCTGCCCGCTGAAGGGGCGCTCCTTTAGGCGCTGCGGTGCCGCTGGCGCCTGCCCAACCAGCATCATCTTCGGTTGCGCTACCGGCTGGTTGACCAGGAAATTCGAGGTGACCGCGAAGAAGCCGGCGTCGTTGCACTTCGTGCAGGCCGCAATCTCCGCGTGAAGTTGTGCAAGTTGGTCGATCACGTCTGTCCGCGCTGAGGGTGTTCAGGCTGCCTTGTGCTTTGCTTTTTGCAATGCGCGCTGGTAGGTGTTTTGCATAAGGACAGCGCCTTCCTCCATGTTCGGGGTCTCGCTCAGCACGCGGCCGGCGACGCCGGCATCGGCCAGCGCCTTGAAAAAGGCTTTGTAGTTCATGTCGCTGTCGGGCAAATTCAAATGGTGCTTCTCGCCCTTGGCGGTATAGGCAATGCCGCTGAAGTGAATGTGCATATGCTTTAAGCCGCGCGCGCCAAGCCCTTTCTTGATCAGCGCCAGCGCCTGCACGAATTCGTCGTAGGTATTGAACGAGCCGTCGCCGGCGCGCGCATGCAGGTGCGCAAAGTCCACGCACGGCAGCACGTTTTCGATCTGCCGGCTCCAGTCGATCGTCTCCTCCAGCGTGCCAAGCATCGCGCTCTTGCCCATCGTTTCAGGGCGCAGGGTCACATTGCATTTTTCACGCTTCAGCGTGTCCGCCACCTCGCTCAGTCGCTCGATGGCTATCTTGCAAGCCACTTGCGGTTCACGCTTCATGTATGAGCCAGGATGAAAGATGATGTCGGTCGCGCCGGCCTTGTAGCCGCTGCGCGCCGCCGCCAGCAATCGCTCGCGCCCTGCCTGCCACATTTCATCTGTCGCATTCAGGTTGATGTAGTACGGCGCGTGGACGCTGAGCGCGACGTCATATTGCTTGCCGGCAGCCTTGATCCTTGCGCAACTTTCGTCACTCACCCGCACGCTCTGCACCCACGCCAGCTCCAGCGCGCTCAGGTTCAATTCGCGGATGCGCTGCACGCCGCCGGCGCTGCCGCCGTTCTTGGGCGCGCTTTGCGGCGTGCCGACGGTGCCAAAACGAATGGGGAGATCGAGGTGGACGGCCTTGCTCATGTTGCTGCAATTGTATGGGCAGGGTTTATCGAGCAGCGCCACACCCTACACGACGCCCAAAAGCGCGAAGAGCCTGGGGCCGAGGATGAGCAAGCCAACGATGACGGCGGCGAAGGCGCACACAAACACTGCGCCGGCAGCGCAATCCTTCGCCACTTTCGCGAACGCATGGAACTCCGGCGCAACGTGATCGATCACCGCCTCCAGCGCCGTGTTCACAAGTTCCGCCTGCAGCACCAGCGCAATCATC
Organism: uncultured Anaerolineae bacterium; assembly: GCA_964590135.1. Taxonomy (GTDB): domain Bacteria; phylum Chloroflexota; class Anaerolineae; order J036; family Brachytrichaceae; genus JBDHWI01. The sequence goes on along the minus strand of CAZPVX010000010.1, from coordinate 49,875 downwards.
CCCACAAGAATTGCCCATTGCTCCACACTGATGCCGAGCGCGACGCCGGCGACAATCACCAGCGCGGTCACGACAAGATGCACCTTGAAGTTGCGCTGCGTGCGCAAGGCGTGCGCGATGCCTTGCAGCGCAAAGCCAAAGGACGCGAGCAGGTTGGGCGATTTGTTGCTCATTCAATGCGCAGGATAAATCCCTTGAGGTACTCCCCTTCAGGGAAGGTGAGCAATACCGGGTGGTCGCTGGCCTGCGCCAATCGCTCGATGATGCGCGCATCCCGCCGCGCTTCCAGCGCCGCGCTGAACACGATCTTCTGCAGCAGCGTCGCATCGACCACGCCGCTGCACGAAAAGGTGGCCAGCACGCCGCCGGCCTTCACCAGCGCCATGCCGATGCGATTCAGGTCTTTGTAGGCGCGCGCGGCGCGATCAATCTGCCCGGGGTTGTGAGCAAATTTCGGTGGATCGAGGATCAGCGCATCGTACTGCTCGCCGCGCGCGCGACGCTCGCGCAAATCCGCAAACGCATCGGCCACAACGCCAATCCAACAATCATTGACATTTGCGGCATTCAATGCGACGTTGCGCCCGGCCAGCCCCATTGCGTCCGCCGATGAATCCACATTCACGACACGCGTTGCGCCGGCAGCCAGCGCATGCACGCCAAACGCGCCAGTGAACGAAAACACGTTCAGCACGCTTGCGCCTTTGCAGTAGCGCGCCACCTTCACACGGTTCTCGCGTTGGTCAAGATAGAAACCCGTCTTCTGCCCGCTCGCAAGGTTGACGATAAAGCGCCGGCCATGCTCGCTGATCTCCACCTCGCCAGGGTTTTCATGCGCGACAAACAACTCACGAATGGATTTCGGCACGCTGCCGCCGAACTCATGCTTCAAGCGCTCTTCGTCGATGCGAAAGAGCAGCCGGCGCGGCGCGGCGTGTGTATGCAGCGCTTCGGTAAGCGCGTCCCTTGCGCGAATGGCCGCGAGCGTGGAAAGCTCGACCACGATATGCGCCGCATAGTCATCGGCGATCACGCCGGGCAGGCCGTCGCTCTCACCGAAGATCAGCCGGCGCGCATCGGTATGCGCCAGCAACGGATCGCATTGCCGCAGCGCAATGGCTGCCGCAACGCGCCTGTGCCACAGCGCATCGTCGATGGCCTCGCCGGCGTCCCACGTCATCAGCCGCACCGCAATCTGCGATTGCTGGTTGATGATGCCGCGCGCCAGCCATTCACCCTGGTTGTCAGCCACATCGACAACCTCACCATCCTTCGGTCTGCCGTCGATCTGCTTGATGGCGCCTGCGAACAGGCGCGGATGATGCTGGCGCACCGATTTGTCGCGGCCGCTCTTCAAAACAACCGTCGCTGTCATTTTTCAATCACGGGATATTTTTCAGTCTTCCGCCAGCGAACGATCGCGCTGGATGGCGTTGGTCTCAAGCTGCGGAATCTGTTCGAAGCCGGCTTCCTTCATCTGCTCGCGCATGCGCGCGATGATCTGGCTGCGCGTGGCCTTGCCGCCCAGTTCCTTCAACGCCTTCAGGTAGAAGTAGGTGAACGCGCCATTTGCGCGATTGTTGAAATTGGCGTCGGCGCTGGTCTGGTCGGCGCGGCAGCCGGCCCACAAGATGCGCTGCGCCTTCACCTTCGGCTTGCTCGGTCGCGCCTCAAGCGATTTCGCGCCCTGCATCTCGGCCCACACCTCTTCGATCGGCGCTGGCGGCGGAAGATAGCGCACCGGCCACAATTGCTTCATGCCCGTGCCGCTGTGGCAGGTGTCAAGATACACCTCCAGCAACACATTCGCCGGCAACTGCGCAAACAGCGCATTCAACTCGTCATCGTTGATGATGTGGTCAGGGTCCCACACACGACCTTTCTGGATCAGGTCATTCGGACAAAATGCCTCGTCGGCCTTGTCCTTTTCATCGCCGCTGGCATCCGGCACCTGCGTGCCGTGTGACGACAGAGAGAACACGATGTGATTCACCGCGCCGGCGCCGGCCTCGCTCACCATCTGTGTCAGGCGCTGCATGATGGCTGCCTTGGTGGCCTGTGCATCCGTCAACACCGTGACATCCCCATCCGCAAAGCCCATCGTCTTGAGCATCGCGGCCATGTCGATGGCATCGTTGACGCAGCCATTCAACGTGGCGTCCGGCAGATTCTTGAAGTGATTGATGCCGACGCAGAGTGCTCTTCGTGCAGACATGGCAACCTCCTATAAACGAAACAAACAGAACGGGATTCCCTCATTCAACCCCTCCCGCCCTTTGGCAAGCGGAGAGAGGCAAAGGACTGGAGAAAACAAAAAGGACGCAAGCGGCTTGCGTCCAAAAATCTCGCGCGCAAACCCGCGAGATTAACCGTCGCCTCAATCAGTTGATCACAAACGACAACGCCACCATCGCCAGCACCAGCGCGGTGAAGATGATGAAGGTGCGGCGCAGATCTCCCAGCACTTCGCCATACTCCTTCTCCCAATCGACCACTGCCGGCGCAACTGCGGTTGCAATGGCGGCGCGCTTGGCAGCCGCTGTTGTGGCAAGCGATGCGCCATTCACTTCAGGTTGCAATGCCGCTGGCGCGCTGAACGCCTCGGGCGGCAGGTTCGGTTGTCGGTCACGTCGTCGCTTCGACATGTTATTCACCTCGGCTCAAATCTGAGTCCTGAGAATACCACCGTTGACATTGCGAATCTTGGAGGACATTTGTTCGCCCAAGATTCATCTTGCCTTAGTCCCCACTGCGAACACCTCGCGCTGGAAGAACCACGCAAACGGCACCCAATTGAAGGCGATGTGGCGCAACGCGTTCATCACCGAGCCTTCGCCGCGATTCTGCGGCGGCGTGTCCAGCCACACTTTCACCTGCTCAAACCTGGCGCGTGTCAGGTAGCGTCGCATGCGCAGGATGTCCTGCTCATTCACGTGCACCTCAGTGTTGATGGCAACGTTCAGCGCGCGCGGGTTTTTCGGATATTTCTCGCCCTGCCCCATCGCTGTGCGCACAGTGCGCACGACTGGATAGGCGTAGGCGTCATACCAGCGGTTGGGGGCGGTATGCACGATGATCTGTCCGGCCGGCTTCAACACACGATGCACTTCTGCCAGACATGCATCCAACTCCCACGGATGCAAATGTTCCACCACGTCAAACATCAACACGCGGTCGAAGACATTGGTGGCGAACGGCAACTGTTTCGCATCGCTGCGCGCCAGCCCGTAGATGCCGGCCTCATCCTGCATGATGCGGCGCGTCAGTTGCACCGCTGCCACCGCGTAATCGATGCCAAAGGACTGCGCGCCCATGCGCGCAACATGACGCACGATCTCACCGCGCCCACAACCCAAATCCAGCACCTTCATATCCGGATGCACGGAGGCAAACTCAAAGGCCTGCTTCAGCCGGCGCGAGAGATGTTCGCCTTCGGTCTGGATGAATTCGTCATAGCCCTCACAAGCCGTGAGGAAATATTCCTCGGTGTACAGCTCGGACGGCAAAGGGGCTTCACGCGGTCGCTGGTCACTCATCTTGAACGCGCCAAAGTATATCAACCTCGATGCGAGGCTTCACGCATGACTCTCTCAAAGGTTTGTGCTGTTTGCGCAGCAATGTGATCCCATTGAAAGAGCCGGCTCAGTGATCTCGCGCCGCTCATCAAACGCGCCCTCAAAGCATGCTCGTTCAGCACTCGCGCCACAGCAGCGGCCAGCGCTGCCGGCGCGTCGGGTGGTGTCAACAACACATTTTCGCCATCCGCCAACTCCGGCACCGGCACACGCGGCGTCGTGGTGACGATGGGACAGCCATGCGCCAGCGCTGCCATCAACGTGCCGCGCCGGAAAGACGCGCCATCGCGATACGGCAGCGCCACGCAATCGCACGCTGCAAATGCCTCGCTGACGCCGCGCTCGTCGAGGAAGCCGGTGAGATAAACGTGCTCGTAAACGCCCAGCTCGCGCGCGAGCGACTCAAGTTTGGCGGCATAGACCATATTGGTCGGGTCACTGTCGCCCGTTTGCCCGCCCACATGCAGCAGGCCGGCGTTCGTGCCGCGCCGGCGCAGCTCAGCCAACGCGCGGATCAGCGTCTCGCCACCCTTGCTCTCGTTCATGAAGCCAAAGTAGCCAATCAAGCGCGTATCGCCGGCGACGCCGCGCGCGGCCAGCCATGCATCACGGTCATAGCCGTCCAGCGCCGCCGGCGTGATATTGCTGCCGATGGGGATCATCGCTACGTCACGCACGCCCTCACCCTTCAATGTGTCACGATCCTCGACGTTCGTCACGATGCACGCACTCGCGCCCTTCGCCATGTGCAAGATCGATTTCCAGCGCAGCGGGCCGGCTTTTGGGAAAAGATACGGCACTTTGAGGTCGTGAAAGGTGACGACAATCGGCGCGCGCTTTGCCAGTTGGGCGGGCAGCAGATTGATGGCTGCGTGCATCTGATAGGCAGCCGCCTGGTATTGCAGGTTCAACACGTCCAACCCGTGTTGCTGAGCGAAGTCATCAATGCGCCGGCGCGTCCCCCAGCCCCATCGCGCGATGATGCGGTGCGTGGTCACACCCTGCTCGACACTCTCCACCGGCTGGCCGGCGATGCTGTTTGCGATGACGTGCGGCGCATGGCCGGCGGCGGCTAATGCCAGCGCAATCTGGCGCGTGAAATCACCGACACCACCTTGCATCGGCGGGTATTCGCCGGCGATCAGACCGATTCGCATGGGCGAATGGTAACCGGCAATTTTTCTCAATGCAAAGGCGCGCGAGCCTGCATGTCACGCATCACTCTGCGCTTGGCGCGCTGGCGCGGCGCAGCAGCGCCAAAAACTCCTTGTTGCCATCAGCGCCGAGGATGGGTGAGGGGATGACGCCCTGCGCCGGCCAACCCTGCGCAGCGCAAAATGCAGTGATGCGCTCAATCACTGCGGCATGCACTGCCGCATCACGCACGATGCCGCCCTTGCCCACCTTCTCGCGGCCGGCCTCGAATTGCGGCTTGATAAGGGCAATGACACTGCCTTCACCCTGCGGAAGCGGAGCCACGGGGGATGGCTGTCTGATCCACCCAAACACTTTCGGCAGGATGAGTTCGAGCGAGATGAATGACACGTCGATCACGGCGAGGATGATGGGTTCAGGCAGCGCGTCGAGAAAGCGCACATTCACCTTTTCCATCACGACTACGCGCGGATCGTTGCGCAGTTTCCAGTGCAGTTGATTGTTGCCCACATCGAGCGCAAAGACCTTTGCCGCGCCGCGCTGCAACAGACAATCGGTGAAGCCGCCGGTGCTGCTACCCACGTCGGCACAGGTGAGGCCGGCGGGGTTCACTTGAAAATAATCCAGCGCCGCCTCAAGCTTGAAGCCGCCGCGCGAAACATACTTTGGGGGTTGTTGCACGTCGATGACAACGACATCGGGGAATACTTTTGAGGGTTGATCGATCACCTGGCCGTCGACGCGCACCTCGCCGGCGCGGATCAGCCGCTGCGCCCAGTCGCGACTTTCCGCCAGTCCGCGCGCCACCAGCAGCACATCCAAGCGCGTTTTCGCCATGAATCAATATCTCATGCAAAGGCGCAAAGCAAAATCCCCATCTTTGCGTCGTCCCGCAAGAGATCACCGCCCGTAATCCAACCGCTCGATCAGCCGCAGCGGGAAGTTCTCAGCGCGCATCCTGTCTTGCGTGCGCTTGATCGGGTATTCAACGCGGTGCTGCGTCCACGTCAGCGCTTCCGTGTCCAACATGGCGTATGCGGCGCGCGGGTCGCCATCGCGTGGCTGCCCCACCCCGCCCGGATTGATAATGTAGTTCGAGCCACGCTTGAGCGCCACCGGCGCATTTGGCGTCGGCGCAACGGCATGAACGACATGGGTGCGGCCATCCTTCACAAAGATCACCGGCACATGCGTATGACCAACCAGCGCGGCCATCGTCGGCATATAGCCGAAGTTCTCCTCGGCCACGCTGACATCCAGCACATATTCCCAGATTGGCTCGCGCGGGCTGGCATGAACGAGCAGGTAGTCGCCATGCACATCCTGCTCAGGTCGCGCGCGCAGATACATCAGGTTTGCCGGCGTCAGATGCTCGCGCGTCCATTGAACGGCAAACGCAGCATTCTCATGAAAGGTCTCGATGCCCAGTTTGCCCAGCACCGCCCAGTCGTGATTGCCGGCGAGACAGATGTGCGGCACCGTGCGCAACAGATCGATGCACTCGTTGGGATCGGGGCCGTAGCCGACCACATCGCCCAGACACCACACGATGTCATAGTTCAGTTTGCACGTCTTCACGTCCTGCAGCACCGCCTCAAAGGCGGCCAGGTTGGCATGGATGTCGGAGATGATCAGGCAACGCATGAGCGTATTTGTAATTTCCGATCTGTTATTTCCAGCCCTGACACTTCACCGTCCGCTGCAACCCACGCGACGGCGGCCAAAATGGCAGGCAGGAAATCACACATCAGAGATGATGTCACTTGAGTTTGTGCATTTTGAGACCGGTCTTCAACACTTTCAAGCCCAGCAGCGCGCACTTCACGCGGTTGGCTGTGAGCTGCGCGCCAACCAGATCCAGCACATGCTGCGGCTCCATATTCTCAACTTCGCTCACCGGCTTGCCCACCACCTCCTCCAGCAGCATCGACGCAGCAGCCTGGCTGATGATGCAGCCATCACCGGTGAAGCTGGCATCTTCGATGCGCGTGCCATCTGCGCTCAGCTTCACATCCATGCGGATGTGGTCCCCGCATAGCGGATTGGTCTCCTCGTGCACGATGTCCGCGCCGGCGATCTCGCCTTGATGGCGCGGGTTCTCATAGTGATCCAGAATGTGTTCTCGGTAAAGGTCTTCCATTCGTATGTCAATCTGCGCATCACTTCCAAAAGCGCAAACTTGTGATGCGTCATTTCCTCAGCGCAGCTTTTGCCTTGTAGATGGCCTCGATGAGCGCATCGATCTCATGTGGCTCGGTGTAGACATAGAAGCTGGCGCGGGCAGTCGCATTCACGCCCAGCTTCTGGTGCAACGGTTGCGCACAATGGTGGCCGGCGCGAATCGCCACGCCTTCGAGGTCGAGCAGCGAGGCGAGGTCGTGCGGGTGAATGCCTTTCAGCGTGAAGGCCGCCACCCCGCCGCGCACCTCAGCATCCGCCGGCCCAACCAGGCTCAGCCCCGGCACCTCGCTCATGCGCTCCAACGCGTAGGCCGTGATCTCCTTTTCGTGCGCGCGCACCTCGGCCATGCCCAGCGCGTTCAGATAATCGATCGCCGCGCCAAGGCCGATGGCCTCCACAAACGCCGGCGTGCCGGCCTCGAACTTCAGCGGCACATCCGCCCAGCGCGCGCCATCGAAGCCAACGTAGCTGATCATGTCGCCGCCGAACAGAAACGGCGGCATGGCTTCCAGCAAATCGAGCTTGCCGTACAGCACGCCGGTGCCAGTTGGTCCGAGCATCTTGTGGCCGCTGAACGCCATGAAATCACAGTCGAGCGTTTGCACATCCACCGCCATGTGCGGCACGCTCTGCGAACCGTCGATGATGGCTTTTGCGCCGGCGTGCCACGGGCGTCTGACGGTCCGGGACGTGGCGATGGCTTTTGCGCCGGCGGCGTGCGCCTTCTCGATAATGGGGCGCGGGTCGGTGATGGTGCCAAGCACATTCGACACATGCGCAAAAGTCACCAGCCTGGTGCGCGATGAAAGCCATTCATCCAGTTTGCTCCAATCCAGCATGCCATCGGGCGTGATCGGGATGAACCTTAAAACGACGCCGCGCTCTTTCGCCAGTTGCAGCCACGGCACGAAGTTGGCATGATGCTCCAACTCGGTGAGGATGATCTCGTCGCCTTCCTTCAAAAACGCGCGGCCATATGAATATGCAACCAAGTTGAGCGCCTCGGTGGCATTGCGCGTGAAGACGATGTTTTCAGGCGCCGGCGCGTTGATGAAACGGGCAATCTTTGCGCGGGCTTCATCATATTGCGCAGTGGCTGCCTCGCTGAAGGCATACACGCCGCGATGCACATTGGCATACGCATGTCGATATGCCTCATCCATGACGCGAAGCACTTGTTCGGGTTTCTGAGACGAAGCCGCGCTGTCGAGAAACACGGCCGGCTTGCCGTTCACCCGCTCATTCAAAATCGGAAAGTCTGCGCGAATCCGCGCTGTGTCATACGCCATTACTTTTCACCATAGAAAGCACAGTAAACACGGCGACTCGCGAGTTCATTTACCGCGCCGTGTTGAACTATGCGTCCATTTTCATTCAATCGCAATGGTCACCTGCGCCTTGCCGGCATCGCCACAATCGATCGCGAGCGCACGCGCGCCGGCCTGCTCGTTTGCGCCCACCGTCCAAATCCATGCGATCACACCGTCTTTGCCGGCTGTCCGTGATGCGCCATCCGGCAGCGGCTTGGGTGCAGCGCCGTCACCCTCAATCGTCACCGTGCATTGCACAAATGGCCGCGTGCGAATGGTGAGCGACCCCGCGCCGCCACGATACGCCTTCTCCGACACCGACAAGACAGAAATGCCCGACGGATCGAGTGTGGGGGTGGGAACAGCCGTCACGCGGCCGTGTCCGCCGGCGCCAATCACGCGCTGCGGCGTGGCCGTCGGCGGCATGGTGGGCGGAATGGCAAGCGCAGTGATGGTGAGAATGACCGCCTGCGAGGTGGCCTTCGTGTCTGGCACACCACCGATGGGTGTGGGCAGTGTGAAAGGCGTGCGCACCACCGTCGGCACCAGCGCCGGCAGGGGTGTCAGCGTCGGCGTCGAAGCCACCGTTGGCGCAGGTTGTGTCGGTGGCGGCGCTTGCGTGGGCGGTGACGCTGTCACCTGTTGGTTTGGCGCCGGCGTCGGCGATGGCACCGGCGTGACGGTAAACGCGGCCGTGGCAAAACCCACAGCTGCTGTTGGCACTGGATTCGGCACAACCAGCGTGGGCGGTCTTGTCGGGATAGGCAGCACCGGCGATTGCAATGGCGATGGCAACGGGCTGCTGCACGCCGCCAGCATCAGGGCCAACGCCGCAGCGCTGAGGCCGGCGCGGAGAAATTTCATGCGTTCAGTGTAACCCAACAAGGCTTAACAAAAAGGGCGCGAAATGGATTCGCGCCCTGTAATGCATCAACGATTCGTAGCGGATGACTACTCCGCGTCTTCCTCTTCCTTCTTGCCCTTCTCGATCACTTCCACTTCCACCGGCTCGGCGGCGGCCACTTCCTCGATCTTAGCCTCGATGAAGCGGTTGACACGCACTACATCTTCCTCGAGCTCTTCGAGGAACTTGACGCCGGCGGGGATGGCGATATCTTTCACGCGCACCACATCGTCGATCTTCATGTTGCTGACGTCGATGGTCACCGAATCGATCAGGTCGGTCGGCAACGCCTCGATTTCGAGTGTGTCGCGCTCTTGCAACAGCACGCCGGCGCCGCTCTTCACGTCTGCCGGCTCGCCCACCGTCAACACGCGAATGCTGGCGGTGATCTTCTCGGTCATGTTGACCTCGTAGAAGTCGATGTGCTGGATGGTTCGGCGAATCGGATCGCGCTGGATCTCGCGCGTCAGCACATTCCTCTGGTCGCCGGCAACATTGAGCGTGATCAGCGTGTTGCGACCGATCTTGCGCAGCGTGTTGGTCACTTCACGCGCATCCACCTGAATGCTGGTCGGCTTGATATTGTGGCCGTAGACCACCGCTGGCACCCTGCCGCTGCGGCGCAAGGCCTTTACCCCTGTGCCAATCGCGCTACGAACTTCTGCTGCAATCACAATCTTGTCTGCCATTTTCTGTTCAAACTCCTTTTGTCTGCGATTCAGCCGCCCATCGGGTTGCCCCTACTCACGGATGAGAGATCGAAGATCGGAGCTGAACGAGCGCAGCGTCCGTCTCGCCTTCACGGCTGCAAAGCGGGTGGCATTATACCTGCCGCTGCGGGTGGAAATCCAATCTTGATTTTTGTGCATTCACGCGTCGCCGGCTCAAATTTGCTCAAACAAAATCAGCTCTGAGGTAAGCGCCGCTTCCAGCCTGATCGTCAGCCCTTGCTTCATGAGTGTGAAGCCATCCACTTCGCATGTCTGGCCGACGTTGTCAAAGGTCACGCGATAGCGCTGGCCTGCATCCAGCCCGCGCAAACGCAATTCGTATTCCGGTTGCGCCGGCGATGCGAGTTGAAACAGCCCGCAGATGCCGCGCGTTCGATCTTGAGACGCCAGCTCAAGGACGCCCCATCCCTTGGGTTCTGGATTGTCCACCACAGGCGTGTGGTGATAAATGCGGCTGGCCGGTATGAATGGACGCACGAAGCCTTTGTAAAGACCGATGTAATGCTTGATGCGGTTGAGCATGATCGGATTCCACGCAGCGCCCAGCGGATGAAGGAATCCAAGCGTCGGCCGCACAAACAGCAACAAGCGCGCCTGAAAATCAAGCTCGGCCGTCGAATGCCCTGATTGTCCGCCCAGCAAGCGATCCACATACTCCGGCGGCAATGCCATCGTCATGCCGTTGGTGACGGCGAAGGCGCGGGGTGCAATTTGCCAGTCAGTGACCCAGGTGTGACTAAATCGGCGCGTCATGCCAATGTCGGTGCGGCCGCCGCCGCCCGCGCAATTCTCGAAGATCACGTCGGGGAAGCGAGCGCGCAACCGGTCATAAATGGCATAGAGCGCTTCGTAGTAGCGCCAGTAACCATTCTCCACAAACCCTTCCCGCACCGAGTGCAACCCCTCTCTCATGCCACCGACGTTGTAATCCAGTCGAAAGAAATCGCATTGATGCTGCTCGATCACGCCGGTGATTTGCGCTTCCATCCATTGCGCTGCAGCCGGGTTGGTCAGATCCAGCACGTCGCCCAGACGCCGTTCCCCGTCATAGGCTGTGCCAACCCAGTCGGGATGCGCCCGGGCAACAGCGCTGTTTTTGCCAATCCGCTCGGCATCCATCCACAATCCCCACAGCATGCCCTTGCCATGCACGCGGTCGCGAAAGGGCTGCAAGCCCTCCGGAAAACGCTGCAGATCCACCTGCCAGTCGCCGACAGTCGTCCACCAATGACTGCCAGGCGGCGCATACCAGCTTGCATCGATGAAGAAGACCTCAGCGCCGATATCGGCAGCTATGTCGATGTTGTGCATGACGTAGTCAGGCGTGATCTCGATCTCCGGTCCAATACCTGATTCCACCCAGCCGCCGCGTCCGCGCGGTTGCGGTCTGAATACGCTTTTGCGCAGATGCTCGTGCATGGCGTTGACGGCCGCATCAAGATCTCCAAACGTCAAACCCAGATGCACTTCGGGTGTGGCAACAGTTTCACCCGGGGCGATGATCCGCTGTGGCGCCGGCGCATCCGGCCCAGCGCGAAACCACAGAGATGCGGTGTTGTCCGTCGTGCCGGCGTCGGCATCCAGATCGAACTCGAAACTGTAGCCGCCCGACCAGGCCAATTGGCAGATGAAATGCTCACCGGTGGCGTTGTTGCGCAGAACGAACAGCGGGTGGCGGTGTCGGTCGCGTCGATAGCGGCCATCCACGCGGTAGCCAGCGGCGGGGAGATCGTGCCACTGGAAGTCACCTTCATTGCCCCAGTGCGTGTTCGTCATGTAGCCGACCGAATACAGCGGAGATGCCTTGTCTGGGAGATGCATGCGCCAGCGATTGATCTTTTGCAGCACACCGCTCCATGGGAATGCCGCCGACAAGGCCGAAGATTGCGCGCCGGTATTTGTCACTTCAAGCCAGCGCGTGATGATCGGCGTGCCGTCCAACCGTGTATGCACCGCCACAGAAACAGGGCGGACTGCGTGTTTCAGCCGAACGACAGTGTGGCAGCCGGCCTCGTGTCTCTCAACACCCTCCCACATCCAATCCGATGCGAGCAATTGGCCATCCACCTCAAGCCAAAATGCCTGTGGTGCAGCGTGTTCAGCGGGGTTAAGCCGGCCGTCATAGAAATTGAGGAAGCCGGCGCCATTCCAGCTACGCCCAACGAAGCGACCTTTGATGAGCGACTCTTCGTAGACCGTCAGCGCAGTGCGATAGCTGATGGTTGGTTCGGGTTGCGCGACGTAGTGCACGTCGTAAAAGGCTTGTGGGGGTGTCATGAGCGTTGAGGGAAATCTCCTATAGTCAGGGATATCAGAAAGTAATCGTCAATCCACCCTCTTGTACGTGATGATTGTTGAACTCGCAAGAATCCTCGCCAGCATGCCGGTCTACAATCCAAGCGATAGCACTGCAACTGTGGCGGAGATCATTCAGGCGGTTGAAGCAGTTGTGTCGCAAGCGAGAGGCACATCAGCGGCGCCAAAGACCGCATCAGATCAAAACGGTTCATTGAGTTGACCCATGACTTCATCCTTATTCGATTTAACCGGGCGGGTTGCCATCGTCACCGGCGCAGCGCGTGGCATGGGACGCGCCATGGCCATTGCGCTGGCCGAAGCCGGCGCCAGCCTGATGCTGGCAGACCTGAACGCTGAAGGTGTGCGCAACACCGCCAGCCACATTCAATCGCTTGGCCGGCGCGCCGTGCCGGTCGTGGGCGATATGTCAGATATCAGCCACATCGACGCGCTCTTCAATCAGCTCGATGCGGAGTTCGGCCACATCGATTTCCTCGCCAACGTGGCCGGCGAAGGCATCCTGAAAGACCCGCTTGAACTCACGGTCGATGATGTCCGGCTGGTGCTGCAAAGGCTCGTCGTCGCGCGCTTCTACGCCTGTCAGCAGGCCGGCAAGCGCATGCTGCCGCAAGGTCGCGGCAGTATCGTCAGTCTCGGCTCCATCGGTGGCGCATCGGCACTGGGGCGCGGACACATCGCCTATGGCATGGCGATGGCGGGCGTGATTCAAATGACGCGCGACCTGAGCACAGAGTGGAGCGGGCGCGGCGTGCGCGTGAATTGCATTCTGCCGGCGCAGGTATGGAATCCAAGTCTGGAGGCGCGCGCAAAGGCTGATCCACATATGATCGATGTATGGTTGCACGGCATTCCGCGCGGCCGCTTTGGGCAACCCGACGACATCAAAGGTCTGGCAGTGCTGCTGGCATCTGATGCGTCATCCTGGATCACTGGCGCGATCATCCCGATGGATGGCGGCAATCTGGCGATGAACGCCGGCGGCACGAGAGGGCCGGCAGGCAACGAGGGTGCAACAGCGCAAGTTTGAGGGCGCGACCAAGGATGCCTACCATGACAACAGCGACGACACGCACAACGCACGACAGACTCGAACCTGACACCGGGCATCTGGCGATATAGCGCCAGATGCTCATCATTCGTCGTTGCGAGGAGCAACTGGTGCGGTTATATCAGGCCGGGCTGGTTCATGGCGCATGCCACACCTACATCGGTGAGGAGGCTGTGGCAACAGGTGTGTGCGCGCATCTGACCTGGGATGACGCCGTGTTCAGCACGCATCGCGGCCATGGCCACGCGCTGGCAAAGGGTGTCACGCCGCGCGAGTTGATCGCAGAATTGCTTGGGCGTGTGACGGGTTGCTCGCGCGGGCGTGGCGGCAGCATGCACCTCTTTGCACCCGAAGTCGGCATGATGGGCACAAGCGGCATCGTTGGGCCGTGCATCTTGCAAGCCGCCGGCGCCGCATACACATTCAAGCTGCTGGGCAAGCCGCATGTTGGCGTGGCATTTTTTGGCGACGGCGCGGTCAACAACGGCGCATTCCACGAGGGGTTGAACATGGCTTCGATCTGGAAGTTGCCGGCAGTCTTCGTGTGCGAAAACAACCTGTATGCCACCGAGATTGCCTTCTCATATGCCGCCGGCAATCCGAGCGTGGCCGCGCGCGCAGAAGCCTATGGCATGCCGGGTGTCTGCGTGGATGGCAACGATGTGCTGGCTGTATACGCCGCCGCCGGCGAGGCGATTCGTCGCGCACGTGAAGGCGGCGGGCCAACGCTGATCGAGTGCCGCACCTATCGCACGCGACCACACTCCGAAGGCATGCGGGACGCCGGCTATCGCACGCAAGAAGAGATTGAGGTATGGAAGGCGCGCGACCCGATTGCGCAATTCAGCGCCAAGCTTCTCGCGGACAATCCAGCCAGCGACGCAGCGATCGCCCGCATCGAGGCCGAGGTCAAGGCGATGATGGATGACGCTGTCGAGTTCGCCAAAAACAGCCCCTTCCCCGACCCGACGACGGCAACAGACCACATCTTCTCAAACCATGCGTGAATTGACATACACCGCCGCCACTCGCGAGGCGCTGGCCGAGGAGATGGCGCGCGACGCCACCATATTCGTCGTGGGTGAAGGCATCGGCCCGCGCGGCGGCAACTTTGCCACAACAACCGGACTGTATGAGCAGTATGGCCCGATGCGCCTGCGCGACACACCGATCAGCGAGCGCGGCTTCGTCGGTTTGTGCTGCGGCGCGGCGATGACTGGAACACGACCGATCGTAGATTTCATGTTTCTGGATTTCATCCTCGACGCCGTGGGCGAGCTGTTCAATCAGGTTGCCAAAGTGCAGTACATGAGCAATGGGCGGTTGAAGATGCCACTGGTGCTGCGCGGGTGCATCGGCATCGGCAACTCGGCGGCCACGCATCATTCGGGCAGCTACTACCCGATCTTCGCGCATATCCCCGGGTTTCGCGTGGCTGTGCCATCCACGCCCTACGACGCCAAAGGTTTGTTCAAGGCAGCCATCCGCAGCGACGACCCGGTGCTTTTTCTTGAACACCGCTCGTTGCTGGCGACAAAAGGCCACGTGCCAGAGGAGGAATACGTGCTGCCCTTTGGCCAGGCGTCCATTGCTCGCAGCGGCAGGGATCTTACGGTTGTCGCGATTGCTTCCATGGTGCGCAAAACACTCAGTGCAGCCGAACAACTGGCCGGCGACGGCATCTCGGTCGAAGTGATCGATCCGCGCACAATTGCGCCGTTGGACATGGAGACAATTTTGCAGTCGCTGCACAAGACCGGTCGCCTGCTCATCGTGGATGAAACCTTCGCGCCATGTGGCATCGGGGCAGAGATCGCGGCGCAGGCAATGGATCGCGCCTTCGATGACCTGGATGCGCCAGTGAAGCGGCTGAACGGCGCGCACACGCCGACGCCCTATAGCCCACCGCTTGAAGCCGCAGTCGTGCCAAATGTCGAAAGCATCGCCCAGGCAATGCGGGACTTGCTGGCAGAGTGAATCACCAGACCGAAGATGGCAGTTGAAATTCTTCTCCCCCGCCTCGGTTGGTCCATGGAGCAGGGCATGCTTGTCGAATGGCTCAAGCAGACCGGCGATGCCGTGCGCGCCGGCGACCTGCTGTATGTGGTTGAAAGCGACAAGACCACCAACGAGGTGGAGGCGATGGATGACGGCGTGCTGTACATCCCGCCGGATTCGCCGCCGCCCGGCTCCGTCGTGCCAGTTGGCGCGCGCCTGGCGTTCATCTTGCAAAGTGATGAGGATCGGGCCAACATCATTGCCAGTCAATCTGCGGAAGCCTCGACCGCGCCGGCAGTGATCTCCCAGGCGGCCGCGACGCCACACGATCATGCCTCAAGTCTCGCTGCAAGCACACCAGCACCGCCCGGCATTTCAGCGGCTGCGATCAGCCCGCGTGCGCGGCGCGTGGCACAGGAATTGGGTGTCGCTTGGGAACATCTGCGCGGTTCAGGCAAATCTGGCCGAATCGTTGAGCGCGACATCCGCGCTGCACACGCTTCGACCCCGCCTAAGGCATCCCAGCCAGGCGTTTCGTTGGACGTGACGCCAGTTGCGCGCCGTCTCGCTGCTGAGTTGGGCGTCGATCTCGTAGCCTTGGCAACGGCGATGCCCGGCAGACGCATCACGCGCCAGGATGTCGAGCAGGCGGCTCAGCCAAGCCCAAAATCACCCGCCCCGGATCAACGCGACCAGCAAGAGACCGCCGCGGGGCCATCCCAGACGCGCCAGGCATTTTCCGGCATGCGGCGCATCATCGCCGATCGCATGGCGCTGAGCGCGCGCACCACCGCGCCAGTCACCCTGATGACCGAGGTGGATGTCACCGAGTTGGTGCACTTGCGCGAGCAGCTTAAAGCCAGCGCAAAGGCATCCCTCTCGCCGGCCGGCGCGGTCGTCCCGTCATACACGGATATTTTTGTGAAGTTATGCGCCCATGCGTTGCAGGAACATCCAGCGTTGAATGCGCGGCTTGAGGGGGACGTCATCGTTCAGGAACAAGGCATTCATATCGGCATTGCGGTGGATACCGCGCGCGGATTGCTTGTGGCGGTCGTGCGTGATGTTCAAGGGAAGTCATTGCGTCAGGTTGCGGCGGATTCGAAGCAGATGATCGAGCGCGCGCGTGCCGGCAAAGCCGCTCCGCACGAGCTTCAAGGCAGCACATTCACCATCACCAACCTCGGCATGTACGCGATCGACGCCTTTACACCCATCATCAATCTACCCGAGTGCGCGATTCTGGGCATGGGTCGCATTGCGGCCAGACAGGTCGTGATGGAAGACAGGCGCACTGTCGCCATTCGGGACATGCTTACATTGAGCTTGACTTTCGATCATCGCGTCGTGGACGGCGCGCCGGCTGCGCGGTTTCTGCAGCAGGTCAAACAACTCGCCGAATCGCCCTACCTCTGGCTTATCAACTAAGCGGAACTGGCGCATTCTGACAGCCGGCTTTGCAACCACCCTTGCAGATACTCTACGCGGGCTGCGCAGTTTGTACAATCCAGGCATGGTGCGCGAAGTGTTCTTCAGCAAAGACGTGAATGGCGTGGGCAAGGTCGAGGCGACGGTGGTGTATGACGAGAGCGCATTTGGCGCGGTGGCCGGCGGTGTCACGCCATGGACGGTGGCGATCTGCGCAAATGGCAAAGACCTCGGTCGCATGGTCGGCTTTGAGGGCGATGGCACGACGGTGATCGCCATGCATGGCCTGCGCGCCGACGTGACGGCAAAGCGCGGCGCAGAGATCACGGTGTTCCGCGTGAATGACATGCTGCGAGAGATGAAGCTGGACGGCGCCGTGCTGAGCGCCTACGAGCGCTGGCTGCTGAAGCGCGGCTGGCGCGGCAACGTGTTGAAAAAGATGAAGTTTACGGCGGCCGAGCAGGTAGTGCCGGTGCGCACGTTCTGGGTGCAGCAGGGATATGAGTTGGTGCTGGGCGAAGAGGGCAAGTGGGATGAGCATGTGGTGAAGCGGTGGCGATAAGGCGTGCGTTGAAATATCGCCGTGTATGTTGATGTTGCGAGGGTCATGAAAACTGCCTGTTAACCCGCCGCAAGCACGCAGATTAACGCGGGTCGTTGCCCAAAGGGCGCATCCGGCGCATCATCTATCCTGCCGCTGGACGTTGCAGTCGTTCGGCATGGCGCAACACACGGGAGCAAATCACATGTATCGACTCGATGACAGCCAATTCCCGATTTTCACGCTTGTCACTGATGACTCACCCACAACACTCAACGATATGCGCGAATTTGAAGCCTCGTTACGGGCAGCGCTCGATCGACGCGCCCCATTTGGCATCATCGCCTTTATTACGACTGAGAACGAAATGAAGCCCGATAAAGAGGTCACGAAAGCCAGCAACGACATTATCAAGCGCCTGAAGCCGGAATTGTCGCAGTGGTGTGTGGGCTATGCCGGCGTCACCCAGGTGGGCAAGTGGATAAAGCTTTACAAGCCCATCGCTCACATCGTGGCTCGCAACCGCATGGGTTGTGATGGCGCGCTGTTTGAGCGTGAGATTGATGCGCGGACCTGGCTGACCACGAAACTGGCTGAACGAATCGCTAAAGTGCCGGCGTGACCTGTGCCGGCGCATCACACTTCGCCGGCCAGCCCAAACTTGATCGCCAGCACCACCGCCTGCACGCGATCTTCAACCCCCAACTTGTCGAAAATCGAACTCGCATAGTTGCGCACGGTGCCTTCAGACAGATACATGCGCTTCGCGATCTCCGCGTTGTTCATGCCATGCGCCATCAGCCGCAAGATCTCCTGCTCACGTTCGTTGAGCGCATCGGCCAGTGGCGATGCAGCGAGCGGCGCCGGCGCGTTGGCAAGCCGCGACAGCAGTTTGCCGGCCACCGCCGGATCGACATGCGACCTGCCCTCCACCGTATCCTTCACCGCTGTAATCAGCCGGTCGCGCGGGGTGTCCTTCAGCAGGTAGCCCGATGCGCCGCTGCGAACTGCATCGATCACCCAGTCGTCATCATCGAAGGTGGTCAGCACCAGCACGGGGATATGCGGGTGATCGCGCCGGATGATCTGCGTGGCATGCACGCCGTTCATCACCGGCATCTTCAGGTCCATCAACACGATGTCGGGCTTCACCTCCGGCACCATCTCGATGGCCTGCGCGCCATCGCGCGCCGCGCCGACGACCTTGATGGCGGCATCTGTTTCCAGGATGAGTTGCAGGCCATCGGTCACCAACGTCTGGTCGTCACACAGCAACACGCGAATGGTCATGGATCGTGATCTCCAGAGAAATGCGCGCGCCTGCGCCGGGTGCGCTGTCAATGATCATGCGCCCGCCCAGCGCCGCAACGCGCTCCAGCATGCCATTCAGCCCAAAGCGCTCCTGCCGCGCCTGCGCCGATTCGACATCGAACCCCACGCCGTCATCTTGAATCGTCATGCTGACGAGGCTGCCCAGCCGGCGCAACGACAGATCGACGTGCTTCGCGCGCGCGTGCCGCACCACGTTTTCAAGCGCCTCCTGCGCCGCGCGATACAGGGTCTGCTCCACCTCGGCGGGCAATGGCTCCAACCGCGCCGGCGCCGAAACCGTCACCTGCGCGCCACTGCGCTGGCGCGTCAGATCGCCCAATTCCTTCAGGGCCAACGCCAGTCCGAGGTCTTCCAGCGGTGAAGCGCGCAATGCCTTTAATGCGCGGCGCGTCTCCGCCAGGCCGTCGCGCGTGATCGTCATCGCCTGGGCAAGCGCCGTGTGCGAGCGATCTCGGTCGCTTTGCCAGAGCGAATTTGCGGCCTCCAGTTGCACGCTGGCCGCGCTGAGCGTATGCGCCAGCGTGTCATGCAATTCGCGCGCCAGCCGGTTGCGCTCGCGGCTGATGGTCAACTCTTCAACGACCGCCACGTAGCGGGCGAGTTTGGCATTGGCTTCGAGCAGCGATTGCTGCTGCTGGTTTTGCAGATTGACGAGATAGGTGATGACGGCAGCCAGGATGAGGAAGATGGCAGTGCGCGCAAGGATGAACGTCAACTGCGTCAACACTTGCAGCGATGAGGTGAACACCACCAGCACGAGAAGAGCATCGATCAGCGTGGTGCCGGCGATGTATGCAATGGCGATGCGCAATCGGTATTGCCAGCTCACCACGATCAACAGCACGAACAGGTTCACCAGCACGATGAGCGGCAGGAAGGGTGGAGAACTTTGGCTGCCCAGAAAACCCATCGACTGCAGCCACGGCTCGAACTGCGGCAGGGCCGACATGCGCTCGATCAACGTCGCACCGCCGGCCATGAACAACTGCGGGTAATAACCCGTCAACAACAGCGCATCGATTGTCAACAACAGCACTGCCAAAGGCAGATGCCAGCGGCCCAGCCGGCTCTCGAACCCGCTCGAGCCCACGAACACCAGCACCGCCAATGCGGTGCCGATCGGCAGCAGCAGCAACGGCACAAGTTGCACGCGCGCCATCGACATCACCACCATGAACAGCACGCCCAGCGCCACGCGCGCCCACGCCAGGCCGCGCAGGATGAGCAGCAGGTTGGGGCGAAGCGGTTGGCTCGTGCTGGCGATGCGGTTCATGGTGCAAAAGTGATTGTAGGGCGGCCGGCGGTCATCCTCATCGCAACACCACTGTTGCGCCGTCAGCCAGACCAGTGAGAATTTCCACATTGCTCGCATTGCGCAAGCCGGTCGTCACTTCCACCTCCTGGGTCTGATTGCCGCTGCGCACCGTGAGGAACGACTTGCCGCTCACACCATCGCGGCGCACGGCACTCGCCGGCACCAGCAGCGCATTCTCGCGGCGATCTAGCAGAATCGACGCCTTGCCGCTCATGCCGCTGCGCAGCGCATCCACGCCCTCATCCAATGACACGCGCACGTTGTAGTTCACCACGCCGTTGATCTTTGTGCCGGTCGATGAGATGCGCTCGACCTGGCCGGCGACACGCTGGCCGGGCAGTGCATCGACAACGATCTCGACTGCCTGTCCCACGCGCAGGTGCGTCACATCCAACTCATCCACCGTCACATCCATGTGAAAGCGATTCGTATCGGCCATGACAAAGGCGCTGCTGGACGCGCTGGCTGGCGACACACTTTCACCTTCGCGCACATTCACGCTGCCCAGCACACCGTCGAATGGCGCACGCAACACAGCCTGATCCAGCCGGCGCCTGGCTTGCGCCAGCGCAATCTCACTCAGCTTTACAGTCGTCTTCGCACTGTCGAGCGCCACACGCGCCTGCTCGATCTGGGCAATCAACTGCGCAAGGTCGAAGTCACGCGCTGGCTGCAGCAAGCGATCAAGATTCGCCTGCGCGGCATCGATGGCCTGTTGTGCGGCGGCGCGGCTGGCGGCATCGGTTGCGCCGGAGAAACGTGCCAGATTAGCCTGCGCGGCAGTGAGTTGCTGCTCAGCAGCGCGCACCTGCGCCGCGTCGGCGCCTTTTGCCACGCGGTCGTAATTGGCCTTGGCCAGATTGAAATTGTTGGTCGCCTGCTCCAGTTGCAGGGCCTCGGGGCTGGCGCCAATGCCGGCGGGGTCGCGGCCGGCAGCGCGGTCATAGGCTGCCTGCGCCAGCTTCAACGCAGCCTCCGCATTTTGCAATTGCGCCTGCACCGCCGCCAGATCTTCGACGGTTGGGCCGGCTTTGAGTTTGTCGAGGTTGGCCTGCGCGGCATCTACCGCCGCCTGCGCCGCCGCCTCGTCAGTCGATTGCCCTCTGGTCACCTTGGCGTAATTTGCCTGCGCGCTCTGCAGGGCGGCCTCAGCGGCCTTCAAATCGGCATCGCGCGTGCCCTCCACCGTGCGGCTGTAGTTGGCCTGCGCGATGATGACGGCTTGCTCAGCATTGCGCACGCTGTTGCGCGCCTGTTCCAATTGCGCCTCGGCCTGGCTCACGCCCAGTTGCAGGTCGATGGTCTCCAACTCAGCCAGCACGTCGCCCTTCTTCACCGCATCGCCAATCTTGACGCGCACCGTGTCGACGACGCCGGCCTGCTGAAAGCTGATCCTGGCCTCGCTGTCGGCGACGATGCTGCCGGTCGCCTCAATCGATTGCTGGATGTCGCCGCGCGTGGCACTGATGGTGTTGGCCGACGCAATGGGCGCGGCGCAGGCGCTGAGCAGCAATACTGCTGCAGCAGCCGGCGCAAGGATGGCAGCCATGCGCTTCGTTTTGTTGTTCACTGTTTCCTCCGTGATCATGTTTTGATATCCATGTTGCCCAGCCCGCACGGCGGAGCTTTTGTTCGAGGCCGGCACTCCCTGTCATCCACCCATTGCGCGGCTCTCTCGTTGCGCGTTTCAGGCATAGGCCAACGCCTCGCGAATGCTGATGCGCGTGGCGCGGCGCGCCGGCGACAGGCTGGCAACCACGCTGACCGCGCTGACGACTACAAGCCAGAGCACGTAACCCATCACATTGATCTGCGGCAGAAACACGCCCTGGCGCGTAGCATCGCCAAGCACCTGCCCCAGCAGCGTCGACATCGGCGCGCTCAACGGAAAGGCCACCACCGCACTCATCAAGCCGATACACAGCCCTTCAAAGACAAACATGAAGCGCAGGTCCGGCGATTCCGCGCCCACCGCGCGCATCACCCCCACCTCACGAGTGCGCTCCATCACGCTCAGGCTCATGGTGCCGGCCAGCCCCAGCCCGCCCACGATGGCGATCAGCACCGACACCAGAATCATCAGGATGAAAAGCGTGTCGAACGCGCCCAGCACGTTGTTGATCAACGTGGCGCGGCTTTGGGAAGAGACGACAGTGATGTTGGCGTCTTCAAAGGCCTTGCGCAACTGCCCAGCTAGCGCGTTGGTGTAGGTCGCGCCGGCGTTGTCGGCTGCCACGCGCACCGACGAGGCCATGTCTGGCACGCCGGCCACGCGACTGACCGTCTCATAATGGCCGAATGCCTGGCTGCCCAGCCCGTTCATGAAACCGATGATGCGAAAGGTGTGCGTGTCATCACCGCGCTTGAGGGTAAGCGAGTCGCCCACCTTCAAATCAGGCTCGGATTCCAGGATGCCCTGCGTGACCACCAGCTCGTCGCGCGTCTCATGGCTGTATGGGCTGAGCCAGCGGCTGCCGGCCAGCAGCGGTGGTTTCACGAAGCGTGAGTCCGCCTCACCGCCGCTCAAGGTAATGGTGCTGCCATCGCCGACCTCGCGCACCACCGTCGACTGGGTGACAATCCAGCCTTCGGCAGCAGTCACGCCCGGCGTCTGCATGGCGCGGTTGACGGCGGCGATACGGTTGATCGGCACGCCAAAGGACACCGTGACATCGGCCATGTTGCTGCCGGTATTGATGGTCATCGTCGCCGGCATGCCGATACGCAGGTTCATGATCGAAGTAAAGATGGTGCCGGCGGCAATCAGCGTCAGCATGGTGGCGACCAGCCGCAGGTTGTTGCGAAACAGGCTGCGAAACGCCAGCACCATCGTGCGCGGCAGGTTGCCCAGGCGCGCCAGAGCTTTCTCGATCAGGCTGGCGTGTTGGCGCGGCAGCACTTCGCTAATGGCCTCTGCGGCAGTCTCGCGAAGCGCCGACCAGATGGGAATCACAGAGAACGCAACCGGCACGAGCATCGCCACAACTGCCTCGACCGCAGCGATGGGCAGCGTGAAGCCGCTCTCCACAAGATCGTAATTCAACATACCTGTCACCAGGCCGGCGATGGCGCGCCCCAGCAACGCGCTCAACGGCATCGCAATCAGCAGCGCCATCACGCCCAGACTGGCCATCATCGACAGATACACGCCGAAGATCTGCAGGCGATCCGCGCCGACGATCTTCATGATGCCAATGATTTTCTTCTGTGAGAGTAGCAGGCCGTTGACGACATTGATGATGAGCAGGCCGCTCATCACCAGCGCCACTCCACCCACCATCACGATAATCACCAGCACGCCGTTGATGATCGAGGTGGCCCAATGCTCGCCGCGTTCGTTCACGTCGATGCTGCGCACTGTCAAACCGCGCAGGTTGATGCGGTCGCGCAGGCGGTCGGCAAGGGCGTATTTCTGGGCGGCGGTGGTGCCAGGCGTGGTGCGAATGAGCAAGCGCGTCGGCCACGCCGGCACATGCAGGTCAGCCAGCGTGCGCTCGGAGATGTAGAAATTCAAACGCGTGGCTGCCGGCCCGCCCGGCACGTTGACGTCATAGAGCTTGCCGATGTAGCGCAGGTCGAACACCTCGTCGGTGCTCAGCTTGATGCGCACCGTGTCGCCATCGTGAAACGAGACACCCAGACCGGGCGTGATCCCGGCGCCACTGGTGCTGCCGCGCTCGATGGCGATCTCACCGCGCTGTTGCGGAAATGCGCCGGCGACCAGATTGATCTTGTTCAGGTCGATCGCGCCGTAATCGTCGTGGGCATAGAGCGTGATGTCCTGCTCTTTGCCATCCGGCTTGATGAGCGTGCCGTAGAGGACGGTCTGGCCGGCGGCGTCCTGCACGCCGGGCTGCGTCTTTGCCCAACGCACCAGATCGCGGTCATACGGGGTCAGATTGAGCGTGATGTCGGCTGGCTTGCTGGACGTATAGGCCAGGTCGAGATTCTTGAGAACGGTCTGGCCGGCGATCAGCATGCTGCCAAAGGCAATCACGCCGACAGCAATGGATAACACCGACAGGATGGTGCGCGCCTTGTTATCCCACAGGTCGCGCAGCACTTTCTTCCAGCGAGGTGACAGCATGAGATCAAGAATTACTTCACTGCGTGGTCACTCACCAGCATGCCGTCGGCGATGGTGATGACGCGGTGCAGGCGCGAGGCCAGCTCGTTGTCGTGCGTGACCATCAGGAATGTTTTGCCCTCGGCCACCAGATTTTCAAAAAGGTGAAACACGGCATCGGCAGTTTTGCTGTCGAGGTTGCCGGTCGGCTCGTCAGCCATGATGATGGGCGGGTCAGTGGCGAGCGAGCGGGCGATGGCGACACGCTGCGCCTGGCCGCCAGAGATTTGCGAGGGCAGCTTGTTGGCCTGCTCGGCCATCTCCACGTGCTCCAGCAACTGCATGGCGCGCTCGCGGCGCTCCTTCGGCTTGTACATGCGGCAGAAGTCCATCGGCAGCATGACGTTTTCGACAACAGTGAGCGTGGGCAGCAACTGGAAGAACTGGAACACCACGCCCATGCTGCGGCCGCGCCAGCGCGCCATGCTATTTTCGTCCAGCCCGTGGATGGCTTGCTCGTTCACCCAGATCTCGCCGGCGCTGGGCCGGTCGATGCCGGTGATCATGTTGATGAGCGTGCTTTTGCCGCTGCCGCTCTTGCCGACCACGCCGACGAACTCACCCTTGTCGATGGTGAGGTCAATGCCCTTGAGGGCGTAGAAATCGCCGGCGTCGGTCTTGTAGGCTTTCTTGACGCCGCTGAGGCGCATGAGCGCGCCGGCGGGGCCTGCCGCTGGAGCCGGCGGCGTATTTTTCTGTTTGCCAAACATGATGAAAGGTCGCCATCATGCCAGTGCGCCGGCAGCTTCGCCAGTGAGGACTGTCATTGTGTGCGGCGCGCCGGCATGACAAATGTCATTTTGCCTTCATCGCATCGCACTTCGCCCACATCTCCACATAGTCATACGCCGAGCGAAACAATGGCGCGAGGTCTTCGGCGCTCAGCCCGCTGTTCACCATGTCCTGTAGAAAATCGGGCAGCAGGCCGTAATGCGCGAAGCCATCGATGTTGATGTCGAAGTCGCGCCGCCGGCCGGCGCGGTTGCGCACCAGCGGCGGGTTGTCTCCATCCATCGCGTCCCAGCGATCCAACACGCCCTTGATCTCGCCCACCAGATCGAGGAGATCGTGATCCGCGCCCTCGCCGGCGCCCTCGCCGCCCTCCACCATGCCGGTGTTCGCCATATAGGCCGCGCGCATCTCGTCGTCCCACGCGCGCACTTCCTCCGCCGGCCATCCGCCCGGCTCTGTGGCTGCAAACAGTCCGCCGGCCATCGCATCCACCCGTTTGCGCACCCACGGCCACTGGTCGGCCTCCAGCGATTTGCGCAGACTGCCGCTCGGCGCATCGTCGTCGGGGTGCTTGTTCACGCGCGGGTCGAAGCCGGCCTTGAACATTGCCACTGCCTGCCAGATTTCGCGCTCGCGCTCGGTGTAGCCGCCCGGCCCGCTCTCCAAAAAGCGAAACCAGCGGTAATCGCGGATCGGCGCGTCATAGGCCACGCCATTGCGCTGCGCGTTGATCTCGGCGCGGCGCTGCGCCGCGCGCACATCATCGTCACTTGCACCCCACGCGGCCATCGTGCCGAAACGCGGGCAGGGCAGCGCCGCTGCGCCGTTGATGTCGCTGCCGATGGCGACATTGCGCCCGCCCATCTTGTCCAGCGCATAGACGTAAGCCTGCGCCCACGACGTGCTGCTGCCGCCGCATGGCTGCGGCACCTTGTGCGCCAGCTCGGGCGCGCCCTGCTGCAAGCCGGCGATGTCGCCTTGATTCAGGATCGGCGCGATGATGCCGCCCAGCTTCGCAATGCGATCAATCTGGTCGGCGCGCTTGCCCAGTTCGTGGGCCACCTTGTGCACATCGCCGGTGCCAAATGAATGCACATGATCCGGCTCAAACTCCTGCACCGAGAAAAATTGCAGGTCGCGGAACCACGCATGTGATGACATCACAGGATAGCCATGCGCCTCCGCCAGATCGAGCGTCGCGTCGAGCGTCTTTTGCGACATGTGGTCGATGTCGATCAGCATGCCGCGCTTCATCATCTCCTCCAGCAGCATCTGGCCAAACGGGTTGAGCGTGCGCTGATTGGCATGCGCGCCCAGATCCTTAGGCGCCTCAGTCGCCATCGCCACATCCCGTACCCCTGGCACATGGTCGATGAGCGAGCCGTGATTCATGCCGCGCGCGCTGGGGATGCGCGCCTTCGCCATAGCAGCGGTGCGCTCAGCGCTGTCCACGGCGTCGGTGCCATCGCGATCGAGGCGATAACGGATGCCAGATTCCCAGGCATCCTCGACTTCGTAACCTTCGCCGGTGACAAAGCGGTTGCTGATTTCAAGGAAGCGCATGTAGATGGCAGTGCCGCCAAAGGCATTGTTGGTCAGATGCACCGGCGTGATCTGCCGCACGCCCAACCCATGCAGCCAGTCCAACTCTGCTGCAATCATCTGGCGCGCTTTTTCGGGATCGCCGCCGCTCTGCTGCTCGATGTCGCTGGCCTTGCGCCAGTTGCCCAGTGAATCGACCTCCACGCCCAGCACGATCGCCAGTTTGTTTTCAGCGATGATCCGGCGCGCGTCATCGGGCGTGTAGGCAAACTGCATCCAACCCTGACCCGCGCCGCCGGCCTGTTCATCCAGCCACTGCACCATCTCTTTCATGCCCTTGATCTGCAACTCGATGGCGCTGCGATCATCGGTCGGTGTCCGTGGATCGCTATTGCGCGCCAGCAATTCGTTGTTCACGGCCAGCGCGCTGATCAAGCGCAAGCCGCCGAGATAAGCGCGATAAATCCAATCGACGTAAGCCTGTTGATGCACCAGCGTGCCGAAGCGCGGCCAGATATCGAAATCAGGCCAACCGCCGCCGGCAGGATGACCGAACTCAGGATTGACGTCAAGCAGCCCGCCGTGCACCGGCTCACATGATGCCAGCGCATACTGCATGCCCTCTTCCGGCGGATGATCAGGGTCATAGGTCATGCCCCAGAACGCGCGCCCGCCAAATGCTAGATGCGCCATCAAATGCGCGTGAACGTCTGCGATGCCCCACAGCGGCGCGCCAGGGTCAGCCATCCAATAGTTGCCGCCGAGCGGCACGCGCGGTGTGACCTGTGCTGAATCTTTAGTCATGGATTGTCTCTCCGGTGTGCTGCCTTCATCATAAGCCCGCGCCAAAGATGTGTAAATGCCGGCATTACATGCATCATCTTGCTTTTGATTGCAATCGCAGGCAATTCAACGCACGGCAAAATCTGGCGCGCTGCTTGACCTGCGCAAATCTGTCGCACAGAATGCAGACGAGCAGGCACAACGCGGTAATATCACCGGCAGATTCCGAGCGCTCACAATCCACTCCCCACACACAAAATGTCTGATGTCCCACCCATTCCCTGGACATTCGATGCCTTTCTGCAGGCCGATCTGGAGCGCATCCAGCAGCAGGGCAAGGACGAAGTGTTGCGTGAACGCGCCTTTCGCATCCTGCTGGGGCACGCCGGCACTGTCGAGCGCCTCACGCAGTTCACCTTTTACGGCGACCGCAAGGTGACTGCGTGGTCCGCCAACGAATTGCTGGAAATCTCAAACCGCTTTCGGCTCATGAGTTCGCCTGAAAACGAAATCCGGCTGTATCGCGAGTGTGGCAACGCAGATTTCCGCAGTGCGCCGCGCGTGCGCGAGTTCTACGTGTTGGCGCTGACGAAAGCCGGCCGGCCGGCTGAGGCCATCCGCGAAGGCGCGGCGCTGATCGCACAGGGCGGGCAGAATGCACTGGTGTGGGGTGCGCTGGCGCAATCGCACATGGCGCGCGCGCAATTCGCAGAGCATTTGCTGGAGAGAATGGCCGATGCTGGCGACAGCCTCGCCATCACCGGCCCGCTGGCGCAGCAGATCGAAGCCTATTTCCCTGAGCATGCACACGCGGAGTTGAGCCAGCCACAGGTGCAGGGGCTGCGCGAGCAGGCGCTCGCATCAGCCGCTCGCATCTTCAAGCAAGGCTTTCTCGAAAGCGGCGATTCCTATCCGGGCCTCGGCTGGATGTTCTGTACGCTCGATCAGCTTTGCGACACGCTGACTACGCGCAACACCTTGCAGCAGGGGAACGAGGGGTGGCTGGATGATGCAGATCGCATGCAATTGCATGTTCTGGATGGCCGGATCGCGCAATTGATGCAGCGTCTGGCAAGCCAGGGCCGGCTCCTGGAAGTGGCGCTGGCCTTGCAGGGAGGTGATGAATCGCAGGACTATTGGACGCACGCCAGCTATTTGCGGCTGGCAGTATTGCAACGCATCCGGCTGGCCGACTTCGATGCCATTCTGACGCGCACGGTTGCACACGGTGATGCCGCCTTCAAACACAGCATCGTGGTCGGCGAATTGCAGCGCATCCGCCGGCAACTCGCATTCCTGATCACCGCTGGCCAGCTGCCCGCCGACGAAGCACAACGGCTCGCCATGCAGACGCAATACGCCGAGATCGCCATTGCCGAACTGGAGCGCGCACGCGTGGCGCTGGAGATGAACAACAAGCCGGCGGCAGCCCTTGCTGTCAATACGCCGGCGGCGAATGGCATCACCCGCTTCTTCGCCAACACGATCAACTTCCACGCGCTCATCGGCAATCTGGTGCCGGTGTTCATCGAAGGCACCATCGGCAAGGTCGGCGCGCGCGTGCCAGATTTGCTCATCAACCGGCGCGTGCAGCAGGATCTCATCGATCTGGTCGAAGACGCCATTTTGCCCGGCCTGCCCATGCAGCGACGCGCCGACCCGCGCGCCATCATCCAGCGCATCCAGGAAGTTGTTGGCCACGATCTGAACATTGCGGCATTGCAGGATCTGCAATCGCCCTCGCACGCCAACTTCGACATTCGCTCCGATGGCCTGATCGCGCTATCAGGCGTCGACCACGATTTGCGCAAGAACACCACCACCAGCACCGAGTTGACTGCAGCCCTGCTGATGCAAAACTGCGATTGCCGCGAGACGATGTATCTGAACGGCGCGCTGTTTGCAAGCTGGCAACAGCTTGAGGTGAAACACGCCATCGCCCGCGCCGTGCAATGCCTCGACCTTGAGTACCAGGACGGTTTTGAGCAGATCGTGGGCAAGGATATTCCAGCGCTGTTGCGCCATCAACTGCGCGGCGGGCAGGTGAACATTTTTGTCGATGACATGACGATGCAGGCGCGTTACCAATATGCGCGGCACGCCGGCGACAACCTGCCGCTGGCTCGCAACTATGATGCCGAAGCGTGGCGCGCTGGCCGGC
This sequence comes from uncultured Anaerolineae bacterium, assembly GCA_964590135.1. Classification (GTDB taxonomy): domain Bacteria; phylum Chloroflexota; class Anaerolineae; order J036; family Brachytrichaceae; genus JBDHWI01. Next base: position 20,694 of record CAZPVX010000010.1, on the reverse strand, counting down.
CACTCACTCGCTACGAACTCGAAAATGCGATTCTTGTGGTGACCTACACCGACGGTTCACGCGTGTGGATCGAACCAAAGGACGCGCAGACTGGCGCGTGGCAACCTATTCCGCATGCGGCTGCAGCAAATGGCGCCGAGGGCGGTGTGCCGGTCATCCCGAATGCCGGCGCGCAGGGCGAAAACATTCAGGCGCTGCAATTGCTCAATCAGGTCGAATCGCATGCGATGACTTTTCTGGCGGACACATTGGCGCAAACGGTGGAACTGTGCGACGGCTTCTACAATGATCGGCTGTTCGACAGCCCGTATGCCTTCAGCGCCGGCGTGCTTGACCCGAATGAGCTGCTGGCAAACGGCCTGCTCCGCGCCGGCGGGCGCGCGGTGCTGTCAACCGACGGCACAGCCCAGGCGCACGCGGTGCATCTGCAGTTCACGCACTACTCGCAGGCGCAATACGCCACCGGCTTGATCGCCGGCGACACACCGAACAGCCTGCAATTGATGGGGCGAACGTATCACACCGACTTCAAGCGCGAGCACTATCGGCTGCAAAATGGCGATTCACCCATTCCCGCGCTGCTGTCAAAAATTCACGGCTGGCAATTGCAGCGCAGCCAGCGCACCGGCAGCGCGCGCAACACCCTGGAGCGACAACTGACGCGCTTGATGCTGGAATTGGCGCAAGAGTGTCCTGAACTGGTGCAACTACGCGACGTGACGCGTGATGAGCGCCTGATCTCTGAAGACGCGCAGAACGAGCATCTGTTTCTGGTGCTGAGTGGCCGGCTGCACATCACACGCAACGGCGCGCCACTTTACGACACCGACGGCCACCCGATTGTCGTAAGCGCCGGCGGACTGGTGGGCGAGATCTCGGCCTTGCGCAGCACGCCAGCCACCGCCACCGTGCGCGGCGATGCGGTGGTGATGGTCATGTCGCAGGTTGAAGTCCAACGGCAGTTGTCGCAACGGCCGCAACTCCTGATGGGGATCGAAAACCTGGTCCAGTATCGGCTTTCGGAACTCGCAAAAAATGGCTACCTGCTATGAGGCCAACTCACATCACACCTTTTGTTTTGTGGTTGGGCGCGCTGGCGATGGTGGGATTGGCAGCCTGCGCCGCACCGTCGGCCAGCGCAGCGTGGCGATGGCAATTGCCAGTGGGCGTGCCGGCGCCACCTGTGCCAGCAAATAACCCGCCGAGCGAGGCAAAGTTTCAGCTGGGGCGATATCTCTTCTACGACACGCGCCTTTCCGGCAATGCCATGCAGGCATGTGCCACCTGCCACATGCAGCCGTTTGCGTTCACAGATGCCGCTCGTCGCAGCACCGGCAGCAGCGGCGAGCGCCACCCGCGCAACGCGCAGCCACTCATGAATGTGGCATGGAATCGCGTCTTCAATTGGGCCGACCCGACGTCTACGACGCTGGAGCAGCAAGCCGATCATCCGCTATTCGGCGTGTCACCGATGGAGATGGGCATCACAGGCAATGAGGAGACCGTGCTGCGCCGGCTGCGCGATGACCCGCAGCTAGCTGCGCTGTTCGCGGCGGCCTTCCCCAACGAGCGCGGCCCGATTCACTTCGACAATATCAAAGCCGCGCTGGCGACCTTTGTGCGCGGGCTGGTGTCATTTGATGCGCCGTATGATCGCTACGTTGCCGGCGATGCAAACGCGATGAGCGCCGCAGCTGTGCGTGGCATGAAGTTGTTCAACTCAGATCGGCTGAAGTGCGCGCAATGCCATAGCGGCTTCAACTTCACCGCAGCCACGTCACAGAGCGCGCCATATTTCAACACCGGTTTGTACAACGTGGATGGCAAGGGAGCATACCCAACAGGCAACATCGGGCTGATGGCGGTGACAGGCGATGCGCGCGACATGGGCAAGTTCCGCGTGCCGGCGCTGCGCAATGTGGCGCTCACCGCGCCCTACCTGCACGACGGCAGCATGGATACGCTGGAAGAGGTGGTGCGCTTTTACGAGCGCGGCGGCAGAAAGATCGATGCAGGAGTGAATGCTGGCGACGGCGCGCATAGCCCACTGAAAGACCCGCGCATCGCTGGCTTTTCCCTCAGCGATGAAGAGCGCCGTGACCTGATCGCCTTTCTTGCCGCGCTGACCGATGAGTCGTTCATCCACAACCCGCGCTTCAGTGATCCAAAGATGAGCAATCCGTGACGTGTGAGATGCCATTCATCCTGCGCAAAGGGATTGCATCTACCCGGTCATGGCTCATGATTCAATCTCACAATGGCGCAAGACGGATGACCTCGACTTCGTCGCCCACGCGTAGCACACCAGCGTTTGAAGCGATCAGGTTCTGCCCAAACATCACCTTTTGATTGATGGTGCGATAGGTTGCCAGCGTCTTGACCGGCTCCTGGCCGGCGATGGCAGTGTCCTGATCGATGGTCGGCACATTGCAGCGCGCGCACGGCTTGACAACGCCAAAATCGATGCCGGCGATGCGGATGTCGCGCCAGGTGTCCTCTGCAAATGGCGTGCAGCCGCTGACGACGATATTGGGGCGAAAGCGATTCATCGGCGCCGGCGCGGCCAGTCGCACATTCAGATCATCCAGCGACGCCTGCGAGATCAACAAAAATGGATAGCCGTCGGCGAAGCCGACCTGGTCACGTTCGCTGCGGGCATATTTCGGGTCGCACTTGCGTTCGTAGCCATCAGCCATGCGCACCAGTCGCACCGGCGCGGCCAGAAAATCCTGCAACCACTGCGCCACTTCATCACCCTGATCGACTGCATCGCACACGTCCCTCCACACGCGGGCGCGCACGCATGGGCCGTCATTCGTTGGCGCGAAGGTGAGCGCCGGCATGCCGGGCGCAGTCAGCGTGATCGCGTTGTCAGCCAGCGTCGGCGTGATCAACGCCAGCGCCGGCGCATCGCGCTGGGTGATGAACTCGTTGGCGGCATCGACAATCATCAGGCTGCGATCGCCAGCGATGCCGCGCGCGTCGGTCTGCGCTTCAGTCAGGGCATGGCCTTTGCAGCCCTTGATTGGGTAACGGTAGAGAGCGGAGATGGTAATGGGCATAAGCTGAGCATCACGCGCGCGCTTGCGGTTGCGCTGTTTGAATGGCGTTGGCAGCGCGCGCATCCACAGACGCCGGCTTGACCTCAGCTTGCGGGGCGCTCAGCGCGCTCACGCTCAACAAAGTGAAGGCGATCCACACCAGGTCGGCCATCAGCAGGTGCGCAAGTTGCATCCACACCGGCGCCAGCAGCGCCACGTTGATTGCGCCCAGCGCCAATTGCCCAAAAAACAAGCCGCGCAAGACCCGCGCCGCGCGCTGCGTAGTGTCGTTGCCGGCGCGCCGCGCAACCTGTTGCGCCAGCACTGTCACATACACCGCCATGATGATCGCCAATGTCGGATGCACGATGCGCAGCCGCACCAGAAAATGCGCGCCCGGCTCGAATTTTTGTTCCAGCCCTTGGGCGAGCGAAGACGCTGGAAAGAGCGTGTCGCCCAGCGCAGTGATGGCGCCAGTCGCGCCGATGACGATGAGGCCGGCCAGTCCGACGATCAGCATGACTGCAAGCGCGCCCTGCCCACGCAGCCGAATGCGGCCCCCACCCATCGCCCACCAGCCAGTCAGCACGATTGCGCCGATCAGCAGCAGCGTATTCACCTGATGCACGGCGATGACCGCCGCGCGACCTGCCGAGGTGTCGTTGCCGGTCAGCCGCATCAACACGATAAACGCGCCGACCAGTGATTCAAGCAGCATGAAGACCATCGACAGCGCCGCGCCGGCACGCACAGGATGGCCCTTCGGATGCGCGCGAAATGCGCCAATCACCATGACGACGACGAGGATAAGCGCAAGACCGCTGGTGATGCGGTGAAAAAATTCAATCAGCGTTTCGAGCTGTGGTGAGGCCGGCACCACCTCGCCAGTGCAGAGCGGCCAGTGCGCGCCGCAGCCGGCGCCGCTGCCTGTGGCGCGCACCACAGCACCCCACAAAATCACCAGCAGGTTGATCGCCAGCACCACCCACACAAACTTCGCAAATCGGGTCATCTTCATGACGCAAGGATTCTAGCGCAGAGGTGTGGGCGCGATGACTGACGCAATGGCAACGATGCCAAATGCAAAGATCACCACGCCGGAAACGCGGTTGATCCACAACATGGCGACGGGGGAAATGCTGTGCCGCAACAATCCGGCAATGGTTGCCAGCAGCAACCACCACAGCGCCGAGCCGGCAAAGATACCCAGCGCAAACCACAACGCACCGCCGGCGGCGACCTCACTCATACCCGCAAACAGGCCGGCAAACATCAAAATCGTTGCAGGATTGGTGAAGGTGAGCAGCACGGTGCTGCCATACGCGCCCCATAAACTGGGTTGATCCGGCGCGTCTGCGGATTGCGACGCCGGCTTTGCAAAAAACGTGCGAAAGCCGAGCCAGCACAAAAACGCGCCGCCGATCAAACGGAGCCACACCTGCTGTTGAACGAACAATGCAGACAGCGCCATCATGCCCAACCCGCCAATTATCGCAAACACGCCATCAGCGGTGGCTGCGCCAAGCCCGCTGATGAAGCCGATGCGCCGGCCATGCGCCAGTGTGCGACGGATGCACAATACGCCAATGGGTCCAACTGGCGCTGCGATTGAAAACCCAAGCACAATCGCTTGTAGAAAAAGGTCGATTCGCATGAGACTGAAGCGTAAACCAGCGCGACGACATCAGCCAGCAACAAAATAAAGACATTTGACAAGCAGCGCCAAAGAATCGAAGCTAAATGCCATCATCGATGAGCGCTTTGAAACCGAGCAAACCAGCGCGTTTGTCCATGCGGTGTGCAAAGATCATGTGGAATGAATTCAAAAAGAACTGGTTGGACATTGCGACAGCAGCGGCGTTGTTTGTTCTTGGCCTGGCGGTGTTGAGTGATGTGGGGCCGGCGTTTATCATGCGCGTGGCATTCATGGCGCGCAGCGTGCCGAGTTCGGGCGTGATTGCGCGCTGCGACATCCAGCATGTTTCACCCTTCGTCACCACGTTCACGCCGATTGCCGAATTTGTCGCCGGCGACGGCGCGACCTACGAGGCGCGCGGCGAAACCAGCAGCGCCAGTTGCGCCGACAGCGCCTACAACCGCATGCCGGCCGAGGTGCGATACAACCCACAATCGCCGTCCGACGCCCTGATCGGCAGCACGACACAATTGCTGGCGCGCCTGACATTGTTCACCGTCGCCGGCGCGGTCGCGCTTGTCGTCGGCATCATCATTGCCGTCAACCTGTGGCGCGCATGGCCATCTTGCAAACCAGAAGCGCCCATCGGCTAAAATCCTGCTGATGTCTCAATTCGTTGAGTTGCTGGATCAACTGTCGCGCTCCGGCGCAACGACGCTCTTGATCCTGCTTGCGGCGTCCGCCGGCTTCATCGCCATCATCCGCAACTGGCGGTTGACGCTGCCGGTCATGATCATCCAATATGTGCTGGTCGGCATTCTGCTGGCACGCGTCATTGAGCCAAGCGTGGCGCTGATCAAGCCGCTGGCTGGCGCAATCGTGTGCTTCACGCTCAGCATTGCCGCACAGCGCGTGGATACACAGCGCGCGCTGTACGGTGAATCGGTGGCTATGCAACGGCTACGTCAGCCCAACTGGCAGCGGATGCCGGCGCAGATTCTGCTGCGCGCCATCGCCGCCGTCTTGATTTTGACGGCCGCCATTGGCGCAACGCTACGCTTTCCGTTGCCAGGTCAATTCCGCGAATTGGGCTTCGGCGCATACATGTTGATCGGCCTCGGCGTGCTGATCATTGCCACCGCAAGCGAGGCGTTGAACATCGGCCTCGGCGTGCTGATGCTGATCTCAGGCCTGGAGCTGGGTTACACGCCGTTGGAGCCGAGCATCAGCGTGAGCGTGTTGCTGGGGTTCATGACGCTGCTGGTCGGCCTTGCCATTGCCTATCTGACGCTGGCAGACGGCGCGCCTTCTGCGCCAGAAGACGAATCACTGGCGCAACCTGAGCCAGCACAGCCGACCTTGCTCTAGCGCAAAAACGCGGACGCAGTTTGGACGTGCGTCGCGCGACAACCACCATGCTACCTGCAGCTCTGATCGTCATCGCCATTCCGCTGGCCGGCGCGCTTCTCGCGTACCTCGGCCGGCGCTGGCAAACATTGGAAGTGTTGATCGCGCTGCTGGCGCTTGGCGCAGGTATCGTGTTGCTGGCACAACCCATCACAGGCGCCATCGCCCTGCCCGGCCTCACCATCGACGTCGACGCACCGCTCAATCTGCTGGGGCGCGTGCTGCGCATCCGCGAGCCGGAGCGCGTGCCGCTGTTGTTGACATTCATCAGCACCGCCATCATCTTCGCCCTGTCGTGGCGCTCACCGCAGGGCTGGACGTTCATCCCGATCGGCCTCGCAGTGCTGTCTGCGATGACCGCTGCGCTGCTGATTCGGCCTTTTGTGTATGCAGCCCTGGCCCTTGAAGCTGCTGCCGCGCTGGCAGTGCTGATGATCCAAGGCGAGCGTCAGGGCGAACGCAGCACCGTCGGCGCAATGCGCTATCTGGTCTGCACCACGCTGGCGTTGCCATTGTTTTTGCTTGCTGGCTGGAGCATCGATCGCGCCGGCACAGTCAACCTTGCAGACCTGGATGCGGTGGCAGCCACCTTTGGCGCCTCCATCATCTTCCTGCTCACCGGCTTCGCTCTGCTGCTCGGCGCGGTTCCGCTATATTCATGGATTCATCCAGTTGCCAAAGATGCGCCGCCGCTGGCTACCGCCTTCCTCGGCACAGTCGGCATCGGTGTCGTGACGTTTCTGCTGCTCTCGTTCTGGCAGGCATTTGAATGGCTGCGCACCAGCCCCACGCTGTTGAATGCTTTCACCGCCGGCAGCATGGTAATGCTGCTGTTCGGGGGCGGGCTGGCGTGGGCGCAGCGCTCATTTTCGCGCGTGCTGGCTTGCACGCTCTTCGTGGAACTGGGTTGCGTGCTATTGATGTTCATCAGCAGCACGCCACTCGCCATTGAGTCGCTGGCTTTCTCCGTCATCGCGCGCGCCATCGGATTGGGCGTGTTCGGGATCGGCATCTGGCGGCTGCGCGCCATGCGCGGCAGCGACGATTTTGACGACATCCACAGCATGAACGATCTGTGGACAATGCTGGCGCTGTTAGCCGGCGGCCTGTCGATGGCCGGCTTGCCCGGCACGGTTGGCTTTGTCGCGCGCTGGACGAGCGCACGCGCCTACAGCAGCGCTGACGCCGAGGGATTGGTGTTGCTGCTGGTCGCGTGCGGCAGCGTGGCCATCGGCGTCCTGCGCGGAGTGGCAGCCATGGTGCGCCAACCGGTAGAGGCCGAAATTGTGGAGGAGGAAGCAGCGCTGCCGCCGGATGCCGGCGAGCAATTACCGCTGTTCGAACTGCCAGAGATCGAGCCGCAGCCTGAACTCGCCGGCGCATTGCAATCCACGATGGGGGATGCGCCACTAACATTTGGCATGGGCCCTGATGTCGAGATGGCTGCCAGCGAGGATGAAGACGCCTTCGTTGAAGGGGAGGCCAAGCCGGCGTTCACCACGCGCGGCATTCACGCCATGAGTGCGCGCTTCGTGCTTGGCGCCGGCATTGCGCTGACGATCATCCTCGGATTGTGGCCTGGCGTGATCGCGCCAATCGCGCAAGCTGTGGCAGCCGGCTACAACTTCTATCGCTAACGATCAATAGCTGTGCGGCTGATCGTCATCGGGATTGCGCGGCGCCTCGATCTCCTTCACCTCGCCACCCTCGCCGATCATGTAGAAGCGCCGGCGCGATTGCGGCAACATGTAGTCTGGTGCGGCGATGGGCTGCTGCAACTGTTGATAGAGCGGCTCACGCACCACGTAGGGCTGCTGCGGCATCACCCAGTACTGCGGCGGGCTGTGCGGCATGGGCGCCTGATAGCGCGCTTGACGCTCTGCCGACGGCTCATCCTTGCGGCGCATTCCGATCGTGATGATCAGCGCCGTCGTCGGAATGGCAACAATCAAGCCGATGAACGCCCCGCCCAGCAACGCGATCGTCATCTGATCCACCTTGATTCCAATGAAGCCGGCCAGAATGACCAAAAAGAAAATGATGCCGGCCGCAGCCGCTTTGTTGATCTTGTCCATTACGCTCCTGTAGATTCAAACCGGCAACGCGGCCTGAAAACGAATCACCTTGCCCATGGCGACGGCGATGAAATCGCCGCTGCCCATGAGTTTCTCTGCGCCGGTGCCTGGCATCCCTGAAGCCATTCGTGCGTCTTCTGCCGATAGCACCCGTCCCACCAGGCGCAACGGCAAGTTGGCCTTGAGCAAGGAGCCGATGGCCTTCGAGGACGGCTTCTGCGTGCAGCCAATCAGATGAATGCCGGCCTCGCGTCCACGCTGCGCGATGCGTGTGAGCAACTCGACTACGCGTGTGCCGCCGGTCTGGCAGAGATCGGCCATCTCGTCGACATAGACCACAATGCGCGGTGAAGGGTCGCGCGTGATCGGTCGCTTCTCCATGACATCCACCACGCGCGCCAGCGCCGCGAGACTTTCATCTGCCTCGCTTGCCACACCCAGCAACATGTGGCGTGAGATGCCTTGAATGAAGAGCGTGTCGTTGCTGCGCTTGGGGTCGATGACGATGACGCCAAGCTGGCTGGGGCGGTGCATCTGGCACAGGCTGAGCAGTGCGCTATGCGCGAGCGAAGTTTTGCCCGAGCCAGTGGCGCCGGCGACCAGCATGTGCGACACATCCGGGGATGCGAGGCAGGCCATCAGCGTCGCGCCATCCTCAGCCAGCCCCAGCACCGCCGTAAAGAGCGGCGCATCCTTAACCGTTTGCATCAGCGTGCTGAGACGCACCGGCTTGCGCGTCTCACGCGGGATTTGCACGGCAAGGTGGGTGCCGCTCTGTGTGACGCGCACGTTGCTATTGCCGAGCGCAAGCGCAAGGTCGGCTTGAAGCGCACGCACCTGGTTGACCTTGGTGCCTGGCGCCGGCCGCAACAACATCTCGACAAACCCGGGCAACACCTTGCCGCCAACGACGGCAGCCGGCGCCTTGCGCTCTCGCAGCACAGCTTCGATCTGGTCGGCAGTTTGATAGAGTTTGCGATACATGACGCTTCCCTTGAATACACGAATGAGAGATCCGAATCAGAACAGATGTTCTGGTTCGCAACATTCTAGAACTAATGTTCTAACGCTGTCAACAGGCTATCGCGAAAAGAGACATGCGCTGCTGCAGAAGACGCTCAGTCATGCGCAGGAAACTGCGCGATATCCACGATTCGGTTATCGGTATCCCAAGTTGCAAGGCACACTACAATGCCGGCGTCATGCGTATGTCATTTCGTCATATCACCATCGCGCTCGCCCTGCTGCTGAGCGCATGTGGCAACCAGGAAACTGTGCCAGCTTCACCTACAGCTTCTTCCGTTGCGAGTGAGCGAATGCCCGACACAATGATTCAGCCGGCTGCCCCGCCCACGCAGACTCCTTTGCCTACAACCGCACCAACAGTGCCGGCGCGGCCGACCAACAGCGAGTGTCCTGCGCCGGCCAATCCGCCGCCGCCTCAACTGCCCGCTGCGGAGCAGATGGCAAACGCATTGCTGAGCTACCTGAACGCCGGCGCGACCCTTGATCAAGCCGGCGCAGCGCTGGCCGCATGGGGCGCGTCAACCCTCGAACCCGGCACGAATTTGACCGTTGGCGGCGTCACCAGCGCGAGGTTGTTACCAAAGGAAGACGCGCAGGTGATCGCTGTTTTCTCGCTTGCGCAGGGCAATGGCGCTGCATCGCGCACGGGAGACGTGCTGGTTGCAGCCTGCGATAAGGGGCAATATCGCGCCATCTACCTTGCGTCACAAGACGCGGCGTTTGGCGCGCCTGTGCCAAACCCGCGCTTGCACAGCGTGCTGGACGTGACCGGTGACGGCATCGCGGATGCGAGTTTCACCAGCGGCGAGTGCGGCTCCGGCACATGCATCAATGGCTTGACAGTGCTGGCGCATCTGCCGGCGCAAGACGTCTTCGGCCTGACCAACATCTCGCAAGATATCGTCGGCGCGCCGAATGCCACTTTCAGCTTTGCGCCAAATGGCGCTGGTCAGGTGTTGACAATCGCGCACGGCACGTTCAATGATGTCAACGCCGGCCCGCAACGCGGCAGCAGTGAGACCTGGGCATTCAATGGCGCGGCGATGGGACAGACAGGCGCGTCGCGCGAGCCGGCGCTGTATCGCATCCACGCCCTGCATGATGCCGACGATGCCTTTCGCAAAAAGGATTTCGCCGGCGCAGTTGCGCTATACAACCGCGTGATCAGCGACGCCGGCTTGCAGGTATGGGATGGGCCAGGCGCGCTGAAGGATGAGCTTTCGGCGCTCGGGGCATTTGCGCAGTTTCGGCTGGCGCAACTTGCGCTGGCGCAGGGCAACGTCGCCGGCGCGAATGCCGCCTTTGCATCGCTTGCCTCGATGCCGGCAAACCCTGAGAGCCAACCCTACGCCGCAATGGCAAAAGCGGTGAATGAGGCGCTGACCGATACGAACGACCCGATTGTGGCGTGCAACACAGCGGTCGCCTTTGCCGAAAAGAATCCACAGACCTACGAGCAACTCGGCAGCGCTACATTCGGCTTCTCCAACCCCGATTATCTGCCGGCGGATATGTGCATGCAGTGAACTGCAAACCGGACAAGCCCCTGAGACCTGTTTGGTTTTGAGACAATTTCATGACTGACAAAAACCCTTTTCCAATCATCGTTGACGCACACCTGGACATGGCCTACAACGTGCTGAACAAGCATCGTGATTATCGGCGCGCCGCGCACGCCACGCGGGAGTTGGAGCGCGGCACCGCAGTTGAGAAGCAAAGCGGCGCATGCACCGTCGGCCTGCCCGACCTCATTCGCGGGCGGGTCGGCCTGGTTTTTGCGACGATCTTCACGGAGCCGGCGCGGCACAAGATCAGCGATGATCTGCCGGTGTATCACAATGCCGAAGAGGCGCATATGCTCGGCATGCAGCAACTCGACTTCTATCGCCGCTGGGCAGACGAAGACGATCATGTGATGCTGGTGACGAATCAGCAGGAGCTTGCAACGGTGACGAGCAGCTGGGGACTGGGCTATTCGCCGGCGCCGGAAAAACCCGAAGTTGCCGAGTTGCACAAGGTCGGCCTGGTGATGCTGATGGAAGGCGCAGATCCCATTCTGGAGCCAAAGGAATTGGAGCGCTGGGTCGAGATGGGTTTGCGCATCGTGGGGCCGGCATGGGACACCACGCGCTACTGTGGCGGCACATGGCAGGGTGGCCGGCTGCCCAAACTTGGCCACGAGCTGCTCGACATGATCGCGCAACTCGGCGTTGTGCTGGATGTGAGCCACATGTCACATGAGTCGCTCTACGAAGCACTCGACATCTTTCAGGGCAGGCACATCATCGCCAGCCACAGCAATGCGCACCACTATCTGCCGACGGCGCGGCATCTGCCGGACAAAGCCATCGAGATGCTGGCCGAGCGCAACGGCGTGATCGGTGTTGTGCCATACAACCGCTTCCTGAAAAAAGACTGGAGCGGCAAGAAGGAAGACGTCACGCTCGACGACGTGATTCGCATGATCGACCACATCTGCCAGCTCACGGGCAACGCCGATCATGCCGCCATCGGCAGCGACTTCGACGGCGGGTTGGGCTACAACGAAATTCCGCGCGAGTTGGATACGGTGCGCGACCACTACAAGATCGGCAACGAGTTGCTGCAGCGCGGCTATGCGCCGGCGCATGTCGACCAGATCATGTATGGCAACTGGCTGCGCGTGCTGCGCGAGGCGCTGCCAAATTGAATGCCCGAGCGCTTCGACTACCTCATCGCCGGCGCCGGCGCAGCCGGCCTGAGCCTGGCATTTCACCTGAATCAGGCCGGCCTGACCGACAAGCGCATCCTGCTGATCGACAAAGCGCCAAAGACTGAGAACGACCGCACCTGGTGTTTCTGGGAAGCCGGCAAGAGCGCATTTGAGCCGGTCGTTTTTCGCGCCTGGAATCATGTTGCGTTTCACGGCCATCGCTTCAACCAGGTGCTGGATATCGCGCCATATCGCTATAAGATGATTCGCGGCATCGACTTCTACACCTTCATGGCCAGGTGGATCGCATCGCAGCCAAACATCACGCAGGCATTTGGCGAAGTGACTGGCATGGAGGATGCGGCCGATGGCGCAGCGCTGATCGCAGGCGGCCGGCGCTACGAGGGCGCATGGGTCTTCAACAGCATTCAATTCGAGAAGCCAACGCCACAACCCGGCAAGCATCACTTCCTCTTGCAGCATTTTCTCGGCTGGGTGATTCAGACATCCGAAGCAAAGTTCAGCCCACAGCAAGCGACGTTGATGGACTTTCGCATCCCGCAAGCCGGCGAGACGCGCTTCGTGTATGTACTGCCCTTCGACCCATACACAGCGCTGGTGGAGTTCACAGTTTTTTCGGACAAGCTGCTGGCGCGTGATGAATATGCACGCGCGCTTGAAAGCCACATTCGTGATCGGTTGCGCATCACTGATTACAAAACACAGCATGAAGAGTTCGGGGTGATCCCGATGACCGACGCGCCTTTTCCGGCGCCGATCTGCGCCCGCGTGATCAACATCGGCGCCGCCGGCGGCCGCACCAAACCCAGCACTGGCTACACCTTCCGCCGCATCCAGCAACACTCTCGACAGATCTCTCAGGCGCTGAAAGACACCGGCGCGCCATTCTTCAAAACGCCATTGCGCAACAGGCGTTTTGAATTATTCGACAGCACCCTGCTGAACGTGCTGGAGAAACGCCGCGATGCCGGCAAGCAGGTATTCACCGATCTGTTCTCGCGCAACCCGCCGCAGCGCGTGTTCAAGTTTCTGGATGAGGAGACGACCCTCACAGAGGAGTTGCGGGTGATGGGCAGCGTGAATCTGCCGGCGTTCTCACTCGCTGCGGCTGAGGTGCTGCTGCGCCGGCTGAAAGTCCAGGCATCGCGATGAGACGCTTGCGAACTTGCCCTGCATCAACTAAACCTAGCTTGCCATGACAACACAAAAGCGCCCCACCCTCGGCGTAATTGTCGGGAACCGAGGCTTCTTTCCCTCGCACCTCTGCGACACTGGCCGCAAGACCATCCTCGAAGTGCTGGCACAGGAGGGCATCGACGCCATCTGCCTGACGCCCGAAGATTCGCCCTACGGCTCGGTTGAAAGCAACGCCGACGCCCACAAATGCGCCGACTTGTTCAAGGCCAATCGCGACAAGATCGACGGCATCCTCATCACGCTGCCCAACTTCGGCGAAGAGCGCCCGATCGCCAACACCATCCGCTGGGCCGATTTGAATGTGCCGGTGCTGGTGCAAGCGTTTAACGATGATGCCGCGAACATGACGATCAAGGACCGCCGCGACAGCTTCTGCGGCAAGATGAGCGCGTGCAACAACCTGACGCAATATGGCATCAAGTTCTCGCTCACCACATTACACACCTGTGATCCGAGGGGTGAGGTGTTTCGCAAGGACCTGCGCAGCTTCGCCGGCACCTGCCGCGTGGTGAAGGGCTTGAAGCATGCCCGCGTCGGCGCATTGGGCGCGCGCCCGCAAGCTTTCAACACCGTGCGCTACAGCGAGAAACTGCTTGAATTGAGCGGCATCTCGGTCGAGACGCTGGACTTGAGCGAGGCGTTTGGCCGCATCAACAAACTCAGCAACGATGACGCAGCGGTGAAGGAATACATCGAGCGCATCCGCCGCTACGCCAACGTCGGCCCGAGGGTGCCGCAAGAGGCGCTCAACAAGATGGCCAAGCTCGGTGTGGTGATTGAGCGCTGGATGGACGAGACCGAACTTGACATGACGGCGATCCAATGCTGGACGTCGATGGAAGAGTATTTCGGCGTGGTGCCTTGCACGGTGATGAGCATGATGAGCGACCGCCTGCAGAGCAGCGCGTGCGAGACCGATGTCGCCGGCGTGGTGGGCATGTATGCGATGGCGCTGGCGGCAAACAAGCCGAGCGCGCTGGTCGATTGGAACAACAATTACGGTGAAGACCCCGACAAGGCCGTGGTATTCCACTGCTCGAACCTGCCGGCGCAGGTGTTCACCGACATCCCGGTGATGGAGTATCAGGAGATCATCGCCGGCACCGTCGGCTCCGCAAACACCTACGGCACGATGTATGGCCGCGTGAAGGCCGAACCGTTCACCTTCTGCCGCGTCAGCACCGATGACTTCAACGGCCGCATCGCGGCCTATGTCGGCGAGGGTGAGGCCACTGCCGACCCACTCAGCACCTTCGGCGGCTATGGCGTGGTGCGCGTGAACAACATGCAGAAGCTATTGCGCTACATCTGTGAGAATGGCTTCGAGCATCATGTAGCGATGAACATGAGCCTGTGTGCCGACGCCGTGGGCGAGGCATTGAGCAAGTATCTCGGCTGGTCGGTACACCGGCACGCGTGATGCAAAAAAGGGGTGAAACCCCAAAGCGTTTCACCCCTATCGCTCTTTCAACGCCGCATCCAACTTTGCCCAGCCGGCCGCGCCAAACGGCTCTGCGCGCAGATGAAGCATCTGCCTCACTTCGTCTGCGGCTGCGCGCGCGGCACTTGCCTCTTTCGCAGACATCTCGCCGGCGGCAAGGGCCGCAGCAAACTCCGCCTCATCTTCAGTCACAACGACGCCGTCACAAAATGCCTGCAGATCGAGTTCAAGGTCATCATAGTGCCAAACGTCATCAGCCAGCGCCGGCGGCGTGCAAATGTCGATGCTGATGCGCCGGCCAGCAACGTCGTCCCACCACGACGCGATCCACCAGCCTGCGCGCGGGATCAAGTGGACCACCGCCATGCCGGCATCGCGGTCACCCTGCCCCACTTCGCCCGAAAAGACAAACTGGCCCTGCGTGTTCCAACTGCGATACGACGTGCCGGCGGGGCAGAACAGCCACGTGCCATGCTCATCTTCGCCCAGCACATACGCCGGCCACTGGCCGCTGCCTTTGCCGCGCTTTTGCTTTTGCACGAAATTCATTTGCACACGCCAACTTTACCGCTTGTGGCCGGCGGCCACAAATCGTGCAAAACGTTGCTTGCGGCAAGGGTTGATGCGGCGGGATGCGGCGCGTCGAGATCACACAGCCAAGCGACAGGGAAGCGCACATGGCTACCACAAGGCCATGTGCGCTCACTTCACGCATCCATCATGCCGGCAGCGCCGACCAGAACGCTTGGCGTGGCTTCAACGGTTTGAAGTCCAGCCGCTCTAGTCCGATGTAATGCAGCGTCGCCCGCTCCAGCAGCGAGAAGTCCTCGAGGTTCGCGCGATTCAGGTTCATCGGCTCCTTCAAGACGATGGGCGGGTTGCTCATGAAGCGCGGGATGCCGATCACGTTTTGCGACGAGGCGTGCAGCATGAACGGATGCAGGATCACAAAGTCGCCGGCTTTGCCGGTCAACTCTTCAAACTGCCCGCATTGCTTGATCATCTCCTGGAAATTGAAATCGTGCGGATCGACGCCTTCGGGATGCTCATAGAGATACCGCGCCACCACGCGCACGGAATCCGGCGCGATGAACGTGCCGCCCCCCATGTGTCGCATATCCGACCACAGCACGATAGTGAGCAGCGCCTGCTCGCGGCTGTCGATGAAGTGGCGGAAGTAGCTGCCGTCCTTGTGCCAGCCGCCCACCTGCGGCGAGGGTGGTTGCCATGGCTTGTCGGCCCCGCGCCGGAAGTTGACGATGAACGAGTCCGACCACTCGAACGAGTTGATCGTGGTGAAGTGACCACTCTCGTTCAGTTTCATCACCTGCGGCTCAAGGCGATCTTCACCGCCAACGACGTCGAGGATGGCATCCCACGCCTTCGGCGCAAGCTGTTTCACCGGCATCCGGTTTTTGTGATCCATCCATACGATGTCCTTTTGCCATGTGGATGGGTCATTCTTGTCATAGCCCAGCCGGCCATACGCCTCCTCAATCCAGCGGTTGGAAATGCTCAGATCAAGGCAGTCATGCACGACCAGGTAGCCCTTGTCCAGAAAGCTCTGAACCTGCGTTTCGTCCAATACTCTGTATTTTCCCATTTGTGAATACCTCCTGTTGGGTATCGCTTAGATATGTCCAAATTGGATTCAAGGGTCAACTGGCAAAATGAGCAAGCGCTCAATTTATCAGCCGATCTTCGATTTCCCAGGCGTGATCCAGCGCATGCCAGCCCACACGACGGACGAAATAGCGCGCCGGCCAGATCTTCCCACCGCGCGGCCCATGCGCCGGCAAGCCCTTTTTCACGGCAGACTCCAGCGCGTCCAGCACAGCCTGTCGTATAGCCGGCTGCTGCGCGATGACGTCGCCGGCCTCCAGCTTCGGCGGTTTCCAGGCAACCGAACTCAGGTAGCCGGCCTCCGCGCCCAGCACGTGCTCCACCATCTTGTGCAAGTCGCGCCCGCCGCCGCGTGGGCCAGTGCGCAATGTCTTGCCCTTGGCGCGCAGCACAACGTCATCGAAGGCTTGCCAATATGCCCGCAGCAGGGCTTGCAAGCGCGGCAAGTCTTTTGCCGTGACGGGTTCGGCATCGCACATTGGCACGATGGCCGGCACGCCAAAGTCAGCGCCTGTGCTGCCCTGCACCCGCTCGATCACATTGAGCGCATCAATCGACGCCGGCATGGTGAAAGGTATGCCGGCTGCGCGCAGCACGCCGGCATAGCGCGGCGCATAGGCGATGAGCGTTTGCAACGCCGCTGTCTCATCCCGCCCGGCGCGGCTCCAACCCGGCCAATCAACCGCGCAGGCAAACACTTTTTTCTTGCCGGCTTCGAGATATGCAGCCATCATCAGCGCTTGTTGTCTCATGCGTGTTTTCTGCTCCCTGGCAAGCTCCCATTCAAGGTTGCCAATTGGTGTATCTCGCCCAGTCTTGCGCAGCATCCCAGATCAAATCGTAGACCGGATCCTTGATGTCGTAGTACGTCTCCACATCATCGCCATGATGCTTTGCCAATTCGCGCTTGATGCGCTCGACCGTCATCGCAGATTTTGGGTGCGCGCGCAAATAGTCGCGAAAAAGCAGCGGATAGCGTTGATTGGGGTTGCCCAACTTGCGTACGTGGATGTTGGCGGGACGCTGGGCGGCCATCTCATGAAACAACAGCTTCTGCCACCGCGCCGGCGTCGCATCTTCGCCCTCCGGCACATGGTCGTATGTATGGCGTCCAATCCGGAAGCCGGCGTCGACCATGCGCCGCTTCACTTCACTGGCGAGTTCTGCAACAGTAACTTGCATGTCGATCACATCCTTTGCGCCCAAACCTGGCACCGAGGTGGAGCCGATGTGGTCGATGCGCAGGGCGAGCGGCCCAAGCACATGCGCGACGCCGGCGCGTATCTGCTCAAACTCATCTGGCCACTGCAGGTTGTAAGAATGGATGACGATCATTGTCGCGGCATTTTACGGTTTTGGATCGTTGTTCATGTCAGTTTCACCTTCGCCTCAATGCGATACACACCCTTGAACGTGGTGATGAACACGGTCTTGCCATCCGGCCCGCCAAAGGCGAGGTTAGTCGTCGTTTCGGGCGTCGGAATGCGGCCAAGCAGCCGGCCATCCGGCGCATAGATCGTCACGCTGCTGTCGCCGGTGCTCCACAGATTACCAAAGGAATCGACCTTCAAGCCATCATTGCCGGCGCCAAAATCTTTGCCATCGCCCAGCGTGCCGTCGGCGTTGATGGGAAACGCGGTAATACGGTTGCTCGCGCTGATGTAGGCAATGCGCTCGTCGGGCGAGAACGCGATGCCATTTGGCATATCGAGCGCTTTCGTCAATAGCGTCACTGCGCTGGTTTTTGAATTGCGCTTGAATACGCCGGTGAAGCCCAATTCGCTCTTGCGGTCACCCAGGCCAAACGACGGGTCACTGAACCAGATCGTGCCATCGCGCCTGATGGCGATGTCATTGGGGCTGTTGAATCGCTTCCCCTCAAACTGGTCCGCCAGCACAACGCGCTTGCCATCCAGTGCAAGCTGCGCAACCGACGCGCTGCCGTGCTCGGCTTGAATGATGCGGCCGCCGGCGTCGAGCGCGCGCCCATTCGCGTTGTTCGAGGGTCGCATGAAAACCGACTTGTTGCCCAGCATGTCGAATTGCCAGACCGTGTTCGCGGCAATCTCGCTCACCAGCCAACGACCATCTGGCAGCCACAACGGACCCTCAAAGAGATCGTTGCCGGCGAAGATCGTCTCCAGCTTCGCATCGGGCGCGATGAGATCGGCAAGCGCCATTTGCGCCGGCGTGGTTGCAGTCGGTCGCGCAATGGCCTCGGTCGGTCGAAGGGCCGGCGGCGCTACGCAACCCGCCATCAACACCGCAGCCAGCATCACGCCAACGCGCCATGAATTTTGAAGGCCAAACTTTGAATATCGCATCTTCATACTTGCCCCTCACTTGCTTTCTCACCTTCCCAACCATCTCGCTCACACCGAAAGGTATCATTGGTGCTCTTCGATCGAAGAGGGAGACATGACAGTGAACAAGCCACCCATCACCGACCTGCTCAATGAGCGCATTCTGATCCTGGACGGCGCGATGGGCACCATGATCCAGCGCCATGGCCTGCAGGAAGCCGATTATCGCGGCGATCGCTTTGTCCGCCATGCAGTGGACCTGAAGAACAATTTTGAGGCGCTGACGCTGGTGCGCCCCGATATCATCGCGCAGATCCATCGCGAATATCTGGAAGCCGGCGCCGACATCATCGAGACCAACACCTTCAACGCGCAGGCCGTCAGCATGGCCGATTTCGACATGGCATCGCCCGAACTCATCCGCGAGATGAACATGAAGGCGGCGCAACTCGCGCTGGACGCAGCACATGCATTTACTCAGCGTGACCCATCGAAGCCGCGCTATGTGGCCGGCGCGCTCGGCCCAATGAACCGCACGCTCTCGCTCAGCCCTGACGTGAACGACCCAGGCTACCGCGCGGTGACGTTCGACCAGGTGATGCAGGCGTACTACGACCAGGCAAAGGCATTGATTGAAGCCGGCGTGGATGCGCTGCTGTCCGAGACCACTTTTGACACGCTCAATCTGAAGGCGGCGCTGTTTGCCATTCAAAAATTGTTCGCCGAGGGTGGCCGGCGCGTGCCGGTGATGGCGAGCGTGACGATCACCGACCAGAGTGGCCGCACATTGAGCGGCCAGACCGTTGAAGCGTTCTGGGCGTCCATTCACCGCGCGCCGCTCATCAGCATGGGCATCAACTGCGCGCTGGGGCCGGATGAGATGCGCCCGTACATCGAGGCGATGGCGCACACCACGCAGACCTTTGTGACATGCTACCCGAACGCCGGCCTGCCAAACGCCTTTGGCGGCTATGACATGACGCCGCGCAAGTTCGCCGACACGGTGGGCGAGTTCGCGCAGGAAGGCTGGGTGAATGTGCTGGGTGGTTGCTGCGGCACCATGCCAGATCACATCGTTGAAGTGGCGAAGATCGTCAAAGGCGCGAAGCCGCATCACCGCAACCGCCCTGCCAACAAAACCTTCTTCAGCGGCCTGGAAAGATTGGCGCTCGAATCGATGGGCGCTCAGGCTGATGAGCCGGACGTGGCAATCGCGCAATCGACCAACGCCGCGCTGTCTCAATTCCTGATGATCGGCGAGCGCACCAACGTGACCGGCTCACCGAAATTTGCGAAGCTGATCAAGGAAGGCAAGTTCGACGAGGCGCTGAGCATTGCGCGGCAGCAGGTGGAGAACGGCGCAAACATCATCGATGTGAACTTCGACGAAGGGCTGCTGGATGGTGAAGCGTGCATGACGAAATTCCTGAATCTGCTGATGGCCGAGCCGGACATTGCGCGCGTGCCAGTGATGATCGACTCATCAAAGTGGAGTGTGATCGAGGCCGGCCTGAAGTGCGTGCAGGGCAAGTGCATCGTCAATTCGATCTCGCTGAAGGAAGGCGCGGACAAGTTCAAACAGCAGGCCGAACTGGTGAAGCGCTACGGCGCCGGCGTGGTGGTGATGGCATTCGACGAGAACGGCCAGGCCGACAGCTATGAGCGCAAGATCGAGGTGTGCCAGCGCGCCTACGACACCCTGGTGAATGAAGCCGGCTTCGCGCCAGAGGACATCATCTTCGACCCGAACGTGCTGACCGTCGCCACCGGCATCGAAGAGCATTGCAACTACGCGGTCGACTTCATTCGCGCGACGAAATGGATCAAGGAGCATCTGCGCGGCGCAAGGGTGAGCGGCGGCATCAGCAACATCTCGTTCAGCTTTCGCGGCAACAACAAAGTGCGCGAGGCGATGCACAGCGCATTTTTGTATCATGCCATTCGCGCCGGCCTCGACATGGGCATCGTCAACGCCGGCCAGCTCGCGGTCTATGACGATATCCCCAAAGATCTGTTGGAGCATGTTGAAGATGTGTTGCTGAACCGCCGGCCCGATGCAACCGAGCGCCTGATCACTTTTGCCGGCGCCTTGCAGCAAAACAAAGCAGCAGGACGGCAAAACGAGAAGGAATCACTGACGTGGCGGGAATGGCCCATCGACAAGCGCATCGAACACGCACTGGTGAATGGCATCACCGACTACATCGAGGCGGATACAGAGGAGGCAAGACA
>CAZPVX010000009.1:130432-140827 GCA_964590135.1 uncultured Anaerolineae bacterium | reverse complement strand
CCAGCCGCGCAAGCGGGTGCGGAGCAATCTGCATCGCAGCCGCAGTCAGCGCCAGTGCCGCCGGCGCAAGCGGCGGTCGAGCCAGCCGCGCAAGCGGGTGCGGAGCAATCTGCATCGCAGCCGCAGTCAGCGCCAGAAGCGCTGCCCATGCCGGCAGTGAAGCCGGCGGAGCAGGTGTTGGTGGGCGCGCAGACGGGTATTGACGTGGCGCGCGGCGGCCAACCAGCCTCGGCGCAGTTGCCGACTACAGCGACGCAAGAGACTGTCGCGGCAGCGCAGACCGCGCCGATGAACCCGCTGGTGCCGCTGGGTGCTGCTGTGCTGGCGCTACTCGGCATCGGCGCAGCAGGTGTGTTCGTCGTGCGCCGGCGAAGAATGAAGTAAAGCATTAAGTTGCTGCAGATAGAAACCCGACATCCTTCGATGTCGGGTTTCTGTTTTTGGTGCCGCAGCATCGTCAGAGATAATAAGCCGAAACCATGAATAGGTCTTCTTCGCTTGCGTGCGCGTCAGTTGGAATGCTGCTGCTGGCAGCATGCGCTGCGCTGCCGGCGCAGCCCGCGCCGATGCCGGCAGCCACTGCGCCAGCCAATAAAGTCATTCCCTTTGCCACTGAGCCGCCCGGGCAGGGCGCGCTGGCTGTGCAGCCGACTGGCGCGGCGCCGGCATTCATTGCCGAGCGTGAGGCGCAGGTGCAGGCTGCGTTGAAACTTGAGCCGCCGGTGCTGCGCCTGCAGGGCTTGACCGCCGAGCAGCAACAGGCACAGGAGATTGCATTGCGTGACCCGCGCGTGCTGGAGTATGCGCGCAATCCGCAGACCGGCGAGGCGCTGCGCAACGAGGTGATGGGTGTTTATGCCATTCGTGACAGCGACATCACGCCAGCTACGCAGGCATGCAAGACGAACCAGTGCTTTCGCGTCGAGCTTTACAACTTTGCCTACAACCTCACCACGCGCGCCATCGTCGATCTTGCGGCGAAGCAGGTGTTGAGCGTGACGCAATTGCCGGACACACAACCGGATCTGCCGGAGCATCTGGTGAAGCTGGCGACGCAGATTGCGGTGAATGCGCCGGAGGTGCAGCAGGCGCTGGGCTTCAAGCCAGGCGAGGGCGATGCATTGATGGCCTCGACCAAGACCGCGTTGAATGGCACGCGCTGTGAGCGCTCGCGTCACCTGTGTGTGGCGCCGACCTTTGTGAAGGATGATCGCGCGCTGTGGGCCATCGTCGATCTGACCGACAATCGGTTGGTTGGCACGCGCTGGACATCGGTCGCCGGCACGCCGAACAATCATGTGACTGAGCAGAAACTGGCCGATGAAGTGATCAGTGAAAAATATTGCGACACGAATATTGCTGTGGCGCAGGATGGTTGGACGTTCAACTACATCCTCACCGCTTCCGATGGCCTGCGCATCAGTGAAGTGATGTTCAAGGATAAGGCGGTGTTGAACAGCGCAAAGCTGGTCGACTGGCACGTAAGCTATTCGCAGCGCGAGGGCTTTGGCTACAGCGATGCGATTGGCTGCCCCACATTTAGCTCGGCGGCAGTGGTGCCGTATGCCGAGCCGACGATTGATGATATCGTGCAAGATGGCCAGAAAGTCGGCTTTGCCATCGCCCAGGAATTTCGCAGCCAGGGCTGGCCATTGCCGTGCAACTACAGCTATCGCCAGCGCTTTGAGTTCTACAGCGACGGCCGCTATCGCATCGTTGCAGGGAGCATTGGGCGCGGCTGCGGCAATGACGGCATGTATCGGCCGGTGCTGCGCATCGACCCCGCCGGCGACGATTTCACCTTCAGCGAGTGGACGGGCAGCGATTGGAAGGTGTGGCAAACGGAAAGGTGGCAGGTGATGAAGCCGGAGACACCGCTCACGCCGGAGGGTTTCCAGTATCGCTTCTTGAATGCGCAGGGCGCGGGTTACGCCATCGAGCCGGGTCGCGGGCAATTTGGCGATGGCGGGCGCGGCGACTTTGCCTACATGTATGTGACCCGCCGGCACGATGAGCGTGACGAGGGCGCATCTGACATGATCACCATCGGCCCGTGCTGCAATCCCGATTATCAGCAGGGGCCGGAGAAATTCATCGACGACCCGCCTGAGCCGATAGAAAAAGCGCCGATCACGCTGTGGTATGTGATGCAGTTGAAGAACGATGACACCCCCGGGCGCGAGTATTGCTGGGCGCGCTATGAGTTGGTGGATGGCGTGTATCAGGTGAAGTCATTCCCGTGCTACGCCGGCCCGATGTTTCATCCAGTGAAGTAGGGGCCCGGCAGGCGAAGACATCTTGGGTGATTACAACCGGCGATGATCTCCGGATGTGGAACCTCCGTTGCGATAAACCTTCATGGCGAAGAAGAAAAAGAAATCTGACAGTGCAGCGCCGGCGAAGGCAACTCCGCCGCCGGCGAACCCGCCATCCTCTGCGCCAAAACCAGCGTCTGCTTCGAGGGCCGCTCGCTGGCCGATGCTGTTGATTGCGGTGTTGACGCCACTGCTATTGCTGGGTGGGTTGGCATTCTGGCTGCTGACGCGGTCCAACCCGCCGGCATCAACGCAGGTGGCCACTGCTGCGTTCACCGGCAAGGTCGGCAGTGTGGATGCCTGTCGTGTTCAGCCCCCCTTTACGCAGAAGCTTGGCTTTGGGCGCAACACCATGCTCAGCACGGCCGAGCGCACAGTGAAGGGGCTGGTGCTGGTGGAGCCGGCGCAGGATGGCGGCGCGCCTCGCACCTATCAGCACCCATCGTGGACGATGGGCGGCTACCTCGGCCCCAACACTTTTGATGCGAAGGGCAACTTGTTTGTTGCGCCGTCGCCCCGCGTGAGCCTGAACGAGAATCCACCCGAGAGGCAGAATACCATCTACAAGGTCGATGGCGAGACCGGCGAGATGACGGCGTGGATTACGCTGCCGGTCGCCGCGCCAATTTCACTGAACAACCCTTATGGCGTGATGGGGCTGGCGTACGATTGCGAGACAAACAGCATTTATGCCACATCGGTGGCTGGCTCAACACGCAGCCAGATGCTGGGGCGTGTGTTTCAGATTGACGCTGGCAGTGGCAAGATCGTCTCGCAACTGGATAATCTCGATGGCATGGGCGTGAGTGTGTTCAACACCTCGCAGGGCAAGCGGCTGTTTGTCGGCTCGGCGCGCACGCAGGATGTCTTGTCGGTGGCGCTCACGCCACAGGGCGCATTCGCCGGCACGCCTATGGTGGAGTTTTCGCTGGAAGGGCTGGGGCCAGACGGCAACGACAAGGCCCGCAAGATCAGTTTCGACAAGGCGAATTACATGCTGGTGAGCGGGACGAAGTTCAACTACAACCTCGCGCCGCCGGCAGCGCAGGTCCGCCCAATGACCTATCGCTTCGGCTATGATGCTGGCACTTCGCGCTGGTCGTTTGTCGATGCCAGCGCCGGCGCCGGCTCCCTTGTGAACTGACAGTTTGACATCCCCCTCCGTTTGTAGGCCATGAGGTCGCGCGACCTCATGGCCTGTTTGTTTGGGCATTTTAAGCCAAGTGGAATAATAATTCGGACAAATCGCGCAGTTTTGCTTCATTCTTGCGACTGTTGATGTAGAGGCCAATGAGATTGACGGCTGCTCTGAGCAATCAAATAGCTTAATATGAGACATGCCTGTGAAATTCCGAATCAGGATATGCGAACATGGCATTTTCTTCTTTTCTGCTATATTGGTTGCAACTGCAATCAAACTTAGGGGCTGTCATTGAGAAGCAAATCGCACTCTAAGAATCTAATGAGCCTTTGGGTCGGTGATTTTCTCATCGGCTATTGCAAGGCGATTAGTTTTTAGTGCGAGGCACTTAGAGGGGCGGGCAGCGTATGTGCTAAAGATTGCTGCCCCTGTTCACGGGAGAGATATGAAATCAACGCCACATCATCGTTTGTCCGTCGTCACTCGTTGTGGAGTGACCATAGCGCAGGTCTTTGTATTGCTTGGCCTGACGCCGATGTTGCAGACATCGCCAGTCGCTGCAGCTACAAATCAGGTGACTGGCGTTGTCTTTGAAGATTTCAACAGCAATGGTGTGCAAGATACCGGTCTTGTGCTGAACAATGCCGGCAGTGGACAGGTTGGTGTGGCGGTCGATCAAGGCGTAGGCGGGGTCACCGTCACGGCCTATGATGCAAGTGGCGCTGTGGCAGGATCGACGACATCGACCGCGCCCAGCGGCGCTTACACGCTGAACATTCCTGCCGGCTCGTATCGCATCGAATTCAGCGGGCTGCCGGCGGGCTATGTGCCGGCGCAGCATGGCGCAAGCAACGGCACGTCTGTGCAGTTCTCTGATGGCACCACGCCAGTCAATTTCGGCATCTTGCAGCCGGGCAACTACTGCCAGAACAACCCCGAGATTTTTGTCAACTGCTTTCACTTTGGCGCGGCGAACAGCAATAACGCCAGCGAGCCGGCGCTCTATAGTTTTCCTTACAACGCCGGCAGCAACGACTTGGCGAATATTCCGCTGTATGACCAGCCGGCGCCGACTTCGCGCGCTGTGTGGAGCCAGATCGGCGCCACATGGGGTTTGGCGTGGTCGCGCAGCGCGAAGCGCGTCTTTGCGTCGGCCTACTTCAAGAAGCACGCCGGCTTTGGCCCAGGTGTCGACGGCGTGTTGAACAATGCCGACGATCCGGGCACAGTCTACGTCATCGACCCCGCTACGAACACGGTGGTGAACAGCTTCCTCGTGCCGAATGCCACGACCAACTCGCACGACGTGAATGACTATCTGAACGATACGCTGTTGGATGGCAACGCGGCCTGGGATGCAGTGGGCAAGACGTCGTTGGGCGGCATAGCGCTTTCGCCGGATGAAAGCACGCTGTTCGTGATGAATCTTGAGAATCGCACGCTCTACGCGCTGAACGCCAGCACGGGCGCAGTGGTTGGCAGTTCACCTGTGCCGATCAACAATGTGCCGCTGCCTGCCGGCACCTGCGCGCCGGGCGACGTGCGCCCCTTTGCGGTAGAGGTCTACAACAATACCGGATATCTGGGAATAATCTGCTCGGCAGAAAGCACGCAGCTCACCAGCACCTTGCGCGCCTATGTTTACACCTTCAATGTCGGCACACTTGCGATTGGCAGCGCGCCGGTGTTCCAGGTGGCGATGGATTACCCGCGTGGCGTGGGCAATACCGACCCCATCTCCCTGCCGCCGCCAGTGCCGGTGGAGTCGGCACGCTGGAACCCATGGAGCCCGACTTTCCGCGCCAATCCATCTGATCCGTCTGCCGGCTTGTTCTTTTCGCCGGTTTACCCCCAACCTATATTCGCCAGCCTGGCCTTCGACGCCGCAGGGAACATGGTCCTGGGTTTTCGCGACCGTTTCGGCGACCAGATGGGCAATGATGCGCCATCGAATCCGGCCTACCCGGATGCTCTCATGGTGGGTGTCGCAGCAGGCGATCAACTGCGTGCCTGCGGTTCACCCGCCGGCTGGGTGCTGGAGGATAATGCGCGCTGCGGCGGCCTTGGCAGCGGTCCGCAAAACGATGGACAGGGGCCAGGTGGCGCTGAGTACTACTTCGACGATGAATACATGCCGTATCACGAAGAAGTCAGCATGGGGGCGGTGAATCAAATCCCAGGCTATCCCGATGTGATGGCTGTCACCATCAACCCGGTCCCGATTGACGGCATTTCAGACACGACCAACGATGGCGGTATTCGCTGGTTCAGCAATGCGACCGGCGGTTTCACCAAGGCTTATCGCGTCTACAACGGGGATCGCGTGCAGGGCAACTTGTTTGGCAAGGCGGCCGGCCTCGGTGACCTGACTGTGCTGTGCGATGAGGCGCCGATTGAGTTGGGCAACCGCGTATGGGACGATACGAATAACAATGGCCGGCAGGACCCGGGTGAGCCAGCAATTTCTGGCGTGACAGTCGGCCTGTACGATGCGGTCGGCACGTTGCTCAACAGCACGACGACGGCAGCGGATGGCACGTATTACTTCACTGCCACCAACCCTTCCGGCACTGCGCGCATTTTGCCCAACACGCAATACTCCATTCGCGTGGATGCCACGCAGGCGGCGTTGAGCGGCAAGTCGCTCACCACGCCAAACAGCGCTGCCGGCGGCAATGGCGTGCCAAACACGAGCAATGATGCCATCACCGACGTGCGCGATAGTGATGCCACGTTGACTGGCAACGTCGCCATCATCTCCTACACCACGGGCGGTGCGGGAGCCAGCAACCACGGCCTGGATTTTGGCTTTGCCGTGCCATTGCCGGCGGCGCTTGGCGACTATGTGTGGATTGACCGCAATCGCAACGGCATTCAAGATGAGCCGCCGAGCGATGGCTTCAATGGTCTCACCGTGTCGTTGATGCAAAATGGCGCAGTCGTTTCGACGACGACCACTGCCGACAAGAATGGCTCACCAGGTTACTACCTGTTCGACAACCTGCCGCCTGGCACCTACAGCGTGTGCTTCCAGATGCCGTCTGGCTATACCGTCACGCCGCCAAACCAGGGCAGCGACGATACGCTCGACAGCGATGCCGACGTCACCACAGGCTGCACGCCGACGGTGACGCTGCAGGCCGGCGACCGCAACCTGACCCTCGACATGGGGTTGCAGACGCCGTTGCCGGCGGCGCTTGGCGACTATGTGTGGATTGACCGCAATCGCAACGGCATTCAAGATGAGCCGCCGAGCGATGGCTTCAATGGTCTCACCGTGTCGTTGATGCAAAATGGCGCAGTCGTTTCGACGACGACCACTGCCGACAAGAATGGCTCACCAGGTTACTACCTGTTCGACAACCTGCCGCCTGGCACCTACAGCGTGTGCTTCCAGATGCCGTCTGGCTATACCGTCACGCCGCCAAACCAGGGCAGCGACGATACGCTCGACAGCGATGCCGACGTCACCACAGGCTGCACGCCGACGGTGACGCTGCAGGCCGGCGACCGCAACCTGACCCTCGACATGGGGTTGCAGACGCCGCCAGAACTGGCTGGCCTCGGTGACTTCGTGTGGCTCGATCTCAACAAGAACGGCCTGCAAGATGCAGGCGAGCCCGGCGTGTCGGGTGTGACAGTGACGCTGCGCAATCAAGCCGGCACGATTATCGATACGCGCATCACGAATGCCAGTGGTTACTACAGCTTCACAGATCTGCCGCCGGCGACATACTCGGTGTGTTTCACTGCGCCGCAGGGCTACACCTTCACGTTGCCGAATGTGGGCGGCAATGATGCCATCGACAGCGATGCCAATCCTCTCAATGGCTGCACGCCGCAGGTCACGCTCGCCGCAGGGGAATTCAACCCGACGCTCGACGCCGGCCTGGTCTCAACGCTGGCGCGCCTCGGCGATTTCGTGTGGCATGATCTGAATCACAACGGCATTCAGGATGCTGGCGAGCCCGGCATACCCGGTGTGACGGTCACGCTGCGCGATGGCACGAACAACGTGCTGAGCACCACACAGACCAACAGCAGCGGCTTGTATCTCTTCGACAATCTGCAGCCCGGCAACTACATCGTGTGCTTTACGCTGCCAGTGGGTTTTGTGTTCTCACCACCCAACCAGGGCGGCAATGATGCCATCGACAGTGATGCCGATATGGTGACTGGTTGTGTCTCTACTGTGGCGTTGCAGCCCGGCGAGAGCAACCTGACCATCGATGCCGGCATGTATCAGCAAGTAGCCGCGCCGGCGCTTGCGGTGTCGCTCTCTGGTGTGCCGCAGAACTCGTCGAACTGCTACACGCTGCAAGTTGGCGATCTCATCACCTACACCGCCATCGTGACGAACATCGGTGGTGTGCCGGCACCCGGCGTGATCATGACGAACACGCTGCCGGCGAATACGCTGTTTGTGAGCGGCAGCAGCACGCCGCCACCCGCCGGCGCAACCGCGCAGGTGGTGACGTGGAATGCCGGCACGCTCAATCCGGGCCAATCGGCCACCATCCAATACAGCCTGCGCGTGACCTACACCGCTGCCGCGCCAACCGCCATCACCAATCAGGTGCAGGCCGGCGCGACATCGGCGTCGACCGTGACCAGCGTGCCTGTGTCATTCCCAGTTGGCGGCTGCACAGCCGTTACACTGGCTGCCTTCACGGCTGAGCTGCAAAACGGCGGCGGCGTGAAGGTCGCATGGAAGACAGCGCTGGAGTCCAACACCTTTGGTTTCTACGTGCTGCGCAGCGCCACCGGCCAGCGCGCCGATGCGGTGAAGGTATCGGAGACGATGCTGACAGCTAACGGCGCGAACAGCAGCTACTCGCTGGTGGATGCGAAGGGTCAATCGAATTCGCAGTATTGGTTGCAAGAGATCGAGTTGAGTGGCGCACTGAATGAGCGTGGCCCGATCAAGGTGATTGGCGCAGTTGCGTTGCCGCAGCCACAACCGCAACCCCAGCCTCAGCCGGTGGTGAACCCGGTGGGTGGTGCGTTGGTGGTCGGTGGTGGGGTGCCGGTTGCGGCGCTGCAATCACCGGTATCGCAGCCGGCGAATGCGCAGCCAGCGCAGCCGCAGAGTCAACAACCGGCGGCGCAGCCCGCAGCCCAGACGAATGCCGCCCAGCCTGCTGTAGTGTCGTCGCCGTTGAACGTGCCGGCACAGCCGCAAGCGCAGCCGCAGCCGCCGGCCGCCAGCGTGACGACGGCAAACGCCGCGCCGGCGCAGCCTGCGCCACAGGCAAACGCCGTGCAGTTGCCGGCCGAACAGCCAGTCGCTGTGGCGGAGGCGCAAAGTGCGCAGCCTGCGCAGCAAGCTATGGCTGCCCAGCCGGCCAATGACCTGCAGGCAGTCGGCGCGCAGGATGCGGTGGGAGTGGCTCGTGGCGGTCAACCGGCAAACGTGCCAGCGTTGACCACGACGACACAGCCGGCGAGCGCGCAACCCATGCCCTGGGCGCCCATCGCCGCGGTCTTGACGCTGATCGGCCTCGGTGCTGCTGGCGCATTGGTTCTGTATCGCAAGAAGGCGCGCTAAAGCGAGGCAACTGGAAGATGGGTGATGGACAATGGTCGATTACCCATCAGTGCTTGCCACGTTGTAAAAGAGCCTGACGGGTGACAAAGCCCGCCAGGCTCTTTTATTGCCACTTCGGCGGCGCATGTCGCCGACGCCACCACACGCCAACCGGAAAGCCGATCATCTTTGCTGCATCGCCAACGACGCGGATGACCGGCACCAGCAACGCGGCTTTGATCTTTTCACGCAGAGGCGCATCGTGCGCAAGGGCGGCGAGCCGGCGATACGGCGTGCGCGTGTAGACGATGAAGCCAGCCAGCAGCCCCATCATGCAAAGCAGCTTGATGAGCGATGCACCGGCGATCAACCCCGCCAGCAACAACGGCAACGCGATGAAATACGTGGCATAGCGAATGAGATGACGCTTCAAAAACAGGCCGGCCTTGCCATCGCCGCGCGCGTAGAGGTAATACTGCTTGAAGAAACTGCGCAGCGAGCCGCGCGGCCGAAAATATGCGATGGCATCTGGCGCGAAGGCAAATGGGCCAAACGCTGCGCGCAACCTTAAATCGAAGATCAAATCCTCACAGTAGTCCAGCCACTCTGGATAGCCGCCTACCTGCTGCCAGGCGGCTTTGGTGAAGGCGACTGAACGCGATGACGGCAGGAAAGTCGCCGGCGAGAGATCTTCACGCTGTGGCAACACCGTCGCGCTCATCGCGATCTCAAAGGTGTTGCGCGGGTCAGGCAGGAAGAAGCCGGCGCTGACGGTCGTGGATTTCCAATCTCCCGTCTCCAACTTCTGGTTCTCGAACGGCGCGATCAGATGCTCCAGCCAGTGCGGGTCGAGGCGTACGCCGGCGTCGGTGCAGGCGATCAGCGCGTGCGAAGCAGCGCTGATGGCGACGTTGCGCCCGCGCGAGATGTTTGCGCCTGGCTCGACGATGACGCGGATGTTCAGGCGTTGCTCTGCGCGCAGCAGCTTCAGCGTGTCATCCGTGCTGCCGCCATCGCACACCACGATCTCATCGGGCCGGCGAGTCTGTGCAGCTATCGTGTCGAGCAGCGCAGTGATGCTCTTCGCTTCGTTCAGGACGGTGAAGATGAGGGTGACGTCCATCGGAGAAAGTAAGCCAGTGGGAAAGTGAGAAGGGCATCCTCCCATTTCCCTTTCGCTTGCTCAACTCGCCAGCGCCCCAATGACAGGCGCTGGCTCGCCCAGCGCGGCTTGAATGGCGGCGGCATATTGCGGCGCGACCACCATTACCATGCCGATGCCGCAATTGAACACGCGATGCATCTCGTCGTCGCTGATGTTGCCGCACTGTTGCAGCCATTGGAACACCGCCGGCAACTCCCACGCGCCATAGTCGATCTTGGCATGCAGGTGCGCCGGCAGCACGCGCTGC
>CAZPVX010000009.1:126146-130394 GCA_964590135.1 uncultured Anaerolineae bacterium | reverse complement strand
GGCCAGACCCTTGATCGGCGCGACGGCTTTGGCCTTTTCAATCAGTTGCAGGTAGCTCCGATGCGGCGCGAGCAGCGCGTCGAGTAGTTCCGGACTTTGATCTGCGGATTGTGCATCGAGTATGTTGCGAATGAGTGAGTAGCCGTTGGTGTGGGGGCCGGATGAGGCAAGGCCGATCAGCACATCGCCGGCCTGCATCTCATCCTTGCGTGGCCACAGCGCGTCGCGCTCGACCACGCCGATGATGGTGCCGGCGACGTCGAATGCGCCGTCGGCATATACGCCGGGCATCTCGGCGGTCTCGCCGCCCAGCAGCGCGCAGCCGGCGATGCGGCAAGCTGCCGCAATGCCGCTCACCACCTCCGCCACCTGTTGTGGATGCAACTTCGATGTGGCGAAATAGTCCAGGAAAAACAGCGGCTTTGCGCCCTGCACCAGAATGTCGTTGACGCAGTGATTCACGATGTCATGGCCGATGCCTTCGAAACGGCCAAATTGCGCGGCCAGCTTCACCTTCGTGCCGACGCCATCGGTGCTGGCGACCAGCACAGGCGCCCGCATCGCTTGTACTGCCGCGCCATCGAACAAGCCGCCGAAACTGCCGATGCCGGCCAGCACCGCCGGCGTGTAGGTCGATTGCACTGCGGCTTTCATCAGATCGATTGCCGCATTGCCGGCGTCGATATCCACGCCGGCGCCGGCGTAGGTCGCGCCTTGCGATGTTGTGTTGGGCATGTGCGCAATGATAGCGTTGAAGCGCGGAGCGTTGTGCTGGAGAGTGGACGGCCATCTTCAACGGCTCAACGATCCAATCACTCAATCACCAAAACGCAAAATTCCATTTATCATTGCGCACGCGCCATCGCGAACGAATCATGCTGTACGCCGAAGCCCTCGATTACCTGTATTCCCTCACCAATTACGAGCGCATGCCGATGGGCAGCTATTCAACTGCCACGTTGAATCTGGATCGCATGCGCGCGCTGTTGGCAGCGCTGGGCAATCCGCAGGAGCGCTATCGCATCATTCACGTCGCCGGCACCAAGGGCAAAGGCTCGACTTGCGCGTTCATGGCCTCGTGTCTGCAACAACTTGGCCTGAAGACCGGCCTTTACACCTCGCCGCACCTCAGCAGCTTTCGTGAGCGCATTCGCGTCAACGGTGAGTTGATTGGCGTGGAAGAGGTGGCGCTGCTGGCGGACAAGGTGAAGGCAGCGGCAGAGGGCATCGCCGGCATCACCACGTTTGAAGCGATCACTGCGATGGGCTTCCTGTATTTCTCGCAGCGTGATGTGGACTGGGCGGTGATCGAGGTGGGTCTGGGCGGCCGGCTCGATGCGACCAACGTCGTTGAGCCGCAGGCCAGCATCATCACCTCGATCAGCTTCGACCATCAACAGATGCTGGGCAGCACGCTGGCTGAGATTGCCGGCGAGAAGTGCGGCATCATCAAGCCGAACGTGCCGGTGATCAGCCAGTCGCAGCCGGCAGAGGCGCTGGCCGTGATTGAGCGCACCGCCTACGAGTGCAACGCGCCGCTGACAGTGGTGGGCCGGCACTGGCGTTGGAACGCCGGCGCAGTCTCGCTCATCAAACAGTCCTTCGAAGTGAAAAAAGTGTCGCAGATTCGCAGCAAGGATCGCCCATTTATCAACGACCTTGAAGGCTGGTATGAGAGCGCGCTGCTCGGCAAACACCAGATTGAAAATGCAACCACGGCGATTGCGACCATCGACGTGTTGCGCGACGAACTCATTCGCAGCGGCGCGCAAGAGTTGGGCGCGCGCACCGTGCGCGACGGTCTGCGCCTGGCGCACTGGCCTGGTCGCTTCGAGATCTTGCGCGCCGACCCGCCGATTGTCGCCGATGGCGCACACAACATCGACAGCGTGAACAAGCTGGCGGTAACGCTGGCCGAGGTGTTCCCTGGCCGGCGCTGGGTGTTCATCTTCGGCACGATGAAAGACAAGGATGCCGACGGCATGATCAAGGCGCTCAACCCGCGCGCCACGCGCTGGATCATGACGCAGGTGTGGGACAATCCGCGCGCGACGCCGGCGGAGCAACTGCTGGCGCTGGCGCAGGCGCGCAATGCAAAGGCCGTGGCGCTGCCGAATTTGACCGATGCGCTCGATGCCATTCTCAACGGCAACGACCCTGTGTGCATCGTGGGCAGCGTGGCGCTGGTGGGTGAGGCGCGCGTGAAATGGGCGCTGCGCACTGGCGCGATGATGCCGGCGGTGGATTGAGGTTGAAGTCCAGTCCAGAGCATCAATGCGCGCCGACATCATTGTGTCGACGCAAAGCCATGCGCTGAAGAAGCTAGCGCTCACTGTCTTTGCGCAACTTGTCCACTCATCAACACCCTGACCCATGACATCCGTCATGGGTTGGTCATGTCCAAATCGTGACCCACGCGAGACGCGCCTCGAGATGCGATTCCTAAAATGAGTCTCGAATGCATCAAGGAGGGGTGGCGCGATGAAAGTGGCAAAGCTATGTCGTTTGGGTTTGGTTGCGTTGGCGGTCGCGATGCTGGCTGGTTGTGCCATGCCTTTATTGCCCACTGCCGCGCCGGAGACGCAAATCGCGCCTGAGCGCGTGACGGTGGAGCGCGGACTGATTGAAAACCACGTCATTGCCAACGGCCACGTTGTTGCAGAGAGGACAGCCTCACTCTCCTTCAGCCGTGCCGGCCGCATTGCTGTGGTGAACGCGCGCGAGGGCGAATGGGTGAAGCAGGGTCAACTGCTGGCACGACTTGATACGCGCGAGCTGGAATTCATCGCCAAGCAGCAAAAGGCCGCCTATATTGGCGCGACGGCCCAATATAGCCTGGCCGTCCGCGGCGGTTCGCCATTTGACATTCAACTGGCGCAAATGGAGTATGCAAGCGCCAATCAGCGCCTGAAGGACCTCAGCACAGGGCCGACGCAGGCGCAGGTGGCTGAACTTCAACTGCTGGTGCAACAGGCGGAGGCCGACGTGAAGCGCGCTCAGGCCGACTACGATAATGCCTATCGCAACAACCCGTCCGGCATCACAGCTTCTCCCGAAGCTGCCACGCTTGAGGCAAGGACCATCGCATTGCAGGCTGCGAAAGCGCGACTCTCGGCGTTGTACGAGAAGCCCAAAGCCGGCCAATTTGCAGAATTGCGCACACAGGCGGCCGCGGCGCAGGCCAAGTTGAACGCACTGAAGCCGGTGGCTGAGATGCTTGTCAGCAGCAAGGCCGCAGTCGATCAGGCCTATATTGCCTGGCAGATAGCGGAGCAGAACTTGCGCGACACGCGCATCATTGCGCCCTTTGACGGACTGGTCACAAGGGTCAGCATGTCCGCCGGCGACATGGCCGGCAGCAACAGCGCAATCGAGCTGGCCGATTTCAGCCAGCCGCTCTTCGAAGCCAATGTGGACGAAGCCGATTTGGCAAAGATCAAAGTAGGCCAGCAGGCGCGCGTGCGGTTGCAAACCTACATCGATACACCGCTTGATGCCGAGGTGAAAAGCATCAGCAAAGTGGGTCAGCAAATAGGCAGCCTGATCGTGTATCGCGTGTGGC
This sequence comes from uncultured Anaerolineae bacterium, assembly GCA_964590135.1. Lineage (GTDB taxonomy): Bacteria > Chloroflexota > Anaerolineae > J036 > Brachytrichaceae > JBDHWI01. The sequence goes on along the minus strand of CAZPVX010000009.1, from coordinate 126,832 downwards.
TGCTGCTTGGGCCTGCCAGCGCGCCGGCCGATGAAAATAGCGCAGAGCCTGCTGCCGATGCCGGTGTCGACCCCAATGCTGATGTTGCTGGGGAGGTTGCGCCAACGCTCGAGCCAAACGCAGATGCGAGCGCAGAGCAGGGCGCAGATCCGGCAGGTGAGCCTGCAAGCGCCAGCGAAGGGGCAAGCGCAGGCGAGGAATCTCCAGCTGAATCTACAGTCGAGATTTTGCTGAACATGAGCGGCACCACCCAGTTCATCACCGCCATCTCGGAAGATGCGTTGCTGGCGCCGGCGAGCGCCGTTACCTTCAACCCCGAAGACAACCTCTACACCGTGCAGGTGGTGACGGGCGAGGGCAGCAACGAGAAAATCAGCGAGGTTGAAATCGAAGTTGGGCTGCGTAATGGCGAGATGTTCGAAATCATCAGCGGGTTGAAAGAGGGTGATGTGCTCGATGTGCCGGCGCCGGAAAACGTGCCGCTTGAGGGCCCGTCGGTCAACTGACTTGCTGCGCATATCCAGCAAAGGGCAATGGTCATGATCGAGCTAAAGGACATCACCAAGCGCTACACCATTGGCAAGACCAGCATGCAAGCGCTCGATGGCGTCAGCCTGAACATCGAGCGTGGTGAATATGTGGCTATCATCGGCCCCAGTGGCAGCGGCAAAAGCACGCTGATGAAT
>CAZPVX010000009.1:96864-126129 GCA_964590135.1 uncultured Anaerolineae bacterium | reverse complement strand
AGCGGGCGCTACATGCTCAACGGGGTGGATGTCAGCCGCATGAGCGAGACGCAACTGGCGGCCACGCGCAGCCGCAACATCGGCTTCGTCTTCCAACGGTTCAATCTGCTTGGGCGCGTCACCGCATTGCGCAATGTGGAGTTGCCGGCGCAATATGCCGGCCGTGGCGCGCGCGACCGCCACAAGCGCGCGACTGCTGCCATGCAGGCGGTGGGATTGAGCGACAAGCTGAAGAACAAGCCGACCGAGATGAGCGGCGGCCAGCAACAGCGCGTTGCCATCGCCCGCGCGCTGATCAACGATCCATCTGTCTTGCTGGCCGATGAACCTACCGGCTCGCTCGACAGCAAGACCGGCGCTGAAGTGCTGGATCTGTTTGAGGCGTTGCAGCGAGACAAGGGCATCACCCTCGTCATCGTCACGCATGATCCCAGCGTGGCTGCCCGCGCCCGCCGCGTCATCAGCATTCGCGATGGTCAGTTGGAGAGTGACATCTCACGGTGATTTTGCCCATTTGCGCATGGGAGGTTCTGGATGAGCATCTTCGAGATACTGCGCACTGCAATCGAAAGCCTGGCAGCCAACAAACTGCGCACGGCATTGACCATGCTTGGCGTCATCATCGGCGTGGCGTCGGTCGTTACTCTGTTGAGTCTGGGCGCCGGCGTCCAGAGCTTCGTCGGTGCCCAGCTCGAAACACTCGGCACTAACCTGGTCAACGTCTTTCCTAGCGATATCCCCAATGCCAGATTGACGTTCGAGGATGCGGTGGCGCTTGCCGACCCGAAGAAGGTGCCAGGAGTGGTGCGCGTGGTGCCGGGTGTGGAGGACATAGCAGAGGTGATGGCCGGCCGTGTCAAGCAACTCTACACCGTCGCCGGCAGCCCGCCGGCGTTTTTTGCCCAAAACAGCGTGACACTTGATCAGGGGCGCTGGTTCACCAGCAGCGAGGAGGATGCGCGCGCGCGCGTAGCGGTGCTGGGTGCGGCTGTGACCGAGCGTCTTTTCCCCAGCGGCAATGCCGTCGGCGAAATCATCACCATCAACGGCGTCTCATTTCAGGTGGTCGGTGTTGCCGCGCCGAAGGGCGGGCTGAGCATCGGCGTGGATGATGCCGTGCGCGTGCCGATCACCGTGGCTGCCGAAAAGCTGTTCACCTCGCGCCCGGGCGGTGCGCGCAGCCTGAGCAGCATCACCCTTGAGATTACCAGGGATGTCTCGACCGTGCGCGTCACGAATGCCGTCACGCGCGTGTTGCGCCAGCGCATGAATGTTGAGCCGGAGCAAACCGACCCCTTCACGCTGTTCGTGCCGACCTCGCTGTTGTCGAGCTTCAACACCATCTCGACCGCGCTGACGGCATTTTTGGGCATCATCGGCGCGATCTCGCTCATCGTGGGCGGCATCGGCATCATGAACATCATGCTGGTGAGCGTGACCGAGCGCACGCGCGAGATCGGCGTGCGCAAAGCCGTCGGCGCGTCGCCGGCATCCATCCGCGCGCAATTCCTGGTAGAAGCCTTGACGGTGACCAGCCTCGCCGGCGTCATCGGTGTCGCGGTTGGCATGGCTGCAGCGAATCTCGGCGGGCAGATTCAGGAGGACTTCCAGCCGATCGTGCAACCCAGTTCGGTGCTGATCGCCTTTGGCGTCAGCGTCGCCATCGGCGTGATCTTCGGCCTGTATCCAGCCTGGCGTGCCAGCCGGCTGCCGCCGGTCGAGGCGCTGCGCTATGAATAACGCTTGTATCGGGCCACGCGCGGCCCGATAATTCACTCCAACCCTTGAAGGAAGCGACACGCCTCATCCGGCTGAGCTTGATTGTGCAAATCGCGCTGGCCTTCTTTGCCATGGCGAGCGATGTCCTCGCGTCCAACGCAGAGATGTTGCTGGCCGGCGCTGCTGCCACCGAACTGACGCGCACTGTCATCACCATCGATGCGATTGCCACTTTGCCGGTGGTTGTGTTGTTTGCTGCCACCCTGTCGCCGCGCATCATGTCTTCGCGGCGCAACGTGCAAGTCGTGCTGGCGCTGATGATCATCTGCTTTGCATGGCAGATCAACCAGCCGGTTCTCGTGGGCATTCGGCTGGCGGCCACCAACCCCGAGATTGGCGTGCCGCTGTACGAATTGGTGGTGAGCGGCGCCTCTCCTGCCAGCCTGGTGTCTGGTCCAATCGGCGAGTTGCTGCTGTTCGCACTGCTGCCGGCGGTGATCGGCGCATGGCTGGGTGGCCGGCGCAGCGCCATCGGTTGGGCCTTTTTCACCAGTCTGTGCATCGCGGTCAGCGTGTTGCTCGTGTGGCAGATCACGCCGGCCAACCTGCGCGGTGATGAGCGGGTGATCGATGCGGTTGTCCTGCTTCTGGGGCAGGGGCTGGTCATCGGCATGGTGTGCTATTTCGTCGGCGTGCTGGCCGATCAGCAACGCGCCGAGCAGGCGCAGACGGAGCAAGCTAATGCGCAACTTGCCGAAGCCAACCGGCAACTGGCGGCGCAGGCCAGCATTCGCGAGCAACTGGCAGCGTCTCGCGAGCGCATGCAGCTTGCGCGCGAGTTGCACGACACGCTGGCCCACACGCTCGCTGGCCTTGCTGTCCACCTCGATGCCGTCACCGCCATCGTTGATCCGCAAGCGACGGAAGTGAAGGCCGAGCTGTCGCGCGCCAGTGAATTGGCGCACAATGGCCTTGAGACGGCACGGAATGCCATCGTCGGCTTGCGCTCAGACGTCGTGAGTGAACTGGGGTTGAAGCAGGCCATCCAACGCCAACTCGATCTTGTGGAGCGCCGCGCCAATGTGCAGGGCGAACTGGTGATTGAGGATGGCGAGCCGAATCTTGCGCCGGCGGATGCGCAATCATTGTTTGGCATCGCGCAAGAGGCGTTGAACAACGTGGAGCGGCACGCCAATGCGCAGCATGTGCAGGTGGTGCTGGCGGCGCGCCGGCTGCGCATCAGCGATGATGGTATTGGCTTTGACGATGCGCGGCCACAAAATGGCCGCTATGGCTTGCGCGGCATGCGCGAGCGGGCGACGTCCATGCGCGCGCGGCTGCACATTGTCAGCCGCGCCGGGCACGGCACGATCATCGAGGTGACATGGTGAGTGAGGGCAAGATTCGCGTGCTGATCGCCGATGACCAGGAGATCATCCGGCATGGGCTGGCGTTGATTTTGCGCAACGAGCCAGACATGGAAGTGGTCGGGCTGGCGAGTGATGGCGCAGAGGCAGTCGCGCTGGCCGCGCGGCTGCAACCAGATGTCATCCTCATGGATATCGTCATGCCGACCCTGAATGGCATCGCGGCCACGCGCCAGATCGTGTCGGAATTGCCCGGCGCCGGCGTGATCATTCTGACCACCTACGATGCAGATGACATGGTGTTCGAGGGTGTGCGCGCCGGCGCGATGTGCTATCTGCTGAAAGGCGCGCACAGTGATGCGGTGCTGGCCGCCATTCGCAGCGTGCATCATGGCGAATCGCATCTGGACGCTGGCGTCGCGCGCAAGGTGATGGACGAGTTTCGCCGGCTGAGTGGGCTGGCTGAGCCGGCGGATGCTGGCGCGCCGGCGGATGACGCGGTGGTGGAAAGGCTGACCCCACGCGAGATGGATGTGCTTGTCCTGCTGGCTGAGGGCAAAACCAACCGCGAGATCGCTGAGTCGCTGGTGTTAAGCGAAGGCACGGTCAAGAATCACATCAGCAAGATCATGGGCAAACTGCACGCGAATGACCGCGCGCAAATCCTGGTGAAGGCGGCGCGTCGCAAGCTGGTGAAGCTGGGATAGGCATGTCCAGTGCGGATATCCTTTGCCGCATGTCGCAGTAAGGCGCAAGTGGGGCTTGATGTGGCTGGTCAAGCCGGCTCAGTTGACTGTTCAGTTGCACGCGTCATATAGCAACATGTTTCCTTGTTCATCGATTGCCGGCGCCGGCAATGTGATGGTGACGACAGTGCGGGTGCCTGGTGCGCTTTGGATATTGATGACACCCTTGTGCATCTCCACGAGCGGCTTGGCGATGGACAGCCCCAGGCCAGCAGAGCGCTTGTCGCTGTGCGAGTTGCTGGCTTTGTAGAACCGTTCGAAGATGTGCGGCAGATCGGCTGGCGGAATGCCATTGCCGGTGTCGGTGACGATGATCTTTGCGCCGGCGTCGCAGAGCCTTGATTCCAAGGTGATGGTTCCGCCGGCTGGCGTGTGGCGCAGGGAGTTGTCAAGCAGGATCAACAGCACTTGCCACAGGCGGGTGGGGTCCGCGAGAACGACGCCCTCTGCGCCGGCCACACCCACGCTTACTCGTTTGTCTTGTGCAAGCGCTGTGAAAGAGTGCGCCACCCTGGACAAGAAATCACAAAGATCAACTGGCAACAAATCGAGCTTCAACTGACCCGCATCCAGGCGTGACAACACCAGCATGTCATCCACCAGATGCGACATGTAATCTGTTTCACTTAGCACATCGTCGAGCAAGACCCGTTGGGGGTGGGTGTGATCGAGATTGAGTTGAAGCACTTGCGCGCTGGCGCGAATGAGCGTGAGCGGCGTGCGCAATTCATGGCTGGCGTTGGCCACGAAGGTTTGCTGCTGCTCCCACAACCGGCGCGTGGAGCGCAACGATCTGCCAGCCAACCACCAGCTCATCGCGCCGGAACCCACCGTGATGAGTGCGCCCGACACGAAGAGGATGGAGAGCAACTGATGCTTGATGCGATCGTCCTCGGTCAAGAAGCGACCAAGCTGGATGTAGGCCGCTGGCGCGCCGGCCGGCAATGCGCGTGTGTAGAGCCGCAGATGCACGCTGTTGCCCGCATATACACTGCGGAAATCGTCACCGTTGGCGCGCGCCGAAAACAGCGCGTCCGGCTCGCGCAGTTTCAACCTGTCCAGCAATGACTGGCTCGATCTGACATGCTTCAGCGGACGACCCCGCGCATCGAGCAGGCTGATCAGTTCGACTGTGTCTTCGTCGTCATAGGTATCTTCGATTTGCCCAACCAAAAGCCAGGGTTGTTCAAGATGTTGCAAGTCGTCGGGCAGGGGCAGGCCAAGCGCTTTGTATTCGACTGCCATCACTTCCAGCAGCGCCTTGTCTGTGACATAGGACAGATAGTAGGCGGTCGCTCCATACAGCAGTCCTGATGACAGCGCTACCAGCGCAAGCATCTTCAAAATCGAACTGGCGGTGAGCGATGTGCGCAACGCGCTGAAAATATTCCCCTCCGGTTCGACCTGTGTAGGCCGGCTTGGATGTCGCGCTTGCGCCAGACGCAGAATGTTGAACACGACTCATCCTCCCCGCATCCGATATCCAAGTCCGCGCACAGTTTCAATCGGATCGTGCAAGCCTTGGATCACGTTGAGTTTATGCCGTAGATAGGAGATGTACAAGTCGACGATGGTGACTTGCACCAGGCTGTTCGGCGGCCAGACGCGTTGAAAGATTTGCTCGCGCGTCAAAACCTGGTGTGGATGCCGCATCAAACACTCCAACACTTCCCATTCCGTGATAGTCAAGCTGAGGCTGCTGTTGCCCCGTCGCGCAGTGTGGGATTGGACGTCCAGCGTGATGTCGCCGTAGCGCAACTCTATCGCGTCGCTGCCAAGTAATTGCGCTGATTGATAGCGCCGGCTCATCGCGCGCACGCGCGCCGCCAATTCCTCAAGGTCAAAAGGTTTGGACAGGTAGTCGTCTGCGCCGTTGTCCAACCCTGCAATGCGATCTTCCACCTGGCTGCGCGCGGTGAGCATCAGCAGCGCCATTTGCACGCGCGCGTTGCGCACGGCGCGGCAGATCGCCGGCCCATCCCGATTCGGCAGCATCCAGTCGATGATGCCGACCCCATAGGCCTGAGTCAGCGCCATCTCCAAGCCGAGGTTGCCATCGTGGGCAACGTCCACGCGGTAGTGTCTTTGATCGAAAAATGCGCCGATAAGGCGCGCGAGCCGTTCGTCGTCCTCGATGAGCAGAATGCGCATAACCAGCCCCCTCGCATGGTGATGTGCTTGTGCCTCTGCCGCGACGATGTGCAGCGAAGTGTTCTAGATGAGTGATGACGTGGCAGGGCAACCACATTGGGATTTGATGAGAAACAAGGCCCCATCCCCTAAGAGAAACCCTACAAACACTGTCTAAAAATAATTCTCAACGTAGTTGCGCGAATTGTCAATAGCTCTTTGCGATATGCAATGAAATAGCGTCAGATAGCGCGACAGAAAGCGCGTGATGCAATGTCATTGCGTAATGGCGTTTTTCGTAGTGTAACCATGTTGCAAACATGGGCGACAACGTTTTTTTGATCGTTTTGTGTTGATTGTTCGATGCATGCTCGCCAATTGTGACAAGAGGGATGTCACAAGTGTCTGTTGGCGGACGGTGAAGGCATATCGTGCCTGTTTTGCACCACCTTGCTGCTCCAAGGCGTCTGCCAGGCATTCAAATCGCCATCACTTCAAGTCACACTCAGGAGGAGGTCACGAAAATGCTCAAGGGGATCATTCGGTGGAGTCTTCAGTATCGATTTTTGTTCGCCATTCTGGCCGTGGTCTTGACCACGTTCGGCTACATTCAGGTTCGCCGAATGCCAGTCGACGTGTTGCCTGAGTTCTCACCACCCTACGTCGAAATCCAGACTGAAGCGCTTGGTTTGTCGGCCGAGGAGGTGGAGCAACTCATCACTGTGCCGATGGAGCAGGATTTGTTGAGCGGCGTTGCCTGGCTGGACACGATTCGTTCGCAATCTGTGCCTGGCATGTCATCGATCGTGGTGTTCTTTGAACCCGGCACAGATCTCATGCAAGCGCGGCAGATGGTGTCTGAACGGATGACCCAGGCTGTTGCATTGCCGCATGTGTCAAAGCCGCCGATCATGTTGCAGCCACTCTCGTCAGCCAGCCGCTTCATCATCGTCGGTCTGTCTTCCAAGGACATTTCACCGATCGACATGTCGGTCTTGGCGCGCTGGACGATCGGCCCCAAGTTGATGGGCGTGCCCGGCGTCTCCAATGTGGCGATCTGGGGTCAACGCGACCGCCAATTGCAGGTGCAGGTGGATCCGGAGCGTTTGCGTGCCAACAATGTTGCCCTTCAGCAGGTGTTGGAAACCACTGGCAATGCGCTGTGGGTGTCGTCACTGAGCTTTCTGGAAGCTTCGACGCCTGGCACGGGCGGATTCATCGACACACCTCAGCAGCGTCTGGGCATCTGGCACGTCTCGCCGATTTCATCGGCGGCCGAGCTGGGACAGGTGGCGGTGGAAGGCACGACCTTGCGCCTGAGCGACGTGGCGAAGGTTGTGGAAGACCATCAACCGCTGATCGGCGATGCCCGCTCCACGGATGGCCCCGGCCTGTTGCTGATCGTGGAGAAGTTGCCAAACACCAATACACTCGAAGTGACGCGCGGTATTGAGCAGGCGCTCGATGAGATGAAACCCGGCCTCGGCGGCATCGACATCAACACGGCCATCTTCCGCCCGGCTTCCTACATCGAGAACAGTATGAGCAACGTCAGCACCTCGCTGCTGATCGGCGCGGTGCTGGCGACACTGGTGCTGCTCGCTTTCTTGAATTGGCGCTCGGCACTGGTTGTCATGCTGGCTGTGCCGGTTGCGATGCTGGCTGCGCTGATCGTGTTGAACCTGCGCGGCGCGACGCTCAACGTGATCGTGCTGGCCGGCCTGGCCATTGCGCTTGGCGTTGTCATCGATGATGCAGTCGTCGATACAGAGCACATCGCGCAGCGCATCCGCCGGCTGCGCAAGGAAGGCTCGACACAATCCACCTTCAACATGGTGCTGGGCGCGGCCAGTGAAATGCGCGGCAGCATGCTGTTTGCCGCGCTGATCGTGCTGCTGATCATCGTGCCGGTTTTCTTCTTCGACGGCATTTCCGGCGCGTTCTTCCAGCCGTTAGCGATGTCATACATCATCGCCGTCATCGCCTCGATGGCGGCAGCTCTGCTGCTGACGCCCGGTCTCAGCCTGATTCTGCACTCTGGCGCATTCGGCGCGCTGCCAGGTCGTGGCGAGCCACTCCTGGCGCGCGGTTTGCAGCAGCTGTACGGGCGGATCATGTTGCCCGGCGTCAGCCGGTTGCGCCTGATCTATGCGCTCATCGGCGTGCTGGTTGTCGCCGGCCTGCTGTCCTTGCCATTGCTGTCTCAGCAATCGCAACTCCAGACGCTGCTGCCGACCTTCAAGGAGCCGGAAGTGCTGATCAGCCTGTCTGCCCCGCCCGGCACATCGCACCCGGCGATGCTGAGCATTGCCGATCAGGCCAGCAATGAGTTGCGCGCATTGGCAGGCGTGCGAAATGTCGGCGCTCACATGGGCCGCGCCGTGTTCGGCGATCAGGTCGTCGGCATCAATTCGGCGCAGATCTGGGTCAGCATCGACCCGGCTGCCCACTACGAGGAAACTCTCGCTGCGATTCGTGGGATCGCTGGCGGATACCCGGGCGTTCAGGCCGATGTGCTGACTTACTTCCAGGATCGCAGCAAGCCCATCAACACCCGAACAGACCAGGGCATGGCGGTGCGTGTGTTTGGCGAGAACCTGGATGTCTTGAAAGCAGAAGCGGAGAAGATGCGCCAGATCGTCGCCGGCATCAGTGGCGTCGCCAATGCCCAACTCGACCTGCCGGCGGAAGAGCCGACGGTCGAGATCGAAGTCGATCTTGCCAAAGCTGAACGCTTTGGGATCAAGCCAGGCGATGTGCGGCGCGCGGCGGCAATCATGTTCTCGGGCTTGCAGGTGGGCAGCCTGTTTGAAGATCAGAAGGTGTTCGATGTGGTGGTATGGAGCATCCCAGAGGCGCGCCAGAACATCACCAATATTCGCGAATTGCTGATCGATACCCCCTTCGGCGGTCATGTGCGACTGGAAGACGTGGCCAACGTGCGCGTTGCGTCCAGCCCGAACGTGATTCGGCGCGAGAGCATCTCGCCCTACATCGACATCACTTTCACCCCGCAAGGGCGCGATGCCGGCGCCATCGCCAGCGACATTGAGCGCGCGATCAAAGGCGTCCAATTCCCCCTGGAATACCATGCCTCGGTGCTGGGCCATCTGTCTGAGCAGCAGGCGATGCAGCAGCGGGTCTTCCTCGCCATCGCCATCTCCCTGATTGGAGCTTTTCTGTTGTTGCAGGCAGCCTTCGGCAGTTGGCGCACTGCAACGGTGGCGTTTCTGAGCCTGCCGCTGGCGCTGGTGGGCGGGCTGTTGGCGGCGCTCGCAGCCGGCGCGGGACTCGCATCGCTGGGTGTGATGGCAGGCTTGCTGCTTGTCCTTACGGTGGCGTTGCGCAACTGTGTCATGTTGATTGTTCGATTGCAGGAATTGCGCCGAGTTGAGGGCGAGCCGTTTGGCCTGGCGCTGGTGATGCGCGGGTCGCGCGAGATGGTCGTGCGCATCGTGACCACTGCGCTGGTGATCGCCGCGCTGCTGCTGCCGTTTGTGTTGCGCGGCAATGTGGCGGGGCAGGAGATCTTGCACACCCTGGCGATTGTGACGATGGGTGGTTTGGTCACCTCGACCCTGCTCAATCTGTGCATCGTGCCGGCGCTGTATTTGAGGTTTTGCCGCGTCGCCGGCACAAGCGAAGAGTTTGCAGTGGCGCCCTTGCCCACTGTCCCAGCCAAGTAAACCAGACCTGCCGCCGGCCAGATCAGCACACGTGATCTGGCCGGCGGCGCAACGAACACAGGAGGAATGCCATGGCGAAGCATCAATATTGGATGGCCGCGCTGTTGATGGTTGCTGGTCTCCAGCTGGCTGGCTGCGCTGCCAAACCACCGGCTGCAGCAGCAGAGAAGCCATCGCACGTCGATCCGATTGAAGGGTCGAAGCTGAAGAAAGTGACCCTGACTGAAAAAGCAAAGACGAGGCTGGATATCCAGACTACGGCAATGCTGGAGGAACAGGTGACCCGCAAGCGCAGGGTGGGCGGCGAGGTTGTGGCGACGATGGGCTCCGCGCCGGCGAATGGGAGTCTGTGGGTGCGCGTGAACATGACCGATGGCGACCTCAGCCGGATCGACAACAGCCAGCCAATTCGCGTGCTGCCGATTGATGGCAGCGATGACGATGACGGTGTGGAGGCAGAGGTTGAGGCAGACGATATGGGGGATGAGGAGGAAGCCGGCGGCGCCAAGGTGGTGTATTACGCAGTGCGCGGCAAAGACCATGCTCTTCAGCCCGGGCAGCGGATGCTGGTTGAACTTACCCTGAAGAGCGACAGCAAAGCGCGCAAGTCGATTCCCTATTCCGCCATCATCTACGACGTCAAGGGTGAAACCTGGGTCTACATGAGTTCCGAACCGCTCGTCTTTGTGCGCGCGCCGGTCACGATCGATTACATCGTCGACCAGACCGTGTATCTGACGGAAGGGCCGGCAGCCGGCACCCAGATTGTGATCAATGGCGTCGCCGAGCTGTACGGCGCGGAAACCGGCGTGGGCAAGTGACGCCGAAAACCACGCAAGGAGGCTCCTCATGTTGCGTTGGATTGTTGGAACAAGCCTGCGATTTCGCTACGTGGTCGTTTTTACCGCCGTGGCGGCCATGATTCTCGGCTTCGTCCGGCTGCAAAACCAGTCGGTGGATGTCTTTCCGGAGTTTGCGCCACCCAAAGTGGAGATTCAGACGCCGTGCCTCGGCCTGTCTGCTGCAGCGGTGGAGCAACTCGTGACCATCCCGCTTGAACAGGCGCTGAACGGTGTGCCAGGGTTGGACATCATGCGCTCGAAGTCCGTGCCGGATCTGTCGGACATTGTCCTGATCTTCAAGCCCGGGACGGATTTGGTGCGCGCGCGGCAATTGGTCAATGAGCGCGTGGCGACCGTGCTGCCAACGCTGCCCACCTGGGCGGCGCCGCCCATCATGATTCAACCGCTGTCATCCACCAGCCGCGTCATGAAGATTGGCGTGTCATCGAAGAGCATTGCGCTGACAGACCTTTCGATGATTGCATACTGGAAGATTCGCGCGCGCCTGCTCGATGTGCCAGGCGTGGCGAATGCGCCGATCTGGGGTGAGCGCATCAAGATGCCGCAGGTGCAGGCGGACCCTGAGCGAATGCGTGCGCATAACGTCTCGCTCGATGAAGTGATGCAGACCACCTCCGACGCGCTTGATGCCGGCCTGCTGTTCTTCTCAAACGGCGCAGTCATCGGCACGGGGGGATTTTTGGATACGCCCAACCAGCGTCTCTCAGTTCGTTCGGTCCTGCCGATCGTGACGCCGGAGAAGATGGCGCTGGTGCCAATTCCCAACAAAAAGAACAGCGATGGCTCGCATCTGCGGCTTGGTGATGTTGCAGACGTGGTGTGGGACACGTGGCCGATGGTGGGCGATGCCGTCATCAACGGCGGGCCTGGTCTGATGATGATTGTCGAGAAGCTGCCGTGGGCGAACACGCTGGATGTGACGCGTGGCGTCGAAGAGGCGATTGCAGAGATGAAACCCGGCCTGCCCGGCGTCGAGATTGACACGACCATCTTCCGGCCAGCGACCTTCATCGAATCGTCCATCGACAACCTGCGCGAGTCGCTGTTGATCGGCGCGCTGCTGGTCATCATCGTCCTCTTCCTGTTCTTGTTTGAGTGGCGCGTGGCGCTCATCAGCGCCACCATCATCCCATTGTCGCTCATGGCGTCGCTGCTGGTGCTGAACTTGCGCGGCGTGACGATCAACGTGATGACGCTGGCCGGCCTGGCGCTTGCCATCGGCGCTGTGGTGGACGATGCCATTGTCGATGTGGAGAACATCGTGCGGCGCCTGCGCGAACTGCGCAAGGCCGGCAGCGCCAAATCGACCGAATTGATCGTGCTGGAATCGTCGCTTGAGGTGCGCGGCGCAATCATCTATGCCTCGCTGATCGAAATCTCGGCGCTGCTGCCGGTGTTCTTCCTGCAGGGGCTTTCGGGCGCATTCTTTCAGCCGCTGGCAAGCGCGTATGTGGTGGCCGGCCTGGTGTCGCCATTTATCGCGCTCACAGTCACGCCGGCGCTGGTCTACATTCTGCTGCGCAATGCGCCGATTGAGCATCGCCAATCACCCATCATCCCGTGGCTGCACAACGCCTATGAGCGGCTGCTGACGCCCACGCTGCGCCGGCACCGCCTGGTTTTTAGCGCAGTGACGGTCTTGATGATTGCGGGTCTCACCACGGTGCCGCTTTTGGGCAGCGAACTGCTGCCCAGCTTCAAGGAGCGCGACTTCCTGATGCACTGGCTGACCAAGCCGGGCACCTCGCATCCTGAGATGTATCGCATGACTCAGGCGGCATGCAATGAGTTGATGTCCATCGAGGGCGTGCGCAACTGCGGCTCGCACATCGGCCAGGCGCTGGCTTCTGACGAACCGGTCGGCATTTACTTCACCGAAAACTGGATCAGCGTCGATCCGGCGGTCGACTATGACGCCACGCTGAAGAAGATCCAGTCGACGGTGGATGGCTATCCAGGACTGGTGCGCGATGTGCAAACGTATCTAAAAGAGAGAATTCGCGAGGTGCTGACTGGCTCGAGCGACACCATCGTCGTGCGCATCTATGGGCCTGACCTGAAAGTGTTGCGGGACGAGCAGGAGAAGGTGCGGCTGGCGCTGGAAAACATACCGGGCATCGCCGATTTGAAGAAGGAACTGCACGTTGAAATCCCGCAGCTCGAAGTTCGGGTAGACCTGAGACGGGCGCAGCAATATGGTGTGAAGCCCGGCGATGTGCGGCGTGCTGCGTCGGTGTTGATGGCTGGCGAGGAGGTCGGCGACTTCTTCCTCGACGGCAAAGCCTACGATGTAAACGTGTGGAGCACGCCGGCCACCCGCAGCAACGTGTTGAGCGTGAGCGAGTTGCTGATCGACACGCCGAAGGGCAGCAAGATTCGGCTGGCCGACGTGGCTGACATCAGCATCAAGCCGGCGCCAAATGTCGTCGAGCGCGAGGGCGACTCGCGCAAGATTGACGTCTCGGCCAATGTGCGCGGGCGCGATCTGGGTTCCGTGTCGCGTGATGTGGAAGCCGCGTTGAAGACGGTCAACTTCCCGCTTGGCTACCACGCGGCGGTGATGGGGGAATACGCGGAGCGCCAGGCAGCACAACGAAATCTGCTGCTGGCCGGCGCGGCAGCTGTGGTTGCCATCTTCTTCCTGCTGCAGGCGTCGTTCGGGAACTGGCGGCTGGCCATCCTGACCTTCTTCACGCTGCCGTGGGCGCTGGTGGGCGGCGTGTTCGCCGCGTTGATCTTTAGCGGCGGCGTGATCTCGCTCGGCTCATTGGTGGGCTTTCTGACCATCCTTGGCATTGCCACCCGCAACGGCATCATGATGATCAGCCATTTCCAGCACCTCGAAACAGACGAGGACATGACATTTGGGCCGGAGTTGGTGATGCGCGGCGCGAAGGAACGCATTGCGCCGATCATGATGACCGCCCTGACGACCGGTTTGGCGCTGGTGCCGCTGGTGCTGGCCGGCAACATCCCAGGCCATGAGATCGAGCATCCGATGGCAATCGTCATTCTGGGAGGCCTGGTGACATCAACCCTGCTCAATCTGTTTGTGGTGCCGACGCTGTATCTGCGCTTTGGCAAGGGCGGCACGAATGTTGCGCCTGCAGCGCCGGCGCTTGCGGGCTTGTGACCATTGGCAACCTGCGACGCGCGATGTGGAAATCCTCTCCCCCTGCATCGCGCGCCACAGGTGTTCTACCAGGAGAAAAGAAACATGAAACCGTATCGAGTCCAATGCGCAGCCGGCGCAGTAGCGCTTCTGGTGATTTTGACAGCCTGCGGAGACACACCCACGCCAGCGCCCACCATCGCGCCGCAACCGACGCAGGCGCCTGCGCCGACTGCCACGCAGCCTGTGGCCCCAACTGCCACGCCAACCATGGAACCAACCGAGGCGCCGGAGCAGGCGCCGACGCAAGAACCCACCATGCCGGCAGAGGCAACGGCCGTCGCTGAAGCGACCGTCGCACAACCGCAATTGGAACCCTTCGACGCGAGCAAATTCGCCGACTCCACCGACATCAACAACCCATGGATGCCGCTGGTGCCTGGCATGCGCTTCGTCTACGAGGGCAGCACCGTGCGAGATGATGGCGCGCTGGTGCCGCATCGGATCGAGATTCATGTGACTGACTTGACCAAGATGATCGGTGGCGTGCGCGCGCTGGCGACATGGGATCTGGATTACTCCGAGGATGTGCTGGCCGAGGCCGAGCTTGCCTTCTATGCGCAGGACACGGACGGCAACGTCTGGCGCATGGGCGAATATCCTGAAGTGTATGAGGAGGGCAAACTGATCGAAGCGCCGGCCTGGATCCATGGCTTTCAGGACGCGCAGGCCGGCATCATGATGAAGAGTGATCCCAAACTCGGGACGCCCAGCTATGCGCAAGGCTGGGGGCCGGCAGTCAACTGGACCGACCGCGGGCAAGTGGACATGGTTGGCCAAAGCACATGCGTGCTGGTGGATTGCTACAACGATGTGCTGGTGATTGCAGAAACCAGCCAGGCCGAGCCAGACGCGCAGCAATTGAAATACTATGCGCGCAATGTCGGCAATGTGCGGGTGGCCTTTCGCGGCAGCGGCGAGAAAACCAAGGAGACGCTGGAGTTGACACGGCTGGACAAGCTGGACGACGAGCAGATGGCAGACGTGCGCGCCAAGGCGCTTGCGCTGGAGAAGAGTGCGTACGAGAACAGCAAGGAAGTCTATGCCAACACGCCGGCGCTGGAGCCCTTGCCGTCGGCGAAATAGCTGGCGCAGACTTGGAGGCATGACCATGTTGCGCATCCCTGCATCCCTGCTTGGCCGGCGGATTCGTATTGCGTTGTGCGCGGCGTTGTGTATGGCGTTGCTCGGCTGCGCAGCGCCGCCGCCAGGCGTGTCTGCATCTGCTGCCGGCTGGCAAACTGAGTTCAACCTGGCTGGCCGGCGGCTGTCGCCCACAGGCGAGTCCCGCTACTTCATCCTCAAACCCGGCTTTCAGATCACCCTGGCATCCGGCAATGCCAGACTGGTGATTGCCGTGCTGGATGAAACGCGGGTGTTCAATGGCATTACCACGCGTGTCGTTGAAGAGCGCGAAGAGAAGAATGGCGCGTTATACGAGGTGGCGCGCAATTTCTACGCCATCGATGAGGCGACTGGCGATGCTTTCTATTTCGGCGAGGAAGTCGATTTTTACAAGGATGGCAGGGTGACTGGCCACGCCGGCGCCTGGCTGGCATATCAAAACGGCAACAAGCCGGGGATGATCATGCCCGGCAGACCGAGTGTGGGGATGAAGTATTACCAGGAACTTGCGCCTGGCGTCGCGATGGATCGCGCAGAAGTGCTGAACATCAAAGGGTCATTCTCAACGCCGGCAGGCAAATTCAACGATGTTCTGATCACGCGCGAGTCATCCGCCATCGATCCGGCCGTGGAGCAAAAAACCTATGCTCCAGGCATCGGGTTGATACAAGATCAATCGATGAAGCTTGTCAGCTACGGCTATGTGCGCACATAGGAAATGGGTGAGAAAGGTCGCTCTGGTTGCTCGCAAAAAGCCATTGATTCAGCGCTATAAGCGATTCACCGAGTTCCCTGGGAGGGGAGGCGTTTGGCGGAATCAGGCGCCGGCGCTGCGGGTGTCGTGGAGGATGCGCTCTGAGACGCGGCAGCCGGGTCATCCTGTGCAGGGATTTGTGTTCGAAAGAACGCGCCGATGAATCCGGCGATCCATCCCATCACAGTGGTGACGACGAAGAAGAGGGCTGCCACGACTGCGATGGCTGCTTTTTTGAGAATGCGCAACATGGCGGTTCTGTTCGTTGCGATTATACGTGATGAGCCTCACGAATACATGAAGAGATAAGCATGATTTCGCCTGCGCAGTTGCTTCGAAAATGATGAGGGATGAATTCTTGCGCATGTCTTTACGCGTGCTGAGAGGGGAACCATGTCACAGCTGCTTGCACCTGCTCGATCATTCGGCTCGCGCAACGATCCCGTATCCAGCGCGGGTTCCGATTTACTCTCGATAATCCTACCCACGCGCAATGAAGCCGGCAACATCGTGCCGTTGATTGCGCGGCTGGAGCGGGCATTGCAAGGCTTGCGCGCTGAGGTGATCTTCGTTGATGACAGCACCGATGACACGCCGCAGCAGATCCGTGAGGCCGGCGCGCGTTCATCACTCGCCATCAGGTTGATTGCGCGAGCGCCAGAGTGTCGCGTCGGCGGGTTGGGCGGCGCGGTCGTTGAAGGCTTTCGCGCGGCCTGCGGCGCATGGCTGTGCGTGATGGATGCCGATCTGCAGCACCCACCTGAAATGATCGCAAAAATGTTGATCCATGCTCAGTCCACGGACAGTGATCTTGTGATCGGCAGCCGCTTCGCTGCCGGCGCAAGCACCCCGGGGCTGGGCAGCTTGCGCACTGTCATCTCGCATACCTTCATCCTCAGCGCGCGCGTGCTCTTCATCGACCAGTTGCGCAGGGTGACTGACCCCCTGACGGGCTTCTTCCTCGTCCGTAGCGACAGAATCGATCTGAATCGGCTCCGCCCCAATGGCTTCAAAATCCTGTTGGAGATGATCGTGCAGTTCCCAGCCTTGAAGATTTCCGAAGTGGGGTTCGTGATGGAGCCGCGGCACTCCGGCGAAAGCAAAGCCTCGGCGCGTGAGGTGTTTCGATATTACCGCAAGCTGATGGAGCTTCGCATGACAAAGGGCGATCCACGATTTGGGCGTTTCGCATTGGTGGGCATTTCAGGGCTGATCGTCAATTCGCTCGCCCTCGCCATCTTCACGGAATGGTTCCACATCTTCTACCTGATTTCGGCCATGCTGGCGACGCAATGCTCCACGCTGTGGAATTTTTTCTGGGCGGAGCGATGGGTGTTTTCCGACCGGCACGAAAGCCGCTCCCTGGGTCTGCGGCTCTTTGGCTTCTTCCTGCTCAACAACGTGCTGTTCTTCTTCCGTGGGCCGATGATTTCGCTCATGGTGCAGGACCTCTCGGTCAATTACCTCGCAGCCAATCTGATCAGCATCATCATCGCCACTGTGCTGCGCTACACCGTTGCCGACAAGTTGTTGTGGTCGACGAAGAAAATGGAGCAAGCCAAGCCTGTCTACACTGGCGCAGTTAAGCTGCCGGCCCCGGGCGAAGTCCAACAACTGATTGATTGAAGCAAGCAGAGGGAGAAGCTGTGTCTGAAAAAACATTTGCATACTGCTATGACATCCACAGCATCATTTGCATCCGGTCCACGCACCGGTTGCCTGAGCTGGGGTTTTTCCGCGTGCCGGCGCTGGCTGGCCCAGCCGACCTGACTGTGCAGACGACGTTGCACGCGCCGGCTGCCGATCGCTCAGCGCCGGCGCGAAAGACTGTTTGTTACAACGATGGCCTCGGCGAGTTGGGCTTTTCGATTCGCGTCGACTATCGTGACAGCATTGCCGTCACGGTCTCGCCGCTGATCGCGCTTTCTCCGCATGTGCTGTACACCAACGTCATCGAGCCGCTCCTGCGCTGGACGTTCGTGCAGAAAGGCTACAGCTTGATTCATGCTGCCTGTCTGTCGTTCGATGGTCGCGCCGTGTTGGTGACTGCCAAGACTGACACAGGCAAGACGTCGACCATCATCCTCACGGCGAAAAATTCGCCGGCCTGCCAATTCCTCTCCGACGACATGACCATCGTCTCGGCCGACGGCACGGTGCTGAGTTACCCCAAGCCAATGACGATCAGCGCGCACACGCTGAATGCAGCCAAGACTGCGCCGCTGCCGCTGCTGAACCGCGCTGCGCTGCAGGTGCAAAGCCGGCTGCATTCAAAATCGGGCCGCAAGGTGGGGTTGACGCTGGGCAATAGCCGCTTCCCTGCGGCCAGCTTGAACGCCGTCGTGCAGATGATCGTTCCGCCGCCGAAATACATGATCGATCGGCTGGTGCCAGGCACGCTCATTGGCAGCCGGGGCCGGTTGATGCTGACGGTGGTCATCGAGCGCGGGCCAGAGGCTGAGCGCGCGCTGACCCATGAGGAGATTGTGGAGGAGCTTTCGATCAACGCTGAAGATGCGTATGGCTTTCCACCCTATCCGATCATCGGGCAACAACTTTTCACCTGGGATGGCCGCGATTTGCATGAGCAGGAGCGCGCCATCGTCAGCGCCGCGCTGCTTGGATGCAGCGCCAGCTTGATGCGCAGCGCCAACTTCGGTTGGTGGAAGCGCATCACGGCGTTGGTTGATGCCAAAGTGAATGCTGAGGCGGCGCCTGTTGAAGAAGCGTGGCGCGCAACATCGAGCGAGGCTTCAACGCGAAGGGAGGTGTTTGCAGGATGATGCCAGCATCGACTTCCGCGCGCATTCGGCCCAATAGCTCGGCTGATCTGCCCGCTGATGAGACAGCCGGCTTGAACAGGAGCAGGATTTCACTGAGCTTGCCGAAGCGGACCAGCATATCGTGGCTGACCTGGCTGGGGTTGGCTGGCGTGCTGGGGCTGGGCCTTGTCATTCGCATGATTGGGCTCAATCAGACCGGCTTCAACACCGATGAGGCCGTATATGCCGGCCAGGCCGCCGGCATTTTGAACGATCTCGAGTTGAAGCCCTTCTTCCCAATCTTCAGAGCGCACCCTCTGCTCTTCCAGTTTTTGCTCGCGCTAACCTATTCGTTCACTGGCGTCAGCGACTATGCGGGGCGAATGGTGTCGGTCATCATCGGCGCGCTGACGGTGGCAGCCACCTTTGTGCTTGGCAAAACATTGTATGGCGCAAAGACTGGCCTGCTGGCCGCGCTGTTCATGGCGCTCATGCCATATCACGTCATCGTCACACGCCAGGTGCTGCTGGATGGGTCGATGACGTTGTTTTCGACCTTTGCCGTGTGCACGCTGGCGAAATATGCGCTGACCTACTCTGCGCGCTGGCTATATGCCGCCGGCGTGTTGATGGGGCTGACCTTCCTTGCAAAGGAAACTGGCATCATCCTGATCGGAGCGGTGTATTTGTTCCTGGCGCTGAACCCCTCGATCAAGCTTCGCCTGCGCGACCTTGTCATTGCCACGCTATTGTGCCTGGCTTTGATCGCTATCTTCCCGCTGGTGATATCGCTGAGCGGCACGGCGCGCACCGGTCAGAACTACCTGATCTGGCAATTGCTGCGGCGTCCGAATCACGGCTGGGAATTCTATGCGGTGACGGTCGTGCCAATGGTTGGCGTGCTGCTGGTGTTGAGCGCCATCGCCGGCCTGGTCACACGCTGGAAGCAACGCACCTGGCGCGAAACGTTGCTGGTCGTGTGGATCATTGTGCCGGTGGCGTTCTTTCAACTATGGTCCGTGAAGGGGTTCCAATATCTGCTGCCGGCCATGCCGCCGCTGGCGGTGTTAAGCGCCGTGGCATGCGCCGGCTGGATGGATCGCGCCGGTTGCGCCTTGCATGTGGGCCGACTGCGCCTCGCGTGGCGCTGGCTGGGGCTGGCCGGCGCGGTCATCATCGCGCTCTCGCTGGCTGTGCCGAGCAGCAATATCGTCCTGGCTGCGCCGGATGCGCGCGGGCTGGCCGGCGCCGGTGGGTTGCCAGGTGGCCGCGAGACGGGATTGTGGTTCAAGCAGAACACAGTGAAAGACGCGCAGGTATTGGCCGCTGGGCCGGCCATCGCCAACTTGATCCAGTTCTACGGTCATCGTAAAACGCACATGCTGTCCATCAGCATCAACCCGTTGGAGCGCAATCCCGCCTACGATCCGATCGTGAATCCCGATCTGGAATTGCGCAAAGGGGAGATTCACTACATCGTGTGGGATGCGTACTCCGCGGGGCGTTCGCGCTTTTTCTCAAACAAGCTGCTGAAGTATGTGCAGCGCTACAACGGCCGACCTGTGCATGCTGAATTTGTCGGTGACAGGGAAATCATCGTCGTGTACGAGGTGCATCCGTGAAACGACATCATCTCGCCGGCGCCGGCATTGCCCTTGCACTTGCGCTGCAAGCGCCGGCACAAGCGCAAGTGCCGCAGCAGCCGGCGACGCGCACACCCATCCGCCATTTTGTGGTGCTGATGGAAGAGAAGCGCAGCTTCGACAGCTACTTCGGCGATTACCCGGGCGCCGAGGGCATGCCCGACGACACCTGCGTGTTGCTGGGCGCCGCGCACAAGACCTGCGCCAAACCGCAGGCAACGCAGATGGAGTCTGTGGAATTATTGGATGCGCCGGCGCGCAGATATTCGGGCTTCATCTCCCTGTCTCGCTATACCGAAAGGCATATTCCATTTTTCTGGAACGTTGCCGATCGCTTCGTCCTGTTTGATCACTACTTCAGCTCCGTGCAAAGCCAGCTCAACGCGACCAATCGCAACCAGATGCATTGGGTCTCTGGTGTATCGGTCAAGTCGAAGAGCATCCCGCCGAAGGGCTACGGCAATCTGCGCACCATCTTCGACCGATTGCAGGCGCGCGGCATTTCATGGAAGTTCTACGTCGAGGACTACAAGCCCAATGTGACCTTTCGCAGCCGTGTGCCCAATGAAGCCCTGCCGCGCCAGATCGTGAAGGTTCCGCTGTTGAATCTGGCGCGTTACATCGATGACCCTGTGCTCTCGAAACGCATCGTCGACCTGAAGGAGTTCTACGTGGATTTGCAGAAGGGCGCGTTGCCGGCAGTGTCGTACGTCGTGGCGAATGGCGCCAGCGAGCCGACACCCAAGAGCCTGATGCTGGGGCAACGGCATCTGAAGGTTGTCATGCAAGAGTTGATGCGCAGCAGCGCATGGGAATCTTCGGCGCTGTTGTGGACGCACGACCAATCCGGCGGCTGGTATGACCATGTGAAGCCGCCGGTCGTCGATGAGTTTGGGCTGGGTCTGCGCGTGCCGGCGATATTGATCAGCCCATATGCCTGGGCCGGCAAAGTGGATGACACGGTGCTGGAGCACAACTCCATCCTGAGATTCATTGAATACAACTGGGATCTTGCTCCGTTGGGATCACGCGACGCAAACGTCAACAACATCCTCGGCGCATTCAATTTTGACGCCGGCCCGCGCGCGGCCGAATTTCTGCCCTGGGAGCGCGTGATGCAAGACGCGCCCGTAGCACGCGAGCCGGCGCGCGCATGGATTTTTGTGTTCTATGGTGGCGCGCTGGCGCTGGGCGTGATCTTGGTGGTGGTGTTGCTGTGGTCGATGCTCGTGGCGCGACCGTCTGGGCCGGCACGGGCTGGATCACGTGCAAATCGATACAGGTGATGCGATGACCCTGCGCGTTTGGAGATCGGCTTGGAAAGGTGTGTTTGTATTCTGGCTTGCAGCAACCGCTGCGGTGGCGCTGGCGTGTATCGCGCACGCCGCGCCGGCAGTTGCCTCCGGCCCTCGCGCCTCGATCCCCACCGTCATCCGTATGGATCCCATCGCGCCGATCATCGCCGGTCAACCCTTCACCGTGACCGGCGTCTTTTATCGACACGTCGAGGGTGGCAACGCCGGCATCCCGCACCGCGGAGTCAAACTGTATCTCGAACCGCTTGATGAGCAGGGCGGGGCGCCGCCCAAGCCGACGCTGCTGGCGACGGTGTTCAGCGATGCGACGGGCCGGCTGCGTTGGGTGGTGCGCGCGCCGCTCGCCAGCGGCCGCTATCGCCTGTATTACCTGTATCAAGGCTCGCCGATGCTGCGGGATTCGGTGGCGACGATGGAGTTGCAGGTGTTGGCCGCGCCAACGCAATCCAAACCTGCCCTGCCCACGGCCAGCGAACCCGCCCAGCCAGCGAAGCGTGCAAAAACGCACGTCACGTTGATCGTGGCTGCGCCGCAGCAGGCGATCATGCCAAGCGGTGCGCTCACCGTGACAGCGCGCCTGCTCGATGCAGCCGGCGCGGCATTGCCAAACTACAACCTGTATCTGCATGTCGCCGGCGCAATTCAGCGGCGCACGACCGATGCGCGCGGCTCAGTGGTTTTCGTGATCAAGAAGGCGCTTGATCCAGGACCGCATATCTTGCAGGTGATCTTCGTCGGGCGGAGGGATTATCTGCCGGCACAGCGGCAATCCATCATCATGGTTGCGCCGCCGACTGCGACGCTGTTGACATTTGCGCGCACAGTCACCGCTGCGCCAGCCTACGTGGGGGACGACATCACCTATGTGGCGCAACTGTCGTCTGATGGCAGACCCATCCCTGCTGCTTTTGTGCGATTTTTCGTGGATGGCGCCTTCCTGCGCGGCGCAAACACCGATGCTGGAGGGCGGATCGAATTGCAGTTGCCGCGCAGCCTGGCGGCAGGTTCGCACGTCATCAGCGCCACTTTGCGCGCCACACCAAACCAGGCCGGCGCAGTTGCCAGCGTGCGGCTGCTGCTGTTGCCGCGCATTCTGGAATTGCGCACCGTGCCGCCGCTGCAAGGCATCCAGATTCGCATTGGCGATGCCGTGCTGGAGACTGACGCGGCTGGCGTGGCGCGAACGGCCATCAGCACGAGCGGCGCTTTGACCGTAGCGGTGTTGCCGCATCAACTGCCGATCAGCACTGTGCGCGTCGAGTTCGATCGCTGGTCAGATGGCACGCTGTCGACCACGCGCAAGTTGCGGTTGACTTCGGACGTCACCACGACGTATCAAATCGGATTCAACGTCAGCCATCCGGTCATTCTGCGATTCGTGGAGGAGACAGCGGGGCGAGAAGTGGCGCCGAGCCGACTGGGTAACATTTTGCTGATCACCAGCGCCGGCGAGGCTATCTCAGTCAGCGCGACCAGTGATGGTCTGCAATGGCTGAGAGCGAATCGCATCATTCGCCTCGAAAAAACGCTATTGGTCTCGCCTGTCTCATACCAGTTGCGCAAGATCACTGTTGACGGTGTGAACGTGGTGAATGAAGGTCAGCAACGCTTCAAGGTCGCGCCGAATGCGCAGTGGACGATGAAGCTGCAGATGCACGACCTGGAGGTGGAGGTGAGCGACGCATTGCTTGGCACGCCGCTGGGCAAGGGCTTGCGCGTGGATTATCCAGGTGGCGATTCGCGCCATGTCGCACTCGATCCAACTGGAAAGATGCGCCTTGAATCGCTCTCGCGCGGAAGTTACACCGTCACTGTGCAGGAGGTGCAGGGCATTCGCTCACCCATGCTGGTCGCGCTGTCGCGCAACCGCGAAGTGAGCATTGCGGTGATCAGCTATCTGGATCTGGTGATCGTGGGCGGGGTGATGGTGTTTTTGGCGATGGCTGCGCTGCTGATGGGCCGGCGCAAGGCGCTGATCCGACTGCTGAGCGGCATGAGGTGAGCGATGAATACATCTCCACGCATGCACCCTCACGGGGCATGGCGCGTTTGGGCCGTATTGGCTGCGCTGGCTTTCGCTGTTGCCGCATGCGCCCGCACAGCCTCGGATGTGCCGGACGAGATTGAGTATGCGCCGGAGTTGGAGCAGGGCGCCCCGCCGGCCGCGCTGATGAAATCCAGCCCGGCGCCGCTCCCCCAGCAGCGCACGCCGCTGTTTGCCTATTACTACATCTGGTTCGATCTGCAATCGTGGGATCGAGCCAAGATTGACTACCCGCAATTGGGGCGATATTCCAGCGACGACGAGAGCGTGATGCGGCAACATATCGCATGGGCAAGGGACACAGGCATCGACGGGTTCATTGTCAGTTGGAAGAGCTCCGGGAAACTCAATGCCCGTCTGGAAAAGCTTCTCCGCATCGCCGACGAAGAGGCATTCAAACTCATCGTGATCTATCAGGCATTGGATTTCTCGCGCGATCCATTGACCATCAACCGCATTGGCGCTGATCTGGATGAATTCATCGTGCATTACGGGCAGCATCCATGCCTGCAGGTGTTTTCAAAGCCGGTTGTGATCTGGTCTGGCACGTGGAAATTCTCTGCCAGGCAGGTGGAGAGCGTTGCCGCGCCGCGCCGCGAGAAGCTGCTGATTCTTGCCACGGCCAAGAATGTGAAAGACTACTTGCGCATTGCGCATCTGGTGGATGGGAATGCCTATTACTGGTCATCCGTGAATGTGGACACCAACGCGGGTCATGCAACCAAGCTGAAAGAGATGGCGAATGCGATTCACGCGCGCAATGGCCTGTGGATTGCGCCGGCCGCGCCGGGCTTCGACGCGCGTCTGGTGGGTGGCACACAGGTGATCGAACGCAAGGATGGCGAAACGCTGCGCCGGCAGTTTTCAGCTGCTGCTGCTGCGTCACCGGATGTCATTGGTCTGATCAGTTGGAATGAGTTCAGCGAAAACTCGCATATCGAGCCGAGCGTGGTGCATGGTCGGCGCTATCTGGATGTGCTGCAGGAGATACGGCTGGCGCCATAGCGCAATTGTGGAGGAACAAACATGTCATCACCACGGAGACGCCGGGCATGGTTTGCAGCCCTGAGCATTGCAGCGCTGACTGTTTTGCTGGCAAGCCTGCCGGCAGACGCCGGCTTGAACTCAATCGCGCCTGGCAATGCAGCGAAGTTCGCGCCTGAAAGCGCCACTCCAGACATCAAGCTCCGCGCCATTGCCACGAATGTGCGTGAGGTGGATCTCGTCTGGATTGTGCCAGCAGGTCTGTCGGCACCATCCAGCTTCAATGTCTACCGCGACGGCAGGTTGATCGTCACCTTGCCGGCCACAACAACATCGTATGTCGACACGGGCGCAACCCCGGGCAGCCGCTATCGCTATTCGGTGGCGGCTATCGATGGCGCCGGCAGCCAGATCCGCGCTTCGAAAGCGGTGAGGGTGGTCACGCCAAGAATGCCCGATTTGCCCGATGATGAGCGACCAGCGACGGTTGAAGGCCTGACCGCCACCACATTTCCAGACCATATCCTGCTCGACTGGTATGAATCCAATGACAACACCGACCTTACCGGCTACCTGATCAAGCGCAATGGCAGGCGATTGGAACTGGTCGATAGCGGCACGTTGCAATACCGCGATACATCGGTGAAGCCGGGCGCGAGCTACGTCTATTCGATCGAGGCGATCGACACGGTGGGCAACCGCTCCTTCCCCGAGACGGTGGTTGGCACAAGCGCCGGCAGGACGATGGTTGCGAGCGATTTTCTGCCGCCGGCTGTCTACCTTCCGATCATCATCAACGGCGCGCCGCAGAAACAGGAGGTGAGCGAAGAAACAACCTCTGAAGAACCCATCACGACGGCAGCCTATGCCTCACAGCTGCGCCGTTATCCCTATCTGACGGATCTGGTCGGCCCGTATGTCACCATCAACTGGGCGACCAACACCTCAAGCACCTCCGGCTATGTGACCTATGGGCAAGTGCCCGGCGAGGCTTGCACCGCGCATCAAGCGCCGGCGACGAAGAGCAGCATCAATGTCAATTCGAATACGATATACCAATGGGCAGCCGCATTGACGCTGACGGCCAATACTCGCTATTGCTATCGGGTGTTTCTGGGGTCCGAGCCGGCAGTGGATTTGCTGGGCAGTGATCCAGCCCCGGAGTTCACAACGCAGTTGCCGGCCGGCTCGACGACACCTTTTTCCTTTATCGTGCTGGGGGATTGGGGCGATGTTGACAATGGTGAGCCATATCAATCGGCGTTGATGGGGCTGATTGCGCAGAGCGGCGCGCGCTTTGCCCTGACTACTGGCGACAACGCATATTCCTCGGGCAGCCAGACGAACTACGGTGATTTGGTGGAGACCGGCGCAGGCGTCAGCGGCGTGTTTGGTCCGCAAGGGTGGGGCGTGCCAGGGCGGTCGATGGCGATGTTTCCTGCGCTAGGCAACCATGGCATCTCAAATGCTGATTCTGCCGGCAACTCGCACTTGCTCAACTGGCCGCAGACGCGGGCGGCGCAACTGTCGAATGGGAAATATGTGAGCGAGTACTACGGCGGCATCGACGGCATCAGCGGGCGAAACTATCCGAGCGCGTGGTACGCGTTTGATGCCGGCGTTGCGCGCTTCTATGTGTTGCATGCAGCCTGGTCGGACACGAATATCGGCAATGCCAGTTCATCCTATCAGGTGGATTACGACTATCACTGGACCCCCTCCAGCGCGCAGGTGCAATGGCTGGTGAATGACCTGGCGACTCATCCAAATGTGATCAAGTTCGCCTTCTTCCACTACCCGTTGTTTTCGGACAATGCCGACGAGGAGTCTGATGAGTATCTGCAAGGCCAGAACAGTCTGGAAGGTCTGCTTCGGCAATACGGTGTCAATCTTGCGTTCAATGGCCATGCCCATCTATATCAGCGCAACGTGGTCGATGGGTTGATCACCTATGTCGTCGGCGCCAGTGGCGTGAAACTGCAACGAATGGATGCCGGCTGCAGCAGCACAGATGCCTATGCCTTGGGCTGGTCGAATTCGAAAAACCAGGGCTATGCTTGCGGCGCTGCGCCGACGCCGGCATCAAAAGATTCCGTCTACAGCTTCGTGAAAGTGAGCGTGGATGGCAACACGGTGATTGTGTCACCGATGAACGCATTGGGTCAGATATTTGACGAACAGGTGTATCAATTTGGCGCGCCATTGCCCACCAGCACGCCGACGAGTGAGCCGACAGAGACGCCACAGCCGACACCCACCAACACACCAGTGCCAACAGAGACTGCGACACCCACACCGACGAACACGAACACGCCTGAACCCACGTCCACCAGCACGCCGACGAGTGAGCCGACGGAGACACCGCAGCCGACACCCACCAACACACCTGAGCCGACGGAAACTGCGACACCGACGCCGACGAACACGAACACGCCTGAACCCACGTCCACCAGCACGTCGACGAGTGAGCCGACAGAGACGCCACAGCCGACGCCCACCAGCACGCCGACGAGTGTGCCGACGGAGACGCCGCAGCCGACACCCACGCCGACTGCGACACCAACAGCTTCCGGCCCAGTGACATTGGTGGCGTCGGGCAGCGCCTGGCGCTACCTGGACAACGGCACAAATCAAGGCACTGTCTGGCGCACATCGGGTTTTGTGGACACAAGCTGGCTGCAAGGCCCTGCTCCGCTGGGATATGGCATCTCGGTATCGACCACGGTCAATGGCGGGCCGAGTGGCGCGCGCTATATCACAACCTACTTCCGCCACACCTTCAACGTGGTGAATCCGGGCCAATATCAGACCTTGACGCTGTATGTGCGGCGAGACGATGGGGCGGTGGTGTATCTGAATGGGACAGAGGTGGCCCGTTCAAACATGCCGGCGGGGACAATCGGCTACAAGACGCGGGCGGCGAAGACTGTGAGCGGCGCTGGCGAGGCGACGTTCTATAGCTATGTGATACCACCAGGCGCACTGGCAGACGGCCTCAACACATTGGCAGTGGAACTGCATCAGCGCGCTGCCAGCAGCAGCGACATCGTATTCGATCTCAGGCTGGTGGCTGTTCCATGAAGGTTGCAACTCTTAACAAGAGCCGGTGATTGTGATCGTTGCCGCTGGCAAGTTGCGCATCGCAGGGCTATTTCAACAGCGTGGCGAGCTTGCGAAGATACTCCCACGAATAAATTCCATAGCGGCAGCCGCCCTTCCATGTGATGTTGATGGCGTAGCTGCCGACAGGGTTGATCGACTCCAACGTGTACGAACGCGGGCGAATGATCTTGAGCGGATCAGGGTTGTTGCGCTCCTCGTTGCAGGTGGCGCAGGGGCAGGCATCGCTGAGCAGCTTGAAGGGAAGCTCGGTAGTCTGGCCATCGTCCCAGGTGATCGCAAGTATGGCGCGCGTCTTGTCGGCAGTGATCGCAGTCGGTCGCATGAAGCGATTGTACGCAAGTGAATGATGGCATCTGCAGCGCTTCAGCGTGCTTCAGGCGTTGCACAAATCACGGATGTTCAAGTCCATGCGCATGGAGCAACGCGTCATCAGCTAGCAATGCCTGTGTCGCACCGTCGGCTACCACGCAGCCATTGTCCATGATGATGCTGCGCGGGAAAAGCTCTTGCGCCATGCGCAGATCGTGCGTGGAGACGAGCATGGTCGGCGGCAATTCGCGCAACAGGTTGATGAGTTCACGCCGGCCGCGCGGGTCCAAACCGGCGGTTGGCTCATCCAGCACCAGCACTTCCGGTTGCATCGACAACACCGTGGCAATCGCGATGCGCTTCTTCTGCCCGACGCTGAGGTGGTGTGATACGCGGTCGCCGAATTCGCCCATATGCACATCCGCCAATGCCTGCGTCACGCGTTCGCGCACGACCTGCTCTGGCAGTCCCTGATAGATAGGTCCGAAGGCTACATCGTCGAACACCGTTGGTGAGAAGAGCTGGTCGTCGGGCTGTTGAAAAACCAATCCCACCGCGGCCCGCACTTGCGCCAACTCCTGCTTGTTGCACCCTTTCAGATCGATGCCGCACACTTGCGCGCGGCCCTGTTGAACGGGGAAGATGCCATTAAGGTGCAGAATGAGCGTGGATTTGCCGGCGCCATTGCGCCCCAGCAATGCCACCTTTTCACCCGGTGCAATGGCAACCGATACATCTTTCAGCGCCGGGTAGCCATCCGGATACTTAAACGACAGACCATCCACATGGATTGAGTGATGCATGATGTAAAACCATTACGCGCCAAACAGACGAGACAACCCAAACAATGCCGCCAGCACAATGAGTCCGGCAATCAGCACGACTTGATGCGTGGCTGGCACGCGCGGCAAGGCGAATCCGCGCACTTCACCGTCGTAACCGCGCGCAGCCATGGCTGCGTAGATGCGATCCCCGCGGTCGAGTGCGCGCAGAAAAAGATTGCCGGCCATGCCGCCGGCGACCCTGCCGCGCCACGCGATGGAGCCGCCGGTTTTGAGGCCGGCTTGCGGCGTTGCCCCGCTGCGTGCGGCCCGCGCGCGCAATAATCGCGTCGCCTCATCAGCCAGCACGAATAGATAGCGCCACATCAACCCGAAGATGGCGACGAGCAAGCGCGGAATTTTTACGGCGCGCATCGCCATCAGCAACTGTGGGAAGGGCGTGCAGCTTGCCAGCACGATTGCCATCTGTAGCGAGATGTATGACTTGAGCAGGATGCTGAAGAAGCGCTCTGCGCCCTCTGCGCTGATCGTGAGCGTGACAAAGCCGAGTTGCGCCATGAGCAGCGATTCACCCTTCACCGTGAACAAAACCGGCAGCGCAGCCAGCGCAAATGGAATGGCAATGGCGGCGCGCTTCAGCACCGTGCCGACGCCAAGATCTGACAGGACGATGACGCTGATGCTGATGGCGAACAGCAGAAAGAGCGGCAGCAGGTCTTCCTGGAAATCCTGCAGGGCGG
>CAZPVX010000009.1:20894-96854 GCA_964590135.1 uncultured Anaerolineae bacterium | reverse complement strand
CACTGGCCAGGCGCCCGCCGGCGCGAGTGAAGTGGTGAGGATGAATGTGACCGTCAGCACGAATTTCACACGCGCATCGAGTGTATGGATCGGGCTGTTCCCTGGCTCATAGGGATCGAGAAAATGAATGTGCATTGTGCGTTGCGCGTGATGAGACAGACGGTCACACTCGTTTCGAAATGTTGGCTTGTCTGCGAATCAGCATGTCAAATCTATTGCGTCTTGCCCTGTGCATTGCGTCGCGAAAGCGCCAGCGCGCCGACAACTGCGGCGACGATCATCACACCAATGATGCCGGCGATGATGGTTGCCAGCGCTTCGTTCGATACACCCGGCATGACGTAGTCGGGGATGATGCTGTACGGCGCGCTGGACGCTTGATGTAGAAAGCCGGCCTGCTCGGCCACCCACTCCAACCCGTCGGGATGGGCCGATGCGAGTGGTGACATGATCGCCAGCGCCAGCGCGATCACCAAGCCGGCAACCCACACAGCCTTGCCAGCCGGCTTGCCTTCGCCGATGCCGAGCAAATCGCGGCGCGCGACGTAGATGAAGGCCAGCGCGCCGACGGTGATCAACCCTTCGCCGATGCCGATCAGCACATGCACGCCGCCCATCGCCGGCACTGCGATGTTGGCCGGCGAGGTGCCGGAGAGGGCGAGCTGCAGCGCGCATGCGAGTGCCGAGATCACCACCGCCAGCCATGCGCCGATGAACCCGCCAGCGAAGATGCCCCAGGCTTTGTTGCCAGAGAGCCGGCGCAGTGTGGCATAGGCGAAGTGGCCGACGAATGCGCCGATGATGCCCATGTTGAAGATATTTGCGCCGAGCGCGAGCAGGCCGCCATCCTGGAAGATCAGCGCCTGCACGCCAAGCACGCTGGTCATCACCAGCACTGCCGCCCATGGGCCGAGCAGGATGGCTGCGAGCGCTGCGCCGAGCAGGTGGCCGGATGTGCCGCCGGCGACGGCGAAGTTCAGCATCTGGCCGGCAAAGATGCACGCCGCCAGCACGCCCATCATCGGCACATGCCGCTCACCCAGATCGGCATTGACGCGGCGCAGTGCAATTGCAATGACGATGGCTGAAAGGATCCAAAACAAGACGGCGACTGGTGCGGACAAGAAGCCATCAGGGATATGTAGTTGAGCAGGGGATGCGAGCATTAGAGCGATTCTCCTTTTGAGTCTTCACTTTTTAATCGGCACTGCCGGCACAGACCGAACAAAGCCAGATGGTCGGTGGTTATCTTGAAGCCATGTTTCATTTCAATCTGCTTGAAGACAGCTTCCATCATTTCGTGGCCGAACTGTTCCACGCGCCCGCAGCGCTCGCAGACCAGATGGTGGTGCGGTTGAGCGCCGGCCATCTCATACACTTTGCTGCCTGTGCCGAGATCGCAATTGGTGATGAGGTGTTGCTCGGCTAGAAAATCAAGGGTGCGATAGACAGTTGCACGGTTGATCGCCGGCGCCTTCTTCACTACGCGGCTGTAAATTTGCTCCGGCGTGCTGTGACCCCTGCCAGCAGCCACCGCATCCAAAATCATTTGGCGCTGCGGCGTCATGCGGAAGCCGCGCTGACGGATGACGCGGGAAAGATCGGGCTGATCGGTGTTTGGCATTGCTTTTTGCTGTTGCGAATTGTTGCAACAGCGTATTTTATTCCTTGCTGCTATTACGCAGCCTGGACCGATTTGCATTCATATATGCAAGGTGCATTGTTGTCAGTTGGCGGCGGTATTACACTCGCCACAAATGACTGCAACCAAGACCGTGCTTGTCGCCGGCGCAGGCGTGATTGGCCTGTGCGTCGCGCATTTTGCATTGCGCAAGGGGCATCGTGTCATCGTTGTCGAGCGCGGCGCGCTAGATCATGATTCATGCTCGCTCGGCAACGCCGGCATGATCGTGCCAAGCCACTTCGTGCCACTCGCCGCCCCGGGCATGATCGAATATGGCCTGCGCACCATGTGGCAGCCCGAAAGCCCGTTCTACATCAAGCCGCGCATCGATAAAGACCTGATTGATTGGAGTTTGAAGTTCAGGCAGGCCGCCACAACCGAGCACGTTGCCCAGGCTGCGCCGGTGCTGCGCGATCTGAGCATGGCCAGCCGGCAATGCTATATCGAGCTGGCCGCGCAGCGCAACAACGACTTTGGCCTGGTGCAGCGCGGGTTGGTGATGCTGTGCAAGCGCGAAGATGCCTTGCACGAAGAGGGCGAGACAGCGAAAACGGCGCATGCGCTCGGCATCCCTGCCGAAGTGATGACGCCTGAGCAGGCAGCGCAACTCGACCCCAACGTGACGATGGATATCGCCGGCGGTGTGTATTATCCGAACGACTGCCATCTCACGCCGCAACGATTTGTCGCCGGCCTCACCCGCGACCTGATCGCAAATGGCGCTGAATTTCGCTGGCAGACCGAGGTGACTGGCTGGCGCATCAGCGGCGACGGTGTCGAGGCGGTTGTCACGTCGAAGGGTGAGATGCAGGCTGATGAATATGTGATCGCCGGCGGCGCGTGGACGCCGAACATGGCGCGCGACTTGCAGGTGAACCTGCCGATGCAGGCCGGCAAAGGTTACAGCCTGACACTGCCTGCGCCACCGCAGTTGCCCGAGATCTGCGCCATCTTTGTCGAGGCGCGCGTGGCGGTCACCCCGATGGGCAGTGCGCTGCGCGTGGGCGGCACGATGGAGATCGCCGGCCTCGATGAATCGATCAACGCGGCGCGCGTGCGCGGCATCATCAACGCCGTCCCAAAGTACTATCCGAAATTCAAGGCGGAGGACTTCGCCGGCGTGCGGCCCTGGCGCGGCTTGCGGCCGGTGTCGCCGGATGGCCTACCCTATGTCGGGCGGTTGAAGCGCTACAAGAATGTAAGCGTCGCCGCCGGCCATGCCATGATGGGCATGAGCCTGGGGCCAATCACAGGCAAGCTGGTGTGCGAGGTGCTGAGCGGCGAGACGCCCTCACTCAATATGGCGCTGCTCGATCCGAATCGATATGCGTGAATCGTCGCGGGCGCTCCGCTCCATCAAGAACGCGAATTTCACAGCTTATCGATACCCACTCACGTCGAACAGCTTGCGCAGTAGCGTCGCGCGGGCATCGGCGCTCATCGGCACCGGCTGACTGTTGTCGATGATGAATGCGGTGCGCAAATCGACACCGAGATATTGGCCGTTGTAGAACACGTGCCGGTCGACGAAGGTTTGGTGCGTGCCGGCGCCGGCCTGATCGCCAAAGAACAGGTTGCCCACGCCGTAGTGCAGAAAACCCTGCTCGTTCACATCGAAGCCCTGCGCATGATGTCCCTGGCTGCCATTCACCACCACTGCGCCGGCCTGCCGCAGGGCGTCGAAGTCCTTGTGCTGCTGCGGCGTTGCGGCGTAGTTGTACAGCTCAAGATACTGGATGCCGACAATGACTTGGTAACCCGCGGCGCGTTCCTGCTTGATGGCATCGATGATGAGGTCAAGGTCGCGCGGGCTGTTGGAGCCGCAGCGTGCCGAGCCGGCGCGCGTGTCGGTTGCCCAGTTTGAGCCGAACCAGTTGCAGCCGACGAAGGCGATCTTGTTGCCGTTGATCGCAAACCTGGCCGGCCGCAGCGAGGTTGCCGCATTGCGCCCGCCGCCAAAGTATTGCCAGCCGAGTTGATCGTACATGTCGAGCGTGCCATTCAGCTTGTCCGCGCCGCGGTCCCACAGGTGATTGCCGGTCAGCTCGATTACATCTGTGCCAACGTCTTCGAGCAGCTTGATGTACTTCGGATTTGAACACATCGTCACGCCATCATTGAAGGAAGGGTAGGGGCATTTGTCCCAGAATGACACTTCGTTGCTGATGTGGGTGATGTCGGCGCTGCGCAGCCAATCCCGAATGGCCGCGCCGGGGTACAGCACGCCCTTCTTCTCCATCATCACCGCCGTGCCGCGCACCAGCGCCGTGACGCCGGTCATTGCGACCACAGTCATCTTGCTCAGGTCGCGGTTCGCCGGCCCGCTGGTCATCAGCGGATAAGCGCTCACGTCGGCTTGCTTGTCGAACAGGTTGACGCCGTCGAGATGCAGCAACTTCCAGCGCTGCTCAAGCTGGTCGAAGGGCAGGATGGCGAACGATGCCGGCCGCGCGCTCCAAGCCGCCCCGAGCAGGCCGTCTGCCGGCACGATCTGCATCAATGCCTTGCTGCCCGGCTCGCCGAGAATGCCCTTGAGCGCAGCCATCGTTTCGTCGGTGACGAACAGCGCCGGCGCTTCACCGTTGTTGCTGAGGTCGCTGAGGGCGGCTGCATCGCCGGCCCAGAATGCTTTCAATTGATCGAAGGTCAGGCCATCGGCGACAGTGGGGAAAGGCGCGGCGACCGCGAGAAATCGCTGGCCGGCGGCCTGCATGGGCTGCGCCGGCGAGAGCAACATGGTTGCAGCGGCCATCACGGAGAGAACGATGTTGAATGTGATCTTCTTCATGCTGCGCCAATCTTCGCACAATTTGGCAGACGGCATCCAGGTTGTGTCGCATCGAATGTGGTTGCTATACAATCGCAGAGCGCGGGTGGGCCGCCGGCGCAGGTCGCCGTATCGCCGATGCCTTGAATTCACACACGCATGCCGGACCAGCGCAACACATTGACATGCCTGCACACAACGCCCCTTCGCCCCATGCGATTGCGCCCATGCCGGCGCCGCAAAGGAAGCATTCAGTGGTGCCAGCGGTGCTGGCTGCTGGCGCACTGGCGCTCACCGGTGTTGGCCTTGCGGCCATCGCGTGGTCGCGCACGCGCGTGTTCCACTACATTCCCATGACTGCCGCGGTGAAGGGCGATCTGATGCAGTTTCGCAGCCGGCGCAGCGGCATGCTGGCCTATTACAGCGCCGGCCCGCTGAAGAAGGG
This sequence comes from uncultured Anaerolineae bacterium, assembly GCA_964590135.1. Lineage (GTDB taxonomy): Bacteria > Chloroflexota > Anaerolineae > J036 > Brachytrichaceae > JBDHWI01. Next base: position 91,958 of record CAZPVX010000009.1, on the reverse strand, counting down.
CGTTCCACCACTGTTGCTCATCCATTCGATCAACGCGGCTGCATCCAGCTACGAGATGAAGCCGCTGTTTGACTATTACTCGCACAGCCGGCGTGTGATCGCGCTTGACCTGCCTGGCTTCGGTTTCTCTGAGCGCGGCGACCGCCCCTATGCGCCGGCACTCTACCGCGATGCCATCCTCGATTTGATCGAGCAGGCGCTGGGCAATGAGGTCGTGGATGCGGCCGGGCTTGCGCTCGGCAGCGAATTTCTGGCGCAGGCTGCATTGGCGCGCCCCGACAAATTTCGCGCGCTTACCTTCATCTCGCCCACCGGCATGAGCATGCGCGATGAGATGAAGCTGGGCAGTGATGTGGTGTTGGGCCTGCTGCGCACGCCGCTGTGGGCGCGACCGCTGTTCGATCTGCTCACCTCGCGCCCGGGGCTGAAGAATTTACTGCGCATCAGCCAGAAGACGCCAGTGAGCAAGAACACGGTGAACTATGCCTATGTCACCAGTCACCAGCCTGATGCTGAGGTGGCGCCGTTTCACGCCCTTGCAGCGAAGCTATCCACGCCGGCAATCTTCCAAACCTATTGCGCGCTCACACAACCGTCATTGCTGATCTATGGGCAGGATCCATTTGCCCGCTTCGATCGCGCGGCGCAACTGGCAAACCTGCCAAACTGGCGCGTGGTGCCGGCTGAATATGCTGGCGCGCAGGTGCATTGGGATGATCCGCGCCTCGTCATCACGGAGATGGATAAGCTGGTCGCGCGGGCAGAGCAGGCCGCCAAACCGCAGCGCGCGCCGGCGCAGCATCAGTCGGCGCGATAGCGACGGATCACGCCGACACAAAAAGAACACGTCTCCAATCGGTGACGTGTTCTTTCTTTTCTGTGGCTGACGTTCAGCTACTTGTCATTCGCCAGCGGCGCATATGCCTCTTGCACATATTGCTTCACCATGCGGCGCGTGCTGAATGCCGGCGCCACCGTGCGAATTGACTCGCGCATCCATTTCAACCATTCGTGCGGCAGCCCGTCGTCGTCGGTGCTGTAGTACAGCGGCACGATCTCATTTTCCAGCGTGCTGTAGAGCGACTCGCAATCAGCATGGTCTTGCTTTTCGATGTCGTCGAAGCTCTTGTCCTCGCCAATGGCCCAGCCATTCTTGCCATTCCAGCATTCGCGCCACCAGCCATCCAGCACACTGAAGTTGAGCGCGCCATTCAAGCCGGCCTTCATGCCGCTGGTGCCGCTGGCCTCGTAGGGCCGGCGCGGTGTGTTCATCCACACGTCCACGCCCTGCACCAGATAGCGCGCCACGTTCATGTCGTAGTCCTCGATGAACACCAGCCGGCCGGCGCTGTCGGCGTTCTTCACCGTGCGATACAGCTCCTGAATCAATCGCTTGCCTGGTTCGTCGGCTGGGTGCGATTTGCCGGCGAACAGGATCTGCACGGGCATAGCGGGGTTGTTGATCAGGCGCATCAGGCGCGGCACATCGCGCAGCATCAGCGTGGCGCGCTTGTAGGTGGCAAAGCGGCGCGCAAAGCCGATGGTCAGCACATTGGGATCGATCAGCACGCCGCCGGCCACGATCTGCACCGGGTGTTGCAGGTGTGTGATCCACTTCACGCGCGCGCGGTCACGCATGAACGAGGCCAGCTTGCGCTTGAGGTGCTTGCGGACAGTCCACAGATCGTCATCGGGGATTTCGTCGAGCATCTCCCATGTTTCAGGGTCGTCGAGGCGGTTGAGCCAGCCGGCGCCGAGATAGCCATCGAATAGTCGCTTCATGCGCCGCGACAGCCACGTCTGCGTGTGAATGCCGTTGGTGATGTGGCCGATCGGCACATCTCCGTTTGGATACATCCACTTCCACATCGCGCGGCTCACCTCGCCATGCAACTCGCTTACGCCGTTTGCCTTGGAAGACAGGCGCAACGCGAGCGGGGTCATGCCGAAGGCGCCTTCATCATTGCCCAACGCCATGAACTGGTCGCGGGTGATGCCGAGTTGTTCCCAGAAGCCGTTGAGGTGACGGTCGATCTGCCAGGCCGGGAATTTGTCATTGCCCGCCGGCACCGGTGTGTGCGTGGTGAAGACGGTGTTCTTCTTCACGATCTGGACCGCCTGCTCGAAGGTCTTGCCCTTTTGCACCAGCTCTCTTGCGCGCTCCAGCGTCAGGAATGCGGGATGACCCTCGTTCATATGCCACACCGCTGGCGCAATCTTCATCTCGCGCAGCGCGCGCACGCCACCAATGCCCAACACCATCTCCTGGTTGATGCGCGTGTCGGGGTCTGGTGTGTAAAGCCGCTGCGTCAACACGCGATCCTGCGGCGAGTTCTCTGGCAGGTCAGTATCCATGAGATACAGCGGCACGCGCCCGATCTGCGCCTTCCACATGTTGAAATATATGCAGCGGCCGGGCATTTCGACGCACAGCACCAGGGGGTCGCCGGCGGCGTCATGCACCTGGGTGATGGGCAACTGCTCGAAATCGAGCTGATCGTAGTTCGCTTCCTGCCAGCCGTCTTCGGTGATGCGCTGGCGGAAGTAGCCTTGCAAGTAAAGGAAGCCGACGCCGACGAGCGGCACGCCCATGTCGCTGGCTTCTTTCAGATGATCGCCGGCCAGCACGCCGAGGCCGCCGGAGTACATCGGCAGGCTCTCGTGCAGGCCATATTCGAAGGAGAAATAAGCGACCGGCCCTTTCTTTGCCGGCCACGCATGCTTAAACTGCTGATACCACGTCTTGCCGTTGCCGTTCACGCTTTCCTTGCTGTGCATGTAATTCGTGAAATCACGCAGTGTACGGTCATACATGTCCAGCGTGCGGTTGTCCTTCGCTGCGTTGGCCAACGCCTTGCGCGGCGCCTGGCGCAGAAACTTGACGGGATTGTGATAGACCTGTTCCCATAGCACGTTGTCGATGCGCTGAAAGATGCGCTGTGATTCGGGATGCCACGTCCACCACAGGTTGTAGGCCAGTTCGCCCAATTTGTGAATGCGTTTGGGCAGCAGACTGCAAAGAGATTCGATAACGATGTCAGACACGGAGCCTCCGGTGAAAATAAACCATTGCCGGCGAGAGGATGCCGGCACGAATGGCAGGTAAACCAGTAAAGTGGCAATGATTATAACCATATGAGACGCGGAAGTCTCTGCTCGACTGACAATTTGCGCGGGTGGAAGCGTTGCCAGAGTATTCAGGCAGCTTTATTGGGCAGTTGGGGCAGCGCCGGATCGCGATCGTTCGGACTGTGCATTGCTGCGCGAGGCCGGCGGATCTTCTGGATAAAGTGCATGTTCTCTATATAATCATGCAGATGCGCATCGCCATTGCCGCCGATCATGGCGGCTTCTCATTGAAAGGCCCCATAGTTGAGATGTTGACCCAAGCCGGCCACGATGTGACGGATCTGGGTGCATTCAATGCAGAACGCTCCGACTATCCTGATTTTGCACAAGCGGTGGGAGAGGCATTGCAGCAGGGCAAGGCCGAGCGCGGCATTGTCATTTGTGGCAGCGGCGTCGGCGCGTGTGTGGCTGCCAACAAGATGCGCGGTATTCGCGCCTGCGTGTGCCACGACACCTATTCCGCCCACCAAGGCGTGGAACACGACAACATGAACGTGTTGGTGCTGGGTGCGCGCGTCATCGGCGTGGAGCTTGCATTCGATCTCGTTCGCGCTTTTCTTGGCGCGTATTTCAACAACGGCGACCGCTACATTAGCCGCCTGAAAAAAGTTGAGGCGATGGAACGTAGCGCATGTGAGTGACTATGAGCAAAAATGGCAATCCGATCCCTGCTGTGCAGAAACTGGGTCAGAGCTTCTGGTATGACAGCTTTCAACGCGGACTGATCAAATCCGGCGAACTGCAAGACCTCATCGACCACTACGGCGTGGTGGGCATCACGTCCAATCCGTCGATCTTTGAGAAGGCCATTGTTGGCAACCCCGACTACGACCCCGACATCATCCCGCTGGTGGAGAAGGGCGTGGACACCAAGACGATCTATGAGACGTTGGCGATTCAGGACATTCAGTCGGCTGCAGACGTGTTGGAGCCGGTGTATGAGCAGACCAACGGTGTCGATGGCTTCATCAGTCTTGAGGTGTCGCCACTGCTGGCGAACGATTATGAGGGCACAGTGAATGAGGCCCGCCGGCTCTTCAAGCAGGTTGCGCGTAAAAATCTGATGATCAAGGTGCCGGCCACAGCTGCCGGCATCCCAGCGATTCAAACGCTCATCGCCGAAGGCATCAACATCAACATCACGTTGATCTTCTCGCTGGAGAGCTATGAAGCTGTGGCGCGCGCGTATCTCGCCGGCCTCAAGGAACGCGCGTTGAAGAACGAAGCGCTCGATGTGGCATCTGTCGCGTCATTCTTCGTCAGCCGCGTTGATGTGTTGGTCGACAAGTTGCTCGACGAGAAGATCGCGGCGACTCCCGACTGGGACAAGGACCAGCAGGCGCGGCTGGAGGCGCTGAAGGGCAAGGCAGGCATCGCAAATGCCAAACTGGCCTATGAGATCTTCGAGCGAATTTTTGCCGAGCCGGAATTTGCGGAGTTGGCGCAGCGCGGCGCAAGATTGCAGCGTGTGCTGTGGGCCAGCACCAGCACGAAGAACCCCGCCTACAAAGACACGTATTACGTCGAGGCGTTGATCGGCAGAGAGACCATCAACACGGTGCCGCCGGCCACGCTGAAAGCCTTTGCCGATCATGGCATCGCCGCGCCGGCCTTGTATGAAGGGCTGGATGACGCCAGGCGCGTGATGACCGAACTGGAAGCCGTCGGCATCCACATGCCCGACGTGATGCAGAAACTGCTGGATGACGGCGTGAAGCAGTTTGCCGTTGCGTTCGATACGCTGTTCAAAGGCATCGAATACAAGCGCAGCGCCATCGTCTCGCGCGGTGAAGTGAGTCATGTTGAGCCGGCGATGGGTTACATCGAGGAACTCGTCGCCATGAAGGCGGCCTCGCGCGCATGGCATCGAGATGCTTCGCTGTGGACGAGCGCGCCGGAGCATATCAAGGTGGTGAACAATCGCCTCGGTTGGCTCCTGTCGCCTGACCTGATGCTCAATCGGGTCGATGAGTTGAACGCATTCCGTGATGCGGTGCGAGCCGACGGTATCACCGATGCGGTGGTGCTGGGCATGGGCGGCAGTTCGCTCGCGCCGGATGTGTTGCGCGCGACTTTCCCCCCGCTCTCCGCAGGGGAGGGGCCAGGGGTGAGGATGCACGTCCTCGACACCACCGACCCCACAACAGTGTTGGCGCTCGAAAAACGCTTGAACATGCGCCATACGCTCTTTGTCGTGTCCAGCAAGAGCGGCGGGACGCTGGAAGTGAATGCGTTCTACAAATATTTCCGCGCCAAAGCCGACGCGGCGCTGGGTTATCACGCCGGCCAGCACTTCATCGCCATCACCGATGATGGCACATCGCTGCAAGATATGGCTGTCGAGGAAGGCTTCCGAAAGGTCTTCGTCAACCCGTCGGATATTGGCGGACGCTACTCAGCACTCTCGTATTTTGGCCTTGTGCCGGCAGCGTTGCAGGGCATCGACGTGGCGCAACTGTTGAAGCGCGCCAAGCAGATGGCTGATTGGTGCCAGCCCGATAGCGCCGGCAATCCTGGCCTGTATCTTGGCGCATTGCTCGGCGGCATGGCGCTGCGCGGGCAGGACAAGGTGTCCTTTATCCTCTCGCCGGAGATCTATACCTTCGGTTACTGGATTGAGCAGCTCATCGCCGAAAGCACCGGCAAGCAGGAGCGCGGCATCGTGCCGGTAGAAGGTGATCTGACAGTGAATGGGTTGCCGGCTGCGCTGAAGAACGGCGCCGGCCTGGGTGACGATCGCCTGTTTGTTTATATGAAGCTCAACGGCGACGAGACGCATGACAAGCTTGTCTCGCAGTTGAAGCGCGATGGCCGGCCCGTCATCACGCTGAAGCTGAATGATCTCTACGATCTTGGGGGCGAGTTCTTTCGCTGGGAGTTCGCAACTGCCATCGCCGGCGCTGCCCTCGGCGTCGATCCATTCGACGAGCCAAACGTGCTGGAGAGCAAGGTCAACACCAAACGCTTGCTGGACGTGTTTGAGGAGACCGGCGAATTTGAGGCAGAGCAGAGCAGCCGCTCGGCCAATGGTCAGCTCAACAAGTTCTTGCGCCAGGCCAAACCTGGCGACTACATCGCCATCCAAGCCTACCTGCCGCACATACCAGATGTGGTGAGCGAGTTGGACAAGATTCGCCAGCTTGCGCGCGATAAATTCGGTGTGCCAGTGACAGTGGGCTTTGGCCCGCGATTTCTGCACAGCACCGGCCAGCTGCACAAAGGCGGTGCGAATAATGTCATTGCGTTGCAATTGACCTACGACCCAGAGGAAGAGCTGTTGATCGCCGGCGAGCCTTTCTCATTTGCCACGCTGCTGCGCGCGCAGGCGCTGGGCGATTACGAATCGCTGCAAACGCATGGCCGGCGCGTGTTGCGTCTGCATCTTGGAAATGACGTTGATGCCTCGCTCAAGAAAATCATCAAGGTGCTGAGCGGCGGCACGCGGCGCAGCAAGGCTGCTGCAACAAAAGCAGGCGCGAAGCCGGCGCGAACACGGCGCGCTCGCAACTGAGGGGCAGGATTGTCAACGCCAGATTGTGTTTAGCGCGCTTACAAATGAATAATCACCAATTGATGTTGCGCGGCTTTCAGCCGATGCTGCCGGCACGCCCAGGATATGGCATTGACGGCAGCCGGCTGTAGGTTCGACTGCGCAACACCCGGTGCCAATCACAAATTCTGATTACAAGGAGCCATCATGCAGATCGGTTTGTTTGGTTTGGGGCGCATGGGCGCAAACATGGCGCGGCGCTGGCATCGTGACGGCCACGATGTCATCGTGTGCAATCGCAGCCCAAAGCCTGTTGATGAGATGAAGGCCGAAGGGCTGGTCGGCGTCTACACCATCGAGGAATTGGTAGCCGCGCTGAAACCACCCCGCGCGATCTGGGTGATGATTCCCAGCGGCAAGCCAACCGACGAGATGATCCAGAAGTTGATCGAGTTGCTGCAAGCCGGCGACACCATCATCGACAGTGGCAACAGCAACTGGAAGGATAGCAAGCGCCACTATGCTGAGTGCAAGGAGAAAGGCATCCAGTTCATGGATCAAGGCACCAGCGGCGGCATCTGGGGCCTGGAGAATGGCTATTGCCTGATGATCGGCGGCGATGATGCGAGCTTCAAGCAGTTGGAGCCGGCGTTCAAGACGCTCGCCCCCGACGGACAGTACTACCTGCACTGTGGCGCAGCCGGCGCCGGCCACTTCACCAAGATGGTTCACAATGGCGTCGAATACGGCATGATGCAAGCCTACGCTGAAGGCTTCGAGATCATGGAGAAGAGCGAATTTGGCCTGAAGCTGGACGCAGTGGCCGAGGTGTGGCGCAAGGGCAGCGTGGTGCGAAGCTGGCTGCTCGACCTACTGGCCGACGCGCTGAAGGACGATCCGAGGCTGGAGGGCGTGAGAGGTTACGTCGAAGACTCGGGTGAGGGGCGCTGGACGATTCAGGCTGCCATCGATGAGGACGTGCCGGCGCCGGTTATCACGCTCTCGCTGTATCAGCGCTTCCTCTCGCGCCAGGATGAATCCTTTGCCGCCAAAGTGACCGCCATGATGCGCAAGGGCTTCGGAGGCCACGCGATCAAGACAGAGTAGGCTCATGTCCAAAAAAACCCAGCCTTGCATCATGGTCATCTTCGGCGCATCCGGCGACCTGACCAACCGAAAGCTCATCCCTGCGCTCTACAACCTGATGTGCGACGGCATGTTGCCGGATGAGTTCGCGATGATTGGTTTTGCGCGCAAGCCGAAGACGAACGAATCATTCCGAGCCGAGATGCGCGCGGCAGTGGAGGAGCATTCGCGCACCAGACCCATCGATGAGAAGGTGTGGGAGAAATTCGGGCGCAGTCTGCACTACCAGCAGGGCGAATACAGCACGCCGGCGGATTACGAGACGCTATGTCAACGGCTCGACGCCATCGAGAAGGCGCACAGCAGCGGCGGCAATCGCTTGTTCTACCTCGCCACGCCGCCGGAGGTGTATCCGCACATCATCCAGAATGTCGGCGAGACGATGTGCATCGACTCGGGCGGCAACAATGGCGCCTGGTCGCGCGTGATCATCGAAAAGCCCTTCGGACACGACCTGCAAAGCGCGCGCGACTTGAACGAGCATGTGCATCGCTGGTTCCGCGAGGATCAGATCTATCGCATCGATCACTATCTCGGCAAGGAGACGGTGCAGAATATTCTCGTCTTTCGTTTTGCAAATGGCATCTTCGAGCCGATCTGGGATCGCCGCTACGTTGACCACGTGCAGATTACAGTGGCCGAGAGCCTCGGCATCGGCAATCGCGGCTCGTACTACGAGAGCGCCGGCGTCATCCGTGACATCATGCAGAACCACATGCTGCAACTCGTTGCGCTGACGGCGATGGAGCCGCCGGCGGAGTTCAGCGCCGACTCGGTGCGCAATGAAAAGGTGAAGGTGTTGAAGGCGCTGCGCATAGACACCGCCAACGGTGATGGCACCGTGCGTGGGCAATATGGGCCAGGCAAGATAGACGGGCAACTGGTGCCGGGTTACACGCAGGAAGAAGGGGTCGCGCCAGATTCGACCACTGAGACTTATCTGGCGATGAAACTGCTGATCGAGAATTGGCGCTGGGCCGGCGTGCCGTTCTATGTGCGCAGCGGCAAGCGCATGCCGAAGCGCGTCACCGAGATCGCGATTCAATTCAGGATGCCGCCGCTGCTGCTGTTCAGCGATTCAACGCAGCCGGCCATCGAGCCGAACCTGCTCGTGCTGAACATCCAACCGGATGAGGGCATCTCGCTGCGTTTTGGCGCGAAGCAACCCGGCACTGGTGGGAACGTGCAACCGGTGGTGATGCATTTCAGCTACAGTTCGTCGTTCAAGGCGTCGGCGCCGGATGCTTACGAGCGCCTGATCCTCGATGCGATGCTCGGTGACAGCACACTCTTCACGCGCAGCGATGAAGTGGAGGCGTCGTGGTCTCTCATCACCCCCATTGCTGCGCAGTGGGAAGGCGGGCACGGCTCGTTCATCGAGCAATATCGCGCCGGCACGTGGGGGCCGAAGGAAGCTGATGACTTCATCGCTGCCGATGGCAAACGCTGGCGCAATCTCTAGCCGATCAACATTCAAATGCCACCTTTCGTAATCGTCCTCAACGACGACAGCACGTATTGTCTGCAGGTCGAGCCGACGCCGGCAGCGCTGATGCAGCTCGCAGCCAGGGGCTTCGTGTTTTGGGCGGGCAAGGCCATTGAGCGTCAGGGTGTGGCGCACATCGCGCTGAGCGGCGGTAGCACGCCAAAGGCGCTGTTCGAGTTGCTGGCGACCGAAGCGTTTGCGCGGCAGGTGTTTTGGGAGCGCGTGCATGTGTGGTGGAGCGACGAGCGCGATGTGCCGGCAGATGACAAGGACAGCAACTACAAGCTGGCGCATGACGCGCTTCTCAGCAAGGTGCCGATCCCGCAGGAGAATGTGCATCGCGTGAGGACAGAACTGGGTGCGGCGCCGGCGGCGACAGCGTATGAGGCCGAGATGTTGCGGGAGATCGCCGGCGTCGATGCAGCCGCCCTGCCGACAGGCTCAGGACAGGCTCCCCTTGCATACGCACACCCAGATCATGCGCCGGGGGCGCCAATCAGACCGCGCTTCGATCTGATCCTGCTCGGCATGGGTGATGACGGCCATACGGCTTCACTGTTCCCACATAGCGCAGCGCTGCAGGAGCAGGATCGCCTCGTTGTGTCGCATTTCGTGCCGAAGGTAAACATGCAGCGCATCACATTCACCTATCCGCTCATCAACAGCGCCGACACGGTGATCTTTCTGGTGAGCGGGGCGGGGAAGGCCGGCACGTTGCGCCGCGTATTGATTGGCGATCTGCAGTTCGATACGCTGCCATCGCAGGGCGTCATGCCGCACGGCAAGCTGCTGTGGATGGTCGACGCCGCTGCCGCTGCCGAAGTTGCCGCCGGCCCCGGCTATCCAGCCGAGGAATTCATCTACCGCCGCGCGTTGTAGGACGCGCGCGGTCGCTTGTCCTACGAGTGAAAAACGGCAAACGCATTGTGCGCGTAGAGGCGGCAAAGTGGCGTCCTTTACAATAGCCATCACGTCGCACTCATGAACCTGCAAGAATTTCTGGACATCGCCAGGCGTCGCTGGTGGATCGTGGTGCTGGTGGCGCTTATCGCAGCAGCCAGCGCGTTCGCCTTCAGCCGGCTGCAAACGCCCATCTACAAGTCGAGCATGAAGCTGACGATTCAGCCAGCGCGCACCGACTTCGGCCTCACACAATCAGCCAAGACGCTGCTGTCGTCGTACATCAGCATCATCCACACCGAGCGCAATGCCGCTGAAGTGGGCCAGCGTCTCAGCCTCGACTATTTGCCCAGCTACATCTTCGGCCAGACGCGCATGGCGGATGACGCCGCCACTTTTGGCATTCAGATCGAAGTGCGCGATTACGATGGTGAAACTGCCAATCGCATCGCGCGCGAGTGGGCGCAGCTGTTCGTCGAATTTCGCAACAACGACAACGCCAAGCAGCGCCGCGAAGATCGCGTGGACGCGATCATGGGCGATGATCCGCGCTATTCACAAGACTCACCGCGCACCGGCGTGAACACCGCCGCCGGCCTCGTGCTGGGCGCGCTGGCCGGCGTGCTGGTGATTGCGCTGCTGGAATGGCGGCAGGCGTCGTTCATCCGCAACGCCGGCGATGTGGAGCGCAAGTTGAACCTGCCGCTGGTTGGCACCATTCCCACCGAATGACAACATGAACCTCGTCACATTGAACGCCCCAACTTCTCCAGCCGCAGAGGCCTATCGCACACTGCGCAGCAACCTGTTCTTTGCCGCGCTCGATAAGCCGCTAAAGACGCTGGTGGTTATTACGCCGGACGCCGGCACGGACGCCGCTACAACCATCGCCAACCTTGCGGTGTCGATGGCGCAGAGCGAGCGCAAGGTGATCGTGGTGGATGCCAATCTGCGCCAGCCGGCGCTGCACAAGGCTTTTGGCATGGGCAACGAAGCCGGCCTGGTTGATCTGCTCAACGAAGAAGATGGCGAGCCGGAGTTGAACGCCAGCGGTGTCGATGGCTTGCGCGTGATGACCGCCGGCCCGACGATTCCCAGCGCGTCCGACGCACTCAGCTCGCAGCGCATGAATCAGGTGATTGCGCGGCTCGCCGGTATGGCTGATGTGGTGTTGTTTGCTGCGTCGCCGCTGACCCAATTCAGCGACGCCGCCGTGCTGGCCTCGAAGGTCGATGGCGCATTGCTGGTGGTGAGCGCCGGCAAGACCCGCCGCGACAGCGCCGAACGCGCGCGCGACATCCTCACCCGCGCGCACGCCAATCTGATCGGCGTAGTGATGATCGATGCGAAGTAGTCTGGAATGATTTGTGGCGCACTTTCAAAGTGCGCCATCGCCTTTTGCAACGCGCGATTTAAGGTAAAGCGGTCGGGTATAATCCCGACCGCTTATTCTTGAGAAGAAGGCCTCTTTCGCGTGATACATCGCCAAACACAATCCTCAGATTACTGGTCCTCGTTTGCATTGACGCAGGATGATGCTGAGTTTCTTTACGGTCTTGTGCTGGAAGCCGGCAGCCCCAAACGACTTGCAGAGTTGACGCAGGCAGTGATGCGCCATCGCATCGAGCAGGAGAATGCAGCGCTGCGCCGGCAATACACCAGCGATAAGTTTTATCAACCCAAGAAGAACTACACCGCCGGCGAAGACATCGTCTTTCCTGCGCTGAAGTTCGCCACCGGTCGCGTCGCCGGCGTGCGCAAAGGCACCAATCCCGACATCGGTGATTTCGATGTGATTGAAGTGGAGATGAATGGCGGCTTCAAGCGCGAATTTGCTGCCAACTTCAACCGCCATCACATCCTGAACGAGCAGGATCCCACCACGTTGATGGACGATGGGCGCATCGCCACGCCCGAAGAGTTATATGCGCAATATGGCGAGCCTGTCTCACAGGCGGTCAACGCTGCGCTGGAGCAGAACAGCGAATTCATCCGCGTAGGTGAAGAATGGTTCCTGCGCGCCATGATGGCAGACGTGAACGTCGGCCATCTCAACCTCGCCGAGGCCGTGCTGGATGTTGCCGGCGGAGGGCCGCTTACCACCGACGTGATTCTGCGCGATTTGGGTTTGCCGCCGGATGTGGCCGGCAACGTGCAGGAAGCCTCGCTCAATGCGGCGCTTGCCAGTGATGCGCGCTTCGATGAAGTGAGCCTGGGTGATGCGCCGGCGTGGTTCCTGCGCCGCCTTGAGCCAGCCGAAGTGCGCGAGATGCCGGCAGCTTTGAAGGCAGCACGCTTTCAGGGCAATGTCACGCTTGGCGATGATCTGGAAGCGCTGGCGCGCGAGTTGGATGATGAGTTGGAATTTGACGCTGCGCCGATAGAGCCGGCAGACCAGGCGTCATTCACGCTGATCTTTCCGCACAAGCGCGCCGGCACACTCGGTTGGTCGCGCAAAGTCGCCGCTGTGCTGCCAGAATTCAGCAAGCCGCGCATCCCAATTCGTCTGAAAGATCGCGCCGGCGGCAAAGAGGTCACCGTATGGCTGGTGCGTGATGGTCGCTATCTGTGGGGTCTGGGCGATTGGTTCCGCTCGCCCGACATTCAACCTGGCAGCCAGATCGAGTTAACGCGCAGCGAGGGGTATTGGACGATTGATTTCCACCGCCACAAACCGCGCCGCGAGTGGGTGCGTGTGGCAACGGTGCGCGACGGCCGGCTGCACTTGGAGACGGCGCAACGCGCAGTCTCCGGCAACGTGGATGACTTGCAGTCGGTATTCGTGGATGACCCGCGCGCCTTCGATGGGCTGCACGAGCGATCACGCGACGTGGCGTACGCTGTGCGCGAGGCATTTCCTGAAATTGCAAAACTCAGCCCGCAGGGCAACGTTCATGCGCGCACGCTGTATGCAGTGGTCAATGTGATCGTGCGCGCTGCCCCGCGCGATGTGTTCAGCGCGCTTGTGGCGAGCGGCGCATATGTGCAGGTGGGCGACAACTATTGGCATCTGGGTGATCATTGAGCGCGCGTCTGGCAATGGGATAGAGCAACGCTATGAAGTTTTTTCGACCGACAGAGAATACCCACTTTCACATTGATTACGCCTGGTTTGAGAAAAATGGCCAGGATGTCAACGTGTTGATCAACAAGTGCCTGACGCCAGAGCAGTTGGAGCAATTGGCCGATGAGCCATTGGATGAGCCGTTGGACGTGGTGGACGAGCAGACCGGCGAGGTTCAGCGCGTGACGAAGGCGGTGCAGTTCATTCGTGAAACGCGCGCCGGCGACCCCGATTTCATCGGTCCGAAGACGCCGGTGTCTGAAGCGGTGTTTCGCATCTTCCTGCTGAACAACAATCAACCGCTCAGCGCAGCCGATTTGGCGGCGCGCATCAATCGCAAGCCGGAAGAAATTCTGAGGCAGTTTGGCAGTCGCGTTGTTTATAATGGCATTCGCGCCGTGTCAGAATAGCCCCCGTAGCTCAATGGATAGAGCGAAGCACTTCTAATGCTAAGGTTGTGAGTTCGAGTCTCGCCGGGGGCGCCTCATGCGACAGCCATGTTTGAGGGGTGACCTGACATGATGGCGCGGATGGCGGAAATCAACTGATCGATGCGGCCATTTTTAGGGAAGACAGCTGCCACGCCGGCAGCTTTTGCCTTTTCCTGTAGGCGGTTGGTGTCTTCGGCAGTCAGAATGATGATCTCGCTGCTGACGAATTCTGCTCTCAATTGTGCTGCTGCGGAGATGCCATCCATATGCGGCATGTCGGCATCCATGATGATGAGCTGCGGGCAGAGGTTGCGCGCCTGTTGAATGGCATCCAAGCCATCTGGCGCTTCGCCCACCACCAGCAGATCTGGCTCGAGGCTCAAGCGCATCCTCAAGCCGGCTCTGACTGCTGCGTAATCATCGACGAGCAAAATGTCTATCATGCTGATACCCGCTGCGCCACATGCTGTGACACTCGTTTTCTTGTGATGATCAGTATTCACAGTGCGCGCGCATCGGTCATCGTCGGAAACCCGCAAGGGCGATCAGCCGTTGGTTTGACGCGCTGGCGTGACACTGTGTTGGGTTGCAATGACATGCGCCGGCAAGGTCGGTGATCTTACGATTGCATGCTGGAGATGCAAACTGTGTCAAGTGAAAAGTGAGGAATTAGCTTGAAATTAAATATCAAGAGGCCTGATTTGCAGTCCGCCGGCAGCAATCTCATCCACGCCTTTGTGTTGATCTGGCAGGCGCACCCGGCCAGCACGATTGGCATGGCGTCGGTGACGTTGGTGAGTGCGGTGTTGCCGGCAACGCAGGCATGGGCCGGCAAGCTCATCGTCGATGGCGTCGTTCAGGCCATCGGCCACGTGCAAACCGTCGATGTGTGGACGGCGGTGCAACCGCTGCTGCCCTTCCTCTTTCTGGAGTTCTTTGTCGTCACCACTGGCGCCGTGATGAACCAGACGCGCGCACTGCTGGAACATGTGCTGCATGCCAAGCTGTCGCACACCATCAATTCGGCCATCATCCGCAAGTCGCTCTCGCTCGATCTGCATTTCTTTGAGAATGCCGAGTACTACGACAAGCTGGAGAACGCGCGGCGCGAGGCTGACCGGCGCGCGCTCGATATTCTGAATAGCGGCTTCATGGCGGTGCAGAACATCATCACGCTGACATCGTTCGTGGTGTTGCTGTTCACCTTCAGCCCATGGATTGCACTGCTGTTGTTGGGCGCGAGCATTCCGCTTTTTCTGGCGCAGAATCATTTCAGCCGGCTCAATTTCCGCCTGCTCACCTGGCGCGCACCCGAAAGCCGGCGCATGATGTATCTCGAACGTCTGCTCACCGACAAGGACAGCGCGAAAGAGGTCAAACTCTTTGGCCTCGGCGAACCGCTGCTGGCGCGCTATCAGGAGTTGTTCTGGAAGTTCTACAAGGAAGATGAGGCGCTGGCGCGCAAGCGCAGCGTCATCAGCATCGGTTTCGGCATCCTCACCAGCATCTCGTACTACATTGCGTATGCATGGATCGTGTTTCGCACCATCATCGGCAACATCACGCTCGGCAGCATGACGTTGTATCTCTCAATCTTTCGCCAGAGCCAGGGCACGTTCCAGGGGCTGCTCAACAATGTCAATTCACTCTACGAGAGCGCGTTGTTCATGAGCAACCTGTTTGGCTTTCTGGAATTGCAGCCGCAGATGGCGCATGCCAGACAGCCGCTGATGGTGCCGCGCCCCATTGTGAAGGGCATTGAATTTCGCAATGTTTCGTTTCGCTATCCAGGTCATGAGGAATGGGTGTTGCAAAACATCTCGCTGTCGATTGGCCCCGGCGAGAAGATCGCGCTGGTAGGAGCTAATGGCGCCGGCAAAACCACCTTCATCAAGCTCTTGACGCGGCTCTACGACCCGGATGAGGGCCAGATTTTGCTGGATGGTGTCGATCTGCGCGACTACGATGTCGACGACCTGCGCAAGCGCATCGGCGTGATCTTTCAGGATTTTGTGCGCTACCTAATGACTGTGCGCGAGAACATCGGTTTCGGGCAGATTGACGCGCTTGCAGACCAGCCACGCATCGAGATCGCGGCGCAGAAGGGCGGGGCGGACGAGGTGGTTGCGCAATTGAAGGAGCGCTATGACACGATGCTTGGCGCCGGCTTCATCAAGGGTCGCGAACTGAGCGGCGGACAGTGGCAGAAGATCGCCCTGGGCCGCGCCTTCATGCGCGATGCCGAGGTGCTGGTGCTGGACGAGCCGACGGCTGCGCTCGATGCACAGCGCGAATATGAGATCTTCCAGCGTTTCCGCGAGCTGACCAATGGCCGCATCGCCATCCTGATCAGCCATCGCTTCAGCACAGTGCGCATGGCAGATCGCATCGTGGTGATCGAGGGTGGCCGGCTCACTGAACTTGGCACACACACAGAACTCATCACACACAACGGCACTTATGCACGCCTGTTCAACATGCAGGCCGAAGGGTATCGCTGACGCTCTACCCTTCAAGTGTCAAAGTGACTATAATCTCGCGCCGATGGCACACATGGAAATCCAGCCGGCGGTGCTGACAGGGCAGCATGTGCGGCTGGAGCCGATCACCGTTGATCATGCAGAGCCGCTGTGGCCGCAGGCCAACGAGCCAGAAATCTGGCGATACATGCCGTATGGCACGGTTGACTCTTCGGATCGCTTGCGCAGCGTGATTCAGGAGTTGTTGCGCCGGCAAGCTGCCGGCACAGATCTGTGCTTTGTCGTGATCGATGTGGCGAGCAACACTCCCGCCGGCATGACACGTTTCATGACCATCGAGCGCGCGAATCGCAGTTTGGAGATCGGCGGCACGTGGTATGGCAAGGCGTTTCGTCGCACTGTGGTGAACACCGAGTGCAAGTATCTGTTGATGGCACATGCCTTCGAGACATGGGGCTGTGTGCGCGTGCAAATCAAGACGGATCTGCGCAATGCGCGCAGTCAGCATGCCATCGAGCGTTTGGGTGCAACGCGCGAGGGCGTGCTGCGCAAGAACATCATCATGCCGGATGGCTATCAACGATCATCGGTGATGTACAGCGTGATCGATGATGAGTGGCCGGCGGTCAAGCTGCGGCTTGAGCAATTGTTGAAAGGCTAGTTTGCTGCGCAGCGCGGTGCCACTGCGCCTTGTTTCACGCATGGCGTCATCGCGCTCGCAAAAACATTCGTTCGAGGAGAAGAGAAAGAATCATGCGACTTGGTATTTTGACCGGCGGCGGCGATGTGCCGGGCTTGAATTCGGCCATCAAAGCAGCCACCATTCGTTTGCTCGATCAGGGTCACGAGATGATCGGCATCCGACGCGGCTGGTATGGCTTGTTGCACTTCAACATCGATGATGAGAACTGTGAGCAGGAACTCACAGTCCGGCTCGATCGCCATGTGGTGCGCACCATCGACCGCACCGGCGGCACCTTCCTGCATACCAGCCGCACCAACCCGGCGAATGTGAAGCCGAAGGATGTGCCGGCGTTCCTCAAGCACGCCACCGCCTTTGCGCCTGGCCTGGCCGACCGCTTCGACTTCACGCCACACGTGATGAACGTGCTGAAGCATCTCGACATCGATGGCCTTGTCACCATCGGCGGCGACGACACGCTGAGTTATTCGTTGCATTTGCATCAGGCCGGCTTCCCCGTCGTCGCCATCCCCAAGACGATGGATAACGACGTGCGTGGCACCGAATATTGCATTGGCTTCAGCACCGCCATCACGCGCTCGCTCGAATTCATCAACAACATGCGCACTTGCACAGGCAGCCACGAACGCGTCGCCGTGATCGAGTTGTTTGGCCGCAACAGCGGCGAAACCTCGCTCATCGCGTCGTATCTCGGCAACGTCGATCGCTGCCTCATCAGTGAAGTGCCGTTCAATCTGGAGCATCTGTGCGATCTGCTGGTTGCCGACAAGCGCGCCAACCCCAGCAATTACTCGATGCTGGTGGTGAGCGAGGGCGCGACACCGATCGATGGCGGTGTGATCGAGCGCGGTGAGGCCGATGCCTATGGCCATCGCAAACTGGGTGGCATTGGCGATTACATCAGTGAGCAGATCAAGCGGTTGACCAATGAGCACACGATGTACCAGAATGTTGCCTATCTTATGCGCAGCGGCGCGCCGGACGCGCTGGATGTGATGGTGTCGAGCAACTTTGGCACGCTTGCTGCCGACCTGGTGTTGTCGAACCAGACCGGGCGCATGGTGGCGCTGCAGGGTGGCAAATACACCAGCGTGCCACTTACCGAGGTGGGCGGCGGCCCGCGTCCACTGGATGTGGATGAACTCTATGACCGCGAACAGTATCGCCCGAAGGTCCGTAGCGTGGATGGTAAGCCAATGTTCCTCTATTAGAGCTGAAAGATTACAGATTGGCGATGGATCACGTGCGACGCATTTGCAAAGTGCGTCGCACGTTTCTTGTCGTCTCTTCGTCTTGTCGTCCTGCCAGTGCCTTGCCCGCTCGCGAAGGAATGACGACTGTCATGCCGGTGCATGACCGCAGCCACTCAACAATCGATCAGTACATTGCGTAAGATCATGCAGTGGAGAAACACGCATGATTCGTAAAAATTTTTTGGCGCTGGCTGTGCTGACGAGTGCGGCACTCGTCACCAGCACGCCAGCCTTCGCGCAGGATCGCCGGCCCTCCGACGTGGTGCAACGCGGCTCGCTCGCCACCGTCACCCGCGTCATTGATGGCGGCACGATTGAAGTTTTGCAGGACAGCCAGACATATGCCGTCACGTACATTGGCATCAGCGCGCCGGCGCTGGGTGCGTGCTATGGGCAGCAGGCTTTGCAGGCCAACAGCGCCCTGGTTGCTGGCCGAACAGTCATTCTCGAAAAAGACATGACCGACGTGAACGCCGCCGGCGCAGCCCCGCGCTATGTCTATCTGCCTGACGCGCGCATGGTGAACGAGGAGTTGCTCAAGAGCGGCATGGCAGTGGCCGATGCGCAGTTGCCCGACACGCGATACCAACTCGACTTGAATGCGCTCTCCTCTGCGGCGCAGGCAGCGAAGAAGGGCGGCTGGGCGCGCTGTGGCTGGCAGGCGCCGGCGTCCGCTGTGGCGAAGATCGATGGTTGCATTGTCATCGACATGGCCGACCTCGCCGGCCGCCAGGCTGCGTTGCCTCAGTTTGGTTTGCTCAACGCTGGCGATTGCGTGACGATCACCGGTCAGGCCGTTGAAGCCGGCGGCAACGCCTATCGCGGCCAGTTTGTGTGGCACCCGAAGGGCAGCATCGTGACGCTTGCGCCGGGCTACGTGCGCTGGAAGGATGGCCTCGTGATGCTCGACAAAAACGCCGACGGCCAGTTGCAAGCGCATATCGATTCCTTTCGTGCTGGTCCGCCCACTACGGTCAATTTCGGCGGCCAGGTGTTCACTATCCCCAGCCGCAAGAAAGTGCATTACCAGAGCGTTCTGCCGCTGGAGCGCGACCCGGGTGACAACAGCATCATCCGGCTGCCCGACGTGAACACGTGGGTGTTCAAGGATGTTGGGAATGGGCAGATGCAGGCGCTGGTGGATTTTCTGGAGTTCAAGTCTGGCGCGATGCAGTTGCCGCCGGCGTTGCAGTAATGCAGCCCGCAGCGCTATGGACTTCACAGCATCTTCGCTGCCTGTGCCTTGCCTTTCGCCAGTGCGATGTCGCGCGGTATGCGGCCTTGTTTGTCTTTGCGCGCGGGGTCGCCGGCGTGGTCGAGCAGCAATTGGATGATGCCGGCGTGACCGCTCGCTGCCGCCACATGCAGCGCAGTCTGTCCTCTGGCATCAGTCGCATTCACATTCGCGCCCTGCGCCAGCAGCCACTGCACCAGTTCGACGGGGTTGCCTTTGTCGGCGCGCACGGCAAAGGCCAGCGGCGTCGTGCCGTTTCTGCCGGCGCGATTCACATCAGCGCCCTGCGCAACCAATGCCTGCAAAATAGGCAAATCTTTGCACTCCACAAAAATGCCGCCATCGACCGCCCGCGCATCCACATTGTGCGCCAGCAGCAATTCCACCATGTTCATCTGCGCTGTGATTGCGGCGAGGTGCAGCAACAATGCGCTGTATTGCAGCGTTTCTGCGCCGCGTTGGAGCAGATGGCGCGCTGTTTCGAACTGGCCGCCGACGACGGGGAACGCGAGCAGCGGCACGAGATAGATGGGGTCAAATGGGTCTTCGGCATTGAGCAGCGCCGGCTCGGCATCGAGTTGCGCTTGCAATAGGCCTCGTTCGCCCATGAATGCCGCGCGAAACGCATCAAGCTGCGCACCGCGTGATCGCAACAGCGCGGCGATCACATCGTGCCCGTGATATGCAGCCGCGCAGTAAGGCGTGATTTGCACCATCGTCTCGTTGTTGTAGCAGCCTGTCGCATCGATGGCTGCGCCCTGGTCGAGCAGCCATTCGACGAGTTGCCGGCGATTGAAGCGTGCCGCTGCCCACAAAAAAGTGCGGCCATGACTGCCGCGCCGGTTCAAGTCGTTGGGGTGTTGTTTGAGATGGCGCTGCACGCCGGCGAGGTCGCCCTTCACTGCCAGCGCAAGCGTCTTTGCCGGCAACTGCTGTTTCCAGAAGCCGGGCGGCAAATTGGCCACTGCCGGATTCACCCATCGCTGCGGCGGAATGGGCGAGGCAGTTTTGTTGGACATATGGGTCTCTTGATTTGCTAGATTACCGTTGGCGGGTGATATTCACCGAAGGCGTTGCGAAACACGCGCCCGATCTCGCCGACGGTGACGCCGGCTTCCACGCTTGCGATCAACACCGGCATCACATTCGTTGTGCCGCGCGCTGTTTGCTCCAGTTGCGCCATCATCGCGCTGGCATGCTCAGCATTGCGTTGCGCTCGCCATTGCGCCAGCCGCTCGCATTGTCGCGCTTCGATGGCCGGGTCGACCTTGAATTTCGATTGTGTTCCTGCCGGCGCTTGTGCCATCGCAAATTCATTCACGCCGACGATCACGCGCTGCTTGCTCTCGATCTCGCGCTGGTAACGATAGGCCGATTCGGCGATCTGCGATTGCATCCAACCGCTCTCGATGGCCTTCACTGCGCCGCCCATTGCATCGACCTGTGCGATCAGATCGGCGGCGCGCTGCTCAATCTCATCGGTCAAGTGCTCGATGACGTAGGAGCCGGCCAGCGGGTCCACGGTGTCGGTCACGCCGCTCTCATTGGCGATGATCTGCTGCGTGCGCAGCGCAGTGCGCGCAGCTTCCTCAGTTGGCAATTGCAGCGCCTCATCCATGCCATTGGTGTGCAGGCTCTGCGTGCCGCCCAGCACGGCCGCCAGCGCCTGGATGGTGACGCGGGCGACGTTGTTCATCGGCTGCTGCGCGGTCAGCGTGCTGCCGCCGGTCTGGGTGTGGAAGCGCAACATGCAACTGCGCAGGTCTTGCGCGCCAAAGCGCTCGCGCATGATCTTTGCCCACAGCCGGCGCGCGGCGCGGAACTTTGCCACTTCCTCCAGAAAATCGTTGTGCGCGTTGAAGAAGAATGCGAGCTGGCCGGCGAAGTCGTCCACGCTCAAGCCGGCATCGATGGCGGCGCGGGTGTAGGCGATTGCATTGGCAAGCGTGAAAGCCACCTCCTGCACGGCGGTGCTGCCGGCCTCGCGGATGTGATAGCCGCTGATGCTGATCGTGTTCCACTGCGGCACATGATCCTTGCAATAGGCAAACACATCCGTCACCAGACGCATTGAATGTTTGGGCGGGAACACATATAGCCCGCGCGCTGCGTATTCCTTCAAGATGTCGTTTTGCACGGTGCCGCGCAGGTTGCGGGCGTTGGCTGCTGAAGATTGGGTCGTCTCCTGCTCTTTGGCCACTGCGATGTAGAGCGCCAGCAGCACTGCTGCCGGCGCGTTGATCGTCATGCTGGTGCTGATCTTTGCCAGCGGAATGTGGTCGAACAGCTCGCGCATGTCATCGAGCGTGCTGATGCTCACGCCGACCTTGCCCACCTCGCCGGCAGCCAGCGGGTCATCGGCGTCCATGCACAACTGCGTCGGCAGGTCGAACGCCACCGACACGCCAGTCTGCCCCTGCGCCAGAAGGTAGCGGTAGCGCGCGTTGGATTCGGCTGCAGAGGCATAGCCGGCGTATTGCCGCATCGTCCAGAACCGCGAGCGATACATGGTCGGATGCACGCCGCGCGTGAAAGGGTATTCGCCAGGAAATTCCGCCGGCGCATCCTCATCGAGATAGACGACGTCCAGCGGAATGCCGGATGGCGTCTCGAAATGTGGCTTGCGCTCAGGCGCGCGCTTCAACGAGGGCTGCAATGTTTCGCGCTCCCAATCCGAGCGTGTTCGGGGCTTCGTGGTCATGGCTGAAATTTGGAAATGGCGGCTGGGTGGCTTGCGCGACCCCGCAGGTTGCGGGTATCGACCTGCCGAGTGTACATCCAAACGACGGCGAAGAACCCTGCGCGTTGCTCGCGCACAGTGCTATCTCCCGCGCTTTGGCGTGTTGCGCAAAGCGCGCATCGCGCCAACAATCGACTGTATGCGACTACAAAACAAAGTGTGCATCATCACGGGCGCCGGCTCGGGTATCGGGCGCGGCACGGCGCTGCTGTTTGCCGAAGAGGGCGCGACGCTGGTGCTGGTGGATCGCAATCTCGATGGTTTGGTGGAGACACAGGGCATGCTGGTAAAGGGCGCGAATGCGATGGCCGTGCGCGCCGATGTGTCGCAGGCCGGCGATATCTCGCGCGTGGTGAATGACGCAGCGCGGGCGCATGGCCGCATCGATGTCGTGTTCAACAACGCCGGCATCATGCCGCATGGCGACCTGTTGCATTTCGATGAAGCGACCTGGGATGATGTGATGGCCGTGAACGTGAAGGCCATGTTCCTGATGTGCAAGGCCGTCATCCCCTATATGCTCGCACAGGGCGGGGGCAGCATCATCAATACATCATCGGTCATGGCGACGCTGACTGAGCCAGGTTACGAGGCCTACTCTTCATCGAAGGCTGCCGTCATTGGTTTGAGCAAATCGATTGCGGTGTCGTATGCGGAGCAGGGTATTCGCTGCAATGCGCTATGCCCGGGCTGGGTGGATACGCCGATGAACCTGCACATCATTGAGCAACTGGGCGGCATGGAAAACGTCAAACCCATCATCAAAGCGCAACAACCGCTGGGGCGCATGGCGACCACGCGCGAGGTGGCCTATGCCGTGTTATTCCTGGCGTCGGATGAATCGACTGCGGTAACGGGCAGCGCGCTGTATGTCGATGGCGCTTCGACGGCGGCAATCTGAGCCGGCCCGCGCCCCAGCTTGTCAACACCGAGGCGCGAGCCATGCCGGCGCTAGAAGTAGCTGCCGATCACATCCAAAAGCCGCTTGATATTCTCAGCATCGCTCGGCTGCACCTTCGTGTCACTCGCGCGCGCGATGGCGTTTAACGCGCTGATGTCGGCGTCGCGGCCATAGGCCACTGGGATCACCAGGATCGGCGTCTTGCTGTTGCGCGCTTCGGTCAACACACGCACCGCGTCATTCAGGTTTTGCCGGCTGGAGGTGTCCTGACCATCGCTCAGCAACACGATGGCTTGAATGCGCGAAGGGTCGGATGTCTGCCTCAATTCATCGACTGCCGCAATCACCGCATCGTACAGCGAGGTGTTGCCGCGCGCTTCGAGTGATTCGACTTCGCTCAGGATGAGGGCGCGATTGGTTTCCATTTCACCCAGCGGCACCACCTGATTCACTGTGCTGTCGAAGGTGGTCAGGCCGATGTTGTTCTTGCCGGCCTGATCCTCAAGAAACAACGTTGCCGCCTCGCGTGCATGAACGATCTTGTCCTCGTCGCGCATCGAGCCGCTGGTGTCGATCAGCAGCACCACGTCGGCTTGCTTTTTCACCAGTTGCCATGATTGCTGCGTGGCGGCGATGACCGCAGGCTCAGGCACCGGCAACAACTGTTTCGGCTGGTTCGGATCGACGCCATTCGCGGCGGTGAAGGGGTCGCCGAGCGGCACATCGCTGGTGGCGGGACGGAAGCCGGCCTGCATCACCTTCTCCTGCACGCCTCGCGTGAGGAAGTACTGCGTGAAGAGTTCGGCGCCGGCGCGCTGCTCGTCGCTTACCCACGGCGCGTTGGGAATCGCGAAGGGGTGATCGTGGACGAAGGTGCCTTCCTTCGGATACAGCGCGACCAGTTTCTCCGGCGGCTTGATCTGTGTCTTGCCCTGGTTGATGAAGATCAGGTCGTTCTCTTCCAGGGCCACAAAATCGAGATACTCCGGCCCCTGCGCGATATATTCCGTGAATTCGGTCGTGCGCGCCGAATAATGCTTGATCAGGTTTTCGATCTGCCGCACGCCATCCTGCACCTTCTGATTGTTGATGTCGGCCAGCGTGAGCTTGGTTGCAGTGGTGTTGCCGGCGTTGTAGCGCGCGCTGGCGTAGAACTCGCTCATCAGCGTGCTGAGCGCGGTTGACGAGACGCGCGGGTCGGTGTGGCCGTAGTAGACCGCCGGCCGCCCGCCGATGCCATACGAGGCCCAGCCCTGTGGATCGTTGAACACCGCCAGCAACTCTTCCCAGCCAATCTCCTTGCCGGGATTCTTCTCCTGCAACGCCTTCAGGCGCGATTCCCAGATTGCAATCACGACCGGCGCAATGGCGGTTGCCTTCGCGCCATCCACGTCGAACACGCGCTGGCCAGTCTGGTAATTTACCAGCGCCAGCCAATGCCGCACCGACGGCGACCACAGCGTCGGCTTCGCCACATTGGCATTGTTCGGCGCGATGAAGGCATTGATGACGCCTTCCTGAACCGTGCCAGACGAGCCGCTCACCCCATTGATCCAGACCGGGCGTTCGCCGGCTTTCAGCGGCTGGCCGGTCACAGCGTTGCGACCTTCGGCGCCGGCGCGGTTGAAGTCGGTAATGATCGGGCTGACGTTCAGATTTTTCTCAAACTCTGGCGCGTAGATGAAATCGACCACGACGGCGTTAGCCGGCTTTTCCACCACACCTGACGCGCCGCGAATCGCGCTGGTGATGGCGCGAAAGGCCAGCACCACACCGACGACGACCACCGCCAGCACGATGATGCCGATGAATAACCCGCGATTGCTGCCTTGCTTTACCTGCTCTTTTCTCATGCGTTGTCCTCTGCAAGTGGATCACCTGGCCGCGAATGCAGGATGGTTGTGTCCGTCCATGCCCTTCGGCCGGCATTGCTTCCAGCCCTTTGAACTTTAGGATTCCATTATTCACGATTTATTGGAATGTGCTGACGCAAAGCTGTCTTTTCAGTTGCAATTCACAGAGCGCTTGGTCCCGGCGCTGAAACCAGTCGGCGATAATCGCCGGCATGGCAAGTGAATCGAAAGTGATGTGGCGGGAATGGGGCGATGCGGCATTTGCGGACGCCAAGGCACAGGACAAGCCAGTGCTGCTCGGCATCAGCGCAGTATGGTGTCACTGGTGTCACGTGATGGATCGCGGCGTCGCCGGCGACCCCGTGCATACCGGCGTCTATAACAACCAGCAGATTGCTGACTACATCAACCAGAACTTCATCCCGATCCGCGTCGACAACGATCAGCGCCCCGACATCAACGCGCGCTACAACATGGGTGGCTGGCCGACAACATGTTTTCTTACGCCCGACGGCGATGTGATCTATGGCGGCACCTATCTCGCGCCGGCGCAGATGCGCCAACTGCTGCCGCGCATCGTGGAGGCATGGCGCGACGACAAAGACGATTTGTTGGCGCAGTTGAAGGATGGCCAGAAAGATGAATCACGCCCTGCAGATGATAAAGCGACTTCATCCGATGAGCTTGCTTCGCATGCCAACGACATCATCACCAGCGTTGCCAACCAGATCGCGCGAAACTTCGATGCGAACAATGGCGGGCTTGGCAACGACCAGAAATTTCCGATGAGCGATGCGTGGTCGCTGCTGCTGGCGGTGCAGGCGCACACCGGGGAACGCCGGCTGCTCGACATGACCGTGCAGACGCTGATAGCGATGGGGACGAAGGGCATGTACGACCTTGTCGCCGGCGGCTGGTTCCGCTACAGCACCACGCCAGACTGGAGTGTGCCGCACTTCGAGAAGATGCTCGAAGATCACGCGCGCTTGTTGACGCCGTATCTCGGCACCATTCAGCAATTGCCGGCCGGCCGGCAGCAAACGACGCTGGAAGAGGTCGCGCATTCTTCGATTGACTACCTCACGCGCGACATGCTGCACGATGAGGCGGGGCTGGTTTACTTCGCCGGCAGTCAGGATGCCGATGAGGAATACTACCTGCTCAGCAAAGACGAGCGCGCTGCACTGCCAGCGCCGTTCATCGACTGGCGGCTCTATACCGACTGGAATGCGCTGATGGTAAGCGCGTTGTTGCAGGCGTCGATCGTGCTGGATGAACCCAGGCATGCCGGCCTCGCCAAACGCATCTGGCACACACTGGTCACGCGCTGCGTGAATGATGATGGCAGCGTGAAGCACTCGCTCGACTTCGGCGACGGGCCGAAATCATCATCGCTTCAAGGGTTGCTTGGCGATCAGGCGTCACTTGCGCTGGCGTGCCTGCACGTCGCGCAGCATGACCCCACGCTCAACGTCGATGCCATCACGATTGCGCGCGGCCTGCTTTCATTTGCATTGCGTGAACTGGGCGCGGAGGACGGCGGCTTCTATGATGCGCCGGCGCCCACTCTACCCACCCATGGGTTGCTCAAGACGCGCATCAAGCCAATCTTCGAGAACTGCGCCATCGCTGAAGCGCTGCTGATGATGAGTTACCTTGACGACGAGGCTGCCGGCGACGCGCGTGAACTGGCGCAACAGACGCTGGCGGCATTCATCGCAGAATATCCGCGCTACCGCGAGCACGGCTCGCCTTATGCGCTAGCTGTTTTGCACGCCGCACAGGCGCCGGATGAAATCATGATCGTGGCCAAGCCAGAGGAATCAGTGACATTCATCGAAGTGGCGCATGAAACGTATTCGCCGTGGCGCATCGTGCGCGTGCTGGATCCTGTGCGCGATGCGGAAGCCATCGCCCAGCGTGGCTATCCCACACACGATCTGCCGGCGGCCTTTGTGTGCAAAGGCACGACGTGCAGCGCGCCGGTGCATGAGCCGGCGAAGTTGCGCGAAGCGATGGGCGGACGAAAGTGAGCAGGGCAGGCGTGGCAGCCTCGGTCACATCGTCAGTTGCGCAAGCTCATGTTCGCCGGCGCTGCGAGGTGACGATCAGCACGCCGGCCATCACCGCGACGCCGCCAATGACCTGTTGCAGCGATGGCCGCGCGTCGAACAGGATGAACGACCATAGCGCTGTCACAGCTGGGCTAAGCGTCAGCACAAGGGTGAGGACGGAGATCTTCAAGCGCCGCATCGAGAGGTAATACAGCGAACGGCTGATGACCACATCGATTGTGCCGGCGATCAGCAGGATTACCCACGCCTGTGAAGACGGCCAAACGAGCGTGCCTTGCGCGCCGCTGGCAAGCAAGAGGAAAGCGCCGGTGCACGCCAGCCGCCACAGAAAAAATTCGATGAAGTCGATGTCGCCGCCATGCCGCTTTACGATGGCTGCATGGAGCGCATAGGCAAAAGAGCCGAACAGCAGCATCACCGCGCCAGTGCGAAAGTAATCGCCCGGCTGGAACGTGATGATGATGACGCCGGCGATGCACAGCACTGCGCCGGCGATCTGCGGCTTCGCCAGACGCTCCTTCAACCACAGCAGCCCGAAAGCCAGCCCGAACAGCACCGACATCTGCGCGAGCAGCGCCGCCGTGCCCGGGTCGATGAAACCGACGGCGGTGTAGTTGATCGAAGTGCTGAATGCGATGAGCGCGGAGATGCTGAGGAAGAAAGGCGCATGCCGGCGGAAGGTGCCGGGATGAAATCGCCTCGTGGCAATGGCGAATGCGCCGACCTCAATGGTTGCAACGATCAACACGAACATTGCAGCGGTGATGGGCGGCAGGTAATCGTGCAGCGCGCGGGCAAACACGTAGTGCAGCCCATCGACGGCGAGCAACCCGATGACGAGCAACGATGTGCGCGCCCCGGCGGCCGGCTCATCCTTCACGATGGTCGTTTGCATGGGAATCCGCGCCAATCATTTACAGGAGAATGCCGAGCAAATGCAGACCTTCGCGGAGCAGCAGCAGCGCGAAGACGAGCAACACCACGCCGAGCGCGCGCATGACCCACGCATACGCCGGCCCCATCAGCCAACCGCGCGACTTGCCGACCAGCATGGCCACGAACAACTTCGAGCCGATCAGCAATACGTAAAACCCCAGCACGAAGGCGAGCGCCGCTGGCAACCCGCTCGTTTGCATTGTCTTGACCATCGTCGGCGCGCCCACACTGAACCAGAACAGATAGGGATGCGGGCTGAGCGCGTTGACCAGCGCGCCGCGCAAGAGCGATTGTGGCGCCGGCGCTTGCGCATTCACTTCAAAATGCGTCGTGGTGAAGGTCTCATAGGCGAGAAAGCCCACGAACAACGCACCGACGATTGAGATGATGCCGAGGATCGCATTTGCGTTTGCGAACTGGGTCAGCACGAACACCGAGACCAGGATGATGGGCAGATCGGTGATGAGCGGCGAAAGCGCGACGCGCATGCCCTCGCGAATGCCATGCCTCAAGGTTTGCGAGATGACGAGGGTGCTGAGCGGGCCTGGCGAGAGGCCGGCGCTCAGCCCAAAAGTGAGGCCGGCGAAGAGCGATGTAAACACGGTGGCTGAAGTGCTTCACTCACGCGGCGCTGGGCGCATCGTCTGCGGCGTCATTCGACGCGATGCGCAGGCTGAGCGCGAGCCGGCGATGCTGGCTGTCCACGCCGATCACGCGCGTAGTCACAAGCTCGCCTTCGCGCACAATGTTGCGCGGGTGCATGAAGCTGCCCTCGGCCAACTCACTCACATGCACCAGGCCTTCCAGGTCGTCTTCGACCTTCACGAATGCGCCGAACTGCACGACATTGGTGACCGTGCCATGCACGATCTGGCCGATGTGATAGCGCTCTTCGATGCGCTCCCATGGATTTGGCTTGGCGCGCTTCAGGCTGAGTGCGATGCGCCCCTCTTCCGGCGTCACGCTCATCACATACACGCTGATTTCGTCACCAATGTGCAGCATGTCGCGGGGATGGTTGACGCGACTCCACGATAGCTCGCTGACATGCACCAATCCCTCGTAACCGCCAAGGTCGACAAACGCGCCGAAGGCGGTGAGGTTGGTGACGGTGCCATTGCGCGTCTCGCCGGCTTGCACGCGCTGCAGCACATCTGGGATGTCGTGAATATCAGGTTCGTCGCTGACAGATGCCCGCTCCGAAAATACCACTCGCCCCTGCGCCGGCTCCAATTCGATCACGCGCACATGCAGCGTCTGGCCAAGGTGGCTGGCAAGCGTGGCGCGTCGCGCCGGCTCGTCCATGTCGGGCGTGACGGTGTGCAGGTGTGATGAGGGGATGAATCCGCGCACGCCTTGAAAATGCACGATCAAGCCGCCGCGATTGCAGCCTGTCACATCCACTTCCATCGGCGATTCGTTGCGCATCGCGTCTTCGAGGGTGAGCCACAGATCGCTATCAGCGTTGATTGCGCTGGCCTGTTCGATAGGGCGGGGTGTTTCGCGCTGCGCCGGCAGGGTGGCGTGTTGTTGTGGTCGCGTGGCTGGCACCGGCAGTTGCTCCACCTCGCTCAGCAGCGCCTTCCAATACGATTCATCCAACAGCAAGTCTTCAGGTCGATAAGCCATATCCAATCCAACCAATCCTTCGATGATTATAATTCCTCGACTCGTTTCGCATTGAAGCGAACTCTGATCGCCGAGTGATTGAATCATCGAGTTATGGGGTCGCTGCGCGCAGCAGCGATCAGCTAGTGACTTCAAATCTTAATCGCTCAACACATCAATACTCATGGAAGCCTGGGCCCGCAAGAATCTCGCACCCCTCCTTGACCCGCTCATCAACGCCGTGGCGCGCACCGGTATCTCACCCAATGCGCTGACGTTCATCGGATTTTTCATCAACGTGGTCGCCGGCGCCCTCATCGCCCTGGGTCAGCCGTTCTGGGGCGGCATCGTGATGGCGGTGATAGGCATGCCGTTCGATGCGATTGACGGCGGTGTGGCGCGCAGGCTGGGCCGGCAGAGCAAGTTTGGCGCGTTCTTCGACAGCACGCTTGATCGCATGGCAGATGGGGCGATCCTCGCCGGCGTGGCCTGTTACTTTGCTGTGCGCGCCGATTCGCTGATGGTCGTGATCGCCTTCGTGGCGATGATCGGCTCATTCATGGTGAGCTACACCCGCGCGCGCGCCGAAGGCCTCGGGCTGGAGTGCAAGGTCGGATTGTTCAGCCGCTTCGGCCGGTTTCTGCTCCTGGTCGCCGGCTTGCTGTTGTATCCTCTTTTCCCCCAAAGCCTTGTCGTCATGACCTGGCTGATGGCTGCCCTCACGCTCTACACCACCGGCGAGCGCATCGTGCATGTGTATCGCTTGACGGAAGGCAGCAAGCCGTCGAGATAATTTTCAACCTTTTTACAACGCCAGAATCGCCGGCTTACACGCGCCCGCTACGCTGCGTTCATCTCGGTTCGAAAGGAGCAGGAAGATGAACACCAAATTGATCGCAACCGCCGGCGCCATCGCAGCCATGATGATCGCCGGCAGCACCGCTCTGGCCGCACCGGCCAGCCAGACGAATCCGCCGCCCCAGTCCGCACCCAATGCGCAGAAGTTTCGCAAGGAACGGCGAGATCTGCGGCAGGCGCGCCAGCATGCAAACCTCATCGAGGGACGCATCCAGGCCATCGACGGCAACAAGCTCACCTTGCAACCAAAGCAGCGCAAAGACAGCGCCGGCGCCGTCATCATGGTGAACGACAGCACGGCCTACTATGTGCCAGGCGTGAGCAACGCGACGCTCAGCAATCTCAAGGCAGGTGATCGCGTCGCCATTCTGATCGACAAAACTGCCAGCGGCGATACTGCCCGCATCGCCAGCGCAGTGAGTGTGCTGCCTCTGCCGGAGAGCGCGATGGTTGCCGGCGAAGTGAGCAATGCCAGCGCAACTGGTTTCACGCTGACCGGCCCACGCAACAACAGCAGCACAGTGAATGCTGCCAATGCAAAGGTCATCGTGCCGGGCAAAGCCTCAGCCGTGCTGAGCGACGTTCAGAATGGGGCGCGTGTCGCGGTGCAGGGCAAGCCGACCGGCGATGGGAATATCGATGCAGCGTTGATCGTGGCCGTGCCGCAAAACCGCGACAATGTGTTCGTGGGCATCATCGCCGCCATCGACGGCAATACGCTGACGCTGTTCACACGCGACAGCCAACAGCTCAAGGTCGATGCGTCGAACGCGATGATCCTTGAGCGGGGCGATGCAGCGGCGACGATGAGTGCGCTGAAGGCCGGCCGCGCAGTTGCGGTGATTGGCATCAAAGGCGCTGACGACAGCGTGACTGCGCAGCTGATCGGTCAGGCTGATTTGCTCTTCTCCCGTCAGCAGAAACGGTAGATTTTGGGAGCACAGGCACATCTCTGCAAAGGCGCAAAGGGTGATTTCAATTCCTCTTTGCGCCTTTGCATGTTGCGCCTGTGTGTCAGGTGAGCATATCCTGCAGGTCGGAGCGGCGCAGATGACCGCCGAGTTGCGCGATATCGTGATCGCTGTAGCCGGCCTGCCGCAAGGGCGCAACAACATCACGTTGCAAATCTGGCACGTGGCTGCTGATGAGGCTGAGCGAGCTGCGAGGCTCGATGCTGTAGCTGCCGGCCTGCGCAGGAATCACGACCGATTGCCCGATCCCCAACTCTGCCGATGCGCCATTCACTGTCACTACGCCGGCGCCGTGCAGCACAGTAAGCAGATGGGGTGATGCGCCATGCGTGTCCGTGTGGTAGCTCGATTGCATGTCAATCTTCTCGGCCGCGAAATATCGGCAGGCTGCAAAGAGCGTGCGGGTTGCGCCATTGCCCTGCAACGAGAGCGGGCGAATGCGATGTTGATCGATGGGTTGGTAGTCGCTCACATCGCCGCTTTGCTCCAGATGCAATTCGCGGCCGGCATTCGACGGGCGATCCCAGTCATACAAGCGATAGGTGATGTCAGATGATTGTTGAATCTCGTAGATCACCAGCCCCGGCCCGAGCGCATGGATGATGCCGGGCATGTTGATGACAGCCTCGCCCTGGCGCAACTCCACGTAATCCATCAAGCCCTTGATCTCGCCGCTTTTGGCTGCTTCGATCAAGCGCTCGCGCGAGATTTTTTGCGACAGCCCGTGAATGATGCGCGCGCCGGCTTCGGCTCGCACCACATACCACGCTTCGCACTTGCCGTAGGGCATGTCCTCTTTCGTGCGCGCATAGGCGTCGTCGGGGTGCACCTGCACCGACAGCCACTCGCTCGGGTCGAGAAACTTCGCCAGCAACGGGAAGCGCGGCACGCCGTTGATGATCGAGGCCTGGTGCTGCGCGCCGAGCATGAGATCAGGGTGTGATTTTGTGAGGTCGGCGAGCGTGCGACCGGCCCAGGCGCCATTCGCAACACGCAGGTCTTCAAATACCAGCCATGCCTCGCCCACTTTGCGCGCGCTGCGCGCCAGGCCGAGCATCGCTTCGAGCGTATGCCCGCCCCACACTTTGTCCTTGAGTTCGGGTTGCAATTGAAGTGGATAGAGATTTGTCATGGTTGCGTCTCCTGGCTCCTGCAAACTGGCTCTTGACTCTCAAATGAATCGCTCGATCTTTGCGCCGGCCTTCAATTGTGCGATCCAGTTCTGCAGCGCGGCTTCCTGCAGTTGCGCGGTGTCGGCCTCAGTCAATGGCCGCTCTTCCTTCTCGGTCACGCGGATGATGTGATAGCCAATCGGGCTTTTCACGATGTCACTGGTTTCGCCGATCGGCAGCGCAAAGGCTGCGTCTTCCACCTCGCTCCACAACAGCGCCCCGCTGTTGCGGGTGATCCAGCCGAGATCGCCGCCGGCAGCGCGCGTGCTATCGTCAATGGAGAGTGATTGTGCCAGCGCTGAAAACCTGGATCCGTTTTGCAGCTTTTGCAGCACCTGCTGCGCCTCGCGTTCGGTGCCGACGACGATGTGATACACGTGAATGTATTCTGCCGTGCGCGGCAATTGCGCCAGCACACGGTCGCGCATGATGTTGATCAGGATCTCCTGTTGCGCCATCGCGCGCACGTCCTGCTCGCTCAGGTGGCTGGTTGTGAGCCAGGCGCTGAATCTATCTGCGCCGCCGGCGCGATCCTTCGCCACGTTGATCTCGTCATTCACCTGCGCATCGCTTACGCTCACCCCATCTTTCGCAGCCGCTTGCACAATCAACGCCTGCTCAATCAGCGCGTCCAACACCAGCTCTTTCAGGCGGGCGACCAGCGCCTGACCCGCATCGCTCTTCGGGTCGGGTGCGTTGGGTATGGCCTTGATGTAGTGCGCTAACTCGTCGTTAAACTGCACCAGCGTGATGGGTTGATCGTTCACCTTCGCCGCGAGTGGCACTGCGGTTGGCGTAGGCAGAGGCGTGTCTGTCGGCGTGATGACAGTGACGCTGAAAATCTCCGGCGTGATGACAAACGATGTGGGTTGCGGCGCAGGATTGTTGCTGCAAGCGACGAGCAACAGCGCGACCCATGTTGTTGCCAACCTCTTTACGATGGATGATGAAGACATGCTACGTCGCCAATTGTCGCATGACCGCTACGCTTCATCCCAGTTCTTCCCGTGCTTTACGTCGGCCTTCAAACGTACTGACATTTGCGGAAACGCCTTCTCCATGGTCGCCTCGATCAGCGGCATCACGGTATCGAGTTCGGTCTGCGGCGCCTCAAACACCAACTCGTCATGCACTTGCAGCGTCATGCGGGTTTGGAAACTGTTGGCCTTCAACGCGCGATGCACATCGATCATTGCCAACTTCATGATGTCGGCGGCGCTGCCCTGCACGGGGTGGTTGATAGCTTCACGCTCGGCGCGGCGCTTCACCTGATCCATGCTCGAACCGCCGCCTTTGCGCAATTCAGGAAAGTAGCGCCGCCGGCCCAGCATCGTCTCCACGAAGCCCTGTTCGGCAGCGATGCGCTTGGTCATGTCCAGCCAGTGTCGCACCTTCGGGAAGCGCTCAAAGTATTTGTTGATGAAATCCTGCGCCTCGCCCACCGTCATGCCGGTGTTGGCTGCCAGCGCAAATGCGCCCATGCCATATGCGATGCCAAAGTTGATGCGTTTGGCGAAGTTGCGCTGCATCGATGTCACATTCTTCAAGTCTATGTTGTAGATTGCACCGGCAGTTGCCGCGTGAATGTCCTCATCGCGCGCAAACGCCTCCTTCAAGGTAGGGTCGTCGGCCATGTGCGCCAGGATGCGCAACTCGACCTGCGAATAGTCCGCGCTGATGAGTTGCCAGCCTTTGCGCGCCACGAACGCCTTGCGCACGCGCCGACCCATCTCGGTCTTGATCGGGATATTCTGCAGGTTTGGATTCGATGATGACAGCCGGCCTGTCACCGCGCCCACCTGGTTGAAGTTGGTGTGGATGCGCCCGGTCTTCGGATTGATCAGTTGTGGCAGCGCGTCGACATAGGTGCCATACAGCTTGCTCAATTCGCGATGCTCGATGATAAGCGGCACGATCTCGTGTTTGTCGCGCAGCTCGTCCAGCACGTCGGCATTCGTGGAGTAACTGCCGCCGCTGGTCTTCCACGAGCCCTGGGTCGGCAGGCCGAGCTTGCCGAATAGCACATCGCTCAACTGCTTGGTCGAGTTGACGTTGAATGCGGCGCCAGCAAGCTGATAAATCTGCATCTCCAACTGGCGCATCCGCTCACTGATCTCTCCACCCAACTCGCCAAGATATTTCACATCGAGCGCAACGCCGACGGTCTCCATATCGATCAACACCGGAATCAACGGCTGCTCGATTTCCAGAAAGAGCTTCTCCTGGTTGCGCTGCTGCAGGATGGGCTTGATGGCTTCATGCAGCCGAAAGGTTGCATCTGCGTCGGCGCCGGCGTAGGGTGCGACCTGTTCCACCGGCACCTCACGCATCGTGATCTGATTCTTGCCGCGTCCGATCAACTCAGTGATCTCGGTCATTTGCCAGCCGAAATAGTCGAAGGCAAGTTGCTTCAGCCCCAGCCCGCGTCCACCCGGATCGCACAGGAATTGCGCAATCATCGTGTCGAATACGGGACGATTGATGGATGCGCCGGCCTGCTGCAACACCTCCAGATCGAATTTCGCATTGTGGCCGATGAGTTCGACTTCCTTGCGGCGCAGGGCATTGGCGATTGGCTCAAATTTTGGCGTGGATGGGTCGATCGTCCAGCCTGCATTCCCATCAGTTGAGACGGGTGTCAGCACCGGCACATACCACGCCTCGCCTTCCTTCGCGCACAGCGACAATCCGACCATCTCTGCCTGAATCGAATCGGCGGCAGTTGTCTCGGTGTCAAAGGCGATGCGCGACGCACTGTTCAATTCGGCCAGCAGCGCCTTGTAGTCATCATCGCTCTGCACGATGCGCGTCTTCGTTGGCACATCCGCCTTGAAAGCAGCCGGCTTCGTGTCGGGGGCGGGCGCTTGTCCCTCGCCGAACAGGCTGATCTGGCCGGCGTCTTCCTTTGGCTTCTGTTCCGATGACGCCGGAGCGACATTCGGGATGCGCTTGATCAAACTCTCGAAACGCAACTCGCGAAAAAGCGCCATCACGCGCTGTGGGTCGAACTGCGCAGCGCATGCTTCCCAGTTCACATCCAGCGGCACATCGGTCTTGATTGTGACGAGCTGCTTGCTGAGCAACGCGGAATCCCTGCCGGCTTCCAATGCAGTGCGCGCGCGCTTCTGCGTGATCTCATCGAGGCGCGCGTAGATTGTGTCGAGCGTGCCATATTGCTGCAAGAGCGCTTGCGCCGTCTTCTCGCCGATGCCCTTCACGCCTGGCACATTGTCGCTGGTGTCGCCGATCAAGGCCTTGTAGTCGATGATCTGACGCGGCTGCACGCCATAGTTCTCGGCGACTTTAGCCTCGTCGTATACGACTGTGTCATCGAAGCGCTGCCTGGACGTCAGCACCGACACCGCCGGCGACACCAATTGCAGCGCATCACGGTCGCCGGTGACAATCACCACCCGCATGCCTTCGCCACTCGCCCGCCGCGCCAGAGTGCCCAGCACATCGTCTGCCTCGAAGCCATCCGCCGTAAAGATTGGCACCTCGAAGGCGTTGACGACCTGCTGGATGCGCTTCATCTGCGCCCTTAGCTCGTCCGGCATCTTCTCGCGCGTGCCTTTGTATTGGGCATACAGGTCATCGCGGAAGGTCCTGCCGACGTCGAATGCGACGGCGATGAAGTCGGGTTGCTCGTCCTTCCACACCTTCAACAGCATATTGGAGAAGGCGAATACCGCCCCGGTTAACTCCTTTTCACCATTCGCGTTCTCCACCGAAAGTGGTGTGTTGATCATTGCGAAGTAGGCGCGATAGGCGAGCGAATGGCCATCAATCAGGATAAGCTTGGGCGGCTTGTTTTCGGGCATGCGCCTATTCTATGGGTGATTGGCGAGCGGCTGAAGGCGCGCAAAGACGCTGGGCACCCAGAGCGAAGTGCTAGCACAGGTTGAAGCGCCGCGCGCAGTTGCGAGATGCGTCGCCATATTCACATAGCTCGCCGCCAGTCGAACTCCACTCACCCTGCCACCTTCTTGCAACGAAAAGAATCCTTGATGAAGTAGGTGAAGTAATGCCCGATTGACGATGCGTTGAGCAAATCACGGTGGACGACTGCCGGCACATTGAAATACTGATACAAGCCGCCATCGTGAAATTCGATCTCCAGCGTCTTGGTTCTGGCGTCGTAACCGACGCTCTTCAGGCTGGATGATTGCACCTGTGCGCGATCCATGCTGTTGATTTTCACCGCGCCTGTGTGATTAGCCAACCGCCTTCGCCGGCGCCATGATCCGTTCGCTGCCGACGCGAATGACGAGGTCGGCGGCGAGTATCAGCCACAGGTTGCGTGTGAGCAGAAAGAGCGCAGCGCCGGCGAGCAGGCAGCACACCAGCACCCACCAGCGCGCGCGGCTGCGTGTTGCGTTGTGCTGAATGAGCGCGTGCGCCAGCCACTCCAGCGCGATGGAAATGACGCCAGCGGCCACGCCCAAAACAGCATCGTTGAGCAGCAGGATAAACGGTGCGCGATAGAACGCCCAATGCACCTGCTCATAGAACGCGTTGCGCACATTTTGA
The DNA here is from genome assembly GCA_964590135.1 of uncultured Anaerolineae bacterium. Taxonomy (GTDB): domain Bacteria; phylum Chloroflexota; class Anaerolineae; order J036; family Brachytrichaceae; genus JBDHWI01. The sequence continues at coordinate 54,998 of CAZPVX010000009.1, read as the reverse complement.
AATGCGCCCTCGTGATGCAGCGTCACATGTTCTGAGTTTCGCAGCGACAGCCGCAGCGCCATCAATACGAACAGGGCAGTTGCCGTAGCAATGAGCGCGCCGCGCACCCATTCATTGGCGGTGAAGCCGGCGATGCGGCCATCCGACCAGTTCGCGCCGAAGCCCATCAGGTCGATGCTGAGCGCGCCGGCGATCACCGCCGCAAACGGCAGGCCGATGTAAAACGCGAACAGCGCGATCTCGGCGGTGATGCTGCCGATGGCTGTGTCCCACAGCGAGCCCTGCCCGCGTGATGCGCGCTCGGCAGCGACCAGGCCGGCGCAGCCGATGGCGAAAGAGGCCAACACCCACAGCAGCAGTTGTATTTCGGTGTTCATGCGGGTTCGCCGGCCTGCGCAATCACCTCATCGATGGGCAGATCGAGCAGGCCCAGTTGCCCGCATTTCAGTGAGGCAGCAAGCGTCGCCACGCGCACCACGCGTTGCGCCGGCCAGCCCCGGCACAAGCCGTATATTGCTGCTGCAGAGTACACTGCGCCGGCGCCCTGTGTGTCCAGCACGGTCACTTGCACCGCCGGCTCCACAATCAGCTGCCCGGCATGCATCACCAGTGAGCCATACTTGCCGCGCGTGATGAAGGCCGCCTGCACACCCATCTTGCATAGCACCTTTGCCATCTGAATCGGATCATCCTGCTGCACATGCACGTCGCTCATGGGTGATTGCGCAAAGGTGCTGCGTGTGATGAGGTCGCGATATTGATCGGACTGATTGAGCATGTATTCGACATTGAGATACACCGGCACGTCATGGTGATTGGCGTGTTGAATCGCACGCAGAGCCGCCGGCCCGACATACCAATCGACATACAGCATGGCTGCACCAGCGATGGCGTCGAGGTCGGCTTCGCTCAGGCTGTTCCACACATCAGGATTGTGCTCGACGAAGAACGTGCGCGTGCCGGCGCGGTCGGAAACGTCTACTTCGTCGGGTGTGCGCAAGCCGGCGCGCAAGTCAATGTGTGTCTGCACATTCATTTCGCGCAGCTGTGCCAGCGTCTCGCGCCCTGATCGGTCATCGCCGAGCGCATTGCCGATCAGATGCGCATCCATGCCCCAGCGCGCCAGCAACTGCGCGACCATTGCGCAATCCGCGCCGATGAATGGACGCTTGGCCGAGACATATGCGCCGGTGTTTGCGGCGGGATATTGATCAACCGAAAAAACGACGCCAGGGTTGACGTAGCCGAAGCAGACGATGCGGGCAGACATGATGTGGCGAATGATAAACGCGATGCGCAGCCCTCGAATATTTTCGGCGCCGGGTTGCTTGATGCAACGAAGCGTGTGAAATGCGCCGCGCCTTTGTGCCGAAAAACAGAAAAGAGCGCAACGCTGCGCTCCTGGACATGGCCTCCACAGGGCTCGAACCTGTGACCTCACGGATGTGAACCGTGCGCTCTAACCAACTGAGCTAGGAGGCCGCAAAACGGAATTATACACAACCCAACGCGCGATAAAACTCAACGGTTTGATCGGCAATGCGCTTCATGGTGAAGTGTGCCAGCACGCGCGTGCGGCTCTTTTTTGCAAGCGCGTTGCGCAGCGCCGGCTGCGCTTGCAGACTGCGAATGTGCGCCGCAAGTGCAGCCACATCCCCCTCGTCAAACAGCAGGCCGGCATCGCCAACCAGGTTGGGAATCTCGCCGCAGCGCGCGCCAATCACTGGCACACTGCACGCCATCGCCTCAATGATGACGCGGCCGAACTGCTCTTTCCAGTTGGGCAGCGTGCGCGACGGCACGGCCAGCGCATCGCATTCGCGATAGAACGCCGGCATCTCGGTCGAGCGCACTGCGCCGCGCCATGACACGCGCTCTGCGATGCCGAGTTGGGCAGCCAATGCGCGCAAGGTGTGCGCTTCCGGGCCTTCGCCGGCAATGATGGCTCTCACATCTGGCGACAACGCAATTGCGTGCAGCAGCAGGTCGGCGCCCTTCTCGCGCACCAGTCGGCCGGCGAAGCCGATTCTCATCCCCCTCTCCATTTGAGTGCGGGATTGGGGGCAGAACGCCACTTCATCCACCCCAAACTGCGGAATCACTGTCATCGTCCTGGCAAAACCTTTTGCGCGCCAGACCTGCTGCGCCTCTTCGCTGCCGGCGATGGCTGCATCGGCGCTGCGCAGCACGGCTGCCTCCAGCCAGCGAAAGGGTGGCGGGTAATTGCGCCGAAGGTTCTGCCAGGTGAAGAAGAGGGTTTTCTTCGCTCGCGACGAGCGCATCGCCAGCCATGTTGCAAGATTGTATGGCTCTTCGTCGATGTGGAAGATGTCAGGCCGGCTGCGCTTCAATTCGCTGGCAAGGGTGGGGTAGAAGTGCAGATGGAAATTGCCGTTGAAGCGAAGCGGAATTTCGCGCAAGTCGTAACCTTGCGTATGCGCGCGCTCAAGGCATTGGTTGCCCCATGCCGGCGGCACAAATGCCGTCAGTTCGATGTCGTGATGCGCAGCGATCAACTCACACTTGCGCTGATATGCACCGACGACGAGCGCCTTCGACAATAGCGTTACGCGCATGACACCGCCGCGCGGTCACACGTCCAGTCTCCCTCTGCGCTTTCTGACCCTGAAAGAGAGGCAGGGAGAGGAACAGGCCCCTGCGCCAGCTGGCGCTGGAATTCGCCGACGATCTCATGGAAAGCGCTGACGCTCTCGCATGTGACCAATTGCCCGCGCAGCGCAGCCACATGCGGCATGCCAAACATATACTTCACTGCGTGCTTGCGAAACAAGATCAAACCGCGCTCGCCGTAGAAATCGAGCATCGCGCTGAGGTGCCGATTGAGCAGCGCGATGACGTCGTCGACAGTGACCTCGTGGCGATCTTTGCGCTGAAAGATCCACGGGTTGCCAATCGCAGCGCGGCCAATCATCACGCCATCGCAGCCCGTTTGTGACGTGATGCGCGCGATGTCGGCCACCGATTTCACATCGCCGTTGCCGATCACCGGGATCTTCACAGCGCGCTTCACTTCAGCGATTGCGTCCCAGTCAGCCTCGCCCTTGTAAGCTTGCTCTCTTGTGCGGCCATGCACCGCCACCAACGCCGCGCCATTGTCCTCAAGCGCCTTCGCGACTTCGATGTAGTTGCGCGTATGCGCATCCCAACCCAGCCGAATCTTGCCAGTGACCGGCACGCGCAGGGTCTTGCTGAGGCGGTGGAAGATGCGGCCAATTTTCTGCGGGTCGCGCAGCAAGCCGGCGCCGGCGCCACGACCGCTCACGCCACTGACCGAGCAGCCCATATTCAAGTCGATGATGCCCGGGTCGAGCGCTTCGATCTTCTGCGCACATTCGACGATACGATCTTCGTCTGCGTCGAAAATCTGAAATGCCAGCTGTGGATTCTCGCGTGGGTCGTAGCTGAGCTGGCGCAATGCTGCCGGCACATCACGGATGAGCGCCTCACACGCCGTGAATTCGGTGTAGCTCATCGCGCTGCCGAACTCGCGGCAGATCAGCCGGTATGGCAGGTCGGAAAACCCGTCCATCGGCGAGAGGATCAGGTCGCCGTAGATGGGAATGTCGCGGACATGGAAAGCGGGCTGCATGCGCCGCCTATTTTCCCATAATCCAGCAAGCTTCAGCCTTTTGCCATCTCGCGGGCCAGTTCGCGGCCGCCGCGCAGGGCGAGGCCGGCGCGCACAAATGCATCGGTCAGCGCGTTGGTGTGGTCGCGGTAGTGCTTGCGGTAGAACAGCCACATCGCGCGCTGAAATTCGTATTGTGCCTTCTTGCTCTTGCGACTGGCGGCGCGTTTGATGTGATGCACGATGACGCCAGGAAAATACACAACCCGATAGTTGCGAACCCCTTCCCCCTTGCGGAGAGGATCGGGGAGAGCAAGCGATTTGATGCGCAGACACCAGTCCAGGTCTTCGCCGTACATGAAGAACTGCTCGTCGAGCAGGCCGGCGCGTTCAATCACATCGGCGCGCACCAGCATGCACGCCCCAACGACAGAATCGACATCAGCTTGCGTTTGCTCATCGAGGAAGGTCATGTTGTAGCGGCCAAAGCGCCGGCTTTTGGGAAACAATTTGCTCAGGCCGGCGAGGCGATAGAACGACACTTCGGGCGTGGGGAAGCTGCGCCGACAGGCTTTGTCGAGCGTGCCGTCTGGCAGCAGCAGGCGCGGGCCGACCACGCCGGCATCGGGGTTTGCATCGGCAAAGGCGACCATGCTGCGCAGCGCGTCCGCCGGCACTACTGTATCGGGGTTCAGCAGCATGGTAAAGCGCGCTTGCGGGTGATCAGGAAAACCAAATGCGCGCAGGCCGAGGTTGTTGCCGGCGGAGTAGCCGTTGTTCGCCGGCGCGCGGATCAAGGTCACCTCAGGGAAATTGCGCGCGACCATCTCAGCGCTCTCGTCGGTGGAGCAATTGTCGACCACGCAGGTGATGAAGTGCAGGCCGGCCTGCCCGCGCAGCGACGCGAGGCAATCGCGCAGCATCTCGCGCGTGTTGTAGTTCAAAATCACGACGACGAGATCAAGATCTGGCAACTGGCTCTGGCTATTGGTAATTGGAACTTGCGCGTCTGACACAGCGAAAATTGTAACGGGCGAACATGTGCCGAAGAATGCCGCCCAGGCAATGACTCCTCATCCCTTCACCCATTCCCGCCTTCTCATTTTCTACTGTCTCGACTCAATCGCAAGCACCTCGACGCGCCGGTTCGATGAGCCGCCGCCGATGGTGTCGTAGTACGGCACATCGATCTGGCCGGCGTCGCGCACGCTGTAGTGCGCTTGCAGTGTGGCGAGCGTGTCGCGCAGGGCGTCGCTATCGTTGACAAGGAAGACAGGCCGGCCCTCGCGGTGCAGCAGATCGATGAACTTGGTCAGCTCATCGGGTGTCCAGGTCGCCGGCCTGAATGTATTGCGGCCGCTGTGCAGATCGATTGCGCCACTGTTGAGCGAGGTGCCGATGACAGCATTCGCCGGCGTCATGGCAGCCAGCGCGTCGAACGATGCGCGCTGCTCCTTTACCAGATAGCCAAACGCCGCAAAGCCGCGTGTCACCGGCAGTGCCAATGTCTCCATCGACCGCAGCACGATCATGAATGAGGCGGCGAAGAGAAAGGTGATCGTCACAAGGCGGCTTAGGATCGCTGATTGCTGGCTGCTGATTTGCGCCGGCACAGCTTTTGCCAGGTCTGCAAGCCACAAGAAAACCTTGATGGCGCCGTGCGCGGCAAAGAGATAGAAGATCGGAAAGAGAAAGAGGATGTCGCGCAGGCGCAGGTAGGCGTAAAGGATGTGGAAGCCGAACAGCACAAAGATCAACGCGAGCAGCACGAGCATCGCCGGCCGATGCTCCTTCCACAGCGCAATCGCGCCAATCAACATGAAAGGCGTGAGCAGGCCAAATTCGCGGTACCAGTTCAGCTCGCCGAGTGTGCGCAGCAGCGTCTGTGGCGCGAGCGCGAGCGAAAAATTGCTCAGCTCTTCGGAGCCAGTGGCGAGCGGATTGCCAAACGCGACCTGATGGTAGATCAGTGTTGGCAGCGCGGCGATGAGGGCAGCGCCGGCGCACACCCCGATCGCAGTCAACGCTTTGCGCGAGACGTGCAAACCTGCTTCGCGCCCTGCGCTCTGCGTTTTCTGGCGCAACAGCGCGAGCGCGACCGGCACGCACAGCAGCACCTGCGTATAGCGGATGTTGAAGGCGATGCCGATCAGCGCGCCGCTGAGAGCTGCCTTTGCCAATGAGCCGCGCGCTGAAAATGCGACACCCAGCGCCAGCAGCGTGAACATCTGCACGGCGGTGTCGGCCATCGGGATCATCTGCCACTCCACCTGTTGATATGACGTGGCGACCAGCACGACTGTGAGCGCGGCGACTGCGATGGCGCTGGGGGTGCGGCGCGCGTCGAAGAGGCTGCTGTCGAGCATCGTCAGCACGAACCACGCAACGGTGATGAGCGAGAGGAGATTGAGCAATGGCGTGACGAGATAGATGCCTGTCTCACCGCCGGCTAGATACGCCGCCGCCGTGAAGATTGCATAGCCGGGCGGCCACACTGTCGTCGCCTCGCGTGAAATATCAGTCGGGATGCGATAGCCGATGTGCGTGATGGGATACGACGCGATGTTGAGCGCGTAGGTTTCCCTGACCAGGGCAAAAGGGTGAAAGACTGTGCCGCGCGTGGCCAGGTCGATGCCCATCTGGGCATAGGCATAGGGGTCGCTGCCGGTCACGCCGTATGTGCGCAAGGTCAGTGCTGCCCAGGCTGACCATCCCATTGCTGCGATGACCAGCACCATCGCGCCGGCCTGCACAAATCGCCCATCCCCAATCGCCAGCATCTCCGCATCGCTGGCCTTGCCCTTGTGAATTGCAAACCGCCCGGCAATGACAAACGCATAGGTCGAGGTGACGATGAGTGAGAGCGGCAGAAACAATACTCCGTTGATCACGCCGTCCAACTGAACCTTGAAGACGGAGAGCAGCGCGGTGAGGTAGGTGACGGTGAGCGGCGCGAGCGAGGCGAGGTGGCGCAATTGCAATGGCTCATGCCGCGCAGCGCGGATGACGAACGCGATCAGCACGGGCGCCGTCAGCACAATCAGCAGCGGCAGGGCATACACGCCGGGTAGGTTGATGTTGGCGACGACCACGGCAAGCGCGATGGCGTTGAAGGCGACCCACGCCAGCGCGGTGCTGGCATGCCAGTCGGCTTTGTTGCGCATTGGCGCGAAGGCCATCGCATCGATGCAATCTTGCGCCAGCCCATCGCTGGCGATGTGGCCGGCAACGCGCCTTACCACCGGCGCAAGCGCGACGAGCAGGGCGATCAGCCAGCCGATGCGCCAGCCGATCAACGGCGCTTGCAAGATGCGACCGATGCACACCAGCGCGAAGATGCCGGCAGCCACTGCCCAGGCGACGCCGGCATCGCGCGGGATTCTCTTCCTTGTGGTGAGCGCGGCCAGCGCGAGCGCCGTCAGTGCGGCAAGCGCTGCCGCCAGCCACATCAGGCGGCCGGCGGGCTGGTTGATTACGCTGGGGTCGAGCCAGTAGTCGAAGCGAAGCAGATTGTTGAGGTGCATCGTTGGTTCAGCCCATACAATATACACACCATCATGTTTGATTTGCTCATCACCGCCTGCGACGTACTGGTGCGCGACAGCGAGGGCCGGCACACCATCGTCAATGATCGCGACATTGCCATCAAGGGCAACCGCATCGCCGCCATCACGCGCATGGACGACATCGATCATGAGAATGCTGGCGAGGTCATCAACGGCACCGGCATGCTGGCGATCCCCGGTCTCATCAACACGCACACGCATTCGCCGATGGTGCTGTTCCGCGGGCTGGCCGAGGATGTGTCGATCGAATCGTGGTTTAACGATTTCATCTGGCCGTTGGAGAGCAATGAGGAGCCCGAGGATATTTACTGGGGCGCGCAGATCGCCATCGGCGAGATGATTCAAAGCGGCATCACGACCTTCGCCGACCACTATTTTTTCTGCGACGAAATTGCGCAAGCGGTCGAAGAAGCCGGCGTTCGCGCCAACATCGGCTGGGCGGTATTTGGGCATGAGGGCATCGAGAAGCTCGATCAGACAGTGGAGTTCGTGAAGCGCTGGCAGGGTGGGGCCGAAGGCCGCATCACTACCTGGCTCGCGCCGCACTCTCCCTACCTGTGCGATGAGGCGTTTTTGAGAGCGACTGCTGAGCGCGCAAAAGCGTTGAACGCCGGCATCCACATCCACTGCAGCGAGACGCGCGAGCAGGTGCAGTTGAGCCTGAAACAGCACGGCATCACACCGCCGCAGATGCTGGAGCGCGCCGGCGTCCTGGATGTGCCGACATTGCTCGCGCACGGCATCGGCATGACCGAAGATGACATGCTCATGCTGATGGATCACGATGTGGCGATCGCGCAATGCCCCAAAACATACATGAAGCTGGCGATGGGAACCGCGCCGGTGAGGGCGTTTCGCGACGCCGGCATCAAGGTCGGCCTTGGCACCGACGGCGCGGTGAGCAGCAATACGCTCGACATCCTGGAGCAGATGCGCATCCTCGCACTCGATCAAAAGCAGGCGGCAAAAGACTCAACTGTGATGCCGTTGCAGGATGTGCTGGATATCGCGCTTATCGGTGGCGCGCAGTGTATGCGGCTGCCGGACATCGGCGAACTGGCTGAGGGCAAGCTGGCCGACATCGCGCTGTTGCGGCAGGATGGGGCGCACGTCTTCCCGCGCTACGACGGCCTCGCAAATCTGGTGTATTCGGCGCGCGCCGGCGATGTGGACACTGTGATCTGCGACGGCAAGATGGTGATGCGGTATGGCCGGCTGCTCACGATCGATTTGCCGGCGGCGAAGGCCGAAGTCACACGTCGTATGCGGCGCTTGAACCAACGTGTGGCCGAGAAACGATTAGCGACCTATCCCGCCGGCGATTAAGGCGCGACCTTCATGTAATTCTGCGCGCCCCAGCCGGTGACGCCGTCGGCAGGGTCCTTCAGTTGCCACCATACCAACCCGTCAGCCTCCTGTGGTCCGCCGACGACATCGTAGATGCTGCCTTCGGGCAGGCTGCGGATCTTGTTCGCTGTGCGCGAGGGTTGCTCACGGAAGTTCAAGCCGTTGCCGCCGGTGTCGATGATCACGATCCTGGCGCCGATGGCGATGCCGGCGCCGGTGTTGGACTCTGCCGGCGCTGCCGCCTGCGGCAACGGCGTCTCGGTGGGTGCCACATATGGCGTGGCAGTTGGCGGGATGTCCTCGGTCGGGGTCGGCGTGATGACGACGAGTGTGGCGGTGGGCGCGCTAAAGTTGAGCGCCGGCCGGTTCTGGTTGATGAACGAAGCCGCGAGGCCACACGCGATTGCAACCAGCACAAAGCTGATCAACATGGGAATGATCGCCGGCACGCGCTGGCGCGGATGATCCTTCGGCTCGCGCGGCAACCGCTTGAAAGGCTTCAAATCTTCCTCCCATTGCGTCTTGTTCGGGTCGACGCCGCCTTTGTGATCGGGACTTTTTTGCACAGACATGCTGAATGATTTGCCGCAATGACGTGAAATCGCAGAACAGGGACTTCGCCTCACTGCGCTCGGATGTTTGATGTCAATCGGGTCGCTCGCGTTTGACGATGTTGACCAGTCTATCGCGCCGCGCCAGCTGATCGGCCCGCTGCACCATTTGGCGCGCTTTGCCGCTGCGCGAGCGTGCCGGCAGGTCTTCCCACTCCATGCCCAACTCCAGGCAGACGCCTTCAAGCTCGTCTAGCGTGAAGCGCTTGCTGAGCGTGTCAATGAGTTGAAGCGTTGCCTCATCCGCCGGCTTCGCGCTCTTTCTGCCGAATGGCCATTTGATCTTTGGCAGGCCGATGTTGAGGTCGCCAGCGTGAATGATGCTGTCGGTCACATTGCCGCCTACTTTAATCTGCACAGTGCTGCTGCGGCGCTTTTTCGTCATTGCAGGCATTCTACTTCGCCAGCCCACAACGCTTCCATGTCTTCTCGCCGGCGAATCACCCGCCATCTCTCTCTTTCGCCGGAAGAGGACTCAAGGGAGTGGACATCGTCAATCAGCACCTCTGTTGCCCGCGCTCGGGTGTTGTAGTTGCTTGCCATGCTCATGCCATACGCGCCGGCGTGATGGATGAGCAACAGGTCGCCGCGCTGCACGTCCGGCAACAGCACGCCTTCCGCCAGCTTGTCGCCGCTCTCGCAAATGGGACCGACAATGGAGAAGCGTTTTTCAGTTTCGGGCTTGTGGTCGCGAAGCGCAATCTCGCCATCGACATGATGTGCAACATCGACTTTTGTCACGCCGTGCTTTGCCCCATACAGCGCCGGCCGAATCAAGTCATTCATGGCTGCATCGACGATGGCGTAGTGCACGCCGCCGTTGCTCTTGGTGTAGATCACGCGCGTGAGCAGCCAGCCGGCGTCGGCGATGACGCTGCGGCCGGGCTCCAGCTGCAACCGCACGCCGGCATCCTTCGCCATAGGCAGCACCGCTTTGGCAATTTGCTCGATGGGCGCGGCAGCCTGCTCTGGCGTATAGGCCACGCCAAAGCCGCCGCCCAGATCCATCGTCGTCATCATCGCGCCCATGCTGCGACACTCCGCAATCACGTCCAATCCCACGCGCATTGCGTCGATGTATGGCTCCGCCTCGCTGACCATGCTGCCGATGTGAATATGCACGCCCTGGATGGCGACGCCGGCGAACTGGTTGCACATCGCAACCAGTTCCATCGCCTCTTCGATGCCGATGCCAAACTTGCTGCTGCCGACGCCGGTCGCCATGTAGCGGTGCGTGTGCGGGTCGATGTTCGGGTTCAAGCGCAGCGCAACCTGCTGCGTCACGCCTTTGCCCTGCGCGATATCGCTCAGCACGCGCAACTCCTGAGCGCTCTCCACATTGACCCAGCCGATGCCGGCGTCAACGGCACGGGCGATCTCATCATCGCGCTTGCCGACGCCGGCAAACACGATCTTTGCGGGGTCTGCGCCAGCCAGCAACGCGCGCTGCATTTCACCGGCGCTCACCACGTCAAAGCCGGCGCCCATCTCGCGCAGCAGGCGCAGAATCGACAGGTTGCCATTCGCCTTGACCGAATAGCACAGCGTCGTGTGCGTCGGGTCGAACGCATGCGCAAGGCGCTGAAAATTCTCTCGAATGCGAGCGCCGGAATATACGTAGCATGGGGTGCCGGCGTGCCGGGCGATATCTTCAAAAATCGAGACTGCAATCTGGGTCATGATTGAGAGGTTGCGATCAGGCAACGCGCAGTTCATCCATTGGGTGCAGCTGCGTGATGGGGATGTAATGGCAGCGGTAGCCGCCGGCGCCGCCTTGCTTTGCGCCAAAATCCTTCAGTGGCGCGGCGTCAATCTCATCTGAGGTCGCAAAACCGCACAGAATGGCCTGCGTGCCGGCGGGAATGTCGGTGGCGCGCCGGTCCTCCACGTTCAGCACGATCTGCACGGTGCAAAGCGGTTTGCGCTTTCTGGCGTAATCCTCGCGCACCAGCAGGTGCAGCCTGGTGCTGAAAGGGAAGGCTGACGCTTTGATCTCAATCTCGCCGAAGTCGGGCTTGCCTTTGTTTGTGCGCAACTCGTGACGGCGCCAGTCGGCATGCAAGAATTGCGCGAATGCCATCTCGCCCAGCGCGCCGGCGAGCGCGTCCACCGCCGATGCTTTGGTGCGCTGCATCTCAATTTCCTTTGCAAGCAGCCGGGCTGATGCCAGCATCTCTTCGGTGATCGTCACGCGTGGATAGTGCATGCTCTGCGCTCAGTATGTTGGCAGCGTCGGATCGATCTCGCGCGCCCACGCCAGGATGCCGCCGCGCACGTTCTTCACCTTCTTCAGGCCAATGTCGTTGATCAGGAATCGCGCGATGTCTGCGCTGCGCGCGCCGCTGCGGCACTGCACCAGGATCTCGTCATACGGACTGAGCTCGTGCAACCTGTTCTTCACCTGGTCCTTGGGGATCAGCATCGCGCCGTTGATGTGGGCGATATCCCACTCATTCGGCTCGCGCACATCCAGCAGCAAAGTCTTCGATTTCTCAAGGCCGCTGTCGATGCGCTGCTTCAATTCCTTCACCGTGATCTCTGGCACGCCGGCGCTGGCGTCATGCGTCTCTGCCCCGCGCGCCGGCACGCCGCAGAAGGCGTCATAGTCGATCAGATGCGTCACGGTCGGATGCTCGCCGCAGATCGGGCAGGCCGGATCCTTGCGCAACTTCAATTCGCGGAACTTCATCTCCAGCGCGTCGTACAGCATCAGCCGGCCCACCAGCAAGTCGCCAATGCCCATGATCAGCTTCACTGTTTCTGTGGCCTGAATCATGCCGATGATGCCTGGCAGCACACCCAGCACGCCACCCTCGGCGCAGCTTGGCACCAGGCCGGGCGGTGGCGGCTCGGGATACAGGCAGCGATAGCACGGCCCCTCCTTTGCATAGAACACAGACGCCTGCCCTTCAAAGCGGAAGATGCTGCCGTACACGTTTGGCTTGCCGAGCAGCACACACGCGTCATTGACGAGATAGCGCGTGGGGAAGTTGTCGGTGCCATCAACCACGATGTCGTACTCGCTGAAGATGCGCAGCGCGTTCTCGCTCGTCAGCGGCTCCTCGTAGCCGGTCACCTGCACGAAGGGGTTGATGTCTCTGATGCGCGCTTTGGCGCTCTCCATCTTGGGCTTGCCGATGGTGCTTTGGCCGTGGATGATCTGGCGATGCAGGTTGCTCTCGTCGACCACGTCAAAATCGACGATGCCGAGATGGCCGACGCCGGCCGCCGCAAGATACATCGCTGCCGGCGCGCCCAGGCCGCCGGCGCCGATCAGCAGCACGCTTGCCTGCTTCAGTTTCTTCTGCCCGCTCATGCCCACTTCCGGCAAAATCAAGTGGCGCGAGTAGCGGCGAATCTCATCATTGTTCAGCGACGCTTCCCTTGAGAGCAGGTCAGGGCGAGGGCTGCCGCCCGCCACGCTCGGCACAATGCTGATCGTCGCGCCGTCCGGCACGAGGGTGTCCAGCCCCTGCAGATAACGCACGTCTTCATCACCCAGATACACGTTTACGAATGAGCGCACTTTGCCCTCTTCGTTGAAGAGGTGTTTGCCAAGATCGGGGTGCGCATCTACAAGCGAGGCCAGCACAGCATGGACGGCGCCGGCTTCGCCGCTCACCTCTCTTGCGCCACCCACGTAGGCGCGCAGCGGTGTTGGAATTCTGATGTTGATCGACATGGCCGAGAAGGATAACGCATCTTGCGTCGGCGTATGATGGCTGAATGGCGCATGATTTCACGCAGGTCGATGCCTTTATCGCGCAATTGATGGGAGCGGTGCCGCTTGCCGGCGCAGCGATGTTCATTGCCCGGGATGGCATCGTGCTGCACCAGCGCGGTTACGGCAGCATCGATGCAAATACGCGCATGACTGTCGCCAGTGCGAGTAAGTGGGTCAGCGCAGGGGTCATCGCCACCCTGCTTGACGATGGCACGCTGCACCTCGACGAGCGCGCATCCGATTACATCGATTCTATCGATGGCGACAAGTCCGCCATCACGCTGCGCCAATTGTTGGCGCACACCTCGGGCTTGCCCAAAGGTGAATCGCCCTGCATCGAGCAGCCTGAAACGACGCTTGCCGCCTGCGTGGATGAGATTGCGCGTTTGCCGCTGGCATCTGCGCCGGCAACCGCCTTTGCCTATGGCGAGAATGGGTTTCAGGCCGCCGGTTGCATGGCAGAGGTGGCGACAGGCAAATCGTTTGAAGCGCTCTTTCACGAGCGGTTGGCTGCGCCGCTTGGCATGGCCGGCAGCGACTGGGGCTATCGCTCGCGGGCACCAGGGCTGTTGCATGTGAGCAACCCGCGCCTGGGCAGCGGCCTGCGCACCACGCTGCATGATCTCTCGCGCTTCATGTTAATGCTATTGAATGGCGGCGAATTGGATGGCGTGCGCGTGTTGAAGCCGGCAACGGTTGCGATGATGTTCGAGGATCACACCTTTGGCTTGCCAGTCGCCTTTTCACCGAACTTGTTCCCTGGACCAGGTTATGGCCTTGGCTGCTGGCGTGATGCGGTGGATGCGCACGGCCATGCGACGCAGGTGAGCAGCCCCGGCGCCTATGGCACGACACCATGGCTGGATCTGCCGCGCCGACTGGCCTGTGTCTTCATGTGCCGCAACGCCTATGCGCGCATGGCCGCGCCGATGCGTCAGTTGCAGCAGCTGGTGCGCGCGTGCGCGGCGTAGATTTTCGCTTGCCTCGCCTCGCGTGCTTCGCTACACTCGCGACATGGCAGCGCGAAATTTTCTTGCATTCGACCTCGGCGCGGAGAGCGGGCGCGCAATGCTGGGCGCCTTTGACGGCGAAAAACTGCATCTGACAGAAGCCCATCGTTTCGTGAACAAGCCCGTGCGCGCCGGCGGTCATCTGCGTTGGAATGTGCTTTCGCTGTGGGATGAAATGCTCGCCGGCCTGCGCAGGGTGGCGGTTGAGGCAGAGGATATTGCCAGCCTCGGTGTTGACACCTGGGGTGTTGACTTTGCGCTGCTCGATGCGCAGGGCGAGTTGATCGGCAATCCGGTGCATTACCGCGATGCGCGCACCAACGGCCTGCTCGAAGACGCCATCGCGCAGGTGGGCCGCGAGCGCATCTTCAATGACACCGGCATCCAGTTCATGCAGTTCAACACGTTGTATCAACTGTATGCAATGACGCAATCGATGTCGCCGGCGCTCGACATCGCTCACACGCTGTTGATGATGCCAGACCTGCTGCATTACTGGTTCACCGGCGTTCGGGCATGTGAATTTACCGATGCCACCACGACGCAGTTTTACAATCCGCGCGCCGGTGATTGGGCGCGCAGCCTGCTCGACGACCTCGGTATTCCCTCTCATTTTCTCGCCGGAATCGTGCAGCCTGGCACAGACATCGGCGCGCTGCTGCCGGCAATCAGCAAGGTCATCGGCAGCAGCGCGCTGCGCGATACGCGCGTGATTGTGCCGGCGACACACGACACCGGCTCGGCGGTGGCCGGCGTGCCAATGCGATCGTCGCACAGCGCCTATATCAGCTCTGGCACGTGGTCACTCATGGGCGCGTTGTCGCCGCAACCCATCATCACGCCGCAGGCATTGCAGTTCAACTTCACCAACGAGGGTGGCGTGAATGGCACGTTTCGCGTGCTGAAGAATATCATGGGCATGTGGCTGGTGCAGGAGTGCCGGCGCAGGTGGGCCGGCCCGAACGGCGAAATGCTGCCTTATGGCGAGTTGTTCGGGCTGGCCGAACGCGCGCCAGCGTTTGCGACGCTCATCGACCCTGATCATCCGTCATTCCTTGCGCCCGACGACATGCCGGCGGCGATTCGTGCATATTGTGAAAGCACGCAGCAGTTGCCGCCAGGTGGCATGGCCTCGACCGCGCGCTGCATCCTGGAGAGCCTCGCGCTGAAATATCGCGCAACGCTGACGCAACTCGAACAGTTGTTGGGTCATGAGGTCGATTGCATTCACGTCGTCGGGGGTGGCTCGCAGAACGCGCTACTGTGCCAGTTCACCGCAAATGCGTGCAACCGACCGGTGTTGGCCGGGCCTGTGGAAGCGACGGCCATCGGCAATGTGCTGGTGCAGATGGTGGCGCTGGGTGAGTTGGCGTCGATAGATGACGCCGGCGAGGTGGTGCGCCGCTCATTCCCGCTGACTGAGTATCAACCGCAGGACGCCGCGCAATGGCTGGAAGCATATGAGCGCTTTTTGGCACTCATAAAGCAACCCGCTTAGGTCGCCATGACCGAGATTGTGAGCTTTTCAAAGATCGAAGATGAATTCAGAGGCATGAAAAGTAAGCCGTTGGATTCCTCCAGGATTCCAACGGCTTTTCAGATTCGTCACTCGCGATATAGGTTGTGCTGTTTGATGTAATCGATCACTGCGTCCGGCACGAGATAGCGCAGGGAAGCGCCGGCGCTCGCCATGTGCCGCAACTGTGATGATGACAGATCAACCAGCGGCGCATCGACCCAGCGCACGCGCTCGCTCACCCCCGGCACTTGTCGCTCGATCTCCGAGAGATCAGGATGCACGCCAGGCCGGCCGGCGACTGCCAGCGTCGCCAGCGCGATCAGCCGGCGCGGCGTATACCAGCGCGGCAGATCCATCAGCGAATCTGCGCCCATGATGAAGCACCAGTCGTGCTGTGGATGTTGTTGCTCCAATGTTTCGATGGCAGTTGCAGAGTAATGCGGGGCGGGGCGATCGACATCGAAAGTGGTGAGCTGGAAGCCGGCGTGGTTCACAATCGCCAGCCGTGTCATTGCCACACGGTGATCCGCCGCGCTGACGAGATTGTTCAGCTTGTGCGGCGGCTGGCCGGCCGGCATGAACCACACCGCATCCAGCTTCAACTGCGCCAGAGCCTGATCGGCGATGACAAGATGGCCGACGTGCGGTGGGTCGAATGTGCCTCCGAAAATGCCAATGTGCATGGGGCAAGCCAAAAATCCAAGAATGCAGTTGCGAGATTACTTTGACATCCTGTCCTGCCGCAGCGTCAGCTTCTTCAGCCGCTCTGGCACGATATTTACGCCCAGTCCCTTGCCACTCGGCACGCTCAACGTGCCGTCTTCGTTGATGTCGAAGGGTGGGTCGATGAGGTCAGGGTTATAGTAGCGGTTGCTCGCGCTCAGGTCGCTTGGCAGCTTGAAGTTGGGCAGAGCGGCCAGCGCCAGATTCAACGCGCGGCCAACGCCGGTCTCCAGCATGCCGCCGCACCACACCGGCACGCCGGCGGCCTCACAGATGTCGTGAATCGCAATTGCATTCGTCAGACCGCCCACGCGCCCCTGCTTGATGTTGATGATCTTGCATGCACCCAACTCGATGCCCATGCGGGCGTGATCCGGCATGTGGATGCTCTCATCGAGACAGATCGGCGTTTTCAGTTGCGGCTGCAATTTGCTATGCTCATAGATGTCGTCATAGCCCAGAGGTTGCTCGATCATGAGCAGGTTGAGATCGTCCAACTGCCGCAGCAGTTCGACGTCCTTCAAGGTGTAGGCGCTGTTCGCATCCACCATTAGCATGCGATCAGGGATGGCGGCACGGGCCGCGCGCGCATCCTGAATGTCGCGGCCGGGCTTGATCTTGATCTTGATGCGCAGATAGCCGTACTGCAAAAAGCTGTGAATCTTCTCGACCAGCTTTTCGCTGCTGGGCTGGATGCCGATGCTGACGCCGACAACGACGCGATCTTTCATCTCGCGGCCAGTCGTCTTGCCGATGAAATCGCGCAGGCTCAGGTTTTGCTCTTGCGCTGCAATGTCCCACAAAGCGCTTTCCAGCGTTGCCTTCGCAAAATTGTGGCCGCGCACGCCCTTGAAGCGCTCAACGATGTCGTTGGGGTGGGTGAGCGGCGCTTTCAGCAGCAAGGGGATGAGATAGTCGCGCAGGATGTGCCATCCCGTCTCCTCGGTTTCATAAGAATAGCCCGGCCCGTCGCCGGTGAACTCACCCCATCCCACCACGCCATCAGCGGTGGTGACTTTTGCGAGAATTGCGTCGCGGTCGGTTGTGACGCCGAAACTGGTTTCGAACGGCGCGACCAGCGGGATGCGGATATGGAAGAGTTCGACTTGCTCGATGTTCATGGTCAAGATTGTAAAGGGTGGAGTCGCGCCAGATGCGCTGCGTGGCTCGGATCAAGCTCTGGGATTCACCGGCCTGTTCACCGGGTTCTTCAATGGCTCGCCGCGCAGCACGCGCGCAACCTCCTCGCCGGCGCTCGCCTGCAATTGCGTAAGCGACTCTTCGGAATACCACGCGGCATGGGGGTTGAGAATCGTGTTCGGCGCGCTGCGCAAGGGGTGATCCGCCGGCAGCGGCTCCTTCTCGAATACGTCAATGCCGGCGCCGGCAATCGCGCCGTCCAGCAGTGCCTCGGCTAGCGCCACCGTATCGATGATTGCCCCGCGCGCCACGTTGATCAAATACGCCGTTGGCTTCATCATCCGAATCGCCTCGGCGTTCACCATGTGGCGCGTCTCGCTCGTCAAGGGTGTGTGAATGGAAATGAAGTCTGCATGCTGCATCACGTCATCGAAGGAGGCGAGTGACGCGCCGGCGGCCTGCGCCTGCTCCGGCGCCAGGTATTTGTCGCACACGATCACATTCAGCCCGAAACCTTTTGCCCGCCTGGCCACCTCGCGCCCGATGCGCCCCATGCCGATCAGGCCGAGCGTCTTGCCTTCGATGCGGTAGACGGGCCGACCCACTTGAATTACGTTAAATTCGCCGCGCCGCACGCTGGCATCCATCGGCATCAGCTTGCGCGCCAACCCCAGCAGCATCGCCATCGCGTGGTCAGCCACTTCGGGGATGCAGTAGTCCGGCACATTCGCCACCCAGATGCCGCGCTCGGTGGCCGCCGGCACGTCGATGGCGTCGTAGCCAACGCCGTTGCGCACAGCCACGCGCACCTTTGGCAGCGCATCCAGCACGCGTGCGGTGATCGGCGCGAAAGCGAAGATGATCGCGTCGGCATCTTTTGCCGCATGAATCACCTCATCTTCTGTGCGCAGCGGATTGGCATCGATGACTTCGGCCAACCCCTGCAGCGCTGCGCGCTCCGGTTCGACATTCGTAAAGGCATGATCGGTAATGACAACTTTGAACATAAGCTCTCAAATGAGTGATCTGGTAGGTGGTGTTGATGACGCTGTGCGTCTCCCGACACCCGTCTGCAGGATGATGGGATGCGCACGACAATCTACGTGACGGCAGAGAATCAGTCAAACCGTGTAACTTGCAAACACTTCTAACGTAGATATACTACCGCCATGCAATAAAAAGAGGCGTCTTGACGCCTCTTTCGTTTTAGGCCGTCGTCGTTAATGGTTTACTGATGAAGGGCCGCGCATGAGAATATGTTTGGGGGTTTGAAGCATCGCCATGGTCGAACAAGAATACCTTACGCCTGAAGGGTTGAAGAAGCTTGAGGAAGAGTTGGAGCATCTGAAGAGCGTGCGGCGCGCTGAAGTAGCGCAGCGGCTTCATGACGCCATGTCTGAAGGCGAAGTAGAAGAGAATCCAGAATACGAGGATGCGAAGAATGAGCAGGCCTTTGTCGAAGGCCGCATCCTGGATATTGAGACCATTCTGGCCAACGCCGTGCTGATTGAGAACAAGGGCCCGGCCAATGAAGTTCGGCTGGGCAGCAAGATTACAGTCAGCGAAGTCGGCTCCGGCGAGAAGGAGCATTACACCATCGTTGGGTCAGCGGAGGCCGACCCGATGAATGGCCGCATCAGCAACGAATCGCCGCTGGGGCGCACGCTGCTTGGCCACAAGGTGAACGATGTGGTGCAGGTGCAGACGCCGGCCGGCGCGCTAAAGTTCAAGATCACACACATCAACAACAAGTAATTGCCATAACGCCGCAGGTGACTGCGGCGTTTTGATTTTTCGGCCGCCAGCATCGACGGCCACTGGCGCGCAGATCGCGATGGCTGCCAAGCAATATCTCACTGGCCACCCCGGCACCGGCAAGTCCAGCCGGCTGGCCGATCATCTCGTCGCCTTGCTCGATGCCGGCGTTCGCCCTGATCGTGTTTTGTTGCTCACACCACAGCAGGCACAGGCTGAACGCTTTCGCACAGCGCAGTCGCGCGTGAAGCGTCGCACGCGCGGCGAGCCATTCATCAGCACGATCTATTCCCTCGCGCAGCAGCACGTAGCACTGTTCTTCCCGCGCATCGCGCCGCGCGCTGGCTTTGCCCATCCCAGGCGTGAGGCGGTTTTCATCGACGTAGAATTGGCGCAATCCTTTCTCGACCAGATCGCCGCGCCGCACATCGCCGAGTTTGAGGATCTCAAGCTCAGCCGGCCGCGCTTGATTTCACAGATCCTCGACAGCATGAACAAGGCTGCGACGGCCAATTTCCCATTGCACGAGTTGGCCGAGCGGTTGAATACAGCGTGGCTTGGACCAGAGCCGCGCGCGCAGCATTTTCTTCGCGTACAAGACATCGCCCTCGCATTTCGCCGCTTTTGTCTGCAGCACAACCTGATCGACTTTTCGCTGTCGATGAGTGTCTTTGGGGAGCATCTGCTCGATGCAGATTTCTATCAGGAGTTCATTCAGGCGCGCTATCGCCACATCCTCGCCGATAACATCGAGGAGACGCCGCCGGTGGAGCACCTGTTTATCGCGCAGGTGATGCGCTTGTGCGATTCGGCCATGCTGGTGGAGGATGACCCGGGCAGCTATCGCCTGTTTCTTGGCGCAGACCGCGCATCGGCGCGCGCATTGCGCGCGCTGTGTGATACGGTGATCGAGACGCCTGATTCGCGCTTGTCTGTCGATGCGCCAGCGTCGCCGGCAAAGTTTGGCGCCGCGCTGATGACTGCCATTCAAACCAACAGCCGCCCGCGCAATCTTGACGCCGGCGCGCTGAAGTGCGTGACGTTGTTGCAGGGTGAGCGCTATTGGACGCAGATGGTGCAACAGATTGTCGAGCGCATCCGTGCGCTGGTGCAGGGCGGGGTGAAGCCTAAGGACATCGCAGTGCTTGCGCCGATTGTCGAAGATGTGCTGCGCTTCGAGTTGCAGGAGCGACTGCGCCCGGACGGCATCGACGTGCGCACGGTGCGCCCGTCGCGCCCGCTGTTTGACCACCCGATCGCGCGCATGATGTCGGTGTGGGCGCGGCTGGCGAATCCACAATGGAACTTGCCGGCGACGACGCAGGAGTTGGCGCGCGCGCTTTCGATGAGCATCGCCGGCCTCGATATCGTGCGGGCGCATTTGCTGGCTGACGCCGCGCGCAAGATCGACGCGAAGACGCTGCCGGCGCTGGGCGACAAGGCGCTGTGGGAGCGCGTCGGCTTTGAGTTTCAGCCGCTCTACGCGCATCTGCAAGCGTGGCTGGGCGCGCGCGTCCGAAAGGCATCCAATGAGGGCGATCACTCTGCAATCTCAAACCAGCCATATCCCATCGACCTGTTCTGGCAGCAATTTTTCACAGACGTGCTTTCGCAGGAGGGCTACGGTCTCGCCGGCGATGTGGATGGTGCGGTCATCGTGGACCGCCTCGTGCGCTCAGCGCGCACCTTCCGGCAGGCGTTTGAGATGGCCGGCGTATCTGCGCAGGCGGAGGCTGTTGCATCAGCCGTTACGACGGAAGAGCCGCAAGCGCCGGCACAGCCCTCGCACAACGATCTGGGCCTGGCGTTCATCAACAACCTTGCGCTGGGCTTGCTGGCTGCGCAGTATGTGCCGGAGCGGCTGCCTGTGCTTGCCGGCGACCCCTCGACTGTTTCAGGCACGGCGCATACAGCAGGCGCTGGCTTGTCAAATCTGGATGGCGCGGCAAATGCGGTGCTGTTGACGCCGGCGTATGCCTATCTCACCAGCGACTTTCGCTCGCGCGTGCAATTCTGGCTCGATATCAGCGCCACCCGCTGGCATGATCGACTGTATCAACCGCTCACGCATCCGTATGTGCTGAGGCGCGACTGGCGCAAGGGGCAGGCGTGGACGGATGAGGATGAGTTGAGCGCAGGCCGCGACATGCTTGCGCGTGTGGTAGGCGGCCTCGCGTTCCGCTGCAGCGATGAGATTGTGCTGGCTTCGAGCCAGATGGATGTGTCGGGTATTGAGGAGAGCGGGATGCTCAACCGCGCCATCCAGCGCGTGTGGCTGGCGCAGGAAAAAATTTAAGGCTCAGCTTACGTTTGTGTAGATAATTTGTTCTATGACGCTTCGCGCAGAGCAAGGCAGAATCGCCGATTACCGCGGCGGCAAACTGGCCGTTTCGGCAGTGCCGGGCAGCGGCAAGACGCACACGCTTGCCTCGCTGGCAGTCGAGTTGATCGCGAACAACTGCATTCAAAACGAGGGCGAAGTGCTGGTTGTCACGTTCACCAACTCCGCGGTTGAAACGGTGCGCGGGCGCATTCGCCGCATGTTGATGGAGCGCAAACTGCCCGACGCCGGCTACCGTGTGATGACGCTGCACAGCCTTGCCAACAGCATCATTCGTGAGCGCCCCGACCTCGCCGGCACCGCATCCGATTACCGCATCGACGATGAAATCAGCGGGCAGAACACCATGCCCGAAGCTGCGCGCTGGTTTGCCCAGACCCATCGCGATTACTGGCTGAGCTTCCTGCCTGGCGACCTGAGCGGCGCGCAGCGCGCGCAGGTGGAGGACAAATGGCGCGAGGCGACTGAGCGACTGGGCGCGGAGGTGACCAAGCTGGCGAAGAACCTGCGGTTGACGCCGGCGGCAGTGAGCGGCCTGATCGAAGCTGAGTTGACAGGCCTCAATGAGCTAGATGACCAGCGCGATAGCGCGCAGCAGTCAGCATCTGCATCACCCTTTCTGCGCATCGGCGCTGCAATCTACGAGCGCTACGCGCAAGTCATGAACGCCGGTGGCCGGCTCGACTTCGACGATCTGATTTGGGGCGCAATTCGCGCGCTGGCCAACGATGATGCCTTCCGCCGCCGGCTGAGCGCGCGCTGGCAGTTCGTGCTCGAAGACGAAGCGCAGGACAGCACGCCCTTGCAGGAAATGATCCTGTCGCAGTTGGTGGAGTCGCATGGCAACTGGGTGCGCGTCGGCGACCCAAACCAGGCCATCATGACCACGTTCACCGCGTCGGATGTGCGCTACTTCCGCGAGTTCATGCGCCGGCCCGGCGTGACCGTGCTGCCCTTGACCGTGAGCGGCCGCAGCGCGCAGCCCATCATCGATCTTGCGAATCGCCTTGTCGAATGGGCTGTGCGGCATCACCCCGAAAGCGAGGTGCGGCGCGATGCGTTGACCGATGAGACGCTCATCCACCCGACCGAGGCCGGCGATGCGCAGCAAAACCCGCCGGCGGGCGAGGCGCACATTCATCTGCAAAGTTTCAACGATGAGGATGTGGAGGTCGCAAAGGTCGCGCAGAGTGCAGTGAAGTTCGTCCTGGCGCAGCGCGATCGCACCTGTGCCATCCTCGTGCCAACCAATTATCAAGGTGAACGCGTGGTAGGCGTCCTTGAACGCATCCAGCAGGAACATGTCAACCCGCTGTATCAGGATCAACTGCGCAATGCGCAACCAGTGCGTGATGTTGCGCGCGTGCTGGGGCAGGCGGTGCGCTTCTGCGGTCAACCCACCAATATGAATGTGCTGGCCGATCTGCGCGCAGCGATGGTGGAGGTGGGGTTGGGCGTGGCGGGTGATGCGCGCAATGGCCGCATTCGCACCTTGTTGCGCAGCGCCAGGCCGGAACGATTGCTCTTTCCGATGGGTGAAGGCGCGCCGGCGCTGCCTGAATCCATCGATGTGGCCATAGAGGACCAGCGCGAGATTGAACAGATTGCGGCGCTGACCGCGAAATGGCTGCGCGCCAGCGTGCTGCCGGTCGATCAACTGATGCTCAGCATCTCGCAGGATCTGTTCACGCGCGATACCGAGCTGGCAATTGCGCACAGCCTCGCGGTCAGCCTGCGCCGCTTCACGCAACTCAACCCGCAGGCCACGCTGATCGACATTGCCAATGAGCTGAACGAGATTGCGACCAACCGCCAGCGTTATATGAGCAGTTCGCTGATCGAAGCCGGCTTCGAACCAGTAGAGGGCCAGATCACGGTAACCACCATGCACAAAGCCAAGGGGCTGGAGTGGGATCGTGTATATCTGCTCAGCGCCGATCGCATCGAGTTCCCGCACGACGCCGGCGGCGAGTTTCGCGGTCAGCAGTGGTTTCTCGGCGGGCATGACCCGGCAACTGAAGCGCGAAAGGCGCTGGGGTTGCTGGTCGATCCGGCCTACGCAGGGCTGGTCAATCAGGTTGACCTGATGCGTGAGGCGCACATCGAGTACATCGCCGAGCGCTTGCGACTGCTATATGTTGGCATCACGCGCGCCAAGCGCGAGTTGATCGTCAGTTACTCACGCAACCGCTATGGCCAGGAGAACGCGCCGGCGCTCGCGGTGCAGGCGATCATGCATGATGGGTAGGGCTGCCTGCGCTTCAAACATCATTCCTCGCGCCGGCCGCGGAAGATCAAGCGAATGGGCGTGCCGAGAAATGTAAACTCATCGCGGATGCGATTTTCGAGGAAGCGCTGATAGGTGAAGTGCGCCAGCGCCACGTCGTTGACATGAATGACGAAAGTCGGCGGGTTCACACTGACCTGCTGTGCCATGTAGAGCTTGAGGCGCTTGCCGCCACGCGCCGGCGGGGCGTGCTTTTCGCTGGCCTCGCGCACGATCCGCATCAGGTCGCTGGTTGAGATGCGCATTGAGCGCGCCTCATTCACCCGCAACGCCGTTGGCAGAATCTGATCGGCGCGAAATCCACTCTTCGCGCTGACGAACAGCACCGGCACATAGCTCAGGAATTTCAGCCGATCCTGCACGACCTGCATGAAGTCCTGCATTTTTTCGGTGAGCAAACCCAGCCCTTCCACCAGCTTTGCGCTGCGCTCGACCTTCTCTGCGCTCTCAATCAAATCCCACTTGTTGACCAGCACGACGACGCTTTTGTTTTCGTCGAGGATGAAGCCGGCGATGTGCTCGTCCTGCGCGGTGATGCCCTGTGTGGCATCCAGCAGCAACAGCGCCACGTCGGCGCGCTCGATGCTCTTGAAAGCGCGCAGCACGCTCCACTTCTCCACGCCCGGATCAATCGCGCCGCGCTTGCGGATGCCGGCAGTGTCGATCAGCGTGATGCGTTGAGAGTGCAGAGTTTCGAGTTCGGAGTTCGCAGCGCCGAATTCCGGATCCGCTTCTCCCTCATCAAACGCCTGACCAGCAAAATCCTCTGTTGCCTCGGCGTCCTCTGCATCGTTGGTGTTCTCTGCGCTGGCATCGGTGAACGCGATAACGGTGTCGACGGCGTCGCGGGTGGTGCCGGGCACATCGCTCACGATCACGCGGTCTTCGCCGATCAACTGGTTGAACATGGAGGACTTGCCGACGTTGGGCCGGCCCACCAGCGCAATCTTCACCGTCTCGTCTGAGACTGCCCCAGCTTCAGCGCGCTTCGGCAGCGCTTCGACAATCGCATCGAGCAAATCGCCGGTGCCACTGCCATGAATGCCGCTCACGGGAAACACTTCGCCCAGACCGAGCTTGTAGAACTCGACGGCGGCATCGCGCGGGGCTTGCGCCTCAGCTTTGCTGGCGGCCACCAGCACTGGCGGCACGACTTTGCCGGCGGCTTGGCGCTGCCCGATCAGCTTGCGCAGGATGCCGGCCACCGCCTCATCGATCGATGTCAATCCTACCTGCGCATCGACCGTGAACACGATCACGTCGGCCTCGTCAATGGCGATCTCGGCCTGCTCGCGAATTTCGCGCACAAAATCTGCTGAGCCTTCGGCCAGCGCTTTTGCATCCTTGTTCTTCAGCTGTTCCAATGGCTCGATGCCACCGGTGTCGACGACGGTGAACTCCACACCGCCCCATTCGCAGGTGGATTGGATGCGATCGCGGGTGGTGCCGGGCCGATCGTCGACGACACTCAGCCGCGCGCCGACGAGCCGGTTGAACAAAGTGCTTTTGCCGACGTTGGGCCGGCCTACCAGCGCTACAAATCCTTTTGTCACAATGAAGTCATTGTACAGACGCAGAGGCGCGTGTCTCGCGCCTCTGGCTTGTTGTGCAGGCGGGATTTACAAGCTGAGCGTGATCGGATTGTTCGTCCAGCTTGTGATTCCCGAGCGCATCAGGCTATTGCCGGCGGCCGGTATTCTTGGCCGGCGGGGTCTGCTCCTTCGCATCGGGAGTGTGAATGACGTAGCGAGCGACGACGGCAGCGACTGCCGCGCCGAGGATCGGGCCGGCGATGTAGACCCAGATGTATTGCAAGTTGCCGGCGACGATGGCCGGACCGATCGAGCGCGCCGGGTTGAGCGAGGCATCGGTGAGGGCGCCGCCGGCAGCGATGCATCCCGCGAGTGTCAGGCCAATGGCGAGGCCGGCGAAATTGCCTGCCTTGCCGTAGACCGCGCCCATGCACACCACGAAGGCGAGGAAGAACGTCAGGATGGCTTCGATCACCAGCGCGCCCATTGAGGTGGTGGCATTGACGTTGAAGCTGAATGTGCCGAAGTTGGCCGCAGCCGGCACGTTGTTTATCGGCAGCAGCACGGCGTTCAGCACCAGCGCCGCCACGATCGCCGCCACGATCTGCACGACGATGTAGATGCCTGCTTGCAACCACTTGATGCCGCCGGCGATGGCGACCGCGACGGACACGGCGGGGTTCAGGTGCGCGCCGCTGATGTGACCGATGGAATAGACTGCGAAGACGATGGCGAGGCCGTGCGCAAAGGCCGGCACCAGCGGGCCAGCGCTGTACTGCGGGTTGGACTTGGCCAGCCACACTGCCGCCGAACCGAGAAACACGAGCGCGAATGTGCCGATGAATTCTGCGATATACGCTTTGACGTCTTTGTTCAACATGTTGATTCTTCCTTCTGGGCTTCGTGAAAGCTTCTGTTTGATGCCTTGCTCCCTATTCAACACGCAATAACTGAATTAGTCACGCGCGGCTCACAAATCCTGCCTTACGGCAAGAGGGCCGGCGGCCTGGCAGGTGCTGCTCTCGCTAGGCCACAGCCAACTGGTGCACTGAGCGGACTGCATCGTCACACTTGTCGGCGCTCACGATCATGCTGATGGCGCACTCAGATGAGCCTTGCGCGATGGCGTACACGTTGATGCTGTGCGTGCCGAGCGCGCTGAACACGCGCCCGCTCACGCCGGGCGTCTCGCTGATGCCCATGCCGACCGCCGTGATGATCGAGGCCTCGTTGAAGGTGGTCACGTCGTTGATCTCGTCGCCGGCGATTTCGGCCTTGAATTCGCGCCGCAACTCATCGACCACGCCATGCACGCTGCTGCGCGGGATGACGAAGCAAATGCTCTGCTCGCTGGATGCCTGCGAGATCATCAGCACGCTGGTGCCAGTGCGCGCCACCGCCATGAAGGTGCGGCCGGCGATGCCCGGCACACCTTTCAACCCCGGCCCCGATACCGTGATCATGCTGATGTTCTTGATCGCAGTGACGGCCTTGATAATGCTGTTGCTGGGGCCGGCGTCGCTGCGATGCACGATCAGCGTGCCAGGGTGTGCTGGGTTGAAGGTGTTCTTCACGCGCAGTGGGATGTTGTTCTCGATCAGCGGTGAGATGGTCATCGGATGCAACACCGACGCGCCGAAGTATGCCATCTCGCTCATCTCGGCAGCAGTCAGCACCTCGATGGTGTGCGCATCCTTCACGATGCGCGGGTCACTGGTCAGCACGCCATCGACATCGGTGTAATTGAACACGTCTGTTGCGTCGAGCGCGGCTGCGATGATGCTGGCGCTGTAGTCGCTGCCGCCGCGCCCAAGCGTGGTGGGGACGCCCTTCTCGGTCGCGCCGATGAAGCCGGTGACGACCGGCACCACGCCGCCATCGATCAGCGGCAGGATGCGTGAGCGAGTGCGCTCGCGCGTGATGTCCATCAGCGGCGCAGCGCTGAGATAGCGGTCATTCGTGATGATGAACTCGGTGGCATCGAGGGCTTCGGACATGACGCCCAGGCTGCGGATGGCGCCGGCGAGCAAGCGCGCGGCCATGCGCTCGCCGAGGCCGGCGATGGCGTCGAGCGCGCGTGGCGTGACTTCGCCCAATACGCGCACACTGGCGCACAGCATCTCGAAGCCGTCGAGTAGTTGATCGATCTCCTCGCCGATGCGCCGGCGATCATCGCTGTTGGTGACGAGTGCATTCAGCGCGATATGGTGTTTGTCGGCCAGCAGCCGGCGGGCTTTGTGAAAGGACTCACCGTCGCCCGAGGCGGAGGTCTTTGCCGCTTCAAGCAGCACGTCGGTCACCTTGATCGTGTCGCGCGGATCGGGCGACTTGCCCATTGCCGACGTAACGACGATGATTCGGTCGAATTGTGCGCTGGCGTCACGCACAATTGCGGCAGATTGCCGGATGGCGTTGGCGTCACCGACCGAGGTGCCGCCAAATTTCAACACAGCTAGAGACATGTTAGATGTTTGGTTGTCACAAAGGATGCCTGATTACAGACCGCGGGCGATTATAGCCAAGTCGTGTCAGTTTGACACAATCCAAAAACCAGATGCCGCGCGCCGCAACATGTCAACCCGTCTCGACACGCGCAAATGCGCCTGATAGAATGGAACGTGTCGGGTCCCTATAGCTCAATGGATAGAGTGCCGGCCTCCGGAGCCGTAGGTCGCAGTTCGAATCTGCGTAGGGACAAAACGAAAGGCGAACGCCATCGGCTGTTCGCCTTTTGCTTTTTCGCGCATTGGCCGGCGTCAGAGTTCATCGCCCTTCGCTTGCGCTTCGTCTAAACTTACCCAAGCGTCGCTGAACGCGCGATTTCAACACAAAGGAATGACGAATATGTCACAAATCCGCTCGGCGTTGGATCACAGCATAGAAGAGATTCGGAAGGATGTGCTTCATATGGGCGCTCTGATCGAGGTGCAGGTGGCGCAAGCTGTGGCCGCGCTGAAGGATCGCAACCTTGTGTTGGCGCATCAGGTGATCGAAAACGACTGGCAGGTTAATGACTTGCGATACAAGATTGAGAACGACGCGATGCGCGCGATTGCCACGCAGCAGCCGGCGGCGCGCGATTTGCGCTATATCGTTGCCGGCATCCACATGGCCATTGAGCTGGAGCGCATCTCCGATCACGCCAGCGGCATTGCGTCCATCGCTGTTCGCATTGGTGACGAATCGCCCATAAAGCCGTTGATCGATGTGCCGCGCCAGCAGGAAATAGTGGTCAAGATGATCCACGATGCGCTGGATGCATTTGTGCGTATGGATGTGGAGGAGGCCAAGGCGGTGGCTGCGCGCGACGATGAGGTGGATGCGCTCTACAACCAAGTGTTGCGCGAACTGCTCACCTACATGATGCAGGACCCGAAGACCGTGACGCAAGCCACCTATCTGGTATGGGTCTCGCACAACTTGGAGCGCATCGGCGATCGCGTGACGAACCTGTGCGAGCGTGTGATCTTCGCCGCAACCGGCGAGCTGGGTGATTACAAGCCGCCGAAGCCGCCGGCGCCGCCCGAGGCCGGCGCCTGAAACACAAGACACCTGACGACACCGGCCGACTTGCCAGATAGCTGCAAGATCAATCGTCTGACGGCACAAATGCATCGCGCCGCGCAGTCACGGGCAGTTCAGCCACGCGAATGCGTGTGCAGCCGTATGGCACGAAGTGCATCATGTGAATGGGCCGGCGTGAGCGCACCGGACTGGCCGGCGGTCGTGCAGCGGAGTTGGACTCCAGCACCCAATCCGTGAACAGCCGCAACGGCACGCGAGCGCGCAGCGGCGCGTGCGGCACGATGCCATTTTCCATTGGATTTTTCAGGGAAAAGGGTGACGCCGGCACTTCAGCGCTCTCAATCGCATAGCGATCCAACTGCGTTGGGTCGATCGCCAGCGCGAATGACCAACTGTTTCGGGGCCGCACTTCCCAATCTCCAAAGCCGGGTGAGTGTGCGATGCGCTCCCAAATCTCACCCGGCCAGAAGACCAGATTGAGTGGGCCGGCGGCGAGGGCGATGGCGCGGTTTGGCCGCTGGATGGCGCGTAGTTTTAGCGGCAGGCGCAGCGTGACGACATCCTTTGCGCGCCACGTGCGTTCCAGCCGCGCAAAGCCAGCGGCATCTGCCGTGATGTCCAGCGCCTTGCCGTTGCAGGCAACTTCCGGCGCATCGCACCAGCTGGGGATGCGCAGCTGCAGCGGGAAGCGAACAGGTTGCGATGGGTTGATCTCGAAGCGCACTTCGGCCTTGAATGGATAGTCGGTTCGCTCCATCACCGTCACGGCGACGCCACCAAGCGTGGTCTTCAACCGATTTGGCGCGTAGGCTGTCGCCACCAGACCGCCGTCCGGCGATTGCATCCACAGCGCGCCGATAAATTTTGGCCAGCCCTGATGGAAGTTTGCGGTGCAACAGCCGAAGTGGGGCGCGAGGCCAAATGTGTTCGCGTCGTCGAAGGCCATCGTCCATTCGCGCGGGGCGACGTTGCACAGCACCTGGTTGACTTGCTGGTGATACTGGTGCGCGGTCATCTTCGCGTCGAAGTGCGCCGGCAGGGCGTTGTATGCGATGCGCTCCAGCCGATCCGAGAATTCGGCCTCGCCGAAGACGCGCACGAGTTGCTCCAGGCTGAACATGAACTCGACCACAGCGCACAGCTCGAAACCCTGACTGGGCGAATCGCCGGCCAGCCACTCATCGCCGTTGAACATGCCGATGGCGTTGCCATGGTAGCGGTCGAGATTCACGAGCGCCTTGCGCGCTGCATCCAGGTGGCTGCGTTTGCCGTCGAGCAGGAATTGCACTGCGAAGTACTTCAGTGCCATCGCCACATTCACCACGTGGGTGAAATGGCTGAATGTCGTCGCCGGCGATTTGATCAGCTTCTTGGTGAGATATGTCTCCCAGTCCAGCGTCTGCCTCAAGAGCAGCCTTGCCAGCCGCAGCAGCCATGCCTCACCGGTGCGATCGTGCAACCACAACACGCTCAAGATGTTCTCCGCGCCGCGCGCTTGCGCCCAATCGTGCAGGGGTCGCCTGGGCAGGGCGCGTATTTGGTGACGAAAATATCGCGTGAGAAAGGGGAGAATGCGCGAATCGCCAGTGGCCTCGAAATACGGGATGATCGCCTTGAGGGCGATCATGCGCGGCCACCAGTCGGTGTTGCTGGTGGGGCCGAAATCGCCATCTTCGCGTTGGCTGGCGAGGATGGCATCGATCCATTTTTGCGCCTTGGCCTTGAGCGCCTTGTCGCCAAGCGTCCATGCCAGCGGCAGCAGGCCATCGAGGTAATACGGTCCGCGCTCCCAGTCGTCACCCGTGCCGCCCAGCCACGCATTGTTCGGGCCGACGTCTGGCCACAGCACGTCCAGGCGCCCGCTCAACCCGCTCGCTTGCAGGCGGAGTTGATCACGCAGCCAGCCTGCCGGCTTGATCTGCCCCAGAGGGATGGCACGGAACGCCGGCGCGCCAGCTGTTGATGATGTCGGTGTGATTGTGTTTGATTTTTTGCGCATGCGCTGCTTTCTAATCCTGAGCAATTTTGTATCATAGCTCGATCATGTTGGACTTCCAAAGTGTGCGTGAGCGCAAGACGACGATTGTGGCATTGGCGGAGGGGTTGACGAAGGATGACCTGCGCCGGCTGACCGGCGAGATCATCGACACCGTGCAGGGCTTGATCGATGATTGCACTGATGCCGACGTGGTGTTTACGCCCGTCGACCCGAAAGCCAGAGACGACTATGCAGCCACTGAGGCAGAAAAGAACATCGCGTGGGGTCTTGGCCATCTCATCGTTCACATCACCGCGTCGAGCGAAGAATCAGCCTTTCTGGCGGCAGAGATGGCGCGCGGCGTGCCAAATCACGGACGCTCGCGCTACGAGACGCCATGGCAGACTGTGACCACCATTCAGCAGTGCCGTGAGCGGCTGGAGGAGAGCCGGCGCATGCGGCTTGCCATGCTGGATGTGTGGCCGGATGTGCCGCATTACGAAGTGACCCATGAACCGCGACCCGGCGCCGGCGGACGCAACTGCATCGCTCAGTTTCTAGGTGGGATGAGCCACGAGCATGGCCACCTTGAGCAGATTGCCGAGGTGGTGCGTCAGGCAAAAGCGGCGCGAAGTTGAGCCGTGACCGTCGCACATGCGCATACAACAGGTGTGCGCATGTGCAATCATCGATACTCATCTGTGAAGCCGGTGTGCTTTCTTCGCAGCCCGCCTGTTGCTGCAAAAACAACAGCGGTGAACACCACAAGCGGCAGCGCGATGGGAACGTCGGGCAGCGATGTTGACACAGGCAGGCTGAATGCGCCGAGGTTGGTGAGCGCCAGCATCACGCCGACCAGGTGCGAGGCTGCCGGCAACTTCCACACGAACGCATCGCCCCATTGCCAGTAGAACCATGCGAAGACTGCAATGTTTGCCATTGCGATCAACCCAAGCGTGGCCATGACACTGGCGATGGCATCCAGCATGTCGTCGTGCTGGATCGTGAGCAGCGCCACCGCGCCGGCGGCAATCGCCATGCACAGCGCAGCATCCCGCTCGTGCGCTGTTAGAAATTCCGCCGGCCAGCCATCCACAAACATCGTCAGCGACAAGCTGTGGCCGCGCAGCGCGAAAAAGCCAGTCAATGCGATGATGCCATACAGCCCCAGCCCCACCAGCGGCAGCAGCGGCCGGTCGCCCAGCATCAGCGCGCTCAATGCGATCAACATCACCATCACGCCGGCGACAAACGGCAGACGTGAGAGACGCTCCTCACCCAACCGCGCGGCAATGGCTTGCTGCACTTTCGATTGCAGTGCAGCCTGCCAGCGCGTGTAGGCGCTCAAATCGCCGGCTCGCAACTGCGCCTCGTATTGCGCCAGCAATTCAGCGGCGAAGCGCGGCTGTTGTGCCACTTCGCTCCATTGCTCATAGAACGTAGTGAGTTGTCGCGCTGAGGCCATTGGCAGCGTGGCGTCGCTCTGCAACGCGGCGAAGATCGGCGCGCCTTCCACATGCATGGGGATGGGCGTGCCGGCGAGTTCAGCGAGAGTGGGGGCAATGCTGCTCTGCGGTGCGATGGCCTGCACGCTGGTCAGCACGCCGGCGCCAGCCAATACCATCGGTGTGCGCGCGATCTCTGGTTCATCGCCACCGTCATGGCCGGCTGCATTCGACCCGCGATCCGACAGCACGACGACGGCGGTGTTGCCCAGGTCGAGCACATCGACGATGGATTGGATCCGCACGTCGGTTGCGGCGGCGGCGCTGGCGTATTCTGATGGCTCTTTGCGCGCCACAGCTTCCATCAGATTGAATTCAACCAGCATGAAGGCCGGCTGCTGCTGCGGATCGCGCAGCACTTGCAGCGCGAAATTGACTGTCTGTGTGTCGCCCAGCGCGGCGTCGTCTTCATCGGTGACTTCAGTGCGTTGCGCTGTGCCCTCAAGCAACTCGTTGAGTTGGCTGGAGCCGACGATGGCGACGGGGCGACTGGCAGCTTGCAACGACTTGAACAGCGTGTCCGGCACTGCCAGGCGTGGCGAGTCGTTTGTGGTGACGCCATGCGTGTCGGGCGTGGCGCCGGACATCCAGCCAAACATCGCTGGCAGGCGATAGGTGGGTGGCGGCGATTCGATAATGATGTCGGCGCCACGCCGGCGCAGCGCGTTCAAGCTCGGCATCTGATTTGACGCATCCAGTCGCAAGCCTCGCACCAGCATCAGCACCACGCGCGGGGCGAGCGGCGGGCGCAGCGGGCCGGCGGGCAGCGGGCCGGCGAAGGGCGTGGTGTAGGTTTGATAGCTTTGCCAAAAACCATCGCGGACCTGCTCGGCAAATCCAGCCAGCAAGGTGAGCAGTGCGATGAGTGTCAAGCCAATGATGCGGCGCATACAAAATGAAGGGCGGCTGCATGGCAAAGTAGTGAGTCGCTGCGCTACAATCGATTCCGATACAGCACGCAGACACATTATCATGCCAACCAGCGCAGGGCCTGCTTCGCTGCATCCAACATGACCGAATTATTCTGGCTTCTCCAACGCCTGGACTGGCTGGCGATCATCGACATCGCCCTGGTGGCGCTGGTGTTTTTCGGCGTGTTGTTGCTGGTAAAAGCGACGCAGGCAGTGCCATTGCTGCGCGGTTTGCTGGTGCTGGGCATTATCAGCTTGCTGCTGGGAAGCTCGGCGCAGTTACCCACCTTTGGATTGATCTTTCGCACATCGATGCCGGCGCTGCTCGTCGCCATCCCGGTGATCTTTCAGCCTGAGTTGCGGCGCGCGCTGGAGCGGTTGGGCCGCTTCAATGAAGTGCTGGTGCAGCCGCGCAAAACCGAGATGGAAAATGTGGTGCGCAAGATCAGCGACGGTGCGCAGCGTTTGGCCGCCCGTCGGCATGGCGCGCTCATCGTCATCGAGCGCGAGACCGGCCTGCAAGACCTGGTGGACACCGGCGTGAAGCTGGACGGTGAATTGACGCCCGAGATTCTGCTGACCATCTTTGATCCGCACACGCCGCTGCATGACGGCGGGGTGATCGTGCGGCATGGGCGCATCGCGGCTGCCGGCTGCGTGTTGCCGCTGACCGCATCGACGATTGAAGACACGCGCATTGGGTTGCGGCACCGCGCCGGCATCGGCGTAACGGAAGGCACCGATTGCATCGCGGTGATCGTGAGCGAGGAGCGCGGATCGATCAGCATCGCGCATAGCGGCCGGCTCATCCGCCGCATCGAGCCAGATCACCTTGTCAGCGCATTGCTCGCGCTGGTGCAGCCGCCCATCCAAAAGGCCGCCTCGACCTTCCTGCCCAGCATCTTTCGTCCCCGCGAGAAGCAAGACAGATGAACTTGTAGCGGAACTTTTCGCCTCTACTCAGCAAGGGCTTCGCGCACATCACCCACGACCGCGCCAAATGTGGCGCTGCTCTCCATCTTCCAGTTGCGCGGGCGCGGC
>CAZPVX010000009.1:0-20884 GCA_964590135.1 uncultured Anaerolineae bacterium | reverse complement strand
AGTTCACCGCGATGATGGTTTTCACGCGGCCCGGCCGCGCCGTCATCACCACCACGCGATCGGCGAAAAACACTGCCTCAGCGATGCTATGCGTGACCATGACAGCGGTGATGCCGGCGGCGCCGACAATGACTTCAAGCGAGGTGGTCAGAGTTTCACGGGTCATGGCATCGAGCGCGCCGAAGGGTTCATCGAGCAGGAGCGCCGGCGGCTGGGTGATGAGCGCCCGCGCCAGTGCCGCGCGCTGGGCCATGCCGCCGCTCAACTCGCGCGGGTAAGCGTGTTCAAAGCCATTCAAGCCGACAAGGCTGATGAGGCTGGAAATCGGAGATCGGAGATCGGAAGTTTGAGTTGTGCTTTCTTCCCCTCTCTGATTTCCGCTCTCCACAGCGTGAATTCCAATCTCCAGCGGCAACTGCACATTCTTCGCCACGGTGCGCCATGGCAGCAAGGCGGCATCCTGAAACATGATGCCGATGCGGCGGGTGGGGCGGGTGATGAGTTCATCATCCAATAGCACGCCGCCGGCGCTGGGCGCAATGAGGCCGGCGAATATGCGCAGCAGCGTGCTTTTGCCGCACCCGCTGGGGCCGACGATCGCGACGCGCTCACCCTGCGCGATGCGCAGGGTCATACCATCCAGCGCCATCACGCCGTTGGCATAGGTGTGCGAGACCTCATTTGCAGCCAGCATGCAAATCACTGATCAACCGGCTTCACGAACGCATTTGTGAAGAACGTGTTCACATCCATCTTCTCTTTGATCTGACCCATCGAGAGCAGCGTGGCTTGCGTGTTCTCCCATGCCGTGGGTGAAGATTGGCCGAGCGGCTCACCCTTCATCAGGTCGATCGTGGCGAGCAAGACCTTCTTCTGCGTGGCGTCGTCGGCCTTCAAACCTTCAACATACCTGGTCGTGATCTGCATGGCTGCATCGGGGTCGGCGATGGTGTCGCGGATGCCTTTGAGCAACGCGTTGACCATGCCTCGCGCGGGCGCCGGCTTCTCCTTGATCACCGTCTGGTTGGTCAGCAGGCCATTCGCCACCATGTCCACCTGTGCTCCCACATTGAACACATTTACGGGGAAACCGTTTTGCGCCAGCACAATCGGCTCATTGACGATGTAGCCGACGGCTGCATCGACCTTGCCCTGCTGCACCGCCGCCGCCTGCGTGAAGCCGATCTCTTTTAGCGTCACATCGTCGCCGCTCAGGCCATTCGCATTGGCAAATGCTTCCCAGCCCACGTAGCTTGCGCCAAAGAAGCCGGGCAGGCCGACTGTCTTGCCTTTCAGGTCCGCCGGCTTCGTGATGTTCTTGTCCTTCGCGCTGAATACAGCAATGGGGAAAGTGCGAAACCACTGCGCGATGTATTTCACCGGCAGACCTTGCGCGCGCGCCAGCACCACCTGCTCGCCGCTGACCACGCTGAATGGCAATTCATTCGCCGCGACCAGCTTTACGCCGTCAGTCTCGAATTTGTAATCAAATTCGATCTCGATGCCCTCGGCGGCGAAGTAGCCCTTTTCTTTGGCCACGTAGTACGGCGCGTACTGCACATTGGGGATGTAACCCATCGGCAGGCGCACATGCGTCATTGCCGGCGCGGGGCTTGTGTTCGGCGCAGCGGCCGGCGGCGGCGCGGCGCATGCGCTCATCAGCAGTGCCAGCGATCCTGTCATACTCAATAAAAACGTTTTCATCTTGACTCCCAGTCGAATATCTCTGCGCCCTTGTAAATGGGCATCGCTATCGTTGCGGCATCCACCGCTCCAGGCCAATTGCGCGCTCGATCAGGCGAATGAGGCCGTAGAGGCTCAGCGTGATCAGCACGATGGTGACGACGCCGGCGATGACGAGCGCGGTGTCATATAGCCCATTTCCCAGGTTGATCATGAACCCCAGCCCGCGATCAGCGCTGAGGAATTCACCCGTGATTGCGCCGACCATGGCAAGCGTGCCGCCTACGCGCAGGCCGGCAAAGATGAAGGGCAGGGCCGCCGGCAATTCCAGCTTGACAAAAGTCTCCAGCGATGTTGCGTTCAGCGCGCGAAACAAATCGCGCAGCACTGCCGGCGCGCTGCGCAGGCCGGCGATCACGTTGATGGCGATCGGGAAGAACACGATCAGCGCGCAGACCAGAATCTTCGTCCCCAGACCACTGCCAAACCAGATGAATAGCAGCGGCGCGACCGCGATGAATGGGATACCCTGCGAAGCCACCAAAAATGGCGACAGCAGTCGGTCGGCGAGGCGCGAGTGGGCGATGGGGATGCCGAGCGCAAAGGCAGTCAGTGTGCCGAACAGCAGACCGGGGATGGCGGCTGACAATGTGGCTGCGATGTGCATCGGCAAGGTGCCATCGGCCAGTTTTTCTATTGCGCGGCTTGCGACGGCCAGGGGTGGTGGCAGGATGAAAGGTGGATAGCGCGATGAGAGCAGTTGCCAGAGCAACAGCACAGCCAGCACCCCGAGCAGCGGCGCGAGACGCAGCAGCGGCGATGCAGAATTGGGCGCCGGCGTGTTGCGCGCCATCTTGTGCGCCGCATTCGGTTTGCTCATTGCAGACATGACAACAGCCCCTTGCGCCAAAGGCTCTCGGGGCTGTTCATGCGCGACCACGCAAACCCGACAAGCCTTGCGGTCGTCAGGTTTGGTTATATTCGCCGCCTTCTTTACATCCAGACTGTGACTGTCGGCTCCGGAGTTGCGCCGGATCCTGCGCGCCTCTCAACGCGCTCGTGGGCTGTACCACCGATCGGGAATTTCACCCTGCCCCGAAGGCCTGTATTCAATCAGGAATTTTGACTTCAAAACTCCTGCGTCACAATTTGATCTTGATCTCGTCGCCATCAATGATGGTTTCGTAGATCGGAATGGGTATCACAGCTGGAAGGGTCGGCTTGCCGGTGAACAGATCGAAGGTGGCGCCGTGGCGCGGGCACACCACGCATTTGCCGGCGATATGTCCTTCGGCCAGCGGGCCGCCATCGTGTGTGCACACATCACCAAACGCGCGCACCTGCCCATTCAGCAGCGTCAAAGCCACCGGCACGTCATCGATCACCAGCGCGGTGAGCTTGCCTTCCTGCACCTCACTCGTCTTTGCAGCAAAAACGTATTCATCCATGACTCGCTTGAGATTATAAGTGGATGCGTGCAGCAACGATGTGTGGCGCCATGTGGCGCAACACATCGTTCTATGCCAGATTCGGTGTGTTGCGCTATTTTTCGATCGGCACGCCGACGCTGTTGCCCCACTCGGTCCAACTGCCGTCGTAATTGCGCACGTTGGGGTAGCCGAGCAGATTCTTCAGCACGAACCAGGTATGGCTGCTGCGCTCGCCAATGCGGCAATATACGATCACATCCTTGTCCGGCGTGATGTCCTTGTCCGCATACAGCGCCTTCAACTCGTCGGCGCTCTTGAATGTGCCGTCCTCGCGCACGGCCTGCGACCAGGGGATGCTCTTTGCGCTGGGGATGTGGCCGCCGCGCAGCGCGCCTTCCTGCGGGTATTCCGGCATGTGCAGCTTCTCGCCGGTGTATTCCGGCACGCTGCGCACGTCGACCAGCGCGCCATGCTTCTTCAGATGCGCCAGCACGTCCTTGCGGAAGGCGCGGTTGGTCTTGTCGTCGCGCTTTTTCGCGGTGTATCGGCTCTTCTTGACCTTCGGCGTCTCGCGCGTGATCTCGCGACCCTCATCGATCCATTTCTTGCGCCCGCCATTCAGCAACTTCACGTTGTCGTGGCCAAATAGCTTGAACACCCAAAGGGCATAGGCCGCCCACCAGTTGCTCTTGTCGCCATAGAAGATCACCAGCGTGTCGTTGCTGATGCCCTTGGCGCGCATGAGTTTGGCAAAAGCGCTGCGCTTGATGTAGTCGCGCTCCAGTTGATCGTTAAGGTCGGCGGTCCAGTCGATCTTCACCGCGCCTGGGATGTGACCCTGGTCGTAGAGCAGCGTATCCTCGTCCGACTCGACGATACGGATGCCTGGATCATTGAGGTGCTCGGCCAGCCATGCGGTGCTGACGAGCGACTCCGGGTGTGCATATTCAGTCATGTTCATGTCTCCTTATCCACGCCGGCGCGCGCAGCGATGACAACTCAGGAGGCCGGTGCGGATGCGCGAGTATAGACTGCCCTGCGTGAGAAATGGGTTAACCGATGTCAACTCCAAAATGTGCACGGCCGTGCTGAATCGATATTTCACAGGAAAGCAAAGTATGATTCCTGAAGCATGGGTCCTGAAAATATCTGGTTCTGGCTGGGCTTTCTGGCGTTTGTCGTCGTGCTGCTGGCCATTGATCTTGGCGTGCTGAACCGTAAGGCGCACGCCGTCTCGTTGCGGGAAGCCGCGCTGATGAGCGCATTGTGGATCAGCATTGCATTGTTGTTTGGCGTGCTGGTGGCGGTGGTGCTGGGCAGCCGCGCCGGCGTCGAGTACTTCACGGCGTGGGTGCTGGAAAAATCTCTCAGCGTCGACAACCTGTTCGTGTTCGTGCTGGTCTTCAGCTTCTTCCGCGTGCCGGCGCAGTATCACCATCGCGTGCTGTTCTGGGGCATCCTTGGCGCCATCGCCATGCGCGCCGTGTTGATCGTGGTTGGCGCATCGCTCATCCACCAGTTCAGTTGGCTGCTATTGGTGTTTGGCGCATTTCTCATCTACACCGGCATTAAATTGGCGCGCGCCAACGAGGACGACAAGCCTGAGATCGACCACAACCCGCTGTTGCGATTGGCGCGACGCATGTTGCGCATCACGCCGGAGTATCACGGACAGCGCTTTTTTGTGCGCTTGTCGGATGTGCTCTATGCCACGCCGTTGCTGCTGGTGCTGATCGTGGTGGAGAGCACTGACCTGGTGTTTGCGATCGATTCGATTCCGGCCGTGATCGGCGTCAGCCACGATCCATTCATCATCTTCACCTCGAACGTGATGGCGATTCTGGGGTTGCGGGCGCTGTATTTCCTGCTCGCCGGCGCAGTCGATCGTTTTCACTATCTCAAGCCGGCGCTCGCCATCATCCTCACCTTTGTTGGCGTGAAGATGATCGCTGAGCAACTGTTTCACCCGGGTGAATCGATTGAAAATCTGATGGTGGTCGGCTCGCTGGTCTTCATCCTGACAGTGCTGGCAATTGCGATTCTGGCGTCGTTTATGCGTGAGCGGCGGCAAAAACACGTGCAATCAGAAACTGGCCTGGGCCATTCTGTCAAATGAGCCGCATCCGTGTGTTGCAAATCGTCGCCGGCCTCGATGTGGGGCATGCCTTCGGCGGAGCTGAACGTTGCGGTCTGGCATTGGCGCATCACTTTGATCGAAACATGGTGGACCCGTTTGTATGCGGTTTCTGGCAGACGGGCAGCAAAGATGAAGCTCAACAGATCGACGTCTTGCAAAACGCCGGCATCGCCTTCTTCTTTGCCACCAAGAGAGAGGAAAGGCGCGCTTCAAAGGATTTCTTTGCCGGCGCAAGGCGCATCGTCGAATGGTGCAACATCCATCACATGGATGTCGTGCATGCCCAGCATGAAGGTGGTGCGTTGGCTGCGCTCATGGCAAGATGGTCGGGTGGCGCTAGACGGGCGGTGCGAACGGCGCATGTGCCTTTGACACTGGAGTGGGGCGCCGGCGGGGTGGGCATGGTCAACCGGGCCCTTTTTTCACGCCTGCTCTTTCCACTGTGGATGGATGCCGAAATAAGTGTGTCGCTGGAGCACGCAGACAGATTGCGCCGGCGCTGGCTGGCGCGGTTGTTGCATCGTGAGCCGGAGATGATCTATCAGGCGATGCCGCGTGATCTGCCCACCATCGATCCAGCAGCGCGCCATCTGGACTGCAATATCATCATCGCCGTCGGCCGGCTGGTCGCGCAAAAGAATCACGGCGCTCTCATCTCCGCCATGCCGCATGTTCTGGAGGCGGTCCCTGATGTCAAGTTGTGGATTGTGGGAGATGGCGAATTGCGAGACGCCCTGCAACAACAGATTGTCGAAGCGCGACTTGAATCAGCGGTTACATTGTGGGGCGCGCGCGCAGACGTGCCGGCGCTGCTGGCTCAGGCCGCCGTGTTTGCATTGCCCTCGGTGTGGGAGGGCATTCCGCTCTCATTGATCGAGAGTATCAGCGCCGGCGTGCCAGTGGTCGCATCGGATTTGCCCGGGGTGCGTGAGTTGATCACGCCAGGCCAGTCGGGCTGGCTTGTGCCGGCAGGGCAGCCAACTGCGCTGGCTGAAGCGTTGATCGAGGCCCTGTCGAATGTCGGCAAACGCACGAGCTTTGCCCAAAAGGCGCAGGCAGTCTTGCCGGTGTTTGCCATGCCGGCCATCGTAGCGCGGCACATGTCTCTGTATCAGCGCATCCTTCAAGCATGAAGCTCTCCATCAGCCTGGCTGTGCTGACCGTGCTGCGGTTGGCGATTTCAACCCTCACGCAACTCTTCGTGCTGACGCAGCTCGGCATTGGCCGTCAGACCGATGCGCTGATAGCCGGCTCGCTGTTGCCCCAGCTTGCCATCACCCTGGTGGCCGGCTCACTGCAACAGGTTTTGGTGCCTCTATTTGCTGCCGAGGATCGCCAAACGTTGCATCGCGATGCCTGGACAGCGTTTCTGGCTTTGCTGACCATGGCTGGCGCGGTTACTTTTCTGTTGTTCGCCACAGTTGAGTCGTGGGTGCCGCTGCTTTCGCCGGGGTTCGATGCCTCCGGCAAGGCATTGCTGATCGAACTGACGCGCATTCAACTCATCGGTATCGTGTTTTCCGTGCCATTCTCCGTGCTGTGGTCGATGCGCTGTGCGCGCGGCCAATTGTTTGTTGCCGAGTTGGTGATGTGCATCACAGTTGCCATCACCTCAGCGTTGGTGTTCGTGGGGATGCCGCGTTTTGGTGCGCATGTCGCCGCGCTGGCAACCACCCTGCGACCAATGCTGGACGTGCTGGCGCTGATCGCTTCGTTGGGCGCGTGGCGGGGTTGGGCGCGAGGTTCGCGCTTGTTGCAGACCGCCTGGATGCGCGTGCGTTATCTTTTTCTCGGTTCGGCCTACTACGGCACTGAGCCCTTTGTCAACCAGGTGCTTACCTCGTTTGCGCCGCCTGGCAGCCTTTCCGTGCTGTTCACGGGTCAGCAGGTCTACTCCATGTTATCGCAGATCATCAGCAAGGCCGTGGCCGCGCCAATGCTGCCGATGCTGGCTGAGCAGGCCAGCTGTGAGAACTGGCAGGCTTTCCATGCCATCTTTCGCAAGCGGCTGATTGCAGTTGTGGTGATGGCTTTTGCGGTGGTGGCGGGCGTGGTGGCACTGGGCCGGCCGATGCTTGGATTGCTGGCCGGCCGGGGCAATTTCACCCAGACGGATGTGCAGATGTTGTGGTTTGTGATGATTGCGCTCTCTGGCGTGTGTATCGGCGGGTTCACGGGTCAGATCACCTTGAACAGCCTGCACGCCATGGGCGATACTCGCACACCTACGAAGTTGGGCATCCTGACCTATACGCTCTATCTTCCTGTCAAATTCGCGGCGTTCATGCTGGCCGGCGTGCTTGGACTGGCGTTGGCGGCCAGTGCTTTCTTTCTGATCAACATGCTGGGACAATGGTATTTTCTGAACCGCGCCATAAACCAGCAGGCCCTGGCGCGCTCACTGCAACATGGATCTCACTGAAGATTTCTCGCGCTATTCGCGCATTCGTGATGCCGGCCGCTGGCATGTGACGCGCTTTGTGCAAAGCGTGGCTGCACAGTTGCCAGCAGGCGCGAGCGTCCTGGACGCCGGCGCTGGGGAGTGTGCCTACAAAAAATACTTTGCGCACTGTCGCTACACCGGTCTCGACCTGGCTGTGGGTGATGCAGGCTGGAATTACCACAACCTCGATGTGATTGCGCTGCTTGATCAGTTGCCATTGGCCGGAGACACATTTGACGCGGTGTTGAGCACGCAAACGCTGGAGCATTTGAGCCGGCCGCAGGAAAGCCTGAACGAATGTTGGCGCGTGTTGAAGCCGGGAGGCCGGCTTTTTCTCACCGCCCCGATGGCGCATATGGAGCATCAGACGCCCTACGATTTCTTTCGCTACACCTCTTATGGCTTGCGCATGTTGGCGGAGCGCTCTGGTTTTGCAAGCGATGCAATCGAAGTGGGCGCGTTTGGGGGCATGTTTACACGCTGGGCCTATGAGTTGCCTCACGCCATCGACATCTTCCCCAAGACCGGCCTCGCTGATGGCAAGCCCTCTGTCAGAGGACTACTGCTCTTGCCATTGAAGGCGTTGACCTTTGGCGCTGTGCGTGCGACACAGGCATGTTTGCTGGCCATTGATTCGCTGGACAAGCAACGCGATTACCCTTTTGGCTGGTGGATGATTGCGACCAAAGGAGCGACATGACACAGGTGGCGCCGCTGACTTCAGCGATCAAGACGATGGACCGGCCGACATGTCTGTTGTGCGGTGCTGCAGGTGAGGTGCTATACGCCGGCTTGCACGACCGGCTATATGACGTCCCCGGAGAATGGTCATTCCGCAGGTGTCCAGCATGCGGGCTGGTGTGGCTAAGCCCGGCGCCCATCGAAGAAGATATTAGCAAGGTGTATGCCAGCTACTTCACCCACGAGACAAGCCAGCCGGCATGGCAGAGTGACAACCCGGTGTATCGCGCCTGGGTCAAGGCTGGCGGCATCTATCGCGCGATCATCGGCAAAAGCTTCATGGGACAGATGCGCCGGCGGGCTGAGTCGATGTACCTGGGTGATGTTGCGCCTGGCCGGCTGCTGGATGTGGGTTGCGGCGATGGTGGTTGGCTGGCAAAGATGCAGGCGTTGGGTTGGCAGGTGGAAGGGCAGGAGACGGATGCTGAAGCAGCAGTGTCTGCACAACGCTTGCATGGCGTCACGGTGCATGTCGGCTTGCTGCAAGACCTGAAACTGCCGGTGGCCACATTCGATGCTGTGACATTGAGCCATGTTATTGAGCATGTGCACGACCCTATTGCGATGTTGACAGCGTGCCGGCGCTTATTGAAGCCAGATGGCCGCCTGATCGCGCTCACCCCCAACGTAGAGGGTTTTGGCCATGCCTGTTTTGGGGTGCACTGGGTGGCGCTGGAGCCGCCGCGACATCTGACGCTGTTCTCGCCGGCTACGCTGGCGGAGGCAGCAAGGCGCGCTGGATTCGCACAGGTGGATGTGCAATCGACCCAGGTGCGCGCACAGTTCATTCACATCGCCAGCAGCGATATTCGGCGCAGCGGGCACCATGCCTTGCATCGATCATATTCCATTGCGCAGCTTGCGCCGGCTATGAAGCACGAGTGGCGCGCGTGGGCGGCCTGGAAATCCAACCCCGCCAGTGGAGATGAATTGGTGCTACAGTCCCGTCCGTGAATCAACCGCTTGTCAGCATCGCCATTGCCACGTATGGCCAGGCGCATTGCGTGAGGAAAGCGATCTCCTCGGCGCTGGCGCAAGACTATACGCCGCTTGAAGTGGTCGTGTGCGATGATGCCTCGCCTGACGCCACGCCGGCGGTGGTCAGCGCGTTTGCAGGCGAGACACTGCTGCGCTATGTGCGACGTGAGCGAAACCTGGGCCGCGCCGGCAACTATCGGCGGGCGTTGCGTGATTGTGCCGGCGAATGGATGTTGATGCTCGATGGCGATGACTGGCTGATCGACGCGGGCTACGTCGGCAGGGTGATGCGCGAGTTATCGAAGCATCACGGGGTGGTTCTGGCTTGCGCCGGCACGCGCATGCTATGGCCGGATGGTCGCTGCCAGGATGTGCCGGCGACGCGACAAGCATGGGAAGTGAAGCCCGGCTGCGACTATTTTCTGGAGTGGGGCGCATGGCTGGGCGTGTCACATCAATCGGCGCTCTACCCGCGCCAACTCGCCATC
This sequence comes from uncultured Anaerolineae bacterium, assembly GCA_964590135.1. Classification (GTDB taxonomy): domain Bacteria; phylum Chloroflexota; class Anaerolineae; order J036; family Brachytrichaceae; genus JBDHWI01. Next base: position 10,984 of record CAZPVX010000009.1, on the reverse strand, counting down.
GACTTGGATTTCTATCGCAGCAATATCATCTCATCGGACTGGGAATCCTTGCGTCGGCTGGTGTTGCGCGGCAGCATTTTGTTGCATGGACAAACTGTATGCGTATGGAAGCGCCATGCGGCCGGCGCATCAGCTTCGTCAGACGTGCTGGCGCGAATCGACGATCTGCAGAGCATCCAGCTGCCATACGAGGACGCCCGGGGCTTAGGGGTGGATACAGCGCGACTGGAGACTTGGCGGCGCGATACAGTGGCAGCTTATTGTGTGGATCAGATGCGCGCCGCACTGTTGGCTGGCCAGAAGGCCGACGCGCTGGCACTTTTTGAACACTTGAGACAACATGACCCGATGGCATACGCGGTGTGCAGGCGGCGCATCATGACCAGCCTGTCGATGTTGTGGTTGCTGGGTGTGAACGGACTCGGTGCGACTCGGCTGGCCGCATGGCCGGCGGAAACCTGGCGCAAACTCAAATCAAGACCATTCGCGCAAAAAGAGCGCGTGAGTTAATGAGCATGGACATCAACGTAGAACCAACCAAATTGCCTGAGGTGATGATCATTACACCTCGCATCATTCGCGATGAGCGCGGGTTTTTTATGGAAAGTTTCAATCGGCGCGAATTTGAGAGACACGGCCTGAGCGCCGAGTTCGTGCAAGATAATCATTCGCGATCGTCACAGAAGGTGTTGCGTGGGCTGCACTATCAAGATTTGCGTGCGCCAATGATCAAGTTGGTGCGCTGCACGGTCGGGGCAGTACTCGATGTCGCCGTTGACATTCGCGCCGGCTCACCTACTTTTGGGCAATGGGTGGCAGTGGAGTTGAATGCGGAAAATGGAAGACAGCTATTTGTGCCGATTGGCTTTGCGCATGGATTCGTGACTTTGAGCGATTATGCCGAGGTGCAATACAAGTGTTCGTCATTTTATGCTCCTGAGACAGAAGGTTGCATTGCCTGGAACGATGCTGAGATCGGAATCGCTTGGCCATTTAGCGACCTGATTTTGTCAAAGCGTGATACCGCAGGCATCTCTCTGCATGCGTATCGACAGCAGCCTGCATTCTCTTATGAAGAGTTGACTTAGTCCACACGCACGAAGATGTGATCGCGCTGCTTTGTTATGCCGATTTTGGCGCAATTTGGGGCGTGTTTCTTGTTGTCTATAAGCCGAAAAACCCGATTAGTCCGATTGTGGTATTGAAGTGAAGGGCTAAAAAGCGAAGATGTAAGCCAGTCAACTATTTAGCTCGTTCAAAAGGAGACTCTTTATGAAAAAGGCACGACTTATTGTGGCATCACTGATTGCCACTGCTGGAATTGGGATGGCAAGCGGTGCAACGCCGGCCTCAGCCACCTTTTTCTCTTACAGCGCTGGCATTCAGGTCCAGAATCTTTCTGGTTCTACCGCCAACATCGGAATCTCGTTTTATGACTCAGCTGGCGTTGTGGCCGGCACAACCAGCGATGCCATCAGTGGGAATTCATCCAAGACCTACTTCCCGCTGAATGCGGTGGCCTCCGGCTTCAACGGATCAGCCATCGTGTCTGCCGACCAACCGGTTGCGGCCGTGGTGAACGTGCTTGGCTCCGGCGGTGTGGCGGCTGCGTCCTACATTGGCATGCAGGCTGGCGCCAACAGCGTGCAGATCCCGCTGTTGATGAAGGGCAACTATGGCTTCAACACCTGGTTCAAGGTGCAGAACGTCGGCAGTGCAGCCACCAACATCACTGTGAACTACACGGATGGCACCAATGCTGCAGCCTCCAACGTGGCTCCTGGCGCTGCCGCCACCTTTGATCAAAACACGGAGAATCATAATGCAACCGTTTTTGCAGCCACCGTGTCGAGCAGCGGTCAACCTCTTGTGGCCTCGGTGATTGAAGAGAGCCAGTCCACCATGTTCGCCTTCAACGGCTTCACGGGTGGCAGCACGAACCCGGTGATGCCTTTGATCAACGCCAACAACTTTGGCTTCATCACCGGCGTGCAGATTCAGAACAGCGGCGCTTCCGCCACCAACGTGGAGGTGACCTACACCTCCACTGGCGGCGCTACCTGCACCGAGACACAGACGATTCCGGCAAACACCTCTGCCACGTTCGCGCTTGGCGTGTTCACCACCGGCACACCTGCTGGCGCCACGACAAACTGCACCACAGGCGCAACCTTCGTCGGCTCGGCGCGCGTGACCGGCAACAGCGCCTCCATGCCGTTGAACGTCATCGTCAACCAATTGAACAACTCGACCAGCGCGGGTGAAGCGTATAGCGGTTTCGACCCAAGCACCCTGACCAACAAAGTTGTGATGCCGTTGATCATGGACCGCAACTATGGTTACTTTACCGGCTTCAACATCGTGAACGCCGGCGCTGCGGCCACCAACGTTACCTGCACCTTCACCAACAGTTCGGTCGTCGTGAATGCAAACTTGGCTGCTGGCGCCGTGCTGAATGATGTGCAGCAAAACAAGATGGCTGATGGCTACGTTGGCAGCGCAATCTGCACAGGCGACGCTGGTGCAAAGTTGGCTGCGGTAGTGAACGAGTTGGGCACCGGCAGCGGTGACCAGTTCCTCGTCTACGAAGCGATCAACACGAACTAAGCTTGTTGCATCAATCGCATTCAGAATACATCAAGGGCAGCAGCAATGTTGCCCTTGATTGTTGCAAGGTGTTCATGCACAAACTGTTAAAAGCTGGCGCGCTTTGCGCGATGCTTCTTTCCCTTGTGGCGTGCAGTGCGTCCGCCCCCAACCCGACATCAGGCACACCGCTCGCCTCGCCCTTAAATTCGCCCATCGCCCAACCCAATGCTTCAGCTGCTCCCTTGCCGACCCAAGACCCAACGCTGGGCAGTGTCATCGGCACGATTTTAGAGCAAGGGCAACCTGTGGCCGGGCGCGTGCTTTATCTGGCAGAATTGATAAAGGATGCCAGCGGTAATGAAATGGCTGCCGGCTATGACCGCGCCGGTTCGCCCCGCACAACCTTGCAGGCCGACGGCAGCTTCCGATTTGTCAATGTGCAGCCCGGACGTTACTCGATAGTGATGGATCTTGTGCGGCAGGCCTATATGCTGAAGAATCCCAAAGATCAAACCGATCTGATTGCAGATGTCAAAGCTGGGGGAACCGCTGATCTGGGCACGCTGGACTTCACGCAGTTGCCAAAGTAGATCACTCAGACTGACCTGATCCATACGAGTCGAGCCATCTTAGCACCAGCGCCGACCATATGTAGCACTTGCGCTGTTGCAATGCGCCACTCGCCAACTTTGCCTGCAAGGCCGCATCGCGCAGTACGGCGAGAATGCCTTGTGCCAGTGCATCCGCATCGCCGGCCTGCACCAGCACGCCGGCCTTGCCATTCGCCAGCATCTCGCGCCGGTCGCCCACGTCACCCGCCACCACCGGCACGCCGGCAGCCAGGCTCTCCACGATCTTCAGCGGTGAGCGACCGCGCATGGCTGGCGTGTCGCTCACCGGGTCGACTGAGCAGGCGGCCAATGTGAACCAACGCCGCGCCTCTTCTGGCGGCACACGGCCTGTCCAGTGGATGGCCTGCTGCACGCCCAACTGCTGCGCCTGATCCAGCAGGCCGGCGCGGTCATCACCATCGCCCACCATCAACAGTTTGGCCTCGGGCATGGCGCGCAGCACCAATGCAAACGCATCCAGCAGCAGGTCGACGCCATGCGCGACCGTGCTGAGGGTGCCGACATACGCGAGGGTGGGGCAGCCAGCCCACGCTGCGATCGCCGGCGGAAGCATCATCGGCTCGACGGCGACATCGCTCACGCCATTCGGTACATGCACGATGTGCGCCGCCGGCACCCCTTGTGCTTGCACGCGCTCGAATAGGAAACGCGTGTTCACCGTCACGCCTTTGGCGTGTCTGGGCAGGTGGTCTTCCCACCACGTGATGATCGCGCGTTGTGCGGTGCTGCTTACGCGATTGGCGCCGGCCTCGTAGTCGTCGCAATCGAGATGGAACGGCAGGCGCAGTGTGCGCGCTGCGCGCCAGCCGGCCAGCCCGTTGATCGGTTGCGGCTTGCAGATATGAATGAGATCGGGCTTGAGCGTGAGGGTTGCTTTTGTCAATGCGCCGGCTGCCTGCCACGATACCCGCGCGAGTTCCATCGCGCCGAAGTAGCGCCGCTCGCCGGGCAAACCGTAGACGTGCATCTGCGCGACATGCTGGATGTGCACGCCGGCCTGCATGAAATCGCGCTCGCCATCTTTCATGCGATCGAATGTAGGGTGCAGCAGGAGCAGATGTGGCTCATGGCCGAGCTTTGCCAACTCGCTCGCCAGCGGCAGCCAGCGCCCGCGCGGTGAAGCGTTGTCGAGGCCGGAGGTGCAGAGGAAAGCGATGCGCATGAGCTAAGGTCGGAAGGCCGCCAGGCCGAGCGAGTCTTGATGCCGCGATGGGCTGCAGAGTATGGACCTGGTGAAATGAGCGTTATAACACGCGCGGGGAGGACATGGTTGCCGGCGCATGTTCGGCTTTTGGTTGTGGCAGCGGCTCGGCCAACTCCTCAATCAACTGCACCAGCGGCTGCCACGATGCAGTCTCCTTGCCCTTGCGGATGTTCTGCGCAAATGGCTCGGCCAACTCCTCTCGAAAGAACTTGAGAATGGCCTGCGCCAGCGCGCGGCTATCCGCCGGCGGCACCAGCAAGCCGGTCTCGCCCTCGCGCACCACGTCAGCCATGCCACCCACTATCGTGCCGATCATGGGCCGCTCGAAGCCAATTGCCAACTGTGCGATGCCGCTTTGAGTCGCTTCGAGGTAGGGCAGGGCAACGACATCAGCAGCCGAGAAATACATGGCCATCTGATCGTTTGGCACGTAGCCGCTGTGGAAGATGATCGCTTCGCTCAGGCCAAGCTGGCGCACCTGGTCGCGATATGGGCGCTCATCCTCCCAGAATTCGCCGACGACGAGCAGCTTCGCCGGCATCTCCCTGCGCACTTCGGCCAGCGCCTCAATCAAATATTTCAAGCCTTTGTAGCGCCGCACGAAGCCGAAGAACAGGATCACTTTCTCATCCTGTCCCAGCCCCAGCTTTGCGCGCGCGTCGGTCTTGGCGACAGGTTCGCGGCTGAAGATATCGTAGGGCGGGTGGGTGGTGCCTTTGATGCGCGCCCATGGCAGCGCGCGCCGCAGTAGTGCGAAGTCCTCTTCGCTCATCACGATGAAGCCATTGCCGCGCCATAAGATGCGCCGCGCCAGAAACCAGTCGAAGATGCCGCCGTCAGGTGCGATGAGATGATGGCACAGGAAGATCACGCGGGTCTGGGTGCTGCGGCGCAGCAGTCGCGTGAGCATGAACAGCATCGGCGAGAAGAACGGCGTCCACCATTGCAAGATCAGCACGTCGGGCTGCTCTTCTTTGATGATTTGATATGCCTTCCACCATGTCAGCGGCCCCAACGGCGTCAGCACACGATCGCACTCGATCTTCAGCACGCTCGAATCCGGGCTGGGATCCATGGCCGTGTTTCCTGGATACAGCCACTTCGGGTATTGCTTCAGATAGCTGATAAAGCGAACGTGGTGGCCGGCCTCGCGCAGGTGCTTCACGAGCAGCGTGGTGTAGTGGGCGATGCCGCCGCGAAAGGGCCAGGTTGGGCCGACGATGCAGATCTTCACGTTCGCGTCATTGTACAAGTTCGAAGATCAGCACGCCGGCCTGGTCGTAGATCAAATGGAAGGCGTCACTGTTGCGCAGGGCATTCACATCGATGTGGTCGGCTACGTCTGGGCCGGGTGTGGCGTTCGCGCCGATGTAAACGTGGGTGATGCCGGCGTCGCGCAGGCGCTGCAAATTCTCTGCCGTCGTCAGATTCACCGCCACCGGTGCGAGATCAGTCAACGGCTTGCCGCGCAGCGATGCGACAAAGTCGTTTGTGCTGGCGTAAAAATCTTCACGCTCCCACTTCTCGCTGCCATACGTCATGGGTGGCAGGTTCGTCCAGCGGCCGGTGAGTTGCGTGATCCACCAACCGCCATCGACGCCGGCGATGAGCGTGCCGCCATACGCAGGGAAAGTGTTCACGACAAAGCGCGCATCCGCCGGCACGTTGTCACGAATCCATTGCATGGCCTGCTCATCGGCAGCGGTCAGCATCTGCTGATTACGATTGACGATGCCGGGCAGCCATGTCAGGCCGAAGGCGCAGATAGCGGCGATGACGACGGCAGTGAGGCCGGCCATCACTTTGTGCAAATCGACCTTTGGCCAGCGCGGCGCAAGATTGTCGATGAGCCAGCCTTGCCCGGAAGCCAGCGCATAGCCGGCGAGCGGCATGAGCGGCACATACAGCGCGATGTAGGTGGTGAACTGCTCGACCACGCCGGCGCCGGGCAGCCCCAACGTCTGCGGCGTCACCAGCACGATCATCAACAAGGCCCACACTGCGAACAGCGCAGCCTGCCAGTGCCGACGCGCCAACCCTGCCAGCAAACCCACCGCTGCCAGCGCCAGCAACCATGGGCGAATGAACAGCGGCGTGATCGACGTGAGTGCAGATGCGGCAGCTTGCCTGTTTGCACCGGCTGCGCCGGTTGCCATGGTTGTGGTGTTGCGCACCAGTCCCGAGGTGAGCGTGTTTTGAATCCATGGCAATGCGAAGACAAGCGCAATCAGCGCAGTGATGGCTGCCGGCGCGAGCATCTTTATCGCGCTGCGCCAATTGCCCTCGCGTAAAACTGTCGCCAGGAAATATGCGCTGACGATGACCACCGCGAACATCAGCACGATGTAGTGCGTGAGCATCAGGCTGACGGTGAGCAAGGCAGCCAACGCGATGAGCGGCGCTTGCCGGCGCAGCGTCACCCTGCGACTGGTCTCGATCAACTCGAACCATGCCACAGCCAGCGCCATCGTGATGAGTTGGCCGGCGAGTTGGGTGTAACGCCCCCAGTTCACATAGAACGCCGGCATGGGGTTGACGAAGCCGGCGAAGGCGCCCGCCCACAGACCAGCTGCCAGGGCGAGCGGCCATTTGCCGTCGCCCAAGCCATGCAGCGCGCGCGCAGTAAAGACAAAGATCAGCGGCACGGTGGCGGCGTTCAGCGCCTGCCCGATGATGAGCATGCTGAGCGTGGCCGGCACGCCAGTGAGCCAGGCGTAGAACGCAGCATTGCTGTGAAAGCCGAAGTGATAGGTGAAGGTGGTGAGCGGCGCGTACGGCTGCCAACTGCTGAACAGGCCGCCGCGCTCCAGCAGCAGCTGCACCATCAGGGTGTGATGCACCGAATCACCGAACATGCCGGCGCGCAGGTCGTTCACCATGTAGAGCTGGATCGTGAGCGCGAGCAGCGTCATGCCGATCAGCAGCGCAAATACCCAGCCAACCTGCAACTGCCTGTGCTCTCGGTGAGGGGATCTGAGGGCAGGCGATGGTTGACGCCTTGCAATCTTGACAACGGTTGGCGCGATCAGCGCAATGCCGGCGAGGGTGAGATAGAGCCATGTCGCGCCGGCGCTCCACTTCAGACCGATCAAGTGCGCGGCATACAGCAGCGCCGGCGGCAGCGCAATGCCAATACCGATCGCCAATCCAAGCTGCTCGGCGGGATGCAGCGGCCGCGCGGCTGCCGGCCAAAGCCATTGCAACAGCGCATAGCCTGGCGCGAGATACAGCATGGCGCACACTGCCAGCAGCAGGATGAACTGCGGGAGGGATTGGAGCAGCCAGCCGAACACGGTGTTAGCGTTTGTCCGCCGGCGCCGGCGTGTAATCCCCCTCAATCCACGATGAGCCGTCGGGGCGCGTCTCTCTCTTCCATACCGGCACGATCTGCTTCAAGCGGTCGATGCCATAGCGGGCAGCTTCAAATGCGCCGTCACCGCGATGGCCGGCGCTCACCACCACGGCCACCGTCGGCTCGCCCACGCGCATCTCGCCGATGCGCTGCACCAGCGCCACACCGTGAATCTGAGCGAAGCGTGCGCGCATCTCATCGGCCACTTGCTGCAGTTTCAACAGCGCCATCTCGGCATAGGCTTCGTAATCCAGTTTGTCGGTATGGTCATCGCCGGTGATGCCGCGCACGGTGCCCGTGAACAGCACTACTGCGCCGTCGCGTGGCGTGGTCACCTCGCATTGCAGCGCATTCAGGTCGATTGGGTCGGCGGAGATGCGAAGGATGGTTGGCTCGCTCATGGTGATGTAATGCGCGGCGCGCTTTCAAGGCGCGTCGCACACAGACACGATACCACCGCTGACGGGCGGGAACAGCGCCACTTCGTCGGCCGGCTGCACAGCGTCTTCGTTGAAGGCAAATTCACGGTTGACTGATACCACGGAGCACGCTGCCAACTCGGCCAGCGCCGGGTGTTGCCGGCTGATCGCCGCGCGCAATTCTCGCACGGTGGTCGTCGCTGGCAGTTCGAGGTCAATCTCTGCTGCGCCGGCGCGCTCCTTCAAGGTGGCAAACAGTTTGATCTTCACGAGGATTTGAGGGTTGCGAGTTTTAAGTTCAGAGTTGCAAGCGCTACGTGTTGCGCCCTGCGTTCTCTATATCCCAATCCCCGCTCTTGCCGCCGCGCTTGCTGAGCAATCGCACGTCGCTGATAACCATGCTGCGATCGAGCGCCTTTGCCATGTCGTATACGGTGAGCGCGGCTACGCTTGCGGCGGTCAGCGCCTCCATCTCCACGCCAGTCTTGCCCACGCACTCTGCGCGGGCGAGGATGCGAATCTGGCTGCGCGCGTCATCCGGCGTCAGAGCCACTTCCACCTTGGTCAAGGCGATGGGGTGGCAGAGTGGGATCAGGTCGCTGGTGCGCTTGGCAGCCATGATGCCGGCGAGGCGCGCCGTGCCGAGTGCGTCGCCCTTTTTCAGATCGCCCTGCATGATGGCGGCCAGCGTCGCCAGCTGCATCGTGATAAGAGCCTGTGCCTCGGCGATGCGATGTGTGTCGGCTTTGCCGCCTACATCCACCATATGCGCCTCGCCGGCGTCATTCAAATGGGTCAATCCAGTTTTGTGCGTCGTCATCACGTCAAAAATCCATACTCACGGCTACCCGCCGATCTCGCTCATGATGCGGTTCATGGGGATGACGCCACGCGCGAGATCATGCCCCCACGGCTTGCGCCAGATCGCCTCGCGAACCAGCCCTTCAAGGTCGTCAGCGGTGGCGCCGCGCCGCAGCGGCGTTTTCAAATCCAACTCGCCATCTTTCAACAGGCACAGCCGCAGCGTGCCGTCTGCAGTTAGGCGCACACGGTTGCAACTGGCGCAGAACGGAGCGGTGACAGGGCTGATGAAGCCGACAGCGCCCTTTGCGTTGGGCAGGCGATAGATTTTTGCCTCGCCATCCAGTTGGCCGGCGTTCTCGATTGTCAGCCTGCCCAGCTTCGTTTCGATTTGCTGCATCATCTCCTGCGTCGTGATGATGTGCGATTGTTGGAAATCAGCCACGCCGGCGAAGGGCATCACCTCGATGAAGCGAAACTGCCAGTCATGCTCCAGCGTGAGCGCGGCCAGCGGTACGACATCCTCTTCGTTGAAGCCGCGAATGATCACGGCGTTGAGCTTGATCGGTAGCAGACCAGCGCGCTCGGATGCCTCAATGCCGGCCAGCACATCGCACACATTGCCCCAGCGCGTGATGCGCTTGAATTTGGTCGCGTCGAGTGAGTCGATGCTGATGTTGACGCGACGCAGGCCGGCATCTTTCAACGGCTGCGCCAACTTCGCCAGGCGAATGCCGTTGGTGGTCATGGCAATCTCGCGGGTGTTGGGCAGGCCGGCGATCTCGCGCACGATATCCACAATACCAGGGCGCACGGTCGGTTCGCCGCCTGTTAATCGGAATTTGTCGAAGCCAAGCGCGCTCATCACCTGCAGCACCTGCATGAGCTCGGCGTCGGTCAGCAATTCCTCGCTGGGGCGGAACACCATGTGCTCTGGCATGCAATAGACGCAGCGCAGGTTGCACTTGTCGGTCAGAGAGACGCGCAGGTAATGGATGTGCCGGCCAAATGCGTCGAGTGTGCGCTGTGGAGCGGAGCCGGCGGATTGCTTGACGGTTGACCGCGTTTCCAGAGTTGTCATCACAGTCGAATCCTCCTCCCTTTCCAGTGGATGGATGTTAGCACGCTTGTTCGCCCGTCTGAGAAAAAGAAAAGCGGATGCCATCCAAGGCATCCGCTCTCTCAAAAGTAGGTTCAGGACACGCCTGACATACAAGTGGTTTATCAGGTGGATGGCTTGGGCAGGGCAGCCCGGCACACCTGGCACACCAGATCGCCTTCAGGCATCTCATCGATCTCAGCACGACCTCGACACTGCTTGCAATTCTCAAATTGGTCCCAATCTTTCTCTGCAACGAAATCGCCTGTTTCCGTGTTGAAACGGAAGATGCTAAGGGATGCATCGGGAACTTGTTGCATGCGCATCACATTGCCTACTCTAGCCACGATAAATGTAAGTGTCAAGGTGTGATGATGCTCCTGGGGGCTTGGCAAAGCTTTATCTGGATCACGAGCGCACTCGGCGCTCCCTGCCACTGACCCAGCCTGCCGTGCTTTCGCACTTTTGGTGCAGACATCGCGTTGCATAAGAAAATGAATCGACATGCGTCGCAGTGGAACTCGTGTGTTGGTCTCGAGTTCTGGAGACGACCGCGTGGAAATTGCCATGTGTTGAATGAATCTCATAGAGATTCAGCCAAAGGCACGGAAAAAGGCCGGCGAGTAGCGCTTTGATTTGAAATTGTATGAGTTTGATGGATTTTAGAGTGCAGCAATGTCATGTTGATACGACAATCTGTGTAGCGAGAGGGGTAATTTAATCGGCTAAACGGCGTGTGTTTGTAACGAATTGCGAGATAAAACGCAGATTTGTTGCAACTGCATTCTGCCGCTGCTCATATCTAGTCGTTGTGCTCTCGCGCAATGTCATTTACGCAAGTTTGTGTCAGGGGAGAGCAATGGTAGAGGTTCACGACTCAACTACGTT
>CAZPVX010000008.1:58751-147163 GCA_964590135.1 uncultured Anaerolineae bacterium | reverse complement strand
TGACCTACTGGTTCGAAGAGCCGAAGGTGAGCATCGAGGAGTGCGTCGAGCGCGATTTGACCTACGGCGCGCCGCTGTACGCGAAGGTGGCCTTGCACAATCGCAAGACCGACGAGCACAAGGTCGACACGATCTACTTCGGTGAATTCCCGCTGATGACTGAGAATGGCACGTTCATCATCAACGGCACCGAGCGTGTGGTGGTCAGCCAGTTGATTCGCTCGCCCGGCGTCTATTTCAGCGCCGACGAAGACCCAAATAGCGGCCGGCCGCTCGGCCAGGCCAAGCTGATACCAGATCGCGGCGCGTGGATGGAATTTGAGACGCGCAAGAGCGACTACATCGTGCTGAAGTTCAACCGCAAGCGCACGATTCCCGTCACCATCCTGCTGCGCGCATTGGCGGCCGTGGACGACGGCGTGAGCGGCGATATTTTGACCAAAGGCACGGACGACGAGATTCGCGCGCTGTTCGCCGATGTGGATACCAACGCAGATCACCGCTTCATCGAGGCGACCATCAAGCAGGAGCCGGAGTGGGCTTACAAGCCCTCGCGCCCGATCGCACAGGAAGCGCTGATTGAGTTCTTCAAGCGCGTGCGCCCGGGCGACCCGCCGACGCTCGACAATGCGCGCGAGTTCATGCAGCAGCAACTGTTTGACCAGCGCCGCTATGATCTGGAGCGCGTCGGCCGCTACAAACTGAACCAGCGTCTTGAACTGGATGAATTGATCCCGCGCACGCATCGCACCATCACCAAGCGCGACATCATCGCGCTGCTGCGGCATATGATCCAGATCAATAACAGCGTGCTGGGGCCAGATGATGTGGACCACCTCGGCAACCGCCGCGTGAAGACGAATGGCGAGCTGATTCAGAACAAACTGCGCGTCGGCTTGCGTCGCATGGAGCGCATGGTGAAGGAGCGCATGTCGATGCCTGACAACGACTCGCCTTCGCCGGTGAACTTGATCAACATTCGCCCGGTGGTGGCGGCGGTGCGCGAATTCTTCGGCTCGTCGCAGCTCTCGCAATTCATGGAGCAGACCAACCCGCTGAGTGAATTGACCAGCAAGCGCACGCTGTCGGCGCTGGGTCCGGGCGGTCTGCGTCGCGAGCGCGCCGGCTTTGATGTGCGCGATGTGCACCACAGCCACTACGGCCGCATCTGCCCGATTGAGACGCCGGAAGGCCCCAACATTGGCTTGATTGGCCGCCTTGCCACCTATGCCCGCGTGAATGCATATGGCTTCCTGGAGACGCCATATCGCAAAGTCAAGAACAGCGTACCAAACGCAGCGACGGAGACTGAAGGCCGCACGCTGCGTGAGGATGTGGTGGATAGCAGGGGCGAGGTGATTGCAGAGGCCGGCGCCCGCATCGATCATGAGACTGCGGTGCGGTTGGCGCGCTTCAAGTCCATCGAGGAGATTCCGGTGCGCCCATTTGTGACCAGCGAATCGGTCTACATGTCGGCGGACACAGAGGACAAATTCACGCTGGCGCAGGCCAATGCCAAGCTGAATGAAAAGGGCGAATTCATCGAGCCGCGCATCTCGGTGCGCCGGCACCAGAAGTTCATGTTTGCCGCGCCGGAACAGGTGGATTACATGGACATCGCGCCGAAGCAAATCGTCGGTATCAGCGCCGCGCTGATCCCTTTCGTGGAAAATGATGACGCATCGCGCGCGCTGATGGGCAGCAACATGCAGCGTCAGGCGGTCCCATTGCTCAAACCCGATGTGCCTGTTGTCGGCACCGGCATGGAGCGCCAGGCGGCGATGGACAGCGGCCAGGTGGTGTCAGCGGCTGAAGATGGTGAAGTCATCAGCGTGACAGGCCGGCAGATCGTGGTGCAGAGCGGCAAAGGCAGGCGCAGCTATCCCTTGCGCAAATACAACCGCAGCAACCAGAGCACATGCATCGATCAGCACCCGGTGGTGGTGAAGGGCCAGCGCGTGAAGAAGGGTGAAGTGATTGCCGACTCGTCGTCGACCAATCACGGCGAACTGGCGCTGGGTCAGAACGTGTTGATCGCGTTCCTCTCGTGGGAAGGCGGCAACTACGAAGACGCCATTCTGGTGAGTGAGCGCCTGGTGCGCGAAGATCACTTCACCTCGATCCACATCGAGAAGTTCGAAGTTGACAGCCGCGAAACGAAGCTGGGGCCGGAAGAGATCACCCGCGACATCCCAAATGTCGGCGAGGAAACGCTGAAGGACCTCGACGAGCAGGGCATCATCCGCATCGGCGCAGAGGTGAACCAGAATGACATTCTGGTCGGCAAGATCACGCCGAAGGGCGAGAAGGAGCTCTCGCCGGAGGAGAAACTGCTGCGGGCGATCTTCGGTGAAAAGAGTCGCGAGGTGAAAGACACCTCGCTGCGACTGCCGAACGGCGAGCACGGCAAGGTGGTGGAGGTCAAGGTGTTCAGCCGCGACGATCACCGTGATCTGCCGGCGGGCGTGAACCAGCAAGTGCGCGTGAGCGTGGCGCAGCGCCGCAAGCTGACCCAGGGCGACAAGCTGGCCGGGCGGCACGGCAACCAGGGTGTGGTCAGTCGCGTAGTCCCGATCGAAGACATGCCCTTCCTGGAAGATGGCACGCCGGTCGACATCATTCTGAACCCACTCGGCGTGCCAGGCCGCATGAATATCGGCCAGATTCTGGAAGTGCATCTGGGCTGGGCAGCCAGCAAGCTGGGTTTCCGCGCCATCACCCCTGTGTTCGATGGGGCGACGGACAACGAAATCGAGGCAGAACTGAGCCGCTCCTGGCTGGTGGATCAGTCATACAAGGAGATCACAGAGCGGGCGTGGCAGGCGCTGCGCGAGAACGGTGTGAACACGGAGGAGATGCGCGACGAGCATGATGTGCGGATGGTGTATCTCTCGGAATGGCTGGGCGAGTCCGACTACGACCTCGATCGGGCGGCGATGGATGAGACGTATGCGCGTCGCATTGTCCTGACCGAATGGCTGAAGGAAAAGGGTTACGAGCCGGAGGCCGTCATGGTGTATGAGGATGACGCCCGTCCGCGCAGCGCGCGCGAGCAAGCCGACCGCGCTGCGGTGAGCGCATGCTTGAAGTTGTGGCTGGAGACGAAGGGTCATAAGGCCGGCAACCTGGGTGAGGAGAAGCTGCGCGAGAAGGCGAATGACATCAGCCTCGAGATCGGCGATCCGTTGCCCATCCTCGGCAAGATGCGGCTGATCGATGGCAAGAGCGGGGAGCCGTTTGACAATCCGGTGACGGTGGGTTACCTGCACATGCTGAAGCTCGCGCACCTGGTAGAAGACAAGGTGCATGCGCGCTCCACCGGCCCCTACTCGCTGGTGACGCAGCAGCCGCTGGGCGGCAAGGCGCAGTTCGGCGGGCAGCGCTTCGGCGAGATGGAGGTGTGGGCGCTGGAGGCCTACGGCGCGGCGCACACGCTGCAGGAGATGCTCACGGTGAAGTCCGACGACGTGCAGGGCCGCGTGAAGACCTACGAGGCCATCGTCAAGGGTGATCCGATCGAGGAGCCTGGCATCCCGGCATCATTCAAGGTGCTGGTGAAGGAGTTGCAGTCGCTTGGCCTGGCGGTCGAGGCGATCAACGAAGCTGGCGAGGTGCTGAGCTTTGGCAAAGAAGAGGATCGCCGGCAGATCCCCAAGCTCGGCGGCCTCGGCTTGCCCGGGCTGGAACCGCCGGAGATGTAGCCGACCCTTGCTGATTTGTTAGCGGGTGATTGGCAATTTGGAATTGGCGCTCAACGTCAATCCTGAATTGCCAATCACTGTTTTTCCGCGCGGTCGCTACGGCGTCGCTTTCTTGGCAGTGCAACTTGGTGCAACGAAGTCGCTCAGCGCTCAGGCTATTTCACCAGCCCATTGCCATTTGCACTTGGCCCCAGATACTTTCGCCACACGTCGTTGTTCGCCATCATCAGCAGAGCCATGGCCCAGAAGCGCGGGCGATGCGGATGGTGCATGAGCTTCATGCTGGCTTCATCAGGCGTGCGATTGCCTTTCTTGCGGTTGCACGCGCCGCACGCCGCCACCACGTTCTCCCATTCGGTGCGCCCGCCGCGCGAACGCGGGATGACGTGGTCGATGGTTAGATGCTCGCGGCCGGGCTGGCTGCCGCAATATTGACAGGTGTAGTCATCGCGCAGCAACAGCGCGCGGCGTGAAAGGGGCAATGGCAAATTGTGCGGGACGCGTACGTAGTAAAGCAGCCGGATGACCTGTGGCACCGGCAGTCGCAAATGCTCGCTGTGAATAAACGCATCCGACCCTTCAATCAATTCGGCGCGATCGACCATGAGCAGGTGCAGCGCTCGTGGCACGGGGATCACGCTCAATGGCTCGTACGTCACATTCAACACTAAGACGCGGCGAAGCGACGGCGCATAACTGTGATAAACGACAGCTGTCTCTGGTTTCTCTTCCCCTTACTTCCTGTTTGCCAACAAGGCTTGATTCTACTCGTGATGAATGAACGCGCTTTAAGGTTGGCCGGCGCGATAATGCCGGCATGCAATATTCGCGCCACGACGAAGACAACAGCCTCGATGCCATTTGCAGCTTGAAGACCAGCGAGATCGACTTTGCCGGTCGGCCTGTGCGCGTTCTGCGCATCGGCGATGCTGCCTTGCGCCTCGACGATCTGTTGCTGCTGGTTGCGCGCGATGCCATGCGTGATACCGAGGTGATGGACTACCTCGCCCAGACACGACTCAGCCACGAAATGGCGCGTTCATCGCTCGAAGCGCTGCTGCACGCCTTCATCCCGCATGCAGCTGTGTTGCAATCGCAGGTCACGGCGATTGCAGCCTTGTCTCACACGCCGGTTGGTGAACAGCCGATACGCGACTGTTTCAGTGACGCCATCGTCGCTGTGCCGCGTTGCCAGTCGCATTTGCAACTTACGAAGAATGTTCGCGCCGCCCTGCAGGCCAACCCGGATGCGCGTGGTCTGGTCTTGATGGGTCAGGGATTGATGACATGGGGCGCAGATGCAAGTGAAGCCCGCGCGCGACACGACGCGCTAGTGAAGCAGGCGGAAATGTTTGTCCAAAGCAGATTGACATTGGTCTTTGAACAGCAACGCGAAAACAAAATGATCGCCGCCTTCGACATGACCGCAGAGGGCTATGCCGCGCGTCGCGACCTCGCGCTGAAGATCACGCCCATCCTGCGCGGGTTGTTGAGTAGGGACAAACGTGTTGTGCTGCGCTATGACAACAGCCTGCATGTGTTGATGTTTCTTGCCCAGCCCGAAGCGCAAAGGCTGCTGCAACGCACCGCGAACTTTTTGCCCCCTCACCCCGGAGAAGCCGGCTGGGATGAGCTGGGTGAGAGCGAACTCCGCAGCCACCTTGAGCGACACATTGCCGGCGATGCGCAGCGCATCATCGTCATGCCCAACGTTGGCATGTGGACCGCCGGCGCCGACCTGCACGAAGCCACGCGCATTGCCAACTGCGCGCAGCGCACCTTCCGCATCATGTCCGAGGCGCAGTGGCTTGGCGGTTATGTCGATCACGCAGAGGATTCATCGCCAGCAGAAAGCGCGCCAGCAGAAAAGGAGCTCTCACGACGCATCGCGCTGATCACTGGCGCGGCAAATGGGATCGGCAAAGCCATCGCGCTGCGGCTGGCCGCTGAGGGCGCGCATGTCGTCGTCACCGACATCGATCTCGCCCATGCGCAGCAGGTCGCGGATGAGATTGTCGCAGCGAATGGGGCAGGGCGTGCGATCGCGATGGCATTGGATGTGACTGACGAAACACAAGTGCAGTGCATTTTTGATGAGACAGTGCTGCGCTATGGCGGATTGGACGTGTTGGTGTCGAACGCCGGCATTGCCAAAGTTGCAGCCATCGCCGATCTATCGCTCAAGGATTGGAACCTCAGCCTCGCCGTCAACACCACTGGCCACTTCCTCGCCAGTCGCGCTGCCATGCGCGTGTTGCTGGCGCAGAACATTGGCGGCAGCCTCGTGTTCAACGCAACGAAGAACGTCACTGCGCCGGGCAAAGACTTCGGCGCTTATAGCGCAGCGAAGGCCGGCGAGGCACAACTGTGCCGCATCCTTGCCATTGAGGGCGGGCCGGCGCGCATCCGCGCCAATATGGTCAACCCCGACGCGGTGCTGAGCTCCAACCTGTGGTCGCCGGAGATCCGCGAGAAGCGCGCGAGGGCGCAAGGCATTCCAGTGGAGCAACTGGAAGATTTCTACACCCAGCGCAATTTGCTGAAGGCGAAGATCACCGGTGAAGACGTGGCCGAGGCGGTGTTCTGGCTTGCCAGTGACCGCGCATCGAAGACCACCGGCGCGATGATCCCGGTCGATGGTGGTGTGCGCGAGGCGTTTCCGAGATAACGTCTGTCTTTTCGCGCTTGTCAAAACTTGCTGCCGCAACTGGCAACCTTGCCAAAGCGCCGGCCTAACGCAGCATTCAGGTGCGGGTGCTAACATCCTGCCGAATGTCAGAGACGTTGATGTCACAAGATACATCCGACTTCCGATGGGCGCGCTCCAAGGGCTTCCTTCGCCGCGCATGGGCGCTTGTGCGTGGTCAGGACACCGACTTGATGGCGTGGGATGATGTTCGTGACAGCTTGAAATTGCGCGGTTTCATCCGGCGTGGCGTGCAGACGGTGCCGGTGGACAAGATCGTCGGCAGCGTTGGGCGCTACCGCGATTTCGACGATGCCTTTCTGCCGCGCCAGGACACGACCAGCATGCGCTGGCGCAAGATCAACCGCGCGTTCTATGATGACATCTCGCTGCCGCCGGTTCACCTCTACAAGGTTGGCGACGTGTATTTTGTGCTGGACGGCAATCACCGCATTTCCGTGGCCAAGGAGCATGGCGTCAAGTTCATCGACGCGGAGGTGCAGGAAGCCGTGACGCCGGTGAACCTGACCAGTGACGACATCGATGCTGACTCATTGGTGCTGCTGGGCGAATATGCCGAATTTCTGGAGCGCACACACCTGGACGTGTTGCGGCCGGCGCAGAATATTCGCTTCTCCATCGGTGGCGGCTATGCGCGGCTGATCGAGCATATCGCGGTGCATCGCTACTATATGGGGCTTGAACGCAATCGCGCCGTCGACGAAGACGCTGCCGTCGTGGATTGGTTTGACAATGTCTATATGCCCATCGTCAAGGCCATCCGCGAAGAGGGCATTCTGCGCGAATTTCCAAACCGCACCGAGGCTGATCTGTATTTGTGGATCATCGACCACAAGCATTATCTGAAGGAAGCGTATGGCCGTGAGGTGCCGGCAGAGGAGGCGGCTGCCGACTATGCAGAGCACTATAGCGAGAGGCCGGCGCTCAAGCGCATCGGCGATGTGATCGGCGCGCTTGGCGCCATCGTGTCAGCAGTAGTGCATGCCGACGGCGAGCCGCCAAATGAGCAACCTGGCTCGCCGCCCTCTGGCGAGCCGATCTGAAGAGATTTACTCCTCATGCAGATGGCAGCGGTCATTCAGGCTGCGCAGCCGCCAGACGCCATGCTCGAAGGTGACTTTGGTGACAGCGGTGTTGCCAAAGGTGAAGGGCTGCCGGCGCACGGCCGGCATGTTCAACATCGCTGCAACCACCATGCCCAGTGTGCCGCCATGCGATACCGCCACCACCGTGTCGCGGCTGGTGTGCCTGGCCATCACATCGACCAGAAAAGCATCCACGCGCTTGCGCATCTCCTGCGCGGTTTCGCCATTTGGAATCTGCGTCTCGTGGTTCGCAATGTGATGGCCTGGGGCGCTCGCGGCAATCTCGTCGCCAGTCAGGCCGGTCCAGTCACCCATGTTGTATTCGCGCAACCGGATGTCAAGGATGATGTCGCGGTTGCAGGCGCCGGCGATGGTCTTCGCCGTTTCGGCAGCGCGTGAGAGCGGGCTGGTGTAGATTGCGCTGATCGGCTTGTTGCTGAAGCGCCGGCTCACCTTGAGCGCCTGCATCTTGCCAACATCATCCAGCGGCACATCCAGCCAACCTTGTACGCGTCCGCTGGCGTTGTAGGCAGTTTGCCCGTGTCGGATGAGATAGAGGGTGAGCATGGTTGTTTGCTGGCTGCTTTGAGAATCTGAGTCAATCCAGTTCGGTGAAGATGCCGCGCAGCAGATCGCGCGCGGCGTCGTCGGGATGGGCTTCTCGCGTGGCACACGCGTTTGCCCATCGCTGCAAGGCTTCGTCATCCAGCCGGCGTTCAGCTTCTGTCAGCAACATGCGCCTGAAGCGCATCAATATCTCCTGTCTGGCGCGCCGCCGGCGTAATGCATCGTCTTGTCGCATCAGCGCGCTGTGTTGCTCGATCGCGTCGAGCAGCGCGGTGATGCCCTCGCCCTGGGTGGCGATCGTCTTGAGCAGTGGCATGCGCCGGCTGCTGTCGATGCGCTTTGCAGCCGGCAGCGACAAACCGTGATGCCCGCTGGTCACCTCGCCCAGCTCCAGCGCAGCTTTCAATGCTGCAACAGTCGCATCTGCGCCCTCGCGGTCAGCCTTGTTCACCACAAGAATATCGGCGATTTCAAGGATGCCGGCTTTGATTGCCTGCACATCATCGCCCAGGCCGGGCGCTTCGACCACCACGACTGTATCCGCCACGCGCGCCACATCCACCTCGGCCTGTCCTGCGCCGACCGTCTCAAGCAAAATCAAGTCAAAGCCGGCGGCTTCCAGCACGGTAACCACGTCCGCCGCCGCATTCGCCAGACCGCCCTTTGCGCCGCGATTCGCCATGCTGCGGATGAACACGCCAGCATCACCCGCCAGTTCCCGCATACGAATGCGATCCCCCAGAATCGCGCCACCGCTGAAAGGGCTGGATGGGTCGATAGACAGGATGGCGACGCTGCGCTGGCGGGCGCGCGCCTCCTTCGCCAACGCGCCGACGAGCGTGCTTTTGCCAGTGCCTGGCGCGCCGGTGATGCCGACGACAGCGCTGGCATTGCCGGCCTGCGCATGCAGCGCTTTCATCTTCTGCAACGCAGTCGCATCACCGTTCTCGATGCCGGTGATCAGGCGCGCCAGTTCGCGGCGCGTGATGTTGACGGACGCAGTCATACTGGGTCGTTGCCCTCGGCGCGCGCGCGGGTGTGCGCTTGGATGAAAGAGGTGATGTCTGAGAGAGGAGTGCCTGGGCCGAACACCGCGGCGACACCCGCGTCTTTCAATGCCGGGATGTCTTCGTCGGGGATGATGCCGCCGGCGAAGACCGGCACATCACCCATGCCGTTGCTGCGCAACAGCTCGATTACGCGTGGCAGCAGCGTGTTGTGCGCGCCGCTGAGGATGCTCAGGCCGACGGCATCGACATCTTCTTCGGCTGCTGCGTTGGCGATCATGTCTGGTGTTTGACGCAGGCCGGTGTAGATCACCTCCATGCCGGCGTCGCGCAGAGCGCGGGCAATCACTTTTGCGCCGCGATCATGGCCGTCCAATCCGGGCTTGGCGATCAAGATGCGCAGGGGTCGCGTTGATGACATGCGTGAATTTTATCTGCTGAAATCGATGGCAAAGGCGCAAAATCGCAAGGACTTGCCTTCTTTGCGCCTTCGTGCTCGCGCGAGAAATGCTCTTACTGCAAAGGCGCTTTGCGTGGTGCGCCGGCCTGGCGCGGATACAGCCGTGGGGTGGGGCGCGTTTTGTCGATCAGGATGAGCGCACGCTTGTCATCGCGGCCGGGGATGATGACCGCGTCGATGCGATTGAGTGCGCCGCCAAGTTTGCTGATCGCGCCGGCGGATTGTGCGGCTTCAACCTGCGCATCGCTGCCCTTCATGCAGATGCACAACCCGCCCACACGCGTCAGGGGCAGCAGATATTCCACCAGCGTCGGCAGCGGAGCAACTGCGCGTGCGATCACCACATCGTACTGCTCGCGATGCTGGGGCAGATGGCCGGCTTCCTCGGCGCGGCCATGCACTGCCCGCGCGCCGGCCAACTGCAAGATGCGAATTGCCTCGCTGCAAAACTGCACCTTCTTTGCCGTGCTGTCCATCAACGTCACGTTCAGGTCGGGCAGGGCGATCTTTAGCGGCAGGCCGGGGAAGCCGGCGCCGGTGCCGACGTCGATCAGCATGAGCGGGCGCTTGTGCCGCGCCTGCAAAGCTGCAATCGCCGGCAGCGCTGTAAGTGAATCCAGAAAATGCAACGCGAGGATAGAAGCGTCATCGGTCAATGCCGTCAGATTGAAGCGCGCATTCCACTCGATCAGCAAGTCACGCAACAAAATTAGTGCATCGGCTTGTGAGACTGTAAAGGGCAGGTTTAATTTACTTGCGCCGCTAAGGATGTCTTGCTGATTCATGTTGCAAAAGTCAATTCTTTGGTATGGTCAAAATTTCTGTGTGCGTGCTATGCTATTTCTGTTTGTTTTGCAATATCCACGATGACGCCGTCAAGCAGCATTCATGGGGAAAACGGTCATGCATTCGTTCATCTTGCGCAGTTGCCGGCGCATTCGACTGAAATTGGTTGTTGCCATCCTGTTTGTGATATTACCCTTCTTGGCGGCGCGACCTGCTCTTGCGAACGCGCGATGCGCGCGCGGCAATTGTGTGCTGGCCTGTGACACGCGCCTGCGGCAGTGTAGCATGTACTCCCTGCAGGAGATTACAGCGCGTCTGTCAGTCGTTGAATTCATGCCGTATGGCTACAAGCGCGTGTATAGCAACAGCGCTTGCGAGCGTCGCGTTTGCACGCGTCGCAATGCCTCGTGCTTCGCTTATCCATGATAGTGTCCCTCTGAACAGGCCGGCGCTGGCTGAGCGACCAGCGCGCAACCGAGGCGTCTCCGTTAGAATCACACGCTGTTTATTGGCAACAGTGCCGCCGGCATCCGTTTGCGCTGGCGCTGTTCAGGAGACTATTGTGTTTAACAAGCGAACCATCAACGATTTGACGGATCTGCAAGGCAAGCGCGTGCTGATGCGCGTGGATTTCAACGTGCCACTCAAAGACGGCAAGATCACTGATGACACGCGCATTCGTGGCGCGCTGCCAACAATTCAATTTGCGCTGAGCAAAGGCGCGGCGGTGGTGTTGATGTCGCACCTGGGCCGGCCCAAAGGCGTCGACCCTTCGCAGAGCCTGAAGCCGGCAGCCGAGCGGCTGGGTGAATTGCTCGGCAAGCCAGTGGCGTTTGCACCTGATTGCGTTGGCCCTCAAGCCGAGAAGATGTCGAAGGGGTTGCAGGCCGGCGAGGTGCTGTTGCTGGAGAACCTGCGCTTTCACAAGGAAGAGGAGAAGAACGATCCGACCTTTGCCAAGCAGTTGGCAGCGCTGGGTGATGTGTATGTGAACGACGCCTTCGGCAGCGCGCATCGTGCGCATGCCTCAACGGAGGCAGTAGCGCACTTCCTGCCGGCGGCGGCCGGCCTGCTGATGGAGAAGGAGATCAAGTTTCTCGGCAAGGTCTTCACCGAGCCGGAGCATCCGCTCATTGTCATCCTCGGCGGCGCGAAGATCAGCGACAAACTGCCTGTGATCAACAACCTGCTCCCGCTGGCCGACAAGATCATCATCGGCGGAGGCATGGCGAACACGTTTTTGAAGGCGATGGGTTACGAGTTGGGTGATTCGCTGGTTGAAAATGATTCGCTCCAGCAGGCATCCGATCTGCTGGCCGGCAGCAGCGGCAAGCTGGTGCTGCCGGTGGATGTGGTGATTGCCGACAAGTTCGACAACAACGCCGAGCGCCAGGAAGTGCCGGTCGCCGGCATTAAGCCGGGCTGGCGCGCGCTCGATATCGGTTCGCACACCGTGACGCAATATGTGAATGTGTTGAAAGGTGCGAAGATGATCATCTGGAACGGGCCGATGGGTGTGTTCGAGATGCCGAACTTTGCGCAAGGCACGATGGCGATTGCGCAGGCAGTGGCTGCGTCGGATGCGGTGAGCGTGATTGGCGGCGGTGACTCCGTGGCGGCAGTGGAGCAAGCCGGCGTCGCCGACAAGATCACCCATATCAGCACCGGCGGCGGTGCGTCGTTGGAATTTCTCGAGGGCAAGGAGTTGCCCGGCGTCGCAGTGCTGCCGAACAAATAACTTGAAGAACCTCGCGGGACTCAAAAACCCGCGAGGTTTGGATTTGCATCAAGGAGCAAGCCCATGTCAGAGCACAACGATCCAAATGATCTGGTCATCGTCTATGTCGGCAACCTGATCGACGTGGAATTTGCCAAGACGTTGCTGGATGCTGAGGACATCCCATGCTTTGTGCAGAACGAGAACATGGGCACATTGATGCCGTGGGCAGTGGCGCCGGCAGGCGTGGGCGCGGTGCAGCTTGTCATCCGTGCCGCAGATGTCGAACGGGTGCGGCCGATCATCGAAGATCTGACGAAAGGCGATGAGGCGAAGGGTGATTGATCGTCGGAACGCAGAACACCTGGGAAGAAAATCGCTCTCCCCGGCTTATATTTTCGCGATAATGCCTCCGCCGATCACCTCGTCGCCGGCGTAGCACACCAGCCCCTGCCCGGGCGTCACATCGCGCTGCGGCTCATCGAATTCAAAAGTTGCGCCACCGCTGGATAGCGGGGTCAAGATGCCGGCGGCTTCCTTCGCCTTGTAGCGGATCTTGGCTGTGCAACGAAGCGGCTCACTGATCGGCTCGCCGCTCACATAGTGCATCAGGCGCGTGTGCGCATGGCGTGTGCCAAGTTCATCCAGCGTGCCGACGATGACGGCGTTGCGTGCGGCATCCAGCCGCAGCACATAGAGCGCCGGCGCATCGGCGCTGCGCGCGCTGATGTGCAGTCCCTTGCGCTGGCCAATGGTGTAGAACGGCAGGCCATCGTGCTGCCCCACTTTCTCGCCCAGAAGATTCAGAATTGGTCCAGAGACGGCGACCGCCGGCGCATTGCGCGCGAGGAAACTGCGATAGTCGCCCTGTGTGAGGAAGCATAGGTCCTGGCTCTCAGCGCGCTCCGCTGTGGGCAGGCCGAATTCGCGCGCCAGCTGCCGCACCTCCTCCTTCACGAGCTCGCCGCATGGGAATATCGCTCGTGCCAGATCCCTTTGGCCCAGCACATGCAGCACATAGCTTTGATCTTTCTTCGCGTCACGACCCTTCAAGAGCTTGTAGCGCTGCGTGCCGGGCGTTGAGCGCTCGGCGTTCGACACCCGCGCGTAGTGGCCGGTGGCGAGATAGTCCGCGCCAAGCGCAAGCGCCTTCTGCATGAGAAACCCGAAGCGGATGCCGCGATTGCAGTTGAAGCACGGGTTGGGCGTGGTCGCATCGGCATATGCATCCACCCACGTGTCGACCACGCGCTGCTTGAACACACTTTCGGCGTGCACATCGTAGAAGGGGATGTCGAGTTGTCTGGCGATGGCGCGCGCATCTGCCACTGCCTCTGGCGCGCAGCAGCGGTTGCTGTTCTCCCGTCCATCGCCGGCCGACGGGTCTGCCCACAGCCGCAGCATGATGCCGATCACATCGTAGCCCTGTTTCACCAGCAGTGCTGCCGCAACCGAGCTATCCACGCCGCCGCTCATGGCGACCACCACACGTGTCTTCATGACATGGGTTGCGCATTATGAGAGCTGAACCAGGTTCAGAATGCGCAATTCAAACCTCAAAATTCAAAATTTGCCAGACGGACGCGCTCGACGCACTTTGGCAACACATCCAACACGCGCTCGATCTCTTCGTTGGTGGTGTGGTAGCCAAGCGAGATGCGCAGACCGCCCAGCGACCACTCGCGCGGGATGCCCATTGCAACCAGCACTGGCGACGGCTCGGGGTCGCCGCTGGTGCAGGCGCTGCCAGTGCTGACAGCGATGCCTTCCACGTCCAGAGCCATCAACAGCGATTCGCCATCCACACCCTTGAAGACGAAGCTGGC
The DNA here is from genome assembly GCA_964590135.1 of uncultured Anaerolineae bacterium. Lineage (GTDB taxonomy): Bacteria > Chloroflexota > Anaerolineae > J036 > Brachytrichaceae > JBDHWI01. The sequence continues at coordinate 133,307 of CAZPVX010000008.1, read as the reverse complement.
ATGATGGGGCAGGCGTGCGGTGGGATGGCCGCTGATGCGCGCCTCCGGCACCAGCGCCAGCACGCCGGCGATCAACTTGTCGCGCAGGCCTTGCAAGCGCGCAGCCTGCGCCTCGCGTTCCCGCGAAACATATTTGATGGCTGCTGCCGCAGCGACCGCGCCGGCCACATTCACCGTGCCGGGCCGCCGGCCTCGCTCATGCCCGCCGCCAGTGATGGCCGGCAGGTATGGCGTGCCTTCGCGGAGATACAACACGCCCACGCCCTTCGGTCCGTACAGTTTGTGCGCTGACAGCGCCATCAGATCGACGTTGAGATCATTGACGTCGATGGGCATGTAGGCCGGCGCCTGCACTGCGTCGGTGTGAAAATACACGCCGCGCTCGCGACAGATTGCGCCAATCTCCTTCACCGGCTCCAGTGTGCCGACCTCATTGTTCGCCAGCATCACGCTCACCAGCGCGGTATCGGAGCGGATGGCGCGTCGCACGTCGTCGGGATCGACGCGGCCACAGCCATCCACTGGCAGCATCGTCAGGTCGAATCCGAAGACTTTGTGCAACTGGTGCGCGGTTGCCTCCACCGCATGATGCTCCACTGGCGTGGTGATAATATGGTTGCCGCGCCCGCGTTGGCGCACGGCAAAAGCCACGCCGCGCAGCGCGAGGTTGTCGGCTTCAGTGCCGCAACCCGTGAAGACAATCTCGCTGGCGCGCGCGCCGATGGCGCAACCGACAACCAGGTGCGCCTCGTCAAGCGCGGCGGCGGCATCGCGCCCAAAACTGTGCAGCGATGCTGCATTGCCGAATTTTTCTGTGAGGTAGGGCTGCAGGGCTGCGGCCACTTCGCCGGCGACTGGTGTGGTAGCGGAATAGTCCAGATACACTTGACCCTGATCCATGACGGGCGAATTGTAAGCGCCGCATGTGAGTGCTGGGTGATAAGTCGCACGCTTTACTTTTCAATGAACCCCGCAGTGACAATCCTGAACGTGCCGATTCACGATGTGACGCTGAATGAGGCATGCGAACACGCTGAACGGTTGATCCTCGCCGGCGGCGTGCATCAGTTCGCCACAGTCAACCCCGAGTTTGTGATGCTGGCGCGGCATGATGCCGCGTTCATGGATGTGCTGCACCGCACGGCGTTGAATGTGCCGGATGGCGCCGGCATCTTGTGGGCAGCGCAGCGCAAGCGCCAGCCATTGCAGGCGCGCGTGCCGGGTGTCGAGTTGATGGTGAAGTTGTGTGGCATCGCATCGGCGCACCAGTGGCGCGTGTATTTTCTGGGCGCGCAGGCCGGCATTGCCGAACGCGCGGCGGCGGCGCTGGCATTGCATTTTCCAGGCATGCTGGTGGCCGGCACGCATGCTGGTTCGCCGGCTGAGTCAGAAGCGCCGGACATCGTCGAGCGCATCCGCGCCGCGAAGCCACACCTGCTGTTTGTGGCGTATGGCGCGCCGGCGCAGGACAAATGGCTGGCGCGCAATCTGCCGCTGTGCCGGAACGATGGTGACGACCGCTGGGGTCAAGGGCTGGTCGGCATGGGTGTGGGCGGCGCGTTTGACATGGTGGCCGGCGTGCAAAGCCGCGCGCCAGCGTGGATGCGCGATGCCAATCTCGAATGGCTGTATCGTCTGATTCGGCAACCCTGGCGCATCAAGCGACAGACAGCGCTGCTGCATTACGTGACCGCCACGATGCTAGAATCGCGCTGAATGAGCGAGGTGAATGCCACCACGGATGCGCGCAATCCCACGCCGGATGAGGTGATGAGCATTCTGCGCCGCCACTTCACCTTCCAGAAACTCTCCGACAGTGAATTCCGCGATTTGACCGCGCTGCTGCGCACCAAACTGCTGGATCGCGCGAAGATTCTCGTGCAGCAGGCCGACTCAAATGATACCGACCTGTATATCGTGCGCCGGGGCCGGCTGGCGGTGCGCGCAGTTGAGAAGGATGGCCGCGATCCCATCATCGCCATCGCCAAACCTGGCGACTTGCTCAATGAGGAGTCGTTTCTCACCGGCCGGCCGGCGGAGCACACCATCGAAACGATCGACGATGTGCAACTATGGCAGATCAAGCGCGCTGACTTCTCCGCATTGCAGGCCGACCATCCGACACTCGCTGAGCATCTGCAGTTTTCAGATAAAGTCAAGGCCTATCGTGATAAGACAAAAGAGTTCGAGGGTCAGCGCCCGGGTGAAGCTGTCTTATGGCGCAGCTACAAGCATCCCCTGGTGTTCTTCCGCAGTTTGTGGCTGACCTACATCATGATCGCCCTGATGGTGCTGATCATCGTGCCGCCAACCAACGCCATCGTCGCATCGCTCTCGAATTTTCTGCTCACTGCACTCGGGCTGGTTGCGTTCCTCAATTTTCTGTGGAATGTGATTGACTTTTTGAATGACTACTACATCATCACAGACCAGCGCGTCATCCATCGCGAGCGCGTGGTGTTGATCTATGACACGCAGGATGAAACGCCGATGGGCAAGGTGCAGAATGTGACGATTGACCGGCCTGGATTTCTCTACACGCTGTTCGACATGGGCAATGTGCGCGTGGAGACGCAAGGCACCCGCGCGAACATCCAATTTGAATTTGCGCCCAAGCCGGAAGTGCCGAACAAACTGATTCTGGAGCGGCGCGACCGCGCGCGCATCGAGAGCCGCGCGAGCGAGCGGACGCGGGTGCGGGTGGAGTTGGTGCATGAGATGGGCATGGCAAAGGGCGATGACGGCGGGGCTGCAAAGAAGGAGAAGCCCAAGCCGTTGAGCATGTCTGAGCGCCTCGCGCAAGGATGGGCCGGCTTTCGCCGCAGCGTGCTGCCGCGCATGAAGCTCGATCGCGGCGACGAGGTTGTCTATCGCAAGCATTGGCTGAACTTGATAGGCACTGCCTTTGTGCCGTTTGCATTTGCCATGGTCTACACTGTGGCCATCCTTTTTATTCGCTGGCGCATGCCGGATCTGGCGGCAGTGCTCTTTCATATGCCGGTCGTAATTTTCACCATCGTAATTGGCGTGGTGCTCTGGGGCTGGTTTGCGTGGCAATATGAAAACTGGCGCAATGACATGTACATCCTGACGTCGGACCGCTTGATTGAATACAAGCGCTCGCCATTTGGATTGGCCGGCGAAACCAAGCGCACCGCCAGCCTGGAGAACGTGCAGAACGTGACTGCCACGACGCGCGGTTTCATCGATACGATGTTCAATGTGGGTGACGTGTTGGTGCGCACCGGCGGCGCCGACAACGAGTTGAACTTTGCGCGCGTGTATGCCCCGCGCAAGGTGCAGGGCGATATCGTCAAGCAGCTTGAGGAGTTTCAGAATGCCAAGCAACTGCGCGAGGCAAAGCAGCGCCGGCAGGAATTCATCGAGTGGATTGGCATCTACGACGAACTGACCCGCCTGCACACGCGCGACCGGCTGGCATGATGCCGCAATGCGCCGTGTTGTAAATGTCGGGTGATACACTCGCACTCCTTTTGAGTGGAGCAACGCAGACATGATTCGAGAGATTCGCAAAATTGGCGACCCAGTGCTGCGCAAGAAAGCCAGAAAGGTCGAGAAAATTTCCAAAGACACGCAGAAACTGCTGGATGACATGGTGGCGACCATGCGCAAGGCGAACGGCATGGGGCTGGCTGCGCCGCAGGTCGGCGTCTCGCTGCGCGTGGCGGTGGTGGAAGTGCCGCGGGATGCTGCTGAGGGAGAGGTCGATGCGACTGAGCCGAAGACCGTGCTGCATCAGCTCGTCAACCCTGAGGTTATGAAGCAATCCGAAGAAAGCTGGGAGCATCAGGAAGGCTGCCTGTCCATCCCCGGCTGGCGCGGCGATGTGGCGCGACCCAGCAAGATCGTGGTGCGCGCGCTCGACCGTGATGGCAATCGCATCAAAATCGAAGCGGAAGGCATGCTGGCGCGCGCATTGCTGCACGAGATCGACCACCTCGATGGCGTGCTGTACATCGACAAACTCGTTTCACCTGATCGTGTATGGCGCGTGAACGAGGACATGACTGAAGACGCGGAAGGTTGACTGACTGGACGCCTTGACCCACTTGATGATTTGACGATGCAAACGGAAATTTACACGACTGCCGAAGCTTTCGACACACTTGCCGGCGAATGGAACGCCACACTGCAACGGTCCTCATCGAACACGCTCTTCCTCACCAACGAATGGCAGAAGACCTGGTGGCAATACCTCGGAGATGGCGATCTGCGCGTGCTGGCGTTGCGCCAGGATGGCGTGTTGGCCGGCATCGCGCCGCTGTTCTTTGAGGAGAACGCGCTGGGTGGCGTGGAGGTGGCGCTGGTCGGTTGCAAGGAAGTGTCAGACTACCTCGACTTCATCTTTGTCACAGGCTGTGAGGAAGCGTGCTTCCGCGCGGTGATCGATTATCTGAAAGGCGGGCAGGCGCCGGCGTGGCACACGCTCGGCCTGTGCAACATCCTCGAAAGCTCACCCACGCTCTCGCTCTTCAAGGATATGCTGGCCGGCGAAGGCTGGAACCCCGTTGCGACCTTCGAGGACGTGTGTCCAATCGTGACGTTGCCGGCTACCTTCGATGCCTACCTCGCCATGCTCGATGGCAAGGAGCGCCGCGAGTTGCAACGCAAGCTGCGCCGCGCCAGTGAGGATGTGGCGATCACGTTTGCAACTGACAAGGCGGCGCTCAACAAAGACATGGCCGACTTCCTCTCGCTGATGAAGGCGAGCATGGTGAGCAAGACGGCATTCATGACGCCGCGCATGGAGCGCTTCTTCCATGCGGCGGCGCATGCCATGCTGGACGCCGGCTGGCTGCAATTGTCGTTCCTCGAAGTCGAAGGCCAGCGCGCTGCGACGTATCTGAACTTCGTGTATGACAATGCGGTGCTGGTTTACAACTCTGGCCTCGACCCGCAGAAGTTTGCCTATCTCAGCCCTGGCCAGGTGCTGGTGGCGCGGTTGATCGAGAAGGCGATCCATGACAAGTGTCGCGCCTTCGATTTCTTGCAGGGCAATGAGGAATACAAATACAAGCTTGGCGGGCAGGATGTGAAGTTGTTCACGCTGAGCGCGCGGAGATGAGGGCAGATTTTGGCGGGTGATATTTTGTCGCCGGCCCCTTGCCCGTTTGCACGAGCAAGCCGCGCTTGGTCAGCAGGCCAAGATGCTTTGATGCGGTCGCCAGGCTGACATCGCACAGCGTTGCGTAACTGCTCTTGTTGATGAAGTTGTGCACAATGAGGTGCGCCAACAACGCGGCGCGATGTTGATCGTTGAGAAGCTCGCCGGCGAACTGCTTCCACTGCGCATCCAGCCGTTGCTCGCGCGTCAGATCGCGATTGAATGTGGTCTGCAATTGCCTGAGCTCAGTTGCAAACTGATCAACCAACCCGTGCTGCTCAATCAAGGCGATGGCCGCCTCGCGCGCCTTCGCGCTGATGGCGAGATGGGCATTGGCGATGGCGAGGTAGGCGCGGATATGCGTTTCTGCAGGCGCCGGCGTGGCCAGGATTGCCTGATTCCGCTCCAATTCGACGTATTCCGCAAAATACGCCGCGGCTTCTGAAGGTTTCAACCGATCAAAGGCCTTGGGCGTGTGATGGGCCAGGATCTCCTGCTTCAAGTTTTGCGTGGTGATGAATTGCGCAGGATCGGCTTCTGCCGGCCAGGCCGACAGGGCATCTTGCACAAATTGATCTCCCGATCTCTCATCTTCAATCCTGCCTTCAAGTTTGAAGAGCGTATAGTGCGCCTCAGCCAGATTGAAGCGCGCGCGCATGACATGCAAACTGAGATTGGCCGACAAGCCCCGCTCCAGCGCGAGCGAGTACTGCGCAATCGCTTTGCGATAGTCTTGCATCCAGAAGTAGCAGCCACCCAGGTTGAGATGCGCGCTGGCAATCGATTCGCTGCTCAACTCATGTGATCTTGAGAGATCCAGCGCGTGATTCAGATAGGTGATTGCGTGATCAAACTGCCGCAGTTCGCTATAGCCCAGCCCCAGATTGATGTATGCCTTTGCCAGGCCTTGCTGATCGCCAAGGCGCTCATAGATATTCAATGCGCGCTGCTGGTGTTCCAAAGCTTTCGCTGAGTCGTTTGCGCGCCGCCAGTATTCACCCCAGCACTGTTCCAGCATGGCCGCCGTGAGGTCTTTGATGAACAACCTCTTGCGCATCGTGTCTGCGTGTTCGAGAATGGCCTTGGCGCGGGGGTCGTTTCGCAAGATGTAGAGCCATGCCAGACGAGCCATGGTGCTGGCATATTCGTCTTGCACCGCTGCGATGGATTGCAGGTCACTCAGCGCCTCGGCGCGCTGTAGAAATTCGACGCTGTCCTGATAGTAGCTGAACGAACGATCGGGGTCGCGCGGCTCGTAATACTTGCCCAAACGGGCGTAGACAATCCCCAGCATCAAAGGATCGCCGGCGCTCACAGCGGTATGCAGCGCTTGTTCATAGGCATTGCGCTCTTCATCAATGTCATTGCGCGCGCGCCACAGATCGGCTTCTGTGAGATCCAACTTGATTTCAAGCTCGGGTTTTTGCAATGCAACGCGGAGTGCGCTGATCTCCGCATCCAGTTCGTGGCAGCCTGCAAGTTGGGCAAGGTGTTGTTGGATCAATGCGCAGGCTTGATCGATATCGCCGGCTTGCCGCGCATGCCACAGCGCCGACAGGGCATCGGACTGCTTTAGTGCAACACTGATTTGTTGTTGATGCCATCTGGATTGCGCGCTTGCGTCGGTCAGATTCAGCAGGCGATAAACGCGTTGGCGGGTGAATTCGCGCAACGATTGCGAGTGCCGGCGATCCAGCCGCTGCTCATAGAGCGCGCGCGCCATCAGCCGCTTGGCTTTTTCGAGATAGCGATAGTATGTGCTGGGCCCGATATTCCACAAGCCGCACAGGTTGTCCGCCGGCGTTTCATTGGGCCGGCGGTAGTAGCGATCCTTGAAGTCCGGCGCCGATGCAAAGCCGTAGTGGCACATCACTGCAATCATTGGCCGCCAACTGGTGCTGTCCAGCCAGGCCTTGCGCTCCTCAATTCGCAACGTCGGCGCGCGGTCGGGCCGCAACTGCGTGATCGCCCACTCCATCAGCCAGATCAGCGCGGTGGTCGTGGCATGTTCGGACGGCAGGGCGTCGCCGGCGGCGCCGAGAATGGGCTGCAGGAAGATGCGCGTCAGCCAGCGCGCCGCGCCCGGCCGATCCACGAGCAAGTGATTCAGCATGCCATCGCGGTGCATGTCCAAGGCGGCTTCCAGCACCATCGCCGTGGTTTGCACAGGGCGAGCATCCTCGCGCACAGCTTGTGGCAAGGTCAGTTTTGGCAACATGGCTTCCTCTCCGTTTCGTGGATCGTCTGCGAATCGTCCAACTCACACGGTTATTGATCCCACAGCGTGCATGTCATTGAGACAAGATTTGGCGTGAAATGAGCGTGCCTGCGCGCTGAGGCGCAGTAGTGTAGCACTCATAAGGAGCCTGTTGTGACTTACCCGATCCTGACCACCGACGACGGCCGAGAGACGAGAAGCGTGACGCTGGCGGTATTTGCGCCATTTGGCACCGATGAAACCCTCAGCACGTATCCTGAGGGTGCTTCACAGGACTTAACGCAGCATCCGCTGTTTGAGAATCTGTTGAAAGTGGCTGAGCAAGGCACGCATGTGTTGGCGCTGATCGACCGCGCCGGCCATGACACGCTGCTCGTGCGCATCCCCGCCGGCCAACCCGATGCAGTCGCGGTGGAATCGCGCTGGAAGCAGGATATGTCAGCGCCCAACACCCTGGCCGGCCTGCTGCATGAAGTATGGTTGTGGCAGCCCGACTCGGCCATCGTGTTGGCGCTGGAAGGTCATGGCGCTGGCTATTTGCCAGAGATCGACCGTCGCAAGTTATCTGTGACCAACATCACCGACCACGGCAAAGTGGTTTGGAAAATCGGAGTTACAGATGAATCACCAACCCTGCCGTTGGGATCGCCGATCTTGCCATTGGGATCACCGATCTTGCCGTTGGGTTCACCCATTCTGCCACTCGGTTCGCCCATTTTGCCGATGAACCACATGCCGATCAGCACGTGGGGCATGGGCCGGGCGCTGCAGGCTGCGCAGAACGCCGGCGTGCCGAAACTGGCCGTGATTCACTTCAACAACTGCTTCAACATGTCGGCGGAGTTGTTGCACACCGTTGCGCCATATGCGGACTTCGCTGCCGGCTATCCGAACTACAACTTTTTCACCGCCGGCGCAGCGTATCCAACGCTCTTTGCCAGGCTCAACGCCGCCGGCAGCGCCAGCAGTGCGCAACTGGCGCGCTGGTTTGCTGAGGGCAATCGCGATGTGCTGGCTGCGAAGGGCAATCACCCCACCGCCGGCTGTGCTGTCCACCTTGCTGCCATGCACGAGGTGACGGAGAAGCTGGACGACCTGGCTGATGCGCTGCTGTCGGCTTTGCGCATCGCGCCAGACGCCGGCGATGTGCGCAACGAAATCAAGCAGGCCATCATCCGCGCGCAGCAATATGACACCGAAGCGGGTCTCCCGCTGGAGACGCCGGATGAGTTGACTGACCTGTGCAGCTTTGCGCAGGCATTGACCGTCGCCAACCTGCCATTGCAATACAACATCGCGGCGCTGGCGCAAGGGCTGGCAGATGCGCTCAAGGGCGTCAAGGTCTATGGTGAGGACGACCATCCGTGGATCGATCCATCGGTGCGCTGGAATTTCAGCGAAGCGACGTTGGCGATGAACATCTTTCTGCCTGATCCGCTCTTGCGCGGGCTGTGGGACTGGCGCTCGCCGTACTATCTGGACGTGAATCCCGATCCGGCCAAGCCGGCGGTGCAGCCGGCCATCATCGACTTCTTGCAAGTGACAGATTGGGTGGACTTCTTGATCGAATATCACAGGGACACGCCGTTTCTCGGCCTGTTGCCGGCGGCCATCCCTGAGTTTCCGGTCTTCAACCCGCGCTTCGAGCCGGCAGACCGGCCGGCAGACCGGCCGTCAGAACAGTCGTCAGACGCATTGCCGGCGAGCGATCATCACGATCGTCCTGACCAATCCAGTCAGATGGCGCAGTGACCAGCGCGAATCGTCTTGCAATCGTCCTCATTCTCTGGCGGGTCTGACCATGAACATGCATGTGAATGAGAGCGCCGGCGTGATGGAATGAATGCATATCCTGCAGCGCGGCTCACGCTGCAGCGACTGAACAACATGGTGAGCCTTGCAGTTTCGACAGGGGGAGGGAAACATGAAGACGTCTCTGATTCTTGCGAAGGTCGACTATATCCACGGCCTGATCGACCCAGACTGGGTGGATGGCAACCCTGGACAGCCCGGTCCGCTCATCAACGAAGCCATCGTTGACTACATGGTGGCTGGCATGCTGCGCGAGATCGCCAAATCGGTGTCGCACAAGGAAATCAAACAGCACATCGCGCGCCTCAGCAAAAGCATGGTGGAGCGTGCAGCTGCCGGCCTCGTTGCCGGCTGGGAGCCTGGCGATGACCTTTGTCCGCCCTGGCCACCCATCCCGATTCCGATTCCGTGGCCTGGCCCTGACCCAGTGCCCTGGTGGGACACGCTGACAGGCGCGATGGATGACCTGGTGCTGGCGCAAGGCCTGCGCAGCCTCGCGCGGCTGACCAGTAACAAGAGCTTCAGCGCCGACATCGCCGGCCTGAGTGAGTCGCTGGTGAAGGAATCGCTTGGTCGGGCCTATGACGATTTCTGCGGGACGCCGGTGAAGCCGCGCATCCCAAAGAAGCGCCCGGGCCGGCGATAGCCAGTGTGTTGTCTGCTCGCGCGGATGGCGTGAAATCGTCTTGCAATCGTCGCATGCATGAGCCAGACGAGATGACATTGATGCATGTGAATGAGACGCGCAGCGCAGTGAAATGAACGCAGGGGGATGGATTGCAGTGCGGCGTTGCCAGGAGGGTGCAGCGCTGGCGGCAATTCATATTTTGGTGCGCGCGCCGTGGAGGGGCGGCGCGCGCACCAGCTTCACACACAGGAGGATACGAAATGACGACCAAAGACCTAGTTTCCGTGAACGATCTGCCGTGCTGCCCGGTGGTTGAAACCGAGCCGGCGTGTGATGTGCTGGATTTTCGCCGGCGGCTGGTGTTCCCGACGCCTGTGCGCGGCCGGCAGGAGCAGCCCATTCGCGTGGAGGTGATCTTTCACACGCGCTTCACCCGTTGCGCCGGCCCGCTCGCGCTGGGCGACATCGCCTACAGCACCACGCTGCTGCCCGGCGAAAAGGTGCGCCTGCAAACAACTGACCGCCGCAGCCGCTTCTCATTCGACAGCGAAAGCAAGCTCAGCTATCGCAGCGAGCAGATGAGCGAAGAGCAGTATCGACTGCGCGCCATGCGCGCCTTCATGAGTGATGAGAACGTGGTCGATCGCGGCCAGGACAACTACAGCGAGCAGGGCAAGTGGGATTTCCACGGTGACGCCAGCGGCAGTATCGGCTTCTTCTCGGCCAGCGCCGATGCCAACGCGCGCGGCAGCCACAGCGCCAGCAGCGCCCGCGACTACATGCGCGAGCATCGTGCTCACGCCGAGATGTCCGACAACCAATCGGTGGAAGCTACGCGCAAGGCGCACAGCGTAAGCATCGGCGAAGTGTCCACCCGCGCCCATCAGCAGGGCGAGAGCGAAGATCACTTCGAGGCAGCCTCGCGTGAATTCCAGAATCCGAACAAATGCCACGCGGTCACGTTCATGTTCTATCGCCTCAACAAGACTGAGACGGTCAAGTTTGAGCTGGTGTCGATTGAGCGGCGCGTGATCGATCCGGTTGCGCCGGTGCCGATCCCGGCCAACCCCTTCCGTCCGCTGGGGCAGGTGGCGACGATCCCGCAGGAGGTGCCGGCAACCAACCTGAAGCGCAATGAGGCGCTGGACGCCAGCATTCAAGCCGATCAGAAAGTACAGCTGCAGGCGTTGCAGCGCCTGCCAGGCAGCGCGGTTGTCGGCCTGCGCTTTGCCGCAGCAGGTGTCTCGCCGGCGGTGAATGCGGCCGACCTGCTCGGCACGCAGACGCCGTTGGATGATGATGTGCGCGAGGCAGCCTTGCGCTTTGTGGATGAGCAACTGGTGAAGCAGGGCTTGCTCACGGACATTGGCGGGCAGGTCTCACCGCAGGCGCAGGAGGAATTCGGCTACACCCGCAACACCTCTCTGCCCACCGCCGGCGTGATCGTGAAGAGCTGCATGGATAGTTGTGGCATCTGCGAGCCGGCGGTTGAGCAGCGCGAGGAGTTGGAATTGAAAAAGCTGGCGCTGCAAAACAAGCTGCTCGAAAAGCAGATCGAGTTGTTGGAGAAGTCGCAGGAATATCGCTGCTGCCCAGCCAACGGCGATATGGATGCCGACAACTGACAAGGGCGACCATGTGGCAGAGGCGGCCGCCGGCCGCCTCTGCACCCGATCCCCAGCGGGATGTTGGCATGCATGAGGGATGAGGTATGGCCGCGCGCGATGAGACCACAAGCAGCGTGATTGAGAGTTTTTGCCGCCCAAAAGTTGGTACGCTTTGGGCGGCTTGACCTTTTGAGCGTGGCCGGCGCTTGCAACCGGCAGCACACAGGAGATAAACCATGAGGCATCGCAATTTGGTTCATTTGGCAGGAGTCGTTTCGATCATCGCCGGCGTCATCGCCGGCATCCCCGCGCAAGTGCGAGCTGCGCCACTCCGCGACCCGGATGCGCCACTGGACGTGCCAGACATACTGGTGAACAGCGGCGTTGACGAGTACACGGTGGCCGCGCCGAAGGTGTTCTGGTATTTACATGACTGTGTGCCATATATCGGCCTCGCCGCCGCCGATAACAATGGCGCGCCGGCTGATCCGGCTGCACCATCTGATCCCACAGCGCCCATCGCGCCAGTGGACCCAGCTGCGGTGACGCCCCAATCTCCGGATGCCGCCAACCTGACCGACAGCGAAAGCATCAGCCGCATCGCCGTGCAGGGTAGCGAGGCGCGCCAACTGTATGCGGCCAGTGCGAACGGTTATTGTTATGCGCTTTCGCACACCAAACTGCCGCAATCAAGCTTCGTGGCCGACGCGAACTACCTGTACTGGATCACCGATCAAGGCTTGATGCGGTTGTCGGTGAATGCGAATGTGGGCGACGTGCCGGCGGTGTTCAACGGTGCCATCACCAGCCCCTATATCTACTCCGTCGAGTTGGCGCAGGACAATGACTATGTGTACGCCCTGACGCACCCCAGCAACACCGAAAGCACCATTCGGCGGATCAGCAAGGCCGATGGCACATCCACCACGCTGCGCGACATCGGCTCGTTTGCATCGCAGTTGCAAGTGAGCCATGCTTTTGGGTTCGGCATTCCCAACTACGTCGGCGATTACGTGTACTGGATCGACGGCGGCGTGTTGCGGCGCCTGAATTTGAACAATCTGCAGGACTTGCAAAATGTGGCTTCTGGTGTGACGAAGTACTATGCTGAAGGTGGCCGGCTGAATTGCAGCGGTTTCTTTTGCCTGACCAGTGATCTGGTCTTCTTCAGCATTGGGCGTTACCTTTACTCGACAAGCAACAGGGCGCTCGGCAGCGTCACATTGATCAACGTCAACGACACCGGAAACAACAACGACACGATCTACAGCATCGTCACGGATGCGAATTTTGTGTTCTACCTGCAGGAGCATTTCGTGCCATGCTCGCCATCGCCATGCTTTGGCGGCACCTGGACGGATTATGTGGTGCGACACGCCCGCAGCAACGGCGGCACTACCGACTTTCTCTCCATCAGCCGAACAGACAATTTGTCGGGCCGCGTCTACAGGAACATCACCACCGCCGACAGCCGCCTGTTGTGGCAGTCGGATAGCTCGATTCTGCGTCTGCCGAACAACGCGGCTGCGCTGCCAAAGATCAACATGCGCGTCACTGGCTTGTCGATCACGCAGGGCATTCAGACGCCGACCAACAGCGTTGGCCTGATCCGCGACCGGCGCACCTTTGTGCGTGTCTTCGTGCAATCCGACGGCCCGGGCAGCGTGTCGGGCGTGACTGCGCGGCTCTATCGATTGGATGCTTCGAATCAAGTGATCGATTCGGTGATGCCGGTGAACAGCGTCGGCACGAACATCACCGTGCGCACCAGCCCGCAGCGCGCCAACTTGAACGACAGCTTCCTGTTCGAGTTGCCATGGAGCTGGGTGTCGGGCAGTTCGGTGCGTCTGCGCGTGGTGGTGAATCCATACCACTATCAGATTGAGCCGAACTATGCCGACAACGAATCGAACAGCGGCGCGTTGAGCGTCAAGGCATCGCCGGCGCTGAACGTGCGCTTTGTGTCGTGGGGCTACACGGTGAATGGCACGGACTACTATCCGCGCATAATCAAGGACATCCTGCAGAGTTACTCGTGGATCCTGCGCGCATATCCGCTGTCGAGCCGGCTGGTCTTCGATGATGGCAATGCGCCGGGCTTCCACCCGCGCTTGATCTTCCAGTATGACAGCGGACTGGGCGCGCGCGTGATGGGCACGCATTCCTCCTGCCAGGACTTGTATTGGAAAGACGGCGATGGCAACTGGCACGACGATCGCAACTTGTGCGCCAGCCGCTACACCAACTCGGTGACCAACTTGATTCGCATCATTCAAGATGGCTTCTTCAACGCGATCTTCAATCCAAAGTTTTACTATGGCATGATCTCGGATGGCGCGGCCTTCCCGCGCGGGCAGGCTTGCTGCGGCGTGAAGCTCTCGACCGGGCCGGCCGGCTCCGGCACGTGGGGCTGGGACAACGACGGCTCGTATGCTGACTGGTATGCCGCGCACGAGATCGGCCACACGCTGGGTCGCGCGCACCCCTCGCCGGGCAGCGCTGCCTGCGGCCAGAGTGCAAGTGACCCGAGCTATCCCTACGCCGGCGCGCAGATTGGCGCGAACAACAACTATGAGGGGTTTGACGCCGGCGATTCGTTCTACAGCGTGCCGCGCGCTGTCTACCCAGGCACCACATGGTACGACGTGATGAGCTACTGCGACAATCAGTGGATCAGCGATTACACCTATCGCGGCATGTATAACTTCATGGCCGGCGGACCGCTCGTCATGTCGATGGGCGATGAATCTGAGTTGCCGATCCTGGAGATGCAACCAGAGGACGGCGTGAAGATGCAGCCGGCGTCGGCACAGAGCGCGCTGGTCAGCGGTGACTGGCTGATGGTGCAAGGCACGATCATCAACGGCACGAACACTGCCAGCCTGCAAAAGCTGACGCGCTTGAGCGAAACCGCCGGCTTGCCGGCAATCGTTGCAGGCGGTTACTCGATTCGCCTGACTGACATGGGCGGCAGCACGCTGGCCGATTACCCCTTCACGCCCACGCCGGGTGAGGAAGCCACACCAGATCTGCTGGGTGTCAGCCAGATCGTGACGATGACTGCCGGCGCGCGGCAGGTGCGCATCGTGCGCCTGAGCGATGGCCTCACGCTGGCGACGCAGGCCATCAGCGCAAACGCGCCAGTGGTGAGCAACGTGGCGCTGCAAAGCCCGCCCAATCCGGTGGCCGGCACAGTCACACTGGCGTGGAATGCGAGCGATGCTGATGGCGACGCACTGACGTTCGATGTGTTCTACAGCAGCAATGGCGGCGCGAGCTTTACCAGCGTGCAATCTGGCGTGAATGGCAACAGCGCATCCATCGACACATCGACGCTCGGCGGTGGCAACGGCTTCTTCCGCGTGATTGCCAGCGATGGCGCGAACACTGGCCAGGCCGACAGCCCAGCCTACACCTTTGCCGACAAGCCGCCCATGCCGATGATTTTGACACCGGGAGACAACCATGTCGTGAATTACGGTCAACTGGTGAACTTCAGCGGCGCGGCAATGGACTGGCAGGATGGCGGCATCACTGGCGCGAACCTGGAATGGTCGAACCAGAACGGCGTGCTCGGGACAGGCGAATTGCTTTCGGTGAGCAACCTGCCCGTGGGCGTGAACACGATCACGCTGAAGGCGACGAACAGCAAGGGCCAATCTGCCACAGCCACCATCACGGTGATCGTGAATGATGACTTGAGCCTGCTTGGCCCGACGATGACTGCCGGCCCGACACAATTGGACTGGACATTTGCCGCCGATGCGACCACACCGGCGCCGCAGGTGTTGCATCTGGGCAATGCCGGCAGCGATACGAGCGCGCAGTGGGTGGCGAGCAACAACGCGCCGTGGCTGAGCGTATCGCCGGCTTCTGGCACGTTGCCGGGCGACATCACGCTGACGGCTGATCCGTCGGGTGTGCCGAATGGCAGTTCCTTGTCCGGCACCGTGACGATTGTCTTGCCGGCGTCGGGCAATGCGCCTGAGCAGACCATCAACATCCCCGTGAGCCTGTCGAAGGGCTTCAATCCCGCCAATCCGAAGGGGCAATCGGTGCAGTTTAAGGTCTTTACGCCGATCACGCTGCGCTAGCCGGCGCGCCGGCAGACTGGCAGGCGATTGCTTGTGATCAGGGGTGCGCTCTACATGCGGGAGTGCGCCCCTGACTTGCTCTCACGATGCCATCAGGGAAATAGCATGAATAGGTATAATGATTGGGTTGCAATTGGCGCTGCTCATTGTGCGCGCTGAATTGCACAGCGAGGCCAGCCGGCCATTGGATTTTCTGGTGCCGGCGCCCGTATTCAGATTGGATTTTGAATTGAAACGTTACAACCGATACGTGTTTGCCTAAACATATGCCTAAGCAGAAAGCAACGGACAACCAGGCGCCGGACAAACAGACGAACCCCAAGACAACCACCAAGACCCGCTCGACGCGCGCCCCAGCACAGGCTGGTTCTCCGCGCCGGCGCACACCACCGCGCACCACACAAGCAGCAGATCAACCCGCCCAGCCCGAGTCTAGCCAGCCAAACATTCCCTGGCGGCGGATGGACCTGCATCTGCACACACCCGGCTCACATGACTATGAGGAGCCGGACAAGACCTATCTCGATATCTTGAAGCAGGCTGAGAAGCGCGGCTTGCACATCATGGCTTTTACCGATCACAACACTGTGAACGGCTATCGCAATATGATGAACGAGATCGAGCATCTTGAATATCTCGAGAAGCTCGACCGCATTCGCGCCGATGAGCTGGGCCGGCTGAATGAATACCGCCGGCTGCTGGGCAAGATCCTCGTGCTGCCCGGCTTCGAGTTCACCGCCACCTTCGGCTTCCACATCCTTGGCATCTTCCCGCCCGACAAGCCATTGCGCGACATCGAGCGTGTGCTGATGGAGTTGCGCGTGCCAGGGCATGTGCTGGACAAGGGTCTGACCGAGGCCGGCGCGACCAGCGACGTGTTGCATGCATACGAGATGATCGATGACGCCGGCGGCATGGCCATCGCCGCGCATGCCAACTCATCGAACGGCGTGAGTATGCGCGGCATGAACCTCGGCGGCCAGACGCGCATCGCCTTCACCCAGGACCCGCATCTGCGGGCGATCGAATTTACGGATCTGGAGAAGGGCCGCTATTCCAGCGCGCATCTGTTCACCGGCATCAAGCCGGAATATCCGCGCCGCATGTTCGCCATTCAGGGCAGCGATGCGCATCGCGTGACCACCTCAAAAGAAAATTCAAAGCGATTGGGCGTGGGCGAGCGTGTCACCGAAGTGCAGCTTGAGGAAGTGAGTTTCAATGCGCTGCGCGATCTGTTCCTGAGCCAGGAATTTGCACGGGTGAGGCCGGCGCAGGCCATGGCCGACGTGCCGGAAGACCCGCTGACCATCGCGCGCCGCGACGGCAATAGTGTGACCGCTGCATTCCATGCGACGCTGCCCAAGCGCGGCGACCGCTTCGAGGCAGTGCTGAAGGATGCGGTGGCGATGGCGAATGGCGAGGGCGGGCTGATCGTGATTGGCATGGATGCCAGCCCGCGCAAGAAGATCGCCGGCATCGAGGATGCGAGGGAGACGGCCGAAAAGCTCGCGTTGGAGATGGGGTCGCGCATTGCGCCGAAGCTGGCGGCAGCCATCACCATCGAATCGCTGGACGGGAAGGACGTCATTCGCCTGCAAGTGACGAAGGGCGCCGATACGCCGCATGCCTTCGAGGGCAATCAATTCCTCGTGCGTGAGGGCGTGGAGACGCGCGCGGCGAACCGCGACGAGATCGTGGCAATGGCGCGACGTGGCTACGAGAAGCCGAAGCCGGCAGAGCAACCGCACCATGAGCAACGGCCTCATCAGCAGCAACAGCGCCAGCAACAGCCCCATCAGCAGCGCCAACCACAGCAGTCACGCCAGCATGAGCCGCGCCAGCAGCAACAGCAGCAACAGCAGCAGCCGCGCCAGCAGGGCGGGCAACCACAAAATCAGCCGCAGCGCCAACCACAGCAACAGCAGCAGAGCGGGCAGCAGCGCCAACCGCAGCAGCAGCGTCATCACGAACAGCGGCCACATCAGCCGGCGCAGCAGGAGCGCGTGGAGCAATTGCCGCCACGGCCGGAGCCAGCTGGCGCGCTGCCGCCGCCGCAGGAACAGCCGCAGCTGCTGCCGGCCAAGTCTGAGAACGGCAATGGCCAGCCGAAGCCAGTGGAGAATGCGCCGCTCACCAACATGCCGCGCACCGGCGTGCAGGTTACAGCGATGGAAGAGCGCAACGGTGTCGAATACTTCACGGTGCGCGACCTGCGCAACAACAGCGTGATCCGCAACGTCACGCGCAAGAGCGCGCGCGATCTGTGGCAATATGCCATCACGCAGCACGTCACGCATCCCAACGGGCCGGCGGATATCGACTGGCGCGGCGACCGCGCCGTGCTGGGCCGCGAGTTGCGCGCCGGCAAGGTGCGCAATGACGTGGCGATGCGCGACAGCGCAGGCAACGTGCAGGTGTTCTACGGCGTGACCGACGATGGCCTCGATGGCACATGGAAGGCGATGGTCGCCGAGTATGCCGCAGCGCATCCAGTGGAGATGCCAGAAGCTGCGCCGGTGGAGTCAGCGCCGGCAGACGCACAACCGCAATAAGGCAATGGCCAGGGCGATTTGCGGTGACGCTTGCGCAAGCATTACCGCAAATCGCCCCGTGCTCGCGCTGTGATGAGATGCGTCATGCGCCATGCATGCCGCGTCGCCGTGTGCGATCCTCGGCTTGCAGCCGGCGCCACTTCTCGATCTCGGCGTGGTTGCCGCTGAGCAGCACATCTGGCGCCTTCCAGCCGCGAAAGTCCGCCGGCCGCGTGTAGTGCGGATACTCCAGCAGGCCGCTGGCGTGTGATTCTTCCTCTGGCACACCGGGCGGCAGCACGCCCGGAATCAGCCGCGCGACGGCATCGACGATCACCATCGCCGGCAACTCGCCGCCGGTCAGCACATAGTTGCCGATGCTGATTTCATCGGTGCAAAGGTGCTCGCGCACGCGCTCGTCCACGCCCTCGTAATGCCCACAGACCAGCGCAACGCGTGGATGCCGCGCAAGCTCGACTGCGATCTCATGCGTGAAGGTGCGCCCGCTGGCGCTCATCAGGATGATGGGGTGGGGAGATGAAGGGGATTCGCCCCCGCCTTGTCGCAATCCAAGAACGGTTTCGACCGCCTTGAAGATGGGCTCTGGCTTCATCACCATGCCACCCCCGCCGCCATAGGCCATGTCGTCGGTGATCTTGTGCTTGCCCTCGGCGTAGTCGCGAATGTTGTGGGCGTGAATCTCCAGCAGGCCGGCGTCCTGCGCCCGCTTCAGGATGCTGTCTGAGAAGGGCCCGTCGAACATGGCCGGGAAGAGGGTGAAGATGTCGAAGCGCATGTCAAAAAGAGGTCGGCTGGCGATTGGAGGATTGGAGCATACAGACCGGCGACCTGATGCCACTCTCCCATCCAGAATCTCTATTGTCCATTATTGATCTTCTTCAACGCGTCCAGATTGCCGATGATGAAGAAGCGCTCGCCGGCCTGGATGACGTGGTTGCGATCAGGGTTGAATCGCAAGCCATCCGGCGATGCCGCGCCGATGACCGAACAATTTGCGTCCGCCTCAACAAACTGGATGGGCTTGCCGGCATAGGGTGAAGTCGAGCCGAATTGCACTGTCGTCACATTGAGCAACTGCCCTTCCAGCCGAAACGAATAATCGACGCGCGCCTTGGTGGCGGCTGCGGCAAACGCCGGCGCAGCCAGCGCGCTCACGCTGAACACGGTCTGGATGTTGAACGCCTTCGACACGTTTTGCGCCAGCTTTGCATCGAACATGCGCAGCACCACCTTGATGCCCGGCTTCAACTCGCTCGCATCCAGCGCGATGTCGAGGTTGGTCAACTCATTGCTGGTGCAAACGACGATGGCCGACGCGCGCTCGATGCCGGCATCGAGCAGCGTCTGCTTGCGCTGGGCGTCACCGATGATGACCGGCACGCCGGCATTCGACAGCACTGGCAGCCACTCTTCATTCTCGTTCTGGTTTACGCCGACGACCTGCTCGCCGAAGCCGAGCAGCTCCAGGATGACGCGATAGCCAACGCGGCCAATGCCGCAAACGATGACGTGATCGGAGAAGGTGGATGCGAATGCCAATTGTTGCTCCTTGCGGTCGCCGATGAGTTGGATGACGCTGGCAGCGCCGCCGGCCAGCGCGATCACGCCGCCCAGCATCAACGCGCCGCTGACAACTTGCCAGATCGCGGCCTGCGGGAAATCTGCCGGCGCTGCCTGCAACGTGATTAAGTTCAGCACGTAGATCAGCGCGAGCAGTGGATTCGGGTACGCGCCATTCAACCAGAACAGCAACGTTCCGCCGACGACCACGGCAGCGAACGTGAGCAGCGCCCAGCGCACCTTCTTCAACGCGGCCCACACTACGCGGGCGCCGGCGGTGATGCGTTGCGCTCGTGTGCGCGCGCTCAGCCGCGCGGCGCGCGTATCTACCCACTGCGGTTGGTTGTTCACGGTGTCACTTTACAGAGCGGGCGCCGCGCTCGTCCGGCTTCACTTCTTCGGCTTCGGCGCGTTGCCTTCGCGTTCCAGCCGGCGCACGCGATCCATGTAATCGAGCGGGTGACTGATGGCAGCCGGAATGATGCGAATCTCAACGCCGGGCGCGACTTCGATCTTTGCCAGATCCTTTTCGCGATCCAGGTAGGTTAGCTTGCCGATGACGCCGCCGACGGTGACGATTTGCTCGCCGATGTTCAGATCGGCCACGACCTGTTCCTGGTTCTTGCGGGCGCGATTTTGCGGCAAGATTACGATGACCCAGACCAGCAGAAAAACAAAGGCAATGGTGACGAAGAAAACGACAGAGGCCAGCGTGACATCCATGCCGGCATTATAGCCAGCGGGTCTATACTGCTGTGCCGTGCGCGCCAAACGCAGCGCATAAAAATGCCATTGCAAATCGGGAGCAAACCATGATCTTTACTGGCCGCTGTTGGGTATATGGAGATGACGTCAACACCGACGTCATCTTTCCAGGCAAATACACCTATACGCTCACCAATCTCAATGAATTTGCAGCGCATGCGCTCGAAGACCTTGACCCTGATTTTGCGAAGCAGGTGCAGGCTGGCGACATCCTTGTGGCCGGCAAGAATCTGGGTTGCGGCTCTTCGCGCGAGCAGGCTGCCGTGTGCATCAAACTGTGTGGCGTCAAGGTGATCGTGGCCAAATCATTTGCGCGCATCTTCTTTCGCAATTGCGTGAACAACGGCGTGCTGCCCATCGTCTGCCCAGATGCGGTCGATGCGATTCAGAAGGGTGATGAGATCACGGTCGATCTTGAGGCGTGCCAGATCACTCGGCATTCAGCCGGCAACCCCCAGCACTTCACGTTTCCGCCGCTCTCGCCCTCAGTGATGGCGATCATCGACGCCGGCGGCCTCATCGCCATGCTGCGCAAGCGGCTCGGCACCGAGCATCTGCCGATGCCGGAAGTCAAGTTCGCCGGCGAAGGGTAGACGTTTGCGGTTCCCAACACCGGCAAACAAAATGCCGGCATCGGGTTAGAATGTGCATCACCCGGCCGGGCCGGGACTTAACCACCCATCTATCGAAGGAGTTGAGCATCAATGAATCGTAAGTTTTTGTATGCCACCAGTCTGGTGGCCGCTGCATCAATGGTGTTGTCTGCCGCCACACCATCCGTCGCAGCGTCGCTGCAGGCCGATGCAAAGGTGCTGCGCATCAACACCGGCACATTCCCTGACGTGCTGGACCCCCAGAAGTCGTCGTTCGTGAACGAGATTGCGCACCTCAAGCTGGTCTACCAGGGCTTGACCGACTTGAATGAGAAGCTGCAAACCGTGCCAGGCGCAGCCGAGAAGTGGGCGTACAGCAAGGATGGCCTGACGCTGACCTTCAACCTGCGCAAGGGCCTGAAGTACTCGGACGGCTCGGTGTTGAACGCCAAGCGCTTCGAATATTCGATCATCCGCAACATCAACCCGGCCACCGCCGGCGAGTACGGCACGATCACCAACGAGATCGCCGGCGCGCCAGAGTGGCAGGACGCCGTCACTGGCAAGAAGGATGAAGCCACGATCAAGGCGGCAGAGGACACCGTTCGCCAGAGCGTGCAGGCGCTGGGCGCCGACGGCAAGCCGTGCGCGGACTATGAGCAGGCCGACTGCCTGACGCTGAAGCTGACGCTGTCGAAG
Source organism: uncultured Anaerolineae bacterium (assembly GCA_964590135.1). Lineage (GTDB taxonomy): Bacteria > Chloroflexota > Anaerolineae > J036 > Brachytrichaceae > JBDHWI01. The sequence continues at coordinate 111,654 of CAZPVX010000008.1, read as the reverse complement.
CCGGCGCCGTACTTCCACACCATCATGGGCCTGTGGGTGACCTATCCTGCCAAAGAAGAGTTGATCACCGCCGGCGGTGATCAGTGGTGGGCAGATGCCAAGAATCACATCGGCAACGGCCCCTACATCTGGCAGGAGTTGGAGCAGGGTCAGCACTCGCTGTTCGTGCCGAACCCCAACTACTGGGGCAACAAGGCCAAGACGAACATCGAGTACTCCTACATCACCGACAGCGCCGTGGCGACCGAAGCCTACAAGAACGATGAGTTTGACATCGTTGGCTTGGCTGCGGAGGACCTGAAGGCGGTGCAGGCCGACCCCGAGTTGAGCAAGCAGGCCATGATCTTCCCTGGCTCCTGCACCACCGCGCTGCAGTTCCGCAATTTCAAGGAACCGTTCACGGATGCCAAGGTGCGCCAGGCGTTCGCCTATGCCCTCGACCGCGAGCGCTGGGTGAAGGACGTGCTGCAAGGTCTCGGCGCGCCGACGCTGACGTGGATCCCGCCAGGATTCCCTGGCTACGACAAGAACGAGACGCGCTTCAAGTATGACCCCAAGGCCGCGCTCAAGGCCATCGCCGACAGCAGCTACAAGTCGGTCGAGAATCTGCCTCCCATCACCCTCTACTTTGCTGACACGCCGCGCAACCGCACCCGCAATGAGTGGCTCGGCGCGCGCTTCAAGGAAGTGTTTGGCGATGCGCTGAAGATCGACCTAAAGCCGATTGAGGCCACTGCCTATACCGCCATGCAGAAGGAAAAGGAAGGTGGCGCGCTGCAGATGTTCCTGGGCGGCTGGTGTGCAGACTACCCGGATGAGCAGAACTGGCTGAGCGTGTACTTCCATGGCGACAGCTCTTTCGCACAACGTTCCGGCTACAACAGCAAGGCGTTCAATGCGTTGGTCGAGAAAGCTGATGTCGAATTGAACCCAGCCAAGCGCACCTCGCTGTATGCGCAGGCGCAGAAGCAGCTCGTCAGTGATCTGCCGGTGGCGTTCTTCTACAATAGCGCGAATGCCTATCTGGTGAAGCCGTGGGTCAAGGGCATCAAGACCACGCCGCAGGATTCTGCCTGGCCTGGACAGACTGTTCCGACGACTATCGACATCGTCAAGTAGACCGTTGCATGTTTGCAGCAAGTCTGATGGATGTGTAATTGAAATCGCGTGCTGTGCATTGTTTTGGACAATGCACAGCACGCGACCTTTTGGCTGTTGACGCGCTGCGCCGGCGGCTTTGAAAATCGACCGAATGGCAGGACTTATTATTCGGCGCTTCTTCTGGTTCATCCCAGTGCTGTTCATCATCTCACTGGTCACCTTCCTGCTCATGCACTCCGCGCCAGGCGGCCCCTGGGACCGTGACGCGGAGAGCAAGCAAGTGGATCCGCGCACGCAGGCGCTGCTTGAGGCGCAATACGGCCTCGACCTGCCGCTGTGGCAGCAATACATTCGCTACATGATCGGCCATACCGATCAGGAGAGCGGTGCGTTCAAGTGTGGCGCGATCTGTGGCAACCTTGGCCCGTCCTATCGTCAGCGCGGCAAGACGGTGCAGCAGGTCATGTTTGAGCCGCCGAAGCGCGAGAATGCCACCTTTTTCGATTCCAAGTTCGGTTATTCCATTCGCCTGGGTCTGATGTCGCTGGCGTTTGCGTTGATCGTCGGCATCCCCGCCGGCGTCATCGCCGCGCTCAAGCACAACAGCATCGTCGATTACTTCGTCGCTTTTATAACAAACGTGGGCGTGGCGGTGCCAAGTTTCGTCGTCGCGTTCTTCTCCATCATCGTCCTTGCCGTTGGGCTGGGGTTGATTCCTGTGGTGCAAAAGAACTGGGGCAATCTGGGCGCGTGGATCGTGCCGGCGATGGTGTTTGGCTTCGGCACACTGGCGCAGACCGCGCGCTACACGCGCAGCTCGGTGCTGGAGGTGCTGAAGCAGGATTTTGTGCGCACCGCGCGCGCCAAGGGCTTGCGCGAAAGAGGGGTGATCTGGAAGCACACCCTGCGCAACGCGCTGATTCCGGTGGTGACCACCATCGGGCCGGCGCTGGCCGCGCTCGTCACCGGCTCCATCATCATCGAAAATATTTACGGCATCCCCGGTGTGGGCCGCGATTTTGTCGTCGCCATCGGCAACCGCGACTATTCCATGATCATGGGCACCACGCTGGTCTATGCGACGCTCATCGTGGTGGGCAACCTCACTGTGGACATCCTCTACGGCATTGTCGACCCGCGCATTCGGGTGGAATAAGGCTCTGCACAATCCCGACAAGGAGAACAGACAATGGCTGTCGCACAACCCGTTCAACAACGCACCACTGACACCGATCGTAACATCGCCCAGTTCATCGACTCGCAGAGCCAGTGGGCGCTGGCGTGGCGGCGCTTCAAGCGCAATCGCGCCGCGCTGGTCAGCATCTTCATCATTTTGTTTTATCTGTTCGTGGCGGCCTTCGCGCCGGCGCTCACGTCCCAAAATCCAGTCAAGGACAACAGCGGGATGCAGTACATCCCGCCGTTCTATCGCGCCGAATCGCCGGCTGGCCAGCAGCGCAACCCTGAGTTCATCATGGGCACCGACTCGCAGGGGCGCGACATCCTCAGCCGTGTGATCTTTGGCACGCGCTCGTCGCTGGCTGCCGGCGTGCTGCCCGTCATCTTCGTGCTGTTGATCGGCATGGCCATCGGCTTCATCGCCGGCTGGCGCGGCGGCTTCCTCGACAACCTGCTCATGCGCGTCACCGACATCTTCTTCGCCTTCCCGGATGTCTTGTTCCTGATCCTGGTGATGGTGACGCTGGGCGATTCAGTGCTGGGCAAGGCTGCCAATGGCTTGCCGCTGTTCCTGATTGCGTTGGCGGTGGTGTCGTGGGCCGGCCTGGCCCGCCTCATGCGCGGTTCGGCGCTCACGCTGAAGGGGCGCGAATTCGTGGACGCAGCGCGCAGCCTAGGCGGCTCCACCTGGCACATCATCACCAAGCACATCTTCCCGAACAGCCTTGGCATCATCGTGGTATGGGCGGCGTTTGCCATCCCGCGCTTCATCATCGCCGAAGCGGTGCTTGGCTACCTCGGCCTCGGCTTGCGGCCCTCGCTCACCGGCAAGGAATTCTTCGTCACCAGTTGGGGGCGTCTGTTCCTTGAGGCATACAGCAACGTCGGCAGCAACCCCGACTACCTGATGTTCATCTCGCTGGTGGTGTCGGTTCTGGTGATCGCATTCACTTTCGTCGGCGATGGCCTGCGCGACGCACTCGACCCGCGCATGAAGCGATAAGCTTTGCAGGGTGGCACAAGCATGAAAGGCGAACGGGTGCTGACGCCGGCGCAACGCGACGTGTTGCTCGACACATTGCAAGCCCGTTTTGAAAGGCACATGAGCCGGCATAAAGGGCTGGATTGGGCTGCCGTCCGGCAAAAGCTGGTGGCGCAGCCCGAGAAGCTGTGGTCGCTCAACGAGATGGAGCGCACCGGCGGCGAACCAGATGTCATCGGCTTTGACAAGCGAGCCGGCGAATTTCTCCTCGTAGATTGTTCGGCAGAAAGCCCCAGTGGACGTCGAAGCCTTTGCTATGACCGCGAGGCGTGGGAATCGAGAAAGGTGGCGCGGCCGGCGAACAACGCCGTCGATATGGCGGCAGCGATGGGCATTGCGCTGCTCACCGAAGCCGAATATCGTGATTTGCAGAAGCTGGGCAAGTTCGATCTGAAGACGTCAAGCTGGGTGCAAACGCCGCCGGCGATTCGCAAGCTCGGCGGCGCGCTCTTTTGCGACCGACGCTACGATCACATCTTCTTGTATCACAACGGCGCGCAGTCGTATTACAGCGCGCGGGCATTTCGTGGCGTGCTGCGAGTCTAGCTTTGCCGCGCGTCGTTGAGAGGCGCTGGCGAGTAAGCCGCAACTAGCGTCAGCTTTTTGTCTTCGCAAATCGTGTTGCCGCAAACAACAACATCGCGATGAACAGCGCGACGCCGGCAGCGCTGATCGCCAGCCCGATCCGCACCGATTGTGGCGCATAGCTGAACACGACAGTGTGCTCACCCGCCGGCGTTTGCACCGCGCGGAACATCGCATCCACGCATTCGATGCTCGCCGGCGCGCCATCCACCAGCGCCACCCAGCCTGGATAGCACGTGTCACGCAGTGTGAGCCTGCCATTGGTTCGCGCGTTCACCTGTACCGTCACGCGCTCCGGCGTCGATTCTGTGATCGATGCGTCACCAGCGCTGAACACTGCGCGCGGCGCCGCCTTCAACCGCTCGTAAATCTTCACATCGCCACTGTGCGAAAGGCGCAGCGCGTCGCTGCCCCATACGAATTGCGAGAGGAAGCTCTTGTCGGTGGCGTCGATGCTGGTGAGGCCGGCCAACTGCAGGCCTGGCAAGTTTCTGAGACCTTTCAAGGTCAATGCAACTGGCGTCTTGCGGCCATCCCACAAGAGCAACACATTGAACGCCGGCGACACTGGTTCTGTGGCGCGAATCTCAAAGGATTGCTCGCTGTCATCATCGAATGTGACCTGCGCATTGCCGATCACATCGCCGGCGTTTGCCCTTTCCGCGCGTAACACTAGCCCAATCGCAGTGGAGGCGTACGGTGTGAGCGAGATGGTGACGGCCTGCGTGATGGGCCGGCTGAAAAGCAGATCGTAATACACGCCATCGATGAACACGTCCTGCGTCTTGTCGGCGATGAGGTAGCGCACGGCCATCTGATCGAGCCATATGTCATCTGGCACGCCGCGCAGAAATTCGCGCAGCCGGCCGTCCACCCCGCCGGCGGGCGTCTGTGCAAATTGCTTCACGAATTCGGCGTAGCGGCGCGTCGGCAGCAGCCCGCCATCGTAGCCGTCCACGCTCGGCAACCGGTAATAGAGCGGCAGGTTGGGCGAAAATACCTCTTTGTGCTTGGATGCGATGATGCGATCATAGACTTCATCGGCGCTGAGTTGCAGGCCGTAAATCAGCTCCTGCTCGGCTTTGTCACCCGGGTCGAAGAAGAGTGAACTGAGCGCGAGGATGCGCGCTTCGATCATCGCCGGCTCGCTCAACATGTGCGCCACGCTGGGGCGCAGCGAGGTGAACGCCTGCCGATCTGCGGCGCGGGAATAGGGCTGGAACTGCGCGGCGAGCAGCATCTCGCCGGCGAGCGCGACGGTGAACAGCACTGCGATGCGCTGTTGATGATTGGCTGATTGCGCGCCGGCGAATCTGACCCCCAGCCAGTTGCCGAGGATCAGCGCGGTGACGATCCCTGCTGTCGCAGCCCATCCCATCAGCACGCTGCGCGCCGGCAGGCTGCGGTATTCAGGATCGAGCGAGATGCGCGCGCCGGCGACCAGTCCGATCAACCATAGCCCCATCAGCACGAGCCATGCAATCACCCACATGCGCGCTTGTTTCTCGCTCAGGCCGCTTTGCAACCGCTGCACGCCAAAGCCAATCAGCAATGCCGCGCCCACCGCAAACATGGCCAGCCATCGCGCCTGCGCGCGAAAGAGGTTGAAGCCGGGTAGAAGGCGATACAGCAGACTGAAGACCGGCGTCACCATGCCGAGCGCGAGGATGAAGCCGACAATGACGAGCAGAGCCGGGATCAGGGCGGGGCTTGAAGATTGCGGGTTTTGGCGCGCGATCCCAGATCGCCGTGCCCCAACCTCTGACAAACCCAGCAAGGCAAGCGCCAGGCCTGCCATGCCGAGATGGGCGATGTATTCTGGGAAGAGCGGATCGCCGTAGGCCGGCATGAGGGCGCGGGCGATGACCCACGGACGCCACGAGAAGGACGCCGCCTCGCCGAAGGGTAGCCCGCCAGCGCGCGCGCTCTCGCGCGAGAGTTCCAGTGTGGGCAGCAACTGTGCAGCGCACACTGCCACCGCCAGCAGCACCGCAAATGCCAATATCCCGGTTGATCGCAGCCAGGCAAGAAGGTTTCTTGCGCTCCATCTGCGTTCATTCGCGCTTGTCTGCGGTTGAAGGAAAAGCTGTGCGAGGAAGACGACGCCGGCGGCGACAAGCGAGATGTAGAGCGATTGTGTGTGGCCGGCGGCGATCATGAGCGTGATGATGCCGGCGAAGGCGAGCGCGTTCGATAGCGATGCGCGCCATGCACGGCGCGCGCTGGCTGCAATGCGAAGTGCCATCAGCAAGAGCAGCGGCAGCCACGCCAGCACCTGCAACTGATTGAGGTGTTCAGCTTGCGCGCCGAGGTAGCCGCCCAATCCAAAAGCGATGGCCGTGGCGAAGGACGCGAGCCGGCTCATCGCAAAGCCATTCCGCGCAAGCGCGAATGCGCCGAGCGCTGCGATCAGCAGATGCAGCGCGATGCTCCACGCTGCGGCGCGCTCCACCGGCAACCATGCCATCGCGATGTTGAGCGGGTAGAAAAAGCCGGCTTGCGAGTTTGCCAGGAATGGCGACCCCATGAACGTGTAGGGGTTCCACAGCGGCAGCCGGCCCGCGCGGATGGCCTGTGAGGCGTAGTCGCGCAGTGGATAGAAATACAGCAGCAGGTCGCCGCGCGCGATGATGCGGTCGCCGAGCGTGAGCTTCCAGGCGCCGGCGATGACAAACAGCGTGAGGAGGACAAGATGAAGCGACAAGCCGGCGACAAGGCTTCGCATCTTGTGGAAAAACGCATTCACCAAGTCACTCCATCACCCTTCCATCACCTCTGCGTGCTGTCACGCTTCCAGTGCGTTCAAAAACCGATCCACCTCTTCGCGTGTGTTGTAGTGCGAGAAGCCGATGCGCACCATGCCGCCAGTCGGCTCGACGCCCAGCCGCTCGCTCAGGTTGATGGCGTAATAGTTGCCGTCCCAGACGCAGATGCCCTGCTTGCCCAGGCGCGTTGCGGTGTCATGCGGGTGCTCGTCTTTGTAGCGTATGGCGATGGTTGGCACGCGTTCGCTGAGGCGATGCGCATCACGGATGCCGAAGAAGCGCACGCCGTTGATCTGGAGGACGTTCTCGATCAGATAGGCGATCAGTTCCTGCTCGTATTCGCGCGAGAGCTGCATGGCGTGGTGAATGGCGCCGGCGCGAGGCGAGCGCATGCCCTCGTGCCTGGCCTCTCTTCCGTCCACGGAGGAAGAGCCGGAGGCGGAGGACAACCACTCCAGATACTCCATCACGCCAATCAGCCCGTTTTGATTTTCGAAGCTCTGCGTGCCGGTCTGGAATTTGTGCGGTGGCTTGCTGTCCGCCGGCCGCACCTTGTAGGCTGGCAACCTTTCCAGCAAATCGTATTTGCCATACAGCATGCCTTGATGCGCGCCCCAGAATTTGTAGGGCGAACAGGCCAGGAAATCAGCATCGAGGCTCTGCACGTCGATCGGCACATGTGGCGCGCCGGCGACCGCGTCGATGAATGTCCATGCGCCGGCGGCGTGCGCCATGCCGATGACCTGTTTCACGGGGTTGAGCGTGCCGACGGCGTTGCTGACCAGGCCGACCGCGACCAGCTTTGTGCGCGCATTCAGGTAGCGCTCAAAGTCGTCGAGGTTGAGCGTGCAGTCATCGGGGTTGATGTCCACCACGTTGATCTTCACGCCGCGTTCCTGCGCCATCAGATGCCACGGCGAGTAGTTCGCATCGTGGTCGAGCGTGGTGAGGATGATCTCGTCGCCGGCGCGCAGCGTCTGACCGATGCTGCGGCTCATGGCGAAGGTCAGGCTGGTCATGTTCTGCCCGAAGATGATCTCGTCTTTGCTGCCGGCGTTGAGGAAATCGGCGCCGGCCTCGTGCGCCTGCTCGATGATTGCGTCGCTCTCCTCAGCAGTGATGAACGCGCCGTGCGTGTTGGCGTTGCAGCAGGTGAGGTAATCGACGATGCGCTCAATGCAACGGCGTGTGGTCTGCGTGCCGCCGGGCGCGTCGAAATAGACCAGCGGTCTGCCGTTGTGGGTGCGTTTCAACGCGGGAAATTCGCTGCGGATGGCATCGAGGTTCAGCATGATCGTTACTTCCTTCCAAAATCCGCCGGGTTCTCGCCCCACGCTTCAGTGTCCCACTTCAACACTTTTGTAGTGTAGGTGTTCTCGTGCAGCCACGTCTCGGCGCGCGCGATCAGATCGAACAGCGGGGAATTCTCTGTGGTGCGCGCCAACCCAGTTTTGGCGTGTTTCTCACGCACCCACGCCATCGCCGTGCGTGAGTCGGAGTAGAGCGGAGCTGAGATGCGTTTTCGTTTGAACAGCGCCAGAGCATGCACGATGCCGAGAAATTCGCCTATGTTGTTGGTGCCGCCGGCGAATGGTCCCTGCCGAAATATCTCGCGGCGCGTGCCGATCTTCACGCAACGATATTCGAGCAGCCCGGTCTCTGCCGGCAGCGAGGCATCCACGGCATACGCCAGCTTGGCCGACTCTGGGATGGGTTTGAAGGCAGCCCTGTTTTGGTGGAAGGTGGCATGGCCGGCGGTGTAAGCCGCTTCAGCTGCAGCGCGGTTCTCTACAGCGATGAATTGCGCGCCGGCGAATCCATGCACCTGCGCCGACGCCTCGTTCCAAGTCGTGTAGATGCCTGGCGTGCGACCCTTCCAGACGATGTAGAACTTGCCGGCCATGATGGCAAGGGCGCAGCATTGCTGCGCCCCCACGATGACTTACTTCAGTAGATCTGGAATATCTGTCGGCAGGTCGGCCATCTTGATGCCGGCGGCAGACATCGCCTTGATCTTGCTGTCGGCAGTGCCGGCGTTGCCCTCGATGATTGCGCCGGCGTGCCCCATGCGCTTGCCAGCCGGCGCTGAGCGACCTGCGATGAAGCCGGCCATCGGCTTCTTTACGTTCTGGTGGATCCACTCAGCGGCGATTTCCTCGTCGCTCCCGCCGATCTCACCGATCATCACGATCTTCTCAGTCTGTGGATCGTCGTTGAACAGTTTGATCGTGTCGAGGAAGTTCAGACCGCGCACTGGGTCGCCGCCGATGCCAACGATGGTGCTTTGTCCCATGCCGGCCAGTGTGAGCGCGTTCACGGCCTCGTAGGTCAGCGTGCCGCTGCGAGACACCACGCCGACGTTGCCGATCGTCGCGATGTTCGCGGGGATGATGCCGATTTTCGCCTCGCCGGGCGTCAGCAAACCAGGGCAGTTCGGGCCGAGCAGCGTGACGCCGGGTTTGGTGTCGATGTATGCACGCACCTTGATCATGTCCACAACTGGGATGCCCTCGGTGATGCACACGACGAGTTTGACGCCGGCGTCTGCGGCTTCCATGATCGCATCGGGTGCGAACTTGGCCGGCACATAGATCACGCTGGCATTTGCGCCCACTTCGCGCACAGCCTGGCCGACGGTGTCGAACACCGGCACGCCATAGTCGGTTTGCATGCCACCTTTGCCCGGTGTCACGCCGCCGACGAGGATGGGTGAATAGGCGTGCATCTGGCGCGCATGAAAGTCGCCTTCGCGACCGGTGATGCCTTGAACGATCAGGCGTGTGTGCTTGTCTGCAAGAATGGACATGGGTTGAACCTTTTCTGTGTGGTGAATTTGCGATAGAACTTGGAGATTATAACGACCGGCGATGCCGCGCATCCAATCGCCCCAGCACGGCGCTGAGTGAAATGCCGCGCTCGTTCAGCAGCACGAGCAGATGAAAGAGCAGGTCAGCGCTCTCGTCGATCAAGCGGTCGTCGTCCTGCGCCACGCCGGCCAGCGCCGATTCCAGCCCCTCTTCGCCCACTTTTTGCGCGATCTTGAGGCGGCCCTTTGCAAACAGCCGCGCGGTATAGCTGCTCTCTGGCTGGGCAGCGCGGCGCGCGGCAACGATGCCTTCGAGTTCATCGAGGAAGCCGGCGCGCGGCGTCTCTTCTTGTGATGCGGCTGTGAGCGACGTGAAGAAGCAGCTCTCTTTGCCGGTGTGGCACGCCGGCCCCGCCGGCTCAGCGCGGACGAGCAGCGTGTCGCCATCGCAGTCAGCGCGCAATTCGCGCACGCGCAGCACGTTGCCGCTGGTGGCGCCTTTGCGCCACAACTCGCTGCGGCTGCGCGACCAGAACCATGCCTCGCCACTCTCCAGGGTCAATTTCAGTGATTCTGCATTCATCCATGCCATCATCAGCACGCGACCATTGATGGCATCCTGCACGATCGCAGGGATCAACCCGCGCTCATCGAATTTCAAATCCACGTTGCTTCCTGTGTGTTATAGCCGAACCGGCACGCCTCGGCTTGCCAGATAGCGCTTCACTTCGGCCACGCTGAAGGTTCTGTAGTGAAAGATTGACGCCGCCAGCACCGCGCTTGCGCCAGCATCCACCGCCTCATAAAAATGCTCCAGTCTGCCGGCGCCGCCCGATGCGATCACCGGGATCTTCACCGCGCCGCTGATGGCGTGCAGCATCGGCAGATCATAGCCCGCCTGCGTGCCGTCGGTGTCCATGCTCGTCAGCAGGATCTCGCCGGCGCCGCGCTGTTCGGCTTCGATGGCCCACGCAACGGCATCGATTTCCGTTGGCACGCGCCCACCATTCAGATACACCTTCCAACCTTCGCCATCGCGCCGCGCATCGATGGCGACGACCACGCATTGCGCGCCGAAGCGCCATGCAGCCTCGTTGATCAGGTTGGGATTGCGCACGGCGGCGCTGTTGATGGCGCACTTGTCTGCGCCGGCCAGCAGCAGCGTGCGAAAGTCATCGGCAGCGCGCACGCCGCCGCCGATCGTGAAGGGGATGAACACCTCATCGGCCACGCGCCGCGCCATGTCCAGCGTGGTGCTGCGCCCTTCGTGGCTGGCCATGATGTCGAGGAAAACGAGTTCATCGGCGCGCTCGCCGTTGTAGATCGCCGCCTGTTCGACCGGGTCGCCGGCGTCCTTCAGGTTGATGAAATTCACGCCCTTTACCACGCGGCCATTTGCCACGTCGAAGCAGGGGATGATGCGCTTGGCTAACATGCTGGTGAGGCCTGACGCCGGATGCTGGGCGAATCACTCATCATGATGGGCCGCCTGAATCGCCTCTTTAAGGTTGAGCGTGCCTTCGTAGAGCGCGCGCCCCACGATGACGCCGGCGACGCCGCGCGGCTCATAGAGCAGCAATTCCTTGATGTCGTCGGTGTTGCGCACGCCGCCGGATGCGATCACGCTCAAGCCCGTCAGCTGTGCGAGCGCCGCCGTCATTTCAGCGGCTGCGCCGATCATCATGCCGTCGCGCGCCACTTCGGTATAGAGCGCGTGGATCACGCCCATCTCGTGCATCAAGGTGCCGAGCTCGGAGGCCGGCATCTGCGTGCCTTGCTTCCAACCGCGCGTGACAATGATGCCATCGCGTGAATCGAGACCGACCGCCAGCCGCTCAGCGCCGTAACGCGCCAGCACATCCGCCACAAGCTCGGGGTTCTCGGCGGCGGCAGTGCCAAGCACCACGCGATCTGCGCCAGAGTCGAAGGCGGTCTGCACGTCGTCCATGCTGCGCAAGCCGCCGCCAAACTGAATCTTCATCTTCACCGCGCAACTGATGTCGCCCAGCACGCGGCGGTTGGCCTTTGCGCCGGCGGCATCGCCAAACGCGCCATCCAGGTTCACCACATGCAACCATTGCGCGCCCTCGCCGGCCCATTTTTTGGCAATGGAAACCGGATTATCCGAGTAGGTCGTTTGCTGGTTGGGGTCGCCCTGCCGCAGCCGCACCACCTGCCCGCCGCGAAGATCGATGCTTGGATAAACAGTAAACATGAATCAATTTTGGATTTCAGATTTTGGATTGAACTTGCGCATCAATCGGCAATTCGAAATCTGCAATCGAAAATTCAACGAAATTTTTTAGCATCTGCAATCCCACGTCCTGACTCTTTTCGGGGTGGAACTGGATGCCCCATACGTTGCCTCTTGCAACGACAGATGGAAAATCATAGCCGTAATCCGTTGTGGCGAGGATGTGTGATGGATCGGCGACGCGTGGATGAAATGAATGCACGAAGTAGGCGTAGCCGCCAGCTTGCACGTTTTGCGTCAGGGGATGGGGTTGGGTGAGCTTCAACTGGTTCCAGCCAATGTGCGGCACTTTCAAGCCGGCGTTGCCCTCAAAGGCAGTGCCGGCAAACTTCACCACGCGCCCGCTGATGAGGCCCAGCCCTTCCCACTCACCCATCTCTTCGCCCGCGTCGAACAGAAGCTGCATGCCGACACAGATGCCCAGCACCAGCTTGCCGTCGCGCGCGGCCTGTTGCACCGGCGCAAACAGGCCGCGCGCCTTTAGCCCCTGCTGGCAATCTGCAAATGCGCCCACGCCCGGCACCACCACCTTGTCGGCATGCGCGATGACTTGCGGATCGTCGCTTAGGGTGATCCTGGCGCCTACATGTTCAAGCGCCTTGCACACATTGCGCAAGTTGCCTGCGCCGTAGTCCGTGACTGCGATCATGGGTCGGTATTGTAAGGGGTTGCAAATCGCAGACGCACTGGTGCGTGATCCAGCCCGCGCGCCTATGCCTTGTCGATGCGGAACACCAGCTCATTCGCAAATTCGAAGCGCTTGAAAGGCCAGCCTTTGCTGGCAAGCAGCGCATTGAAACGCGCTTCGTAGGTTGCGCTCATGCCGATCTCGCGGCCGCCGACGGTGCGGGTGGGGTAGGACACGATGATGTGTTGCGCATTGAGTTGGTCAAGCAGCATTTCGCCGGCGCGCTTGTCGATCTGCTCCAGGCACGGCACGGCCTTCAGCACCAGTGCCACGTCGACGCGCTCGGTCGGGCAGGCGTGAATCACATCGCGCGTTTCGGCCGTGCCTTGCACGCCGAGCAACTGCATTGCCGCGCCGAGAAAGCGCATCATGTCGTCATAGATGTCAACGGCGTGATAGGTTGCATCCGGCGCAAGGCTCATCCACGGGATGGCGAGTGGATTCAGACCGCAGGCTACATCCAGCACGCTGTGGATCGCAGGCAGGCCGGCGAAGATCGTCATGTAGAACGCATTGAGAATGGGCAGGCGCTCGCGCGTGGAGGCATGATGCGACATGATCGCGCGCAAGGCTTCTGCGGCGCCCTCTCCCAGCGGAAGCGCGCGGGAGGCGGAGGAAGCAGTGAGGGCACTCAGCGTCGTCAGCCACTCGGCATAGCGCGCTTTCTCCGCGGCGAACAAGCCGCCGGCCTGATGCAATTTGTTCTTTGTTGCCTTGAGCGCCTCTTTCCTCGAAGCGCGCTTGCGCAATTCACCCGCGCCAATCTCACGGATCAGCGATTCGCTTACCTGCGCATACTTCGCGCTCTTGCGCACCTCGGCAACGAGTTCATCGAGCTTTGCATCCATGCTCATCATATCGTTCGCAGCGCATCCATCAACTGCGCCATGAAGCGCAGATTGTGCAACGTGGCGAGCCGGAGGAAGCTGGCGTCCTTCACCTTGAAAAGGTGGTGCAGGTAGCCGCGCGAGTAGCGCCGGCAGGTCGGACAATCGCAATGTTCACTGATCGGCGCGTCGGCCTTCTTGTGCTTGTCGTCCTCAATATAGCGATATGACCACCACTTCGCATCGCTGTCGAAGCGCGTCTCGGCGATCGGCTGGTTGAATGTCATCAGCCGGCCGCGCCGTGCATCGCGCGTGGGCAGCGCGCAATCGAATATCTGGTAGCCCATGCGCAGACATTCGACGATGCTGTTGGGATGGCCGATGCCAAGCGCGTGCATGGGGAAGTGCGCCGGCGCCAGCTCGCGCGTATAGGCCACCATGTCGCGCACCAGTTCGCCCTTGCTATCCAGCGGCCAGCCGCCATAGCCAAAGCCATCGAAACCCAATTCCAGCAGCGCATCCGCGCACCGCCTGCGCAGATCTTTTGATGAGCCGCCTTGTATCACGCCAAAAAGTCTGGGCGTCGTTTCTTGAAGGGGCGAAGAGATAACGGGGTAAGAGAGCGATTCGTCTGGATCCAGCCGCTGTGTCTTTGCGGCTTTGCGCCTCTGCGTTGCACTCTCTGTCAGCCGCTGGAATTCCTCCTTGCAGCGCTTGGCCCATGCGATGGTGCGGCGTACGCTTTCACGCTGGTTGTCCTCGCTGTCTTCAGGATGCGTGCAGTCGTCCAGGCAAATCACCACATCTGCGCCATAGTTCATCTGCAGTTGCACGCTCTTTTCCGGCGAGAGCAAAATCTTGCTCCTGGCGTCAGGGCGAAACACGATGCCCTTGTCGGTGAGCGAGCCAAACCTGGCGTTCTGGCGAATCATCGAATAGGCTTGAAAGCCGCCGCTGTCGGTGATGATGGGGTGAGGCCAGCCAGCCATCTTGTGCAAGCCGCCCAGCGCCTTCACTGTCGTCGAGCCCGGGTGCTGCATGAGGTGAAAAGCGCTCATCACCAACCCCTCGACGCCCACTGCCTCAAGGTCGGCGCTGTCGATGGCGCGCACTACTGCGCGCGTCGCGTCGGGCAGGAACGCCGGCAGGCGCAGCGCGCCATGTGGCAGCACGAGTGATTCGCTATTCGCCATCATCAATGGTCAAGCCGGTCAGAACCTGTTCCGAGCTTGCGAAAGGGTCGTCCAGGTCATCGGGTTTCTCCGCTGTCTTTCCCGCAACCACCAGCACATATTCGCCCTTGAGCGAAGTTTTATCAACGACGGCGAGCAATTCGCTCAGGGCGCCGCGGTCGATGCGCTCGAACATCTTGGTGAGATCGTTGGCCAGCGCAGCGCGGCGATCGCCCAGCACCAACAGCGCATCTTCGATCAACCCTTTCACGCGATGCGGGCTTTCATAGAAGATCAGCGTGTGCGGCGATTGGGCATCCACTTCGAGGAAGCGTTTGCGCGGGCCGGCTTTTCTGGGCGCGAAGCCGCGGAAAGTGAAGGCGTGGCTGGGCAGGCCGCTCAGCACCAGCGCCATGACGAAGGCGGCCGGCCCAGGCACCATCGTGAAGGGCAGGTCTTCTTCGATGACGCGGCGCACCAGCGCAAAACCCGGATCGCTGATGCCAGGCGTGCCGGCGTCGCTCACCACTGCCACATCGCGCCCCTCGCGCAAAGCTGTGATGATCTTCTCCGTTGCCTGGCGCTCGTTGTGCTCGTGAAACGACATTTGCGGCGTGTCGATCTCGAAGCGCTTGAGCAATTGGCCGGTGTGGCGCGTGTCCTCGCTGGCGATCAGGTGCGCGCTGCGCAGCGTATCCAGCGCGCGCTGGCTGATGTCACCGAGGTTGCCGATCGGGGTTGCCACCAAATACAACATTTACGAATGCGAATTGCCTTTAATCCAAAATGTGCAATCTCAAGTCCAGAATCAGAGGACACCTTTGGTCGATGGCACGCCGTTGCGGCGCGGGTCGATGATCGTCGCGGCATCCAGCGCGCGGCCCAGCGCCTTGAACAGCGCCTCAGCCTTGTGGTGGTCGTCGCGGCCATACAGCACGCGCGCGTGCAGGTTCATGCGTCCGTGCGTCGCGATGCTCTCGAAGATGTGCGGAATGAGCGACGTGCCAAGCCCGCCGATGCGCGGCGTGTCAAACGCGCCGGCAAAAACGGCGTACGGCCGGCCGCTCAGATCGACGATCACCTGCGCCAGCGCCTCGTCCATCGTCACCCAGGCGTCGGCCATGCGCGTAATGCCGGCGCGGTCCCTCAATGCCTGATCCAGCGCCTGTCCCAGCGCAATCGCCACGTCCTCCGCCGTGTGATGTTCATCGATGTGCAGGTCGCCGGTCGCCTTGATTGTCAGATCGAACAGGCCGTGGTGCGCGACATGGTGCAGCATGTGGTCGTAGAAGCCGATGCCGGTGCTGATGTCCGCTCGGCCGGCGCCATCGACGTTCAATTCGATCAGCACGTCAGTCTCCTTCGTGACGCGGTGGATGGTGGCGGTTCGGGTCATTGTCAAATCAGTCCTGTGGCGTCCTGAGCGCAGCATCACGCTGCGCAGTCAAAGGCTGCGATCCCAGTTTCAATAGCAGTATAGTTTCAGCCGGCGATTGCCCTCAGTGCGGCGATCAGCCTGTCGGTCTGGTCGGGCCGGCCCACGCTGATGCGGATGCAGTCGCGCAGGCCATCCTTGTCGAACCAGCGCACCAGCACGCCATGCTGCTCCAGCGCCAGCTTCACGCGTTTGCCGATCGGCAGATCGCTCGTTCCATCTGATAGATTTTTGAAGCCCGGCGGGCGCTGGCTGACGCGGCACAGAATGAAATTGGCCTCGCTTGGCAGCGGGTGCAGCCAGCCCAACTCGCTGAGCAGCTCGCCCAGGCGCGCGCGCTCGGCCACGATGCGCTGCACGCTGTCGCGCAGATAGGCAGCGTCGCCCAGCGCGGCAATCGCGCCGATGGCGCCGGCGACGTTCGGCGTGTAGGGCTGTTTGATCTTCCACAGGTGCTTGATCACCGCCAACGGGAAAATGCCATAGCCCACGCGCAGGCCGGCCATGCCGGCGAGCTTGCTGAAAGTGCGCAGCACGATCAGGTTGTCATGCTGCAACACCCAGCCGGCGCGGCTCGGCTGCGCGCTGAAGTCGATGTAGGCTTCATCCAGCACCACCACGACCGGCAGCGCCAGCAGCCGCCTTAAATCCGCCTCGCAAATCACCGACCCGTCGGGGTTGTTGGGGTTGGTGACGAAGAGCAATTTGAAATGAGCGCTTGAAGACTGACGATTTGAGATGTGCGAATCTCTTCTCTCCCCGCTTCCCTCACCATTCACCAATCTCTCCACTGCCTCAACATCGATCGAAAAATCTGCGCGACGCGGCACTCTCACATACTGCGCATTCACCACGTCGGCTTCCCAGCGATACATGCCAAAGGTTGGCGGCAGATCGATGATGGCGTCGCCGGCCTGGATGAATGCGCGTCCGATCAGGTCGATGACCTCGTCGCCGCCGGCGCCGCACAGAATGTGTTCTGCCGGCACGTTGATGTAGGCGCTGATCGCCTCGCGCAGCAGCGTCTGATCCGGGTCGGGGTAGATGTGCAGCGCGTTTGCGCTGGCGATCGCCAGCAGCGCGCGCGGCGATGCTCCATACGGGTTCTCATTCGCGTCGAGCTTGACAATGTCTTCGGGCTTGCGCCCGAGCCGGCGCGACAGCATCTCAAACGGCACGATGGGCGCGTACGGCTCCATCGCGCGCAGGTGCGGATTGATGAGCGATTCGACATCGAGGTGTGTCATACGTGATGCACGATGCGTGGGTGAAAGGACGCCGGGCGCCCCACAAACTACTGCGCAAAGCTGATGCAAATGATACCCGTGAAGATGGTGATGGCGCCGAGCAGCTTCATCTTGCCCATCGATTCCTTCAGCACCACCATGCCGAGCAGCGCGCCAAACACCACCGACGCGCTGCGCACCGACGTGGCGTAACTCACCTTGTTGCTGGAGAGGATGATCAGGATGAGCAGGTAGCCGCCGGCGATCATTGCGCCGACCAGCAGCATCGTTCGCCAGTTCACGCGCCACTCCATTCTCAGCGCTGCGCGCCGCTTCAGCAGGATGAACGGCGCAAGCATCATAATGCTGAGCGAGAACACCAGAAAGATGTACAGCACCGGATCGACCATGCCCACACCCACCTTGTCCACCGCTGAATAACTGGCGATGGTCATGCCTGTGAGCAGCGCCACCTGTGACACGCGGCTGCTGGCGATGGCGCGGAACGGCTCCAGCAAAGCATCCTTGGCGAAGGATTTCAGGTGCAGGATGTAGATGCCAATGACGGTGAGCAGGATGCCGAACAGGCCGATTGGCGCAATGCGCTCGCCAAGGATGACCACTGCGATCAGCGTGACGAACATCGGTGATGAGCCGCGCGAGATCGGATACACCAATGACAGGTCGCCGCCCTTGTAGGCTTTGCCGAGCAAGAGGTAATACGTCGCCTCAAGCGCGGCTGATAGCACGATGATGCCCCACGCCGCCGGCGGCACCGGCATCTGGCGCGCCAGCGCAAACGGCATCAGCATCACAGCCGACAGCGCCACTGCGCCGATCAAGAAGGTCTGGTTATCAATGCTGCGCTTGGCAAGCAGATTCCAGATGGCATGCCCGACGGCGGCGAGCAGCAGGCCTGCGATGGCGATGAGGCTCATGTGAGGGCCTTGAGCGCCGCCACGCGCGCCGGCTGCTCTTCAAAGATATACGTGATCGGCGTGACGATGATGCCGCTGCCGCCGATGGCGCGCAACTGCTCGATGGCGTCACTCATCTCGCGCCGGCTCACCGCAATGCTGACCGAAAACCATCGATAGCCTGGGTTCGATCTGACCGCGTGTGGGCTGGGGTAGATTGGCGCGATGGTCGGTCCCTCCAACCCACCCAGATTTGTGCGGGTCGTCATCAGTTCACCCACGTCCTCCAATGATTTGCCGCGCACGTTGGCCCAGATCATGAAGTAGTTGTCGGCGCGTTGATGCGCCTCGAAGTATTCGAGCAACTCGACGCCGGCGTTCATCACCTCGGGCCGGCGCAGCGCATCGCGGTTCGCAATCAAGCATGCCTGTGTATGCAGCATCACGCCATCGGACACCATCCGCAGGCGATTCTGCAACAGGGTGTTGCCAGTCTCGACGATGTCGCAGATCAGGTCTGCTGCGCCGATCTCGGGCAGCACTTCTAGCGAGCCTTCGGCCTCGATGATGGCGCAGGGTTGCACGCCGTTGTCGCGCAGGAATTGGCTGGTGAGGCGCGGGAAGACGGTTGCCACGCGCAAGGGCTTTTCTGCGCCGGCGGCTTTCACCTTCAGATCAGCCATCGTCTGCACATCGGCCCAGCTCTCAGGCACGGCCATGACCAGCCGGCACTTGCCAAAGCCAAGCGCGTCGTGAATCACTGCGACCTGCCCGTTCACACCCGCCTCTGCCACCACGTCGAGGCCGGTAATGCCGAAGTCGACACCACCATTCGCCACGCTGGTCACGATGTCGCGCGGGCGTTGAAAGAGCGCGGTGACGTTGGGCAGGGCAGGGATGCTCCCCACGTAGCCGCGTGTGGCGCTCTGCTTCACGTTGAAGCCGCAGCGCGCAAGGAAGTCAAACGCGGCCTGCTGGAGCCGGCCCTTCGAGGGCAGGGCGAGGCGGATGTCTGTTCGCATTGCGAGAGAGTGAGACGCTGAGAAAACGAGAAGGTGAGTCACATTTGCCCACCTTCTTGCTTTCCCATTTTCTCCCTTGCTTGGGGTCAGCCTTTTGCCAATGCCACAGCCTTCTGCGCGGCTTCGGCGGCGCTGCTGGCGGTGGCGAGGTTCGCGCTGGCGAGGATGCGGTTGCCTTCTTCCTGGTTCGTGCCCGTGATGCGCGCCACGAACGGCACGCTCGGTTTTACCTCTTCGATGGCGGTCACGATGCCGCGCGCCACCTCATCGCAGCGCGTGATGCCGCCGAAGATGTTGAACATCACCACTTTCACATTCGGGTCGGCCAGGATGATGCGCAGGGCGGCGGCGACCTTGTCGGCCTTTGCGCCGCCGGCCACATCGAGGAAGTTCGCCGGCTTGCCGCCGAAATGCTGGATGATATCGAGTGTCGCCATCGCCAGGCCGGCGCCATTGACCAGACAGCCGATGTCACCATCCAGTGAAACGAAATTCAACTCGGCATTGCGCGCCTTTTTCTCAGCCTCGCTCTCCTCGTCGGGGTCGCGCTGCGCAGCCAGATCGGGGTGGCGGAAGATGGCGTTGTCGTCGATCACCATCTTGCCGTCCAATGCCATCAAGCGCGTCTTGCCGTCGGCAGTGCCGACGATGGCAAGCGGGTTGATCTCGGCCAGTGAGGCGTCGTTTGCCACGAACGCCTGCGCCAGCCCCTTTGCAATCTTCACGAAATCTGTCCAGTACTCGCGTGAGAGGCCGATGGCGGCGGCGACGTCGCGGGCGAGGTAATCCGGCAGGCCGACGAACGGATCGATCGGCACACGCACGATTTTCTCTGGCGTGGTAGCAGCGACCTCTTCGATGTCCACGCCGCCGGCAGCGCTCGCCATCAGCACGGCGCGGCGCTGTGCGCGGTCGATCACGATGCCAAGATAGATCTCATTGCGAATGTCGGCAGCCGGGTCGATCAACACCTTGCGCACCGGCAGCCCCTTGATGTTGAGCGCCAGAATCTGCTCGGCTTTTGCCTCGACTTCTTCGAGCGTCTTGGCGACCTTCACGCCGCCGGCCTTGCCGCGCCCGCCCACCAGCACCTGTGACTTGATCACCACTGGCAACCCGATCTCACGCGCAGCATTGCGCGCCTCGGTCGGCGTCTCGGCCACGATGCCCTGTGGCACCGGCACGCCAAATGTGCCAAAGATTTTCTTGGATTGGTATTCGTGAAGTTTCATATTGCTTGGAGATTTGAGATTACAGATTGGGGATTGTAGTGCACTCCGCAAGCTGAAATCCACAATTCGGCCGATTGTCCGGCCACTCACAATTTGTCAGGACTCTACAAC
This sequence comes from uncultured Anaerolineae bacterium, assembly GCA_964590135.1. Classification (GTDB taxonomy): domain Bacteria; phylum Chloroflexota; class Anaerolineae; order J036; family Brachytrichaceae; genus JBDHWI01. The sequence goes on along the minus strand of CAZPVX010000008.1, from coordinate 91,292 downwards.
GCGCTTGATCGAGTAGCCAATGCGCGTGAGTTCGAGAGTCGCTTCCTCTTCGGTGATGGTCACCTCCTGCCGGATCATGGTCAGGTTGTCGCCGCCGATGGACAGCACGACAGTGAGGTGCAGTCCATCTTCGAGTTTCTGGCCACGACTTTTCACATAGACCTTCGGGTGACGATCCTGCACCGTCTTTAACACCTCGGCAATGCGCGACTCGTCGCCGCGATCCAGCACGATCGTGCGCTCGATGTAGCCGCCGGCGCCTATCGTGTGCTCCAGCACCGGTTGCAATGATGTGCTGAAAATATCCTTCATCTCGCTCGGCACGCCCGGCAGGCACACGATGGTTGTGACGCCATCTGGGTGATTCGACTTCACGTCGAGCGCGAGCGCCGGCGCTGCGCCGCTGGGGTTGTTCAGGGGCGCGCCGCCGGCTGGAAACAACGCCATCTTGCGGCGCGGCTCGTTCAACTCGGTGCTGAAGTTCTCGCGGATGGTGGCGATGTATTCGTAGCGCCGGCGCACCATCTCCAGCGCGATGGGGTCTTCGCGCAACTCGAGCTTCAGCGCGCGGGCGATGGCGCGCATGGTCATGTCGTCATCGGTGGGGCCGAGGCCGCCGGTGGTGATGACCAGGCGCGGGCCGCGCCGCAGCGCAGCGAGGATTTCATCGCCGATGTGGTCAAAGTCGTCACGGATCATCGCCGCGCGGTTGACGCGCGCGCCTGCACCGGTGATCATGCGGATGAGCCAGTGCGAGTTGGTGTCGAGGACTTGTCCGACGAGGAGTTCGTTGCCGATGGCGAAGAGTTCGACAGTCTTGAGGTCGGTGTTGGTCATGGATATAAAGTTTGGAAGTCACAAGGATCCGCCGGCAGGCATTCGTTACAGGAACCATTCGATTGCATCCATCAGCGTGCCGGCGCTCGTGCGCGCAATGCGCTCGGCCTCGGCGTCGTTGTCGTGCAGCGCTGTGATGTGCCCCATCTTGCGACCTTCGCGCGCCTCGCGCTTGCCATACCAGTGCAGGCGCGCGCCCTTCAGTTGCAGCGCCTTGTCGAAGTCGCGTGGCAGCGGCATCGTATTCTTTTGCGCCAGCAGGTTCACCATCACCGCGTTGCGCTTCACCATGTCGGTCCAGCCGAGCGGCAGGCCCAGCACTGCGCGGACATGATTCTCAAACTGTGAGGTGATGCACGCCTCGATGGAGTAATGCCCGCTGTTGTGGACGCGCGGTGCAACCTCGTTGATCAGGATCGTGCCATCAGGCATCTCGAACATTTCAATGCCGAACACGCCGACGCCATTTACGCTTTCGACCAGTTTGCGGCCAATCTCGACCGCCGGATGATCGAAGCCCTTCTCGTTGGCGCGCACCACATGGCAGCGCCCGCCCAGTTGCAATGTCTCCACGACTGGGTAGTGTTTGATATTGCCCTTCTCATCGCGCGCGATGATGATGGCGATCTCGCGTTTGAACTTGGCGAACGCCTCGGCCAGCAGCGCGCGGCCGGCGGCGCTCAGCCTTTCCCATTCGGCTTGCGCGTTGCCTTCGCGCTCAATGATGGCGTTGCCATAGCCATCGTAACCGAGCGTGCGCGTCTTCAACACGATGGGATAGCCATGCTCGCGGCCAAACGCTTTCAATGCGTCGAGTGAATCGACCGCAGCGAACGCAACCGTTGGTAGGCCGGCGGCGTTCAGCGTTTGCTTCTGCGTGAATTTATCCTGCAGTTTGGCGAGGGTTGCAGAGGATGGGAAGACGCGCCGGCCGCGCGATTCGATGTGCGCGATGATCTCCGCCGGCACGAATTCACTCTCAATCGTGATCGCATCCACGCCGGCGATGAAGGCATCGAGCGTGTCACGATCCTGCCATGAGCCTTCGATGCCCAGCGCTGTCACCTGCGAGGCGGGGCTGAATTCGTCTTCGTCAAGGATAGCGACGTTTACGCCGATGCGTTGCGCCGCTTGGGCCAACATGCGGGCCAGTTGCCCGCCACCCAAAATGCCAAGTGTGGTCATGTGGTTGGTTTATTGTTTAGTGCCCCATCGTGTCGGAGTCGACGCGCTTTTCTGCGCCGGTGTCCAGCGCGGAGATGGCGGCGACTTCGTCCGGGGTGAGTGCGAAGTCAATGACGTTGAGGTTTTGCGCCAGCCGCTCGGGATTGGATGAGCGTGGGATGGCCGCGACACCGATCTCGATGTTCCAGCGCAGGATGATCTGCGCCGGCGATTTGCCATATTTCTTGCCAATTGCCTGCAGCGCCGGCTCGCTCATCAGGTCACTCCCAGGCCCCAGCGGGCTCCATGCCACTGTCACGATGTTGTGCGCGCGGTCGTAGGCGACATGATCGGCGCGCGTGATGCGCGGGCTGAGTTGAATCTGATTCGCCACTGGCCGCACGTTGGTCTCGGCCAGCAAGTGGTCGAGGTGCGCCGGCTTGAAATTGGAGACGCCAATTGAGCGCACCTTGCCAGACTCGCGCAGCTTTTCAAATGTCTTCCAAGTGGAAATGTATTCCCCTTTTTGCGGCAGCGGCCAGTGAATGAGAAGCAGATCGACATATTCCATGCCGAGTTGGCGCAGGCACTCATCGAGGCCGGCGATGGCGCGCTCATTGCCCTGAAACTCGCCATCCAGCTTGGTGGTGATGAACAATTCGGCGCGGTCGATGCCGCTGTCACGCACGCCCTTGCCCACGCCGCGCTGGTTGCCATAGCGGAAGGCGGTGTCGATGTGGCGGTAGCCAGCTGCGATGGCATTCACAACGACCGGCGCGATGGCTTCATCGTTCAGTGAGGCAGTGCCAAGTCCGATCTGAGGCATGAGATGCCCATCGTTCAGGCGCAGGTTTGGGATGGTCATGCGTAGATTTTAACGTAGCGATGATGCAGCGTGATGGAGAGGGTTCGCACTGGGGGCAACATCGCGACCTGCTACCATTCGCCGGCATGAAATTTCGCGTCTTGTCGATCAAGCTTTGCATCACAATGTTCTGCATGGCCGCATTGGTGGCGTGCGCTGGCGCCACTCCCACGCCCGCCGGCCCGCCAACGTCAGTCGAGCCCACCCTGCCGCCATTGCCGGCCTTGCGTGCCGATCTCGTCGCTGAAGGTCAGCCGCTTTACGCGCAATACTGCGCGTCGTGTCACGGCGCGAATCTTGAAGGCCAGCCAAACTGGAAGCAGCCGCTGCCCAGCGGCAAATACCCTGCGCCGCCGCACGACGATAGCGGCCACACCTGGCATCACCCTGATGCGCTGCTCCTCAGCATCATCCACGATGGTGGCAACGGCTCCGGTGGCACGATCCCCAGCGATATGCCGGCGTTCAAGGATCAACTCAGCCAGCGCCAGATGGAAGCGGTGCTGGAATACATCAAGTCGCGCTGGTCGCTGCAACAGCGCACGTATCAGTGGCAGATGACGGTGCAAACGCACACACTCCGCTAGAATCAGCACAGCGCGCACGCGCGGGAGCTTGATTGTGAACAAAACCGAATCGCCTCGAACATCAACCAGTTCCATGCGCCGCCGGCTCATGTGGAGCATCGGCCTCATGCTGTCTGTGGCATTGCCGGCGCTCCTGCTCACCTTTGCGCAGCCAACTGCGCGTGGAATCGCCGTCGCTCAAACTTGTGTGCCGGCGGCCACCGCGATGGGGCAGGTGAATGTGCGCAGCGGCCCCAGCCAGGCCTTCGAGCCGCCCATTGGCACACTCATCGCCGGTCAAAGCGTGCAGGTTACGGGCCGGCTGGTCGACAACTCGTGGTATCGCATTTTGTTCAACGGACGCGAAGGTTGGGTGTTTGGGCAATTGATGGCGACCAGTTGCATGGGCAGCGTGCCGGTGGTGCCGGCGCCGCCGCCGCCGGCGACCACACCCATGCCCGGCCCCAGTCAGGCCAATTTCACCGCCGATACCACGACACTCACGCAAGGCCAATGCACAATGTTGCGTTGGAATGTGAGCGAGGTTGCCGGTGTGTGGTTGATCGCCGGCCAATATCAGATCAATGTGCCAGGCGCATCGACGCAAAGTGTCTGCCCAGGCGTAACCACAACCTATCGCTTGCGCGTGCAGCGGCTGGATGGCTCGGTGTTCGAGGAAGCGCTCACGATCAACGTCAACCCCAATATCAATCAGTTGCCCAACCCGAATTTCCGCGCCGAGGCCTACTCAGTAATGCCCGGACAATGCACCCTGCTGCGCTGGAACATCACCGATGTGCGAGCAGTTTTCTTCTGGGATGGGGCAAGCGCGCAAGGGGTGAGCGGCACAGATTCGCGGCAGGTTTGCCCGAACAGCACAACGACGTATCGCTTGCGGGTGGTCTACAACGATGGGCAGGCGTTGGACTGGTATGTCACGGTTGCAGTCACGTCTGCCAGCGCCGACTCAGCCATCGCCTTTGCTGCCAGCCCGAACAACATTCAACGCGGCGGCTGCGCGGTGCTGACATGGCAGGTGGCTGGCCCGTTCAACAACATCACGCTGTTCGACACATCGAATTCGTCCAATTCGGTGGTGGGGCCAGACGGCAACATGACCGTTTGCCCCAAAAACACCACGCAATATATCCTGCGCATCACCGGCACTGATGGCCGCATGACCGAACGCAGCGTCAGCGTTGGCATCTTCACTGCTTCGGTTTCGCAGTAGGGGCGACCGAACTGGCCGCCTCTACTGCTTGATCGTCAGCGACTTCATGACGTTGTCCAGCCGGCTCAGAAAGGGCCGGAAACTGCGCGATGGCAGTTTCTCGATGGCGGCGACGGTGCGCGCGAGATAGCCTTCGTAGTCGGCCTCGATCTGCTTCTGCATCTCCGGCGTCACGCGGTCGTAGTTCGTCGGCAGCGCCGTCGACGCAATCGGGTGCGTGAATGACACCCAGAATTTGCCGTCGCTGCTCAGGCCCTGGCAGGTGTAGAACGTGTCTTGATCCGTGAATGCGCTGACGTCCTGCTTGTAGGCTGTGATGAAGCGCACGCATGCGCCGCCCTCAAAGTCGATGTAACCGATCTTCGCGCGCAACGCCTGCGACGCGCCGATTTGCGGCAGGAAGGGGATCTCGCTGGTCACCGTCGCCGGTCGCGTTGCCAGCAATCCCTTCATATCCTGCACGATCTTGTCGAAGGCGGCCTGTTCAGCCGGCCGGCCGGCGAAGAGCGCGCGGTATTCCTCGATCGGCAAGATCAGCAGTTGCCGTTGCAGCGGCGTGTAGTAATCCGGCAATTTGTCACGATCGAAGGTGTATTGCACTCGCGTCGGCAGCCCGTTGAGCGGCGGCGGTGAGTCTGGCACAAATGCCACCGCCGGCGCGATCACCTTCGTCAAGCGCCGCGCAATGCCGGCCGGGTTCAGCGCAAATTGCTTTGGATCGAGCGCAGTGGCTGGCGGCAGAGGCGCGGGGCCGGCTTGTGTTGGCGCGCTCGCCTCAATCGTTGGCGTCACAGTTGCCGGCGGAGTCACTTCAACCGTCGGGGTGACCTGCGCTGGTGCCGTCGCCTCAGGCAGCGCCGGCCCGCCCATCTGCACGTCGATCGCTGCGGTGGCAAACGGCATGCCGCCGGCGGCGTTCACGTCTTCGATGAAGATGCGGCCAGCGCCACCGGCAGTCGGCGTAAAGACGATAGTTGCATCGAAGGTCGCCGGTTTGCCCAGTTCGCCGACGGTGGTGATTGCACCTTTGCCCGCTTCTATGCCGGCGGCATCGACCACGCGATATACCAGATTATTTTCAAACGGCGTGCGCGAGATGCTGCCCTTGACGTTCAGCGGACTCGTCACGACGCTGTTGGCCTGTGGTGAATCAATCGTGATGATCACTGGCACGCGCTGCAATTCGATGTTGGTGGGCGTGAGCGTGACGCTGACCATCGCCGAAGCGATGATGGATCCATCGGCCATGCTGACATCCAGCACTTCGATGCGGCCGGCCTCGCGCTGGGTTGCGGTAAACGGTGCTTGCACGACGAAGGAGCCGGGCGCGCCCATGTCCCCCAACACGCTCACCGCCCCCTCGCTGATGATCAGGTTGCTGCTGTTGTAGATGCGATAGACCAGGTTGTTCTCAAATGGCGTGCGTGCCACGGTGCCGGCCACTTCCACAGGGCTGGTCACCTCGGCGTCGCCCTGCGGGGTGGCAAGGGTGATCACTTGCCGGGGCGCGCGGATGGCGATGAATCCATCCACCGCCGGCAGGAACAACCCGCTGTAAAGCATGTCGCGCTGCGCCGCATTCGACGACAGCATGCGGATCTGCCACAGGCCCTCTTTTGCAATCGCCAGGTCGGTCAGCCGGCTGTCATTCGCGCCAGTGTAGAGCGTCCACGTTACGCCATTTGTTGCGCGAAGTTCGGTGCGCTTGAGCGTGCCGGCTTCCACCTGCCGCTTCACATCGGTCAGGTCGGCATTGTCCAGCGCCTTGTAGTCGATGGACGCCGGCGTCACGTCATCTGCAAACAGCCCCGCGCCTAGCTGCAGCCAGCCGTGCGGTCGCACACCGCCGACGCCGGCGTTCACGTCGGTGAATGTTTGCAGCTTCAACTGCGCTGTGCTGAATTCCACCGCCGGCAGATCCGCTGCACACTTCGGCTCCAGCGGCGTGGTCGGCGCATTCAAGAAGTTGCTGGCAATGTGCGCTGCGCAGGCATTGGGACCGATCTGCCCATGTCCGCCGCCGCGAATTTCGACCGTCGTCAATTTTGTCAGATTGCTCAAGGTGTCGGTGGCGAGGCTGGCCGGCGCGAGTGGATCGAACTCGCCATTCAACACCAGCGTCGGCACTGTGCTTGAAACGGGCGTGTTCATCTCAGGGCCCAGCAACGGCACCTGCCATGTTTTGCACAGGTTCAGCATCTCGCTCGCCGAGCGGAAGATGGCCAGTTGCGCCGGCACTGCAGCATCTGCGGCCTGCGCTTCCTCCGGCGTGTAGTTCAAATCTTCGGAGCAGTAGATGGAGTTGGCGAGTCCGAAGGTGGTCAAATCCAGTGTCTCCAGCTCGTAGCGGCTGCGCAACCGGCGCAGATACTCATAGTCCTGCTTTTCGATCAAGTCGATCAAGCGTGGCGCGCGGCTGAGCGTGTTTGACTCGTACAGCATGTAGAACAGCGTGCTCAAGAGCCGGCTGCCGGTGAGCGGCGATTGCAGCTCGACCAACTGGTTGTCCAGCCGCGCGTTCAGCGTCATCGGCACGGGGTTCGCATTCAACGCGTCAACCAGCTTGAGCAGGCGGTTCTGCAAATCGGGGAATTCGGCGTTGCACAGCGCATCGGCCTGGCACGCCGCATCCAACCGTTGCAAAGCTGCGAGGTAGCGCGCGTTGCGGTCGAGGGTGAATCTGCCGTTGCGGGGCCACACGCCATCCAAAATGACGCTGCGCACGTTTTGCGGGTGCAGTGCCAGCACGTGTTGCGCGAGCAGCGAGCCGTACGACAGGCCGTACAAGTTGTAATCGGTGTAGCCAAGCGCGCCGGCGACCGCTGCGATGTCGGCCGCGTTTTCTGCGCTGTTGAATGCGGCGAGATTCACCCCCTCGCCCTGCAAGCGTTTGAAGCACGCCTCGCTGGCTGCCTGGCGGTCGGCGATGGCAGTCGCATCCTGCACCGCCTGCGGCAATTGCTTCAGCAACACATCGCGGTATTCGCTGCATGCCAGTGACGGTTGCGCCAGAAACGAGCCGCGCTGATCGACGAGGATGATGTCGCGGTCGCCGGCGCGGAAGCCGGCGCGCAGAATGCTGAAGAAGAAATCGCGAATGGCGCTGCCGCCCGGGCCGCCCTGCAGCACGATGATTGGGTCGGGTGCGGGGTTGGCGCTGCTCGATCTCAGCACCACCACCGGCAGTTTGATTTGCCGGCCGTCCGGTTGCGCATGCAACTCAGGCACATTGAGGAAACCGCACCGCAGATACATCATCAGCGCCGCCGGCACTTCCTCGCCGATCAGCGTCTCGCACTGGGCGCTGTCCTCAGCGAAGGTGCCGTAGGTTGGCTCGCCGGCGGGCAGCGGTTGCGCCGTTGGCAGCATCTCCTGTGGGATGGATGACGCATCGGGCGTTATCACCTCGCCCACGAGAATCTCGGGCGTGGGGTTGGGTTGCGCAGGGACTGGCGCAGGTGGCTGCGTGTCGGGAGCCGGCACATTCACTGGCGAACTCAGCACACTGATCAGCACCTCAGAGGTTGGCGCGGTTTGCGGCGCCGGCGTATCGGTGGGCGTCGGTGTGGAATCGGAGCAGGCAGCGATGAAAATGGCCGCGGCGATGAAGCCGGCCAGTGCCTTGAAGCGCACAGTGTGCGTGATGGCGCGGTTGCGAGTCATGCAGTTACCTCGGCGGCAAATTGTCTCATAGGCGTTGCGTGAAGGTCGCGCCAGCCTGTGATGAGCTTTTGCCGTTCGTGAAGCGGGAAATGCGCGGCGAACTGGCTTCTCAGGCGACTGCTTCGGCTTCCTCGCGCTCGTCTTTCACGATGCGCTCAAGCTTGGCTGCCATCTCGGTCCAACCGAGCGGTGAGAGGCCGTATTTGAATTGCAGCGCCTCTTCGTCCAGGTCGCCGGCGCGAATGTCGCGCAGGGCGCAGGTCCAGCGCAGCATCTCGAATGTCAGCGCCGGCAACCCCGCCGGCGGCGCGACTTTGCGATTGAAGATGTATTCCAGGTTGCGCCCGGTGCAATCGAAAAGTCTCCCCTGCGGCTTGAAGCGCTCGACGTGCGCATCGAGCGCGGCCAGGCACTCCTCGCTCACCGGCAGCCGGCGCTCCTTGAACTTCAGGTGCTTCTTGTCATAGCGAATCCATACCCCGCGCGGCTCGCGATCGATGTCGCTCAACGTGAGTTGCATACACTCGCCCTTCTTCACGCCGGTCTCCAGCACCAGTGAGATGATGGCATAGGGGCGCGTGTCGAGGCGATCCTGGGCAGCCACATCGCGCGCCGCCTGCAACACCGCTGCCGCTTGCGCCTCAGTCAGATATTCCGGGAGTGGATCGACGAGGGGCTTGTATGGCACAGGGTCGGCCGGGTCAATGGCGATGTAGCCTTGCTCGCGCAGCCAGCGGAAGAACACCTTGACCGACGTCAGCCGGCGCTCAATCGACTTCGGACTGTTTGCATTCTTGCGCCGCTCCTCGTGCTGCACGAATTCGCGGATGCGCTCGGTGGTGATGGATGTCAGCAGTGGCGCGGGTTGCGGCTTGCCTTCGTCGTTGGGCGGCATGATGAACCGCGCGAACAGCATCACATCGCCCCAGAACGCCTTGCGCGTGTTGTCACTGATGGGCCGGCGCTCCAATTGCTTGGCATACTCGGCCAACGCCTCATCCATTCGTGTCACCGTTGCCATGCAAATGAGTGTAGCACAGATGTTCGATTGTGCGCGTGCTATATTCATCGCATGCAGTCACCGCTCAACTTGCGCAACTGGATCATCTTCATTTTCATCACCATCTTGGTTTCGGCGTTGACCGCATTCATCGTCGTGCGCGCGTTGACGCAAGCCGCCAGCCAGCCTGACATGGCTGTGGTAGCAGCCGCGCCGGCGATGCCAACCCAGCCCGCTCCGGCAAACGCGCCCGCTGCGCCCGATGCAAACGTCACGCCGCAATCGGTGCTGGTGCCGGCCGCCACCGAACCCGGCCAGGCTGCCGCGCCAGTTGAACCCAATGCCGCTCAGCCGGCCGCGCCCACCGACGTTGTTGCCGCAGCGCCGATCGCAACCACCGCCGGCGTGACCAACACCGTGAATGCCGCGCCGGCGAAGGTGCGCATCAGCACAGTCATATTTCCCGGCCAGCGCACGCGCGAAGTTGTCGTCATCGTGAATGAAGGTGATCAGGTCGATTTGACTGGCTGGACGCTTTCAAACCCGCGCGGCAAGGTCTACACCTTCGGCAACGTGCTGCTGCTCAAGGAAAACTTCATCAATTTGCACACGACTTCTGGCGTGGACATTCCAACCGACTTGTTCTGGAACCAGGAAGAGGCAGTGTGGCAGGTTGGCGACACGGCCACGCTCAAGCGCGGGGATGAAGTGATGGCGACCTTTGAAGTCAAATGACGCATTTTGAAATTTGAACGTTGAATCGTGAATGCGGCGCACGGGCATTTGGCATTCACAACTCAGGATTGGCAATTCGCAACTCAGCATGCTGACCAGCGCCGACCTTAAAAAACTGATCTCCGCCGGCCCCAGCGCGCGCATCGAAGTGCTGTCGCCGGCGACCGCCACGCATGAACGCATGGCGCGCTCGCTGGTTGCGCTCGCCAACACGCGTGGCGGCGTGCTGATCGTGCCGCTCGGCCCCAAAGTCAAGGCCGACCCCGCCGAACTGCGCGACCGCGCATTGCAAGCGCTGTTGATGAGCGAGCCGCGCCTGATTGTGCCGCTGCCGTATCTTGTTGCGCAGAGCGCTCACGCCGAATGGCCGGATGCGCTGGTGATCGAGGTGCCGGAAGGCCTGCCGAATGTATATGCACTGGAAGGGCGCTATCTGGCGCGCGAGAATGCGCGCAATGGCGTGCTGAACCCGCGCGCGCTGCGCGAGTTGATGCTCATTCGCGGTGAAGGCACCTGGGAGAGCGCGTCACCGAGCGGCAGCAGCCGCGAGGATCTCGATTGGGGCAAAATCGACGCCTACGCGCAGCGAATCTTGCTGGGTGGTGACACGGTTGAGGATTTGCTGTTGCGGCGCGGTTGTCTGATCAAGAAAGGCCGGCAGGTGAAGCCGACCTACGCCGGCCTGTTGCTCTTTGGCCGGCAGCCGCAGCGCTGGGTGCGCGGCGCAGAGATTCTATGTGCGCGCTTCAATGGCAACGAGATGGGTGATGCGTTTGCGCGGCAGATTCTTGGCGGCACGTTGCCGGAGCAAATTCGGCGCGCCGAAGCATTCATCGCCGAGAACATGACGCACCGCTCGCGCATCAAAAGCTGGCAGCGCAGCGATGAGCCGGCGTATCCGGCCGGCGTGCTGCGCGAGGCCGTCGTCAATGCGGTTGCGCACCGTGATTACCGCCTGACCGGCAGCCAGATCCATGTGCTGATGTTCGGCGAGCGTGTGGAAGTGCGCAGCCCCGGCAAACTCCCCGGCCACGTCACGATCCGAAACATTCTGCGCGAGCGTTACTCGCGCAACGAGGCCATCGTGCAGGTGCTGGCCGACATGGGCTATATCGAGCGGCTGGGTTATGGCATCGATCGCATGTTGCGCGCAATGAAGGATGCCGGCCAGGAACCGCCGCAGTTCGAGGAGACTGAGGCCGGCTTCATGGTGACGCTGTTTGCAAAGGGCGCGCCGGCGGAGGAGCCGGTCGCCATCCCCGCCAACCCGCAGCAGGAACGCCTGCAAAAGATGATCGCATTCATCAAGGACAACGGTCGCATCACCAACCGCGACTATCAGGAACTTTGCCCCGACGTGAGTGCTGAATCGTTGCGGCGGGATTTTGTCGATCTGGTCGAGCGCGGCATCATCCTGCGCGTCGGCGACAAGCGCGGCACGTATTACATCCTCAAGTGACACTCGATCAGGGCAGATGTGCCGGCGCGATCGCGTCCCCGCTTAGTGTGCAGCCCAGTCGAAAAAGCCGCTTGCCTCTAAATCGGCGCGCAATGCCATGACCTGTGCGGAGGTGAGCGACAAGTGGGGCAGGCGAGTCGGGCCGCAGTCGTAGCCGATCAGACCCATCACTGCCTTCAGCGCTGGCAATGCGCCATGGCGCAGGATGGTCAGGATCATGGTCGTGGCGCGCTGCTGATGGCGCTGCGCTGCGGCGATATCCCCAGCCTGAAACGCGGCGATCACCTTGTTGAACAGGGGCGCAGCGAAGTTGTAGGTGCTGCCGACCGCGCCGTGCGCGCCGGCGACCAGGCCACTCAGCAACATCTCGTCGGAGCCAAACACAAAGTTAAACCCGCCCGGCGCATTGAGCGCGGCAACCATGTCGTACACCGAGGTCGAACTGAACTTCACGCCGGCCCACGTCGGGATGCGCTCGCGGCCCAACGTGTTCAGCGCGACCATATCCACGTTCACGCCGGTCATGGGCGGGATGTGATAGTAGTAAAAAGCCAGGTCGGGCGCGCCGGCTGCGACCTCGGCCATGCATGCTACGACAGCCTCGGTGTTCGCGGGCTTGAAATACATGGGTGGTGTGGCGGAGATGGCGTCTGCGCCGATCTTCTGCGCGTGCTCGGCCAGCAGCCGGGCCTCGCGCAAACTGTTGTGTCCGACTTGCACAACGACTGGAACGCGCCCGGCCGCCGCAGCTGTGTAGGCCACGGCGACGGCCATGCGCTCTTCGCGCGTGAGCGAGACGCCCTCGCCCGTGCTTCCGCACACATACAGGCCGCTCACGCCGTCGCGCAGGAGGTGCTCCACGAGGGCAGGAACGGCATCCAGATTCAGGCTGCCGTCGGCCTTTAGTGGGGTGAAGGCGGCGGGGTTCAGTCCGGTCAACCACAAGTGCTTTGTCATAGGATATCGAGGACGGCATGATTCAACAGTGGTGAGATGTCTGATGCTGAGTAAATAATGGCGCGTCCGATTCGTCAAGAACGTTGGATATGGAATCCTTATCTTGAATTCGGCATTGAACGAGACCCAGCAATGTGCCGCCCCCGGAACAGAAAATGATGCACATGCCATAACCCGTGGGCGTTTCATATTTAGAGCGCAAGCGTATTCGTCAGTTCGCTATGAGTAGCCGCAATATGACCACGAGAATGACCTTTGCTGTTCTGTGTTTTGGTGCAGCTGTATGTTTGCTAGGCCTGCTGCGCCTGTTCGCAACGTTGCATGCGCCGGACGTTGTTTCGGCTGGCGAACGACGGTTGCGTTCTGTCACGGCCACTCCTTACATAGACCTCACACCGCGAATGGAGCCGGGCGCACGAGCACGCAGCGCAGACGATTTTTTTGCATTGAAAGATGTGACTCCGACGCCGCATCCTCGCGCAGCCACAGAGATATTCGCGCGCAGAGTCTTTGTGTTGGTTTTTGATCCCGTTCTTAGCGATGGACAACGCCTGAGTCAACGTTTGAAATGGAACGATCCCGTCGATATGACCAGAAGCGCCATCGAATTCTTCAAACGCGCTTCGCGCGGGCGGGTATCGTATAGCATCGCGCGGACAAGCGTGATCACTAGTGCATGGCCTCAGAAAGAGGATGGCTTTCGCTATAACGAAACGGGTTATCTGGCGGTGATCAGTGACACTGCCAAGCCGCATGAGCCAGATAGTCTTGACTACCTCAAGATCTTGAACGACCAGAGTTTGGATGTGTGCGGTAGCGTCAATCGTGGTGAGATAGACGAATTGTGGATGTACGGCGGGCCATGGTTTGGTTTCTTCGAATCGGCGCTGGCTGGGCCACGCGCATACTTTTACAACGGTGCGCCGATAACGGATACAACGTGCAATCACTTGTTGCCGATCATGGGGCTGAACATGCGAGAGGGCCTGGCCAATGCGGTGCATATCTTCGGACATCGCATGGAGGCGACGATGACTAAAGCCTATGGCGATTGGGAACAGAATCGCGCGTATCACAATTGGGACCGGTTTGGACTGGCGAAGGCACAATCTCCCGATTTCACCTATAGCGGGTGCAGTAGCATGCACTTTACCCCTAATGGGACGCAGGAGTACCAATACGATCGACCCGACCCGACGGACTCGAACTGTGAAGATTTTCTCAACTATCCAAACCTTAGCGTTCCGTCCGCCGTTACAACGCCAATTGGATGTGACGCCTGGGCGTGTGACGCAGCTAAATACTACGGCTTCTGGTTCGAGCACTTGCCCTTCTTCGCCGACTGCGCGCCAGACGGCATTGCGAGCGACTGGTGGCGATTGTTTGTCGAACCGGACCTCGCACTTAGCCCGGTGGAAACCTGTCACCGAGCGACGAATACACCCTTCCCGACACCCACACCGATAAATGCAATTCACTTGCCAATAATGAATCGTTAGCCGGCGCTGCCAGGTCGGCGGGTCATTCGCGCATGAAGCGCCGCATCTCTTCCTCGATGCTCTTGCTCAACGCCATCGCGCTGATGGCATGTTGCTGCAGGGCGACGTCATCTTCGGTCTGCGGTTCCCACTTCGGCACTTCCAATGGCCTGCCTTCGCCGTCGATCGCCACGTAACCGATGATGCAATGAGTGGTCTGACTGTATGCGTCGTCGCGCGGATCGCTGGCGCGCACATCCACCGCCACGTGCATGCTTGTGCGACCGGTGTGGATCAGCCGGGCGTGCACCTCAATCAGGCTGCCGACCAGAACCGGCTTGACGAAGCGGATGCCGCCGACGTAGACCGTGACGCAAATCTGTTTGCTCCAGTTGAGGGCGACGGCCGCGCCGGCCTCGTCAATCCACTTCATTACCGCGCCGCCATGCACTTTGCCGAGCGAGTTTTGCTCGACGGGCTGCGCGAAGAAACGCAGGGTAATCTCGCGTTGAGTTGTCATGGGTTCATCAATTTCATCTCGCCGTCGCCTTCATCCACGTAGCGCCACTTGCGCCGCGCGTCGCCGCGCAGGTAATCTGTCAGCGTCACGCCGGCCCCATTCCAACTCCGGGTCGGCGTTGTAGAACTGTTCAACGATGCTGCTGCTATCAGCCATACGCCGATGCTATCATCTAAGCGTCATGAGCACGATTGAGCTTCCAATTGAGCAGATCAGAACGGTGTGTGAGAAAAACCTTGCGCAGCGGCTGGAGTTGTTCGATTCAGCAGCGACGAATCGCTTCAATCCATTGACCAGCGAATTCGATTTTCTGGTGACGTTCAATCCGATGCAGTTTAATCAGCGATTCGACACTTATCATTGATGTCATTATCCAAAGATGAGCCTACCCCCATCCGCCGGCAGTACCTCGAACTCAAGCGCAAATACGCCGACTGCATCCTGTTCTTCCGCCTCGGCGATTTCTACGAAACCTTCGATGGCGACGCCGAGTTGGTCGCGCGCGAGTTGGACGTGGTTCTCACATCGCGGCCCGTCGCGAAGGATACTCGCATCCCCATGGCCGGCGTCCCGCACCACGCCGCCGAAGGCTACATCGCGCGCCTGATCGAGCGCGGCTACCGCGTCGCCATCGCTGAGCAGATGGGCAGCGAGGCCATCAATGGCCTGGTGCCGCGCGAGGTGCGCCGCGTGATGACGCCTGGCACCGTGGTGGAAGCCGGCATGCTGGATGCGGCTAAACCGAGCTATCTCGCGGCCATTGTTGGCGAAATGCTGGATCGCGAAGCGCCGGCGTCTGAGCGCACTGCAATCGGCCTCGCCTACTGCGACATCACCACCGGTGAATTTTGTGCCACACAGATCGAAAGCGAGCTGGACTTGCAGCGCGAATTGGCGCGCATCCAGCCGCGTGAGATCGTGATGCCAGAGACTGGCGCTGCGCGCAACCCCAGCCCTGATCCTCAAATGCCAATGACGCCCCTGCCGGCATATCGCTTCGAATTGAGTCACGCACGGCAAACGCTGCTCGACCAGTTCAAAGTTGGCACGCTGCAAGGTTTCGGCCTCGAAGAGAAGCCGATGGCGCTGCGGGCTGCCGGCGGCATCATTGCCTATCTGCGCGAGACACAGCCGGCGGCGCTCAAGCAACTGAGCGAGGTGCGCACCTATTCCACGTCGCACTTCATGGGGCTGGACGCCGTGACGCGCCGCAACCTGGAACTGACCGAGTTGATGCGGCCGGCGGTAAAGGGCAAGGCTGCAACCCTGCTTGGCATTCTGGATCGCACGCACACGCCGATGGGCGCGCGCTTGCTGCGTACCTGGCTCAGCCAACCATTGCTCGACCGCGCCGCGATTGAGGAGCGGCTGGCGCGGGTGGACGCGCTGTTCGGCGACGCGCTGATGCGGGCGCGATTGCGCGAGGCGCTGAAGAACATGCCCGACCTGGAGCGCCTCACCAGCCGCGCAGTCAGCGGCTTGGCAACGCCAAAGGATTTACTGAACCTGAAATCGGCGTGCGAGAAGTGCGCTGAGATCGGAGCTGGCGGGTTGCCTGGATCACTCGCTTCCATTCCCAATCTTCAATCTGCTATCTCTTTGATCGATGCTGCGATCAAAGCCGAACTGGATGACGACGGCTTCATCAAGCCGGGTTACAGCGCCGAACTCGATGGCGTGCACCTGGCCGCGCGCGATGCCAAGACGTGGGTGGCGAACCTGGAGCGCGTCGAGCGTGAGCGCACCGGCATCTCGACCTTGAAGGTGGGCTACAACAAGGTCTTCGGCTATTACATCGAGATTTCGCAGGCCAAGAGCAACCTTGCGCCAGCAGACTACATTCGCAAGCAAACGCTGACCAACGCCGAGCGCTACATCACGCCGCAACTCAAGGAATACGAGACGCTGATTTTGAACTCCGACGAGCGCTGCATTGAGATTGAAAAGCGCTTGCTGATTGAGTTGAATCAGATGGTTGCAGCGCAGGCAAAGGATCTGTTTGAGGCGGCGCACACAATTGCACGGCTGGATGTGGCAGCGTCGCTGGCCGAGGTGGCTGCGCGCAACAGCTACTGCCGGCCGCGCTTCAACGACGACCATCGCATCGAGGTGCGCGATGGCCGGCACCCCGTCATCGAGCAGTTGCTGAGCGAGGTCCCCTTCACGCCCAACGACACCAGCATCGATCGCAGCGCGCGCGTCCTGGTCATCACCGGCCCAAACATGAGCGGCAAGAGCAGCTACATGCGACAGGTCGCGCTGATCGTGCTGATGGCGCAGATCGGCAGCTATGTGCCGGCACAATCGGCCAACCTGTGTCTGGTCGACCGCATCTTCACTCGCATCGGCGCGCAAGACGAGTTGACTGCCGGCCAAAGCACCTTCATGGTTGAGATGGTCGAGACAGCCAACATCCTGCATCACTGCACGCCGCGCAGCCTGGTGATCCTCGACGAGATCGGGCGCGGCACCAGCACCTACGACGGCCTGGCGATTGCGTGGAGCGTGATCGAGTATCTGCACAATCACCCTGAGCGCAGCGCCATGACGCTGTTTGCGACGCATTACCACGAACTGATTGCGCTTGCCGGCACGCTGCCGCATGTGCGTAATTTGAATGTGGCAGTGAGTGACGAGGGTGGGCAGGTGGTCTTTTTGCACAAGGTGATCGACGGTGGGGCGGATCGCAGCTACGGCATCCATGTCGCACAGCTAGCCGGCCTGCCGCCGGCGATCGTCCATCGCGCGCAGGATGTGCTGAAAGAATTGGAGAGCGGCGCCGAGAACCAGGAGCCGAGCGGCAAGCGCCAGGCTGGCGGCGCGCAGATGGCGATTTTTGCCGAATCGTCGCCGGCGCTTGACAAGCTCAAAGCAATCGACCCCAACAGCCTCACCCCGCTTGAAGCTTTGACCGTGCTGTATGAATTGAAGAAACTATCCGGCGTCTGAAAAAGTGGCCGCTGACGGTTGACTTCGCTTCGCCGGCATGCTATACACATTCGCCATGTTGAACCGCGCTCACATGACCGTCTGCATGATTCAGGTCGCAATCGTTTGCGATCTGGCTTATGCCGCCTGCTCATGTGAAAGCGTCATCGCACATTGACCCATACGTGTTCTGTGTCTCATGAGCCGGCGGTAAATCCGCCGGTTTTTTGTTTTCCACACCAGGAGGTCATCATGAATATTCAGATTAGAGCGGCCGAAGTGCGCGACGCTGAAGCGTTTGCCCGCATCTACAGCGCACCGCGCGCCATTTGGGGCACCTTTCAACTGCCCTACACAAGCGTGGAAGCACGCCGCAAACGCATCGCTGAAATGCCGGTGGGCAATTTTTTGTTGGTAGCCGAGGTCGATGGTGAGGTGGTTGGCTCAATCGGCCTGTTTACCCACCGCGACAACCCGCGCCGGTCGCACGTTGGGTCTATTGGCATGGGCGTGCGCGACGACTGGCAAAGCAAGGGCATTGGCACAGCGCTGATGGCTGCTGTGGTCGATCTGGCCGACCGCTGGCTGCAAATCAAGCGACTGGAACTGGAGGTTTATACGGACAATCCGCCGGCCATCGCGCTGTATACGAAGTTTGGCTTCGAACGCGAAGGCACGCTGCGCGCCTTTGCCTTTCGCGATGGCAAATATGTCGATGCATATGCCATGGCCCGTGTGCGCGTGGAATGACGAATAGATGGGATTTACAGGATGAATGTGTTGTTCGCATTCATCCTGCACACCTTGCTCAGCGTTCACCGCACAGCGCGGCAACAGCGAGATCGAGCGCGGTGTTTTCGTCCATCGTGCCGGTCTTGATGGCGATGTCGGCATCCAGCAGTGCGGCGTGCGCGCTTTCCAATTCGCGCAACGAAAAACGCTCGGCCTGCTGCACTGCCTTCTTTGCCACGAAGGGATGCACGCCGATGGTCTGCGCGAACTGGTCGCTGTTGAGGTTGGGATAGTCCTTCGCCGAGATGAGCAAGCGCGTTTGGCGCGCCAGATGCGACAGCACCACCAGCGGCGATTCGCCGCGCACGATCACACCGCGCATCACACGGTAGGCGGCGCCGGCGTCGCGCAGGCTCATGGCATCGATGAACTTGAAGATGTCGGCCACGTCCTCATCCGGCACCAGCGCCTCGATGTCCTTCGTCTCGATGCGCCGGCCCAGCGCATAGCTCGCCAGTTTCTCCAACTCGTTGTCCAACTTGTAGAGATACGTGCGGCTGTCGGTATCGAAGTGATCGCGGTCGTTGCTGCTGCCGCGGTTGATCTTGGTGCTGAGCAAACGCGCCGCTTCTGGCGAAATCTCGCTGCCCTTGTGCCTGGCGCGCTCCATAATCCATCGCGACGGATCCGCCGGCAGGCCAAACAATTTGACATGTCCGTTGCTGCCATCGCCAGCGGCCAGCTTGAGCAAGGGATGCGTCTCAGCGAGTGTTCCGTCTTCGGCGAACACCAGCCGCGTGGTGTCGGGCATGGCCGGCAGATAGGCCAGCAATCCCTCCAGCGGCGACGGCCCATCGCTCTTGCCGGCGTCCTTTTTGTCCTTGCCCTTGGACGAGCCAAGCGTGCCGAGAAAACCCGGCGCGATCACCAGCCGCTTGTCGGTGAGGAATGGCATGGCGTCGCACGCGGCGATCAAATCGCGCAGCGGCGCGGCGCGTTCAATGACAGTGGTGTTGAGCGAGGCCATGTCTGGCTCGCCCAACTTTGCCTTCATTCGGGCGATCTCTTCATCGCGCGCCAGCGCGTTTGGACCGTGAAAGACATACCACATGCGAGTTCCAAGTTCCGAGTGCTAAGTTTTGAGTGTTGAATCCGCTCGAAACGCCGCGCTCGGCGCTATATGAAGCCATTGGCTTTATACCACTCATAGGTGCGGCGGGCGGAGTCGATGAAGGGCATCGGATTCAAACCCAGTTCGCGCCTGGCCTTGCCGGCGTCGAACCAGAACGTATCGGCGCTGAAGCGCAGCTGCTCGCCATTCAACGGCAATTTCATCTTCAGCGATTCGCGCGCGAAATCGACAATGTTTGCTGCGAAGCGAAACGCACCACCTGGCAAGGCGAGTGCCGGCGCGCGCTTATCCAGCACCTGCGCCAATTGCGCAAACACATCGCGATACCACAGGTTCTCGCTCGTGAGGATGTAACGCTCGCCGGTGCGGCCCTTTTCTGCGGCGGCGAGGTGGCCAGCGCACACATCTGCCACGTCGATGAAACTGACGCCGCCGGGCGGCATCGCCGGCACGCTGTGCCTGGCCGCTTCCACGATCATGCTGCCGCTGATGAGATTGACGTCGCGCGGTCCCAGCACCACCGCCGGATTCACGATCACCACATCCAGCCCGCACTGCACGAATTCCTGCGCCACCTGCTCGGCCTGCTGCTTACTGTAACCGTAAGGGAATTCGTCCGGGTGCAGGTTGAACTGCGCGCGCTCATCCAGCATGTGGCCAAAAGGGGGTTTGCCGAGCGCGGCGCAACTGCTGGTAAACACCACGCGCCTGACGCCGGCGTCCAGCGCCGCTTGCAGCACATTGCGCGTGCCGTTCACGTTCACGCGCATCATCTTGTCCTTGTCGTTGCGCCAGTAGTCTGCCGACGCTGCGACATGAAAAACGACATCGACGCCTTCCATCGCCGCCGGCAGCGTCTCTGGCAAACTGATGTCGCCGATGGCTGATTCGTAGGCCAGCCCTTCGAGCGCGCGCAGCGACGACGTTTTTCGGCGCAGTGCGCGCGCCGGCCAGCCATGTTGCGCCAGCGCCTCGATCAGATTTGCGCCGATAAAACCGGTCGCGCCGGTGACAAGTGCTTTCATTGCCGGCGTAATGATAAGCGACTGCGCATCAATCGTTGTAACGGTAGTAATTGTCCTTGCAGGCGGTGCGATTGAGTTCGTCCTGCGCCGGCGCAAGGCGCTGCAGTGCGAGCCAGCGGCCCGCATTCAAGCTGCGCCAATCGAATTTGTCGGGCAGCTTTTTGCCCGCCGGCGCTTGCCAGTGCCACAACAGTGCGGCAGCGACGATGCAGCGAGCGTTGGGTTGCAGCGCTGGTAGCGCATCCAGCAACGCCGGCACTGCATCGCCGTCCTCTGCCAGCATGGCCAGATGAATGGCATCGAGTTGTGTCTCGCGCTCCACACCGTTTGTCATTGCCGGCGTGTTTAGCCGGCTTACGTTTGTGCGCACGATCACATCCAGCGGGTTCAGCAGGTTTAGCGCGAGCAGTGTGGCAAAGCCGGCAACCATCGCGCCGAAGGCAAAACGGTTGGCGCGATCGCGCAGCGTGGTGGCAACCAGCCACACGAATGTGGCTGCCAGCCACAGCATGAACGCGGTGGTGTAGATGCGCAGCTGGGTCAGGCCATAGATTTGCATGTACAGCCACATGCGCAACAGCGCAGAGGCCATGATGATGAGCAACAGGCTGACCAACGCCAGCGCCAGCACGGTGAATGCGCGCGCCGGCGCGCGCAGCAGGCTGTGCGCCAGAATCAACAGCGGCAGCGCCAGCGCCGCCACCGCCGACAGTTCGAAGAAGCCGCGCCGCGCATATTCGGCCACGCTCAAGACGCGCGCCGGATCATTGATGAACAGCGCACCGCCGAAGAGATAGCGCGTTTGCGTCGCCACGAACACCGCAAACAGCGCTGTCACCAATCCCAGCACCACGTTGATTTCGATGTGGCCGAGCGTGATGCGATCGCGGGCGATGGCGCTGCTGATGCCAAGCGCCGGCTTGCCTTCCGCTTGGGGCTGTGTGAGGAATACGCTGCGCAAAAAGCCGGCGGCCAGCCACATCCACAACACTACCAACACCAACCGCGTAATCAAGGCTTCGGTCAGCCAGCGCGTGATGCTGCGCATCAGATGCTCGAAGCCGGCGTCCGCCGATGAGAACAACGCGCCGAAGATGAGCAGCAACGGCAACGCCAGCAACACGCCGGTCAACACCGCGACTGCGGGCCGCAGCCATGTGCGTCGCGCTTGCGAAAATCCGGGGCGAATATCCATCAACCCAAGCATGAGCGTGCCGGCCAGCGCGTGTGCGCCGGAATACAACAGCGCGGCGCCGTAATCGACCAGCGATGCAACGCGGATGCGGCTAGCCTGCGCACGATAGCCGGCTATTGCTAGCGCCAGCAAAATCGCCAGCAAGTTGAAAGCAGCCAGCATCTGTGTGTCACGAGTGGCGTAGGCGACCGCGAAGACCAGTGCCACTACCAGCATCCATCGCCCGCCGCCAGCCAGTCGCCACGCCGGCGTGTCGATGCGTGATGCAAGGATGATGATGCAGATCAGCAGCAATGTGACGATGAGCACACTCACACCCCACGGCGTGACTTTCAGCAGCATGTCGGCCAGCACGCCGAAAAGTAGTGCGAAGCCGAGCAGGGCGAGCGCGAAGGAAGCTCTGTTTTGCATGGTTTGGATGAAAGATCTGGTAGATTTGTCGTTCCCCGCGCAGCGTGCAATGAAAATGTCTGTTGAATCCTGTCGCTGTTCTGCCAATCGCTCTACACCAGCACCAGCGGCTTCAGTGCAGCAGGTTTTTGGCAGGTTTTGGCAGCGAATCTGAGCAACGAAATGCGCGCGTTGATTGCAAAGCGCATTGCGATTGTATCGACACAAATTGACAGGCGTGTGCAGTAGCGGTGCAAGTCCAGTGCTTGACTGGTCGAATTGGCGCGGTGATTTTTCAGGCGTCAAATCCCCTGCCAGCCAGCAGATGCGTGGTGCTACCATTCGCCGTCATGGATTTGCCGCTCATCATCAAGGCCATCATCATGGGCATCGTTGAAGGCCTCACCGAATTTCTGCCCGTCTCATCCACCGGCCACCTCATCGTCGTGGGCAAGCTGCTCAATTTTCCTGAGACCATTGCCAGCACGTTTGAGATCTTCATCCAGCTTGGCGCAATTCTGGCGGTGGTCGTGTTTTTCATCCGTGATCTGGTTGGCTTGCTGAAGCGCGCATTGAGCGAGCGCCGCGCGCAGATGCTGCTGGTCAACATCGCCATCGCGTTTGTGCCGGCGGCTGTCATCGGCCTGCTGCTCAACAAAATCATCGAGCAGCGCCTGTTCAACCCAACAACCGTCGCGTTCGCGCTCATTGTTGGCGGCGTCATCATGCTGGCGGTGGAATGGCGACCGCGCGTGCCGGGGACTACCGACATCGAGCAGACGCGACCGGCGCAGGCGCTTGGCATTGGCATCGCGCAGATTGCCTCCTTGTGGCCGGGCATGTCGCGCTCGGCATCCACGCTGGTGGGCGGCCTGTTAATGGGGCTGGATCGCCCCACCGCACTGCGTTTCTCGTTCTACCTGTCCATACCCACCATGATCATCGCGTCTTTGTTTTCGCTTGTGCGCGACCCCGGACGGGTGGGCAGTGAATATGCGCTGGCATTCGCCGTCGGCTTTGTCGTCTCGTTCATCGTTGCGCTGGTGGTGGTGCGGTTTTTTCTGGGTTACGTGGCGAAGCACGATCTGAAGCCGTTTGCGTGGTATCGCATCGCTGCCGGCGTCGTGCTGCTGGCGCTCGTGGCCGCCGGCTTCTTCGCGTGATTTAACGTGTCTTGCCACCCAGGGCATGGAAGCCAATGTCATTCCCGCGAAGGCAGGAATCCAGCCCTTTTGGGGTTAAGTCTGGGTCTGGATGCCTACTTTCGTGGGCATGACGGTATAGGTGGCAAGTCATGTTAATTTACGCATTGAATCGCCGTGGCAATTTCGCGGTGGCAGATCGTATGGATGAATGTCATCAATAGGCATGACAAATATCACTGAGAAGCAGATTTGAGCGTGATATATTTTGCCTACAGTTGTTGTAGGCCGGAGCGCAAGAGGGATTGCGCCTCGGCTATTTTCACTTCCAGACCTTATATCGTGAGGAATGTCAATGGCAGAAACAACGGGACCTCAGGCCGCTGATGAGGCAGGGAAGGTGGCATCGGATGCCGCCAACGCAGCAAAAGCGGCGAGTCAGAATGTGCAGAAAGCAGCGCCTGCTGCACGACCAGCCGGCGGTGCACCTGCCGCCAAGCCGGCGGCAAAGGAAGAAGCTGCACCGCCGGCATCGCCCAAAGGTGTCACGCGCCGCGAATTTCTCAACTATGTGTGGGGCGCATCGATGGCACTGTTCCTCGCGCAGTTTGGCGGCATCACTTTCTTCTTCGCCATGCCGCGCTTTCGCGAGGGCGAATTTGGCGGCATCATCCGCGTGCGCGCTGCGGATTTCCCACAGGCCAACCAGCCGCCCGTGCCAAACAACCCTGGCAAGTTCTGGCTGGTGAACACGGATGCCGGCATCAACACCATCTATAAGATTTGCACCCATCTCGGTTGCATCTATGCGTGGAGCGATGCGGCCGGCATTTTTGCCTGCCCCTGTCACGGCTCGCAGTTCAAGCTTGATGGCACCTACATCGCCGGGCCGGCCCCGCGCAACCTGGATAGCTTCCGCTTCCGCGTGGTGGATGCATCCGGCAATGCGCTCACCGATTGGTCGAATGGCACAGCCATCCCCATGCCATCAGGCGCCGATTCCATTGAAGTGAATACCGGCGCAAAGATTCTTGGCAAGTCGCACTTCTAGTCACGAGGATGTTGTTGAAGGATTCCTAACTATGGCAATCATCGGACAAAAACTCGCCAAACAGATCAAGACCACCGGCGTCAAGGCCACTGTCGCTCAGCGTCTGGACGATGGATTTACGCGCCTGACTTCGGGCTTGTCGTGGAATGACGTGCGCAGCGTGCTGCGTGGCGATCCGCCGGCCAAGCCCAACCCGCGCGTCAAGCCGCACACCGAGGGCTTCTGGTTCCACATTCGCCCGACGTTCTATCACGAGGCGGTCACCGCGCTATATCCCACCTTCCGGTTGGGATTGCTGTCGGCGCTCTTCTTCACGCTTGAGATCATCACCGGCATCTTCCTGATGATCTTCTACACGCCGGCGCCCACCATCGCCTACGTCAACATGATCGACATCCTCACGAACGTGCCATTTGGCAAGTTCATGCGCGATCTGCACCGCCTGGGCGCGGAAGGCATGGTGATCATCGTCACGCTGCACATGCTGCGGACGTTCCTGACCGGCTCCTACAAGAAGCCGCGTCAATTCACCTGGTTTACCGGCGTCGTGCTGCTGGTCGTCACGCTGTTCCTTTCGTTCAGTGGCTATTTGCTGCCGTGGGACCAACTGGCATTCTGGGCGGTGACCATCGGCACCTCGATGGCTGACGCCGTGCCAGGCATCGGGCCGCAGATCAACCTGCTGCTGCGCGGCGCGCCAGATATCGGCGCCGGCGGCTTGCTGCGCTTTTACCTGTTCCACGTCGTGCTGTTCCCACTGATCGGCATCATCTTCGTTGCGGTGCATTACTACAAGGTGGTGCGCTGGGGTCTCAGCCTGCCGCCTGAGTTGGAGGGCATCGGTGAGGACAATGCGCGCAAGGTTGCGCCGGACAAGCGCGTCAACTTCATGCCCGACATTTTGACGAACGAGTTGATGTATGCCGGCGTGGCGTTTGCCATCATCGCGCTCTCGGTGGTCACATGGTATGGCGGCGCGCCGCTGGAGCATCATGCTGACCCGCTGGTCACGCCGAATCACACTGTCGCACCGTGGTATTTCTACTGGTTGCAAGGCCTGTTGAAGATCCCGCACATGATTCCCCTTCTACCGAGTGGCATCGCCGGCGAGATCGATAAATTCTTCGCCAACGTGCTTGGCCTGACGCCAAAAGTGTTCTGGGGTGTCATCATCGGTCCGGCCATGATCGGTATTCTGTTCATCGTGCCATACATCGATCCGAACCCGAGCCGGCGCTACAAGGACCGCAAGATCATGCTGGGCATCGGTGGCATCTTCACGGCGATCATCCTGTATCTGTCGCTGGCCGGCATGCCGACCGGCGTGCCAATCACCGGCTTCGGCTTTGTGGGCGCTGACCCTGCCGCCGAAGTGGGGCAGCACTTCATCCCTGATGAGGGTGTTGGCCCGGTGCATGCGCTGCCGTTCCATCAATATGTTGTCGGCACGCACACGGTGAACGCCGCGCCGAACACGGGCAACGCCAGTATGGACGGCTTGATCCGCGAGATCCACAACGACATGGAGAATCGAAAGATCAATGCCGATCCGTTGGGGCGCAAGCTCTCAGCGGATGCCAGCGCCACGCTAGATGTGCATCAGGTGCAGGAAAACTTGATTCGCGTCACGTTGACGATCAACTACACCGACAGCAAGGGCGCCGCCGCGCAATTCCAGAAACTCACCTACCTGCACGAGCAGTCTGGGTATTCGGCCGAGTAGACAGCCATGTTCAAAAGAATCATCACCTACCGCCCTAGTTTCACGGTGCGCATCCTCGCCGGCTTGATCGCCCTGCTGATCATGTTGAGCATCTGCACCATCGTGGGCATCTCCGATCGCACCGGCTTGAACGCGCGCGCTGCCAACTTTAACGGCCGCTCGATCGAAGCCGGCGCCAAAGTCTATGGTCTGCAATGCGCGCGCTGCCACGGCGTGGATGGCGAGGGTATTGAAGGTCAAGGGCCAGCACTCTCCTCCCAGACCTTCGTGGGCCGCATCGAAATCAAGACCGATGCGCTCGGCGCGCAGAGCATCAACACCCTTGAGAAGAGCAAGCGTCTGGAGGAAGTGGGCTGGACCGCTTCGTT
The DNA here is from genome assembly GCA_964590135.1 of uncultured Anaerolineae bacterium. GTDB lineage: Bacteria > Chloroflexota > Anaerolineae > J036 > Brachytrichaceae > JBDHWI01. The sequence goes on along the minus strand of CAZPVX010000008.1, from coordinate 65,131 downwards.
GTACGACTACATCCTCAGCGTGACCTCCGCCGGCATCCCGGTCAAGACCAGCAACGTGTGGGACGTCAACCATCCCACCTTCTTGTCCAACTTCGGCGGCTCGTTGCGCGAAGACCAGATCCGCGATGTCACCAACTTCATCGTCAATTGGGGCTTGAACCCGCGACCTGATGATCAGTCGGTGCTTGCGCCGTTGCCCGGCGAGGGCGGTGCGCCGCGTCCCACCGCGGTGCCGCTCACTCCAGAGCAGGAAGCCGGCAAGGCTGTGTATGAGAAGGCCGGCTGCACTGCCTGCCACGCCATTCGCGGTGTTGGCAATCAAGGTGCAGTGGGGCCAAACCTGACCAAGATCGGCGCGGATGCTGAAGAGATTGTCACTTCTGAAAGCTACAAGACGAAGGTGACCGGCCAGCCGGCAGCCACCACCGGCGAGGAGTACATTCACCAGTCGATCCTGCATCCAAACGCCTATGTCGTTCCGCAGTGCCCGCAAGGCCCTTGCCCGGCCGGCGTGATGCCGCAGATCTATGAGCAGCAGTTGAAACCTGAGGAACTCACCAACCTCGTCAACTATCTCAACTCATTGCGCTAGGCATATAGAAGTTGTGTCTCGCAAGGGCAGGTGAATAGCCTGCCCTTTCGTTTTTCACACTGCCGCATAATCAACCCATGCAATCCTCAGACCGTCGCGACCTGTTGCGCGTGATGCTCGGCTTGATGCTGGCGCAAAGTTTGTCACAGGTCGCCTACAACACAGCCACCACCATTACCACGCTGACAGCCGTGCAGCTCAGTGGACAGAAAGCGCTGGCCGGCCTCGCCGGCATGACTTCGCTCGCTGGCGCGGCGCTGGCGGCATATCCCGCCGGCAAGTTGATGGCGCGGGTGGGCCGTCGCAATGGCCTCACGCTCGGCGCGCTGCTGTGCTGCCTCGGCGCATTCATCGCTGGCTTTGGCATCGTCCGCGCCAGCTTCCTCGGCTTTCTGTGGGGGTTGTTCGTGCTGGGGATGGGGCGTGCCACACTTGAGCAGAGCCGCTTTGCCGTGGCTGAAGTCAACCAGCCGGAACGTCGCGCGCGAGCGATGAGCCTGGTGATCTGGGGCGCGACAGTCGGCGCGGTGATCGGCCCGCTGCTGGCCACGCCGATGGGCAACTGGGCGCTCTCGATGGGGCTGAATACCTACGCCGGCCCGCTGCTGTTTACCTCGGCCATGTATCTCGTCGTCGGCGTTGTGCTGTTTGCCGTGTTGTCGGTGAATTGGAAGGGCCTGGTCGAGCGGGCTGCCGCCACATCTTTGCAGCCGCAGGTCGACGATGCGCCGCAAGCGCCGGCGAAGTCGCGCTCTTTCCGTGAGGCCCTGCGTGAGCCGGCGGTGTTCACCGCACTGCTCGCCATGATGTGCGGGCAGGCAGCCATGGTGCTATTGATGGCAAGCGTGAGCGTCCACATGGACGACCACAATCACGGCCTCGGCGATATCTCGGCGGTTATCAGCATGCATGTGTTGGGCATGTTTGCGCTGTCGCCGCTGGTAGGGCAACTGGCTGACCGCTGGGGGCGCAAACAGGTGATCGCGCTGGGCGCCGGCATCCTGATGACCGGTTGCGTGATCGCGCCGTTGTCCTACGCCACGCCATGGATCGCGCTGGCGCAGTTCTGTGTCGGCCTGGGCTGGAGTTGCTGCTACGTGGCCGGCGGGGCGCTGCTGACCGACGCTCTGGGCGTGAGTGAGCGCGCACGACTGCAAGGGGCAAACGACACTGTGGTGAGCCTGGCCAGCGCCACCGGCAGCTTGAGCAGCGGTTTGCTGCTGGCTGCATCGGGTTTCACGCTGGTCGCTGGCGTCGGCTTTGCGGTTGCGATGTTGCCGCTGCTGGCGGTAGCGTTCATGCGGTTGCAGCGTGGCCGGCGCACCTCGCAGATTGTCGAAGCGTAGCGGAGAGCATCCTGCCCTGCAGGGCTGACACTGAATGAGAGGGCGCTGGAAACCACTGGCAGCGCACGGATGCAGCGCCGGCCAGTAATTGCATGCTCACTCGCGCACCTCACAAAGTTGGCTGAGTCTGGATCACGCGCCAACGAATGATTCTTGCAAACTAGCCGGTCTGCCGGTTTGCGTTGTGTCGGCCTTCCCTACAATGGGCGCCATGCTTACCCCTCGCGAGCGCGTGCTGACTGCGCTGAACCATGAGCAACCCGACCGCGTGCCGATCATCCTTGGCACGAGCAACACCACCGGCATGAAAATGCCGACCTATCAGCGCCTCGCGCACGCCATCGGCATCACACCGCAGAATCGTTACATCTACGACTGGCCGGAGCTAGGCACCGCGCTGCTGGATGAGGCCACGCTGCATCGGCTGGGCAGCGATGCGCGCGGCGTGCTGGATCGCTTTCCCGCGCAGGTGTATCAGCGCAATCAATCGCGTGAACCCCATTCACCCTTCATCGACGATTGGGGCAGCGGGCAACGCGAGATCGAGCCAGGCGTGTGGTTCCCGGGTGTGCACCCGCTGGCCGCTGCAAACACGATCGACGCCATCGAAAAGTATCCCTGGCCGGATATGGATGATCCGTCCCGCATCGCGCACGTTCGGGGTGAGGCAAGCCGGCTGCGCGGGGAAAACGAATTTGCCGTCATCGGCACGCCGTGGCTGCTGTTCCCGCTGGAGCGCGCCTTCGCGATGCAGGGCATGGACGCATTTCTGTTGAATCTGGGCGAGGAGCCGGAATTTGCTGAGGCGCTGCTGCAGAAGATTGCCGACCTGTGCAAGCGACTGATGGGACATTTTCTGCGCGAATGTGGCGACTTGATCGACATTATCAAGATCGGCGATGACCTCGGCACGCAGAGCAGCCTGCTGATGTCGCCGCGCATGTATCGCAACGTGCTGAAGCCGATCCACGCCGACTATATCGCCTTTATCAAGCAACGCACACAAGCGAAAGTGTTTTTCCACACCGATGGCGATGTGTTCGACCTGATCCCCGACTTCATCGAGATCGGCGTGGACATCCTAAATCCCATCCAGACATCCGCCGGCCGCATCGGCAATTTACCTGAACTGAAGAAGCGATTCGGCCAGCAGCTCACGTTTTGCGGCGCGGTGGACACGCATCACATCCTGCCAAGTGGCACGCCGGCACAGGTGCGCAATGAAGTGGAGCGCGTGATCGAAACGCTTGCGCCGGGTGGCGGCTACATGGTTTCATCGGTGCATACGATCATGCAGGATGTGCCGGCGGAGAACATCCTGGCGATGGTCGATGCGGTGGAAGAATTTGGGTGCTACTACTGAGCTTTGACAAAATCATGTCCGCTCAACAGAATGTTTACTGTCATTCCTGCAAAAGCGGGAATCCAGTCATTTGCGGCATTCTGGATGCCCACCTACGCGGGCATGACGAGTTCAGCTAGGGACATGATTTATTCGAGACTCAATAAAAGTGCGACGCATCTCAAAGGTGCGTCGCGCTTATCTTTTCTTTACTGACACAATTTCGCACGGTGCTCTTCGAATGTGACGGAGAACTGGTGCGTGCCGTCGCCATTGCACGCAGCGACGAAGTAAAAGAAGTTGGTCTGCGCCGGCTGCAACGCGGCTTGCAGTGCCGACAAGCCCGGGCTGGCAATCGGCCCAGGCGGCAATGCCGGATTGACGTAGGTGTTGTAGCCGGCAGGGTCCTCATATTTCAAATCGTCCAGCGTCAAACCCTTTTTCCACCACGTCTTTTGATCAGGCTGAAAGCCAAGCGCAAATTGCGTAGTGGGGTCGGCCTGTAATGGCTGGCCGATGCCGAGGCGGTTCCAGTACACGCTGGCAATCGTGGGGCGTTCGGCTGGGATGACCGCTTCACGCTCGACGATGGAAGCCAGCGTGACGATGTCGCGCGGAGATCTGTTCTGTTGCGCAGCATTTGCCAGCAGCAGGCCGGCCTTCGCCTCGAAGTTGTCCAACATGCGCAACACCACATCTTGTGCAGTCGGGTGCTCCGGCAGGCGATACGTGTCAGGGAAAAGATAGCCTTCAAGCGTGGCATCGCTCGGCAAGCCTTTGAGGAAGGGGTAATCGTAATCGCTCGCGCGCTGCGTCAAGCGCTTGAATTCGTCGGCGCTCACGCCGATCTGCTGCTCCAGCAATTCGGCGATCTCCTCGCGCCGGAGACCTTCAGGGATGGTGACTTGCACCTCATTGGCCTGGCTGCGCTGCAAGGCGAGGGCGATCTGTTCGATGCTCATGTTTGGGCGCAACGTAAATGCGCCAGCCTTCACACCGGCGTCGAGACCGTTCAAACGCATGTAGATGCGAAACAGCTCGCTGTCGCGGATCAGCCCTTGCGCGGCCAGGCGCTTGCCAATGTCGGCCACCGACATGCCTGGCTCCACCACAAAGCGCTGCGGCGTCGGATCATTGCTCACTGGCTTGGTCACATCGCTGCTGCGAATCAGGTCGAGGTAGGTGCCGATCAGCCACTTGTCGAGACCGGACATCTGCTGCGCCGCCGGCAGGCCTGTGCCGCTTATGCGCTGCGTCCAGATGCGGCCGGCCCACACCATCACACCGATCGTGACGGCGAACAAGGCCAGCTTGAAAATTGAGAATTGTCGTCGCATGTCATTGGCTGCTGACTATCGGTCAAAGTGGCGCGTCACGCCTTTTGCCAATAGCCATGTTTTACCCGTCACTCAAATCCTCTTCGAAATCACTTCGTTGCTCATCCAGATAGCGCTGCAAAATGACGGCGGCAGCGATGGCATCGTCGTGGATAGGTTGCTTGTGTCGCTTCTGCTCGGCGATGATGGCCTTTGCATCCTGCGTGCTATGTCGCTCATCGACGTATTTCACCGGCACAGCGACCTGCGATGCAAGCGCATCGGCGAATTGCCGCACCAGATGCGATTGCTCGCTCGCGCGGCCATCGGCGTGAATCGGCAGCCCGACGACGATCTCATCGGCGTCCTGCTCGCGCAGCAGCGCCAGCACCCGCGCCAGCGCATCTTCCGCCTTGCGGTCGATCACGCCGAGTGGCTTTGCCAGCAGTTTGGTCACATCGCTCACAGCAACGCCAATTCGCCGGTTGCCCACATCCAATGCCAGTGTGCGCGCCATTTACTCTCGCTTCACTTCCGTGTCGATGCGCTGGATGACCAGTGGCAGGCGATTGATCGATTCCATCAGCCAGTCCGGCCCGGTGATGATTTGCGGGTTGCGCACCAGCGCAAAATTTTGCAAGAGAGCAGATTGCGCTTCCGCCGGCGTCTTGCCGCGCACCAGTCGCTTTACCTCGCGCTCATCGATGTTTGCGCCGGCAGTGCCGCGCGCATTCACGAAGAACATCGTGTCGCTGCCGGTGCCCTCTTCAGCCACCTCGCCACTGGCCGATTGCACGCTGAGCAATTCGAAGCCCTGCGGCACGCGCTGCATCAACACCTCGCGCGAGATTGCATCCAGATCTCGCGGGTCGACGGCGAGGCCGGCCACCTGCAAGCGCATGTTCAGGCTCACCTCATCGGCCTGCTCGGTCACAAAGCGGTCGAAGGTCTCATCCTGCACGTCGGCCACGAACAGCGTCTCCGGCAGCACGATCAAGCCGCCATTCACCACCTCGCGTTGCTCGCGCATTTTCTCCACCGCCTCTTGCAGCAACTTCTCGCGCAGAGCGACGCGCAAGCGCGCATAGTCATTCTTCGTCACTGCCCTCACGGTCTCATTGCCGCCACCGCCCGTCGGCGCGCTGTTGATCACCGAGACTGCGAGGGATGGCACTCCCTCCACACGGTTGATCTGGCCGGCGCCGACGTTGCTGTTTGGCCCCTCTTCGATCGCCTGCACAGTCACGGTCGCCTGGCCGCCAGCTGGCACTTCTACGTCGCTGGTGGTGACAAAGCGCGCCGGCGTGCTGGTGGCAGTGGTGCGCACCACCGTGTTGCGCGGCACGACATAGGGTGTGGCCAGCAGATTGGAAAACGTCACCTGCCCGCTGGCACGATAGCGCTTGATGTCCTTCTTGCCGGTGGTTGGCGTGCTGAGGCGATCTTCGATGATCACATCGACGCGCGTTGCCGGCACCGTGCCGGCTTCCACATCCACGTCGCTTGCCTTCGTGTCCAGCCGCACCGGCACGATCGTCTCGATATTCTGACTAGATGCAGCCAGGATGATCTGCGCGTGCGGCAGCAACGAAACAAACGCGGCCGCCATCACGCCGGCGGTGGCGAGCGCAATCAACCCGCGCGCGGCGATGACGAAGCCGTTGCGCTCGTTGTGCTCGCGGCCGCGGCCGGGCGCGTGGTCGATGGTGACGACCAGCGCTTCCCAACCGAGGTCGCGGGCCCGCGCGACCATCTCGTAGTTGCCGTCCTCGTCCTCCCAGGGA
>CAZPVX010000008.1:29027-58741 GCA_964590135.1 uncultured Anaerolineae bacterium | reverse complement strand
GAGCAAATCGTCGCGGTGGGGTGAGCCGGCGAATCGGCTCTGCCTCTTCGCTCGTCAGCCAGCGCTTTTGCATGGCGTCATTGGCATTGGCGAATGCGGTCAATCCCGCCTCGCGCGCGGCTTGGCGCTGCTTGAAGTCAGAGTGGATGATCGCAATCTCGACATTGCGCTGCCGGCCGGCACGCTGCACCTGCACAAAATCGACTTCGCGCCAGCGCAGCACCGTCGGCATCACCAACGCCACGCGGTCGGCATTGGCCCATTCGACGCGGTCGAGCGCGCCGATGGCATCGTCGGCAGGGTCGAGTGAAACAATCTTTCCGAGCATGAGACCAGAGGCAGAGGATACCCCATTTCAGCCGGCGTTTGCTGTGTGAACATGCGATGAGTGGCTGGCGGATATTGTCTCTTGCAATGGCGCAAAGCCACACTTCATTTGGAATGCTGTTGATTATGCTTCCGCTGCAAAAGACAGCCCCTTCGCTTCAAGCGCGTTGCGGAGTGCCGTGATCGCCTTCGGCCCCATGCCATGCAACTTCAACAGGTCACTCGCTTTCACCTTGACGAGTTGCTCAAGCCGAGTGTAACCAGCGCCGGCAAGGGCGCGCTGTGCCGGTCGCGCGACGCCGGCAGGCCACACGCTCTCGGTCGGTTTTCTTTTGTCCATCGCGTCAGTCCAGCTTGGTGAGCAAGTTTGCCTGAAAGTTGTGCAGTCTGCACGTGGGGATGCAAACTGCACATGCAGATGCCGCCGGCTATATGTTCGTCAGCAGGGCGCGCGCCTTGTCGAGCGCTTCACCGAGTTTGGCGGGGTCTTTGCCGCCGGCCTGCGCCAGGTTGGGTCGGCCGCCACCGCCGCCGCCGACCACCGCTGCGATCTCCTTGATCAGCTTGCCGGCATCCACGCCCTTTTTGTTCAGGTCTTGCGACACGGCGACGAGCAGCGCCGGCTTGTCATGAATCACCGCGCCGAGCACGACTGCGCCACTCGCATATTTGCCGCGGAACCAGTCGCTCATCTCGCGCATCAGATCGGCGGAGTCGACCTTCACCTCGGCCACCAGCATGCGCGATCCGTTCACCGCCGGCGCGTCTTCCATCAACTCATCGAAGCGCGATTTTGCCAACTCGCGTCGCGCCTGCGCCAGCTGTTTCTCGGTCTCGCTCAATTGCGCTGTCAGCTTGCCGGCCTGTTCGGCCACGGTGTCGGGGGTTGCACTCAAGACCTTTGCGGCTTCGCTCAGTTGGCGCTGCTGCTTGCGCGCCTGCTCCAGCACGCCGCGCCCGGTCAGCGCTTCGATGCGGCGCACGCCGGCGCTCACTGCGCCTTCGCTCACCAGCATCGCGCTACCGATGTCGCCAGTGAGTTGCACATGCGTGCCGCCGCACAGCTCCGCACTGAATGGCTGATCGCCTGCTTCGCCGATGTTGACCACGCGCACCATGTCGCCGTATTTCTCGCTGAAGAACGCCATCGCACCGGAGTCAATCGCCTGTTGGTAAGGCATGGTCTTCGCGGTCACTGGCAGGTTGTCGAGGATCGCATCGTTCAGCATCTCGCTCACCTGCTCCAACTCATCGCGCGAAAGCGGATTGCCGTGCGAGAAATCGAAGCGCAGGCGATCTGGGGCGACGAGTGAGCCCTGCTGACTGACGTGCGATCCCAGCACAGTGCGCAGGCTCTTTTGCAGCAGGTGCGTGGCGGTGTGATTGCGCATGATTGCCCAGCGGCGCGCCTCATCCACCTGCGCAGTGCAGGCGTCGCCGACTTGCGGCGAGCCCCATTGCACCTCGCACACGTGCACGATCAAGCCTGGCACAGGCCGGCGGGTATCCTTCACGGATACACACCAATCCGGCTCCTCTTCGGTGTCCACATCAGTGCGCGCACAGATCAAGCCGGTGTCGCTGACCTGGCCGCCGCTCTCGACATAGAACGGCGTGTCGCGCAACACGATCTCGACGCGCTCGCCCTTCATCGCGTTGCCGGTCAATTCGCCTTCGCGCAAAATGGCGAGGACTTCGGTGTCCATCGTCAGCGCGTCGTAGGGGTTGTAATGCACGCCCTCCGCCGGCAACTTGGCTTCTGCCTGCAAATCGGCGAGCATCTCGCGATAGTGGGTGGCCACATCGTAGTTGCCGGAAAATTGGGCTTTGCTGCCGGCGCGCGAAATGTCCTTTGCGTGCTCGCGCTCGACAGCATAGCCGGCCTCATCCACCCCCATCCCGCGCTCCTTCGCCACATCGCGGGTGATCTCCAGCGGCAAACCGTAGGTGTCAAACAATTTGAAGGCCGTCGCGCCGTCGATGACCTTCGATCCCTGCACCTTGAGTGTGTCGATCGACTCATTCAATCGATCGAGGCCCAGATCGAGCATGCGCTCGAACTTCTCTTCCTCCACGCGAATGGTTTTGACAATGTGATCGTGGCGCATGACCAATTCGCTGTAATAGCCGCCCATGTTTTCAATCACCGCTTCGCCAATCTGGTACAGGAATGGCTCCTCGAAGCCAAGCTCGCGGCCAAAGCGCATGGCGCGGCGCATGATCATGCGCAGCACATAGTTGCGGCCTTCGTTGCCGGGCAGCACGCCATCGCCGATGAGAAAGGCTGCTGCGCGGGCGTGATCGGCGATCACGCGATACGCGACTTCATGTTGTTGCCGCTCCGCATCTGACATTTTGGCCAACTGCTGCGTCTTGTCGATCAACGGCAGGAACAGGTCGGTGTCGAAGTTGCTGTCAGCGCCCTGCAGCAAGCGCACCAAGCGCTCGAAACCCATGCCGGTGTCGACGCCGGTCTTTGGCAATGGCGTGAGCGCGCCGCTCTCGTCGCGGTTGAATTGCATGAAGACGAGGTTCCACAACTCGGCAGTGCGTTCAAGCGGATCATCGTCGTTGTTCACCCACTTCGCGTCATTGTCAGCCAAATCGCCGGTGAAGATGTGAACTTCGCTGTTCGGGCCGCATGGACCGGTCGGCCCCATGCTCCAGAAATTGTCTTTCTCGCCGAAGCGCAAAATGCGCGACGCCTTGATGCCAACCTTTTGCCACAGGTCGTATGACTCATCGTCGTTCTCATAGATGGTGAACCACAGGCGCTCGCGCGGGAAGCCATATTCACCCTCAAGCAACTCCAGCGCGTATTTCATCGCGTCGGCCTTGAAGTAATCGCCGAGCGAGAAATTACCGAGCATCTCGAAGAAGGTGTGGTGGCGCTTGGTGTGGCCGATATTTTCAAGGTCGTTGTGCTTGCCGCTGACGCGCATGACCTTCTGTGCCGTCACGGCGCGCACGTAATCGCGCTTTTCCAGTCCGAGGAAAGCATCCTTGAACTGATTCATGCCGGCGTTCGTGAACAGGATGGTCTTGTCGCCGAAGGGAATCAGCGACGACGATGGCACGTGCGTGTGCCCCTGCCGCACGAAATAATCGATGAAGGTCTGGCGCACCTGGTTGCTCAACATAGGATGGGAAATTATACGGGGATAATCGCGCCTTATGCCATATACGCTGCTGACAAACATTCACACATTGGTCACGATGACCGGCGATCACAAGGCGCCGGCCCCGCCGATCCACGCCGCCGCCGTTCTCATCCACAACAATGTCATCGAGTGGGTTGGCCGTGTTGGAGAGTGGAGATGGGAAAGCGGCAATTTACACATCGCCGGCCGCGCCCCGATCCGAGAGCCAAAACTCGAAATTCAAAGTCTGCAGGATCATGTTGTGCTTCCCGGCCTCGTCAACACGCATCATCACCTGTATCAAACGCTCACCCGTTGCGTTGCGCAGGATAGCGGCCTGTTCAACTGGTTGAAGACGCTGTATCCGATCTGGCTTGGATTGAACAGCGACGCGATTTACACCAGCGCCCTCACCGGCATGGCCGAGCTGATGCTGAGTGGCTGCACCACCGCCAGCGATCACCTGTACATCTACCCGAACGGTTGCACCATCGACGATGAGATTCGCGCGGCGAAGGAGATCGGCCTGCGCTTTCACGCCACGCGCGGCAGCATGAGTCTGGGCGAGAGCAAGGGCGGCCTGCCGCCAGATAAGGCGACCGAGGACGAAGGTTTCATTTTGAAAGAAAGCCGGCGCGCCATCGAACAGCATCACGACGCAGCGCGCCATGCGATGATCCGCATCGCGCTCGCACCCTGCTCTCCGTTCAGCGTGACGACCGGGCTGATGCGCGAGAGCGCACGCATGGCGCGACACTATGGCGTGATGTTGCACACGCATCTGGCCGAGACGCGCGACGAGGATGAGTTTTGCCTGGCGATGTTTGGCAAACGACCGCTGGATTACGCGGAGAGCGTGGAGTGGCTGGGCGATGATGTGTGGTACGCGCACGGCGTGCATTTCAACTCTGGCGATATCCACCGCATGGGCGCGTGCGGTTGCGGGGTGGCGCATTGCCCCAGCAGCAACATGCGCCTGGCAAGCGGCATCGCGCCGGTGCGGTTGTGGTTGAACGCCGGCGTCAAGGTTGGGTTGGGCGTGGATGGCAGTGCGAGCAACGACGGCAATCACCTGCTGGCTGAGGCGCGTCAGGCCATGTTGTTGCAGCGGGTGATGGACGCGTCGTTTGCCATGTATGGCGGCTCTCCCTCCTCTCCAGGAACGGGAGCGAGGCAAGCCATATCGGCCTATGAGGCGCTGTGGATGGCGACGCGCGGCGGGGCCAGCGTGCTGGGCCGCGACGACATCGGCATGATCGCGCCGGGGATGAGCGCCGACGTGATCGCGGTGAATTTGAAGCGGGTGGAATACGCCGGCGCACTGCACGACCCGCTGGCTGCGCTCATCTTCTGCGCGCCGCGCGGCGTGGACTTCAGCATGATCGACGGGCGCGTGGTGGTGCGCGAGGGGCAACTGGCAACGCTCGATCTTGCGCCGGTGGTCGAGCGTCACAACGCCATCAGCCTGCGGATGATGCGCCGGGAATAGCCGGCGACCGATCAGTCGCCTCTACAATTGCGCTTTGTATGAGCAACCCACCCAGCACACCATGCTTCACGCTTCCGCCGGCGCGCACGCTTGCGCGCTATGCGCTGGTTGCATTTGCAGTCGTCGTTGTCGCATGGCTGCTCATTGCTGCCGGCAACACCCTGGCGCCTTTCATCGTCGGTCTGGCGCTGGCCTATCTCATCACGCCGCTTATCAACAAGTTCGACAAACGCCTGCCGCGCTGGGCGGCCATCCTCATCGTGTATGCCATTGTTGCGCTGGTGCTGATCGGCATCGTCGTGTTGATCGTGCCGCCGCTGCTCAACCAGTTGCAGCGGTTGGTCTTGCGCTTCACCGATCCGAGCCAGTTGCAGACGTTGTTGCGCCAGGCGCTTGATTGGTATGAGCATACAGTGCCGCCGGCGCTGCAATCACCCATTGAACAAACCGCGCAGAACGCGTTGCCGGCGATTCGAGCCAATATCGCCGACATCTTGCGCGCCACTGGCGGCTTTCTGCTCAGCCGCATTACCGGCGTGTTCAGCTTTCTGTCGTTCTTCGTCGGCTTCCTTGTCATCCCGATCTGGCTGTTTTATCTGCTGAATGATGGCCGGCGCGGCAGGGTGATCTTCAATCGGCTGCTCGACCGTCGTATTCGCCCTGACGTGTGGAACAGTTGGGCGCTGGTCGACCGCACGCTCAGCGCATTTATTCGCGGGCAACTTACGCTCGGCGTCATCATCGGCGCGGCAGTATGGGTGGGACTGGTCATCCTCGACTTCATCCCCGGCATCGAGGTCGACTACATTCTGGTGCTGGCGATCTGGGCGGGCGTTGCAGAACTCATCCCCATGATCGGCGCAATGCTCGGCGCGATCCCTGCAGTGATTGTGGCGTTTATCGTGGGCGGGCCGGCATCGGCGATCGCCGTGCTGGTGCTGTTCGTCGTCATCCAATTCGTCGAGAATAATTTTCTGGTGCCGCGCGTCATCGGCGAGAGCGTCGGCGTGCATCCGGCGATCCTGCTGATCGCGCTCATCGTGCTGGGTGCAGACCTTGGCTTCATCGGCGTGATCGCCGCCGCGCCACTGACCGCAATTGCGCGCGATCTGTATCTGTATGCCTATCGCCGGCTGAGTGGCAAATCACCCCGCGAAGCCATCGAGAGCATCTCGCTCAAGGCCGAACAAAAGGCGCAAGAGTTGGCCGTTTGAATCCGGGCTATGACTGGCTATGGCTGGCCAGACACCACTTTCACCCAATGCTCGCTAAACCTCGCGCCATCGATCTGCGTGACGAGGCGCGTGGGCTTGCCGGCGGGATCGACGCGCTCGACCAGCCAGCCATCGACCACTTCAAACGCGAGCGGCAATTCCTCAATCACCACCCCTTCGCGCCATCCGAGCGCGATGGCGCAGGCCAGCGGATCGTGCTGAAAGTTGATGATGTCGCGCGGCACGGCGGCACAGCTTTCGAATTGCTTTGCGTTGTTGTATTCAATCTCGAACGCGCCCGCCTGATGCGCGATCAACCGCGCCAGCGCATCGCCCTTCTGCAATGCCGGCAGATGCGACTTCAGCAATGCCGTCTCCATCGTCATCGTCATCGGGATCAGCGTCGGGTTCGCGTTTTCGTACACCCACTTCGCCGAGCCGATGTCGTTCTGCACGTTCCAATCCATGTCATTGCCCCATTGCGGGTAGCCGGCACGGATGGGAAAAACATAGCCGCCCATCAGAAACAGGTTCGCGCGCTGCAGGATGCCTGGCCGGCGGCGCTCCAGAAAGGCAAGGTTGGTGTAGGTGCCGATGCCGCAGATCAGCGCGCCCTGCTCAATGCTGCTTTCCAAAAGATCAAGCGCGGCGTCCATCGGCCCGGGCAACGCGGGCACTGGTTCGGGCCAATACGCCGCCTCGTCGGGCAGGCCGGCGTAGAGGCGGAACACATCGAGCGAAGCGTCCGCGCCGGCGGCCACCGGGATGTCGCTGCGGCCAGCCAGATCAAGCGCGTAGCGACAGTAGCCGGCGCGCCGGCCTGCATTGTCTTGATTTGTTGTGACTGCGATGAGGTCGGCGCCTGGCCAGCGCAGCGCCATCGCCAGCGCGCACAGGTCGTCCAGGTCGCCGCCGAGGTCGGTGTCGATGTGAATTTTGGGCATACAAAGATTATGCACTACTCCAGCACCAGCACATACTCATCAATCTGCCGGCCCAGGTGATCGTTGAAGCCGCTGTCTTCGCCGGCGACGACAAAGCCGCACTTGTGCAACACGCGCAGCGAGCCGGCATTGTTTTTGACCACATGCGCGTGCAATGGCCGGCGCTTTTCGCGTTGCAGCAACTGCGCGAGCGCTTCTGTCGCAATCCCTCTGCCCCACCACTCGCGCCCAAGCCAGTAACCCACTTCGCGTTGACCGTGCATCACGAAGCTGGCAATGTAGCCGGCGACCGCGCCATCCACCACGATAGCCTGCGTCAACGCAGTGTCGTCAGCGCGAACCTTGCGCCAGTGGACCATGAACGCACCTTCATCACGTGATGGGAATGCAGCCAGATCACATGCAACAGGATCGCGCTGATGCTCAAAAAGAGTGGGCAGGTCGGCATCGGTCACATCGCGCAAAATCACCATGCGTCCATTTAACCGCAACACAATGCAAAGCGCCTACAATTCTTTCGTCATGCGCGTTGCAATGATCAGCTTCCACACCTCGCCGCTGGCCACGCTGGGGGGCAAGGACACCGGCGGCATGAATGTGTATGTGCGCGAGATCGCACGTGAGTTGGGCCGGCGCAACATCCACGTCGACATCTTCACGCGCAGCAACAACGCGCACCATCTGCGCATCGACCCGCGCCTCGGTCAGAACGTGCGCGTCATTCACGTGCCGGCCGGCCCCGAAGCGCCTGTTGGCAAGAACGATCTTTATCAATGTGTGCCGGCATTCACCGAGTGGATGTGCGAATTCAGCTCCGAGACCGAGAACTCGGCCAGCGGCACTCGGAACTACGACATCATTCACGCCAACTACTGGCTCTCCGGCCTCGTCGCAGAGAACCTGCGCAAGTGCTGGGGTACTCCCTTTGTGCTGACCTATCACACGCTGGCCGCGCTGAAAAATCAGATCGCCGAGCGCCCGCAAGATCGCGAGAGTGACCTGCGCCTGGATAGTGAATGCAATCTGTCTAATCTGGCCGACCGCCTGACTGCAAACACGACGGTTGAAAAACAACAGCTGGTGCGCTTCTACGGCGCGCCCTCGTCGCGCATTCGCATCGTGCCACCCGGCGTCGATCCATCGCGCTTCCACCCCATCGAACAGAGTTACGCAAAGAGCGTGATCGGCATTCCGCGCCGGCACCGCATGATCTTGTTCGCCGGCCGCATCGAGCGCTTGAAAGGCATTGACACGCTGTTTCGCTCGGTGGCTTTGCTGAAGCGTCGCCGGCCAGACTGGGATTGGGCGAACATCTGCGTGTCGGTCATCGGTGGCGACCCCAGCGAAGAGGGCCAGCGTGAAAACGAGGAGATGGGCCGGCTGCACGACCTGCGCGACGCGCTGAACATGCAAGACTTGATCGCCTTTCTCGGCGCGCGCGATCAAGATGCGCTGCACTTCTATTTCTCCGCCGCCGAGTTGCTGGTGATGCCATCACATTACGAGTCCTTTGGCATGGTGGCGCTGGAAGCGATGGCCTGCGGCACGCCGGTGATCGCATCCGATGTGGGCGGCCTCACGACATTGGTGCAGGATGGCAAAACCGGCTATCGTGTGAAGGTGAACGATGCCGAGGCGATGGCGCGGGCAATCGAGCGGCTGTTGGATAACGAAGCGCTGCGCCGGCGCATGGGCCACCGCGCAGCCTGCTACGCCGAAGATTACGCTTGGCCAAACGTTGTGGATAAACTGCTCGGCGTCTATAACGAACTGGTTTGAATCATGGTCGCTGTATCGCGCCTGCGCGGCATGTGAGTTGTAGCGTCTGCCAATTCTTCGCCGGCAGATGCGTTCGATGCCCCTATGGATGATCGGCAAAGATGCTTTTGACTGAGTTGTATCGCTCAAATGTTCATATAATCGCTTCACTGTGAAGTTCTTTCAGCGCATCAAGATGCAGGCCAGCATGGCGAAAAGTCAGCCGGCGCAACACAGCCACAGCACCGCTGTCGTCAAATTGCTGAACAAGGGCCGGCTATGGCGCAGCGGCATCGGCGTGTTGCTCATCGTCGCCGGTGTGGTCACGCTGCTCACTGCACTGGGGCTGAACACCGGCGGCGTGCTTGCCGGCGCGGTCACACTGCTGCAAAAGCTCTTCGGCATCGGCATCTTCTTGCTGTGCATCATCGCCATCGGCGCCGGCGGATACCTGCTGCTAAACCCCAACCCGCGCATGACGCGCCGGCGCTGGGTGCAGGTGATTCTGGCTGAAGTTGCGTTTTTCTCCTTCCTCGCACTCATCCACACGATCTCTTTTGGCGCCGATCCCTATCAATTGGTGCAAAGTGGCGGGGGCGGCGGCGCGGTCGGCTGGGTGCTGAGCGAGGCGTTGTGGAAAATTCTCGGCGTCAGCGGAGAGGGCATGTCGCTGATGCGATTGCTCTCGCTGTTGATCTGGCTGGCTGCCTTCGCATTCAGCGCGTTCGTCGTCGTTTCGCCGTTGCTGATGACGCGCTCATCTCTGAAGCGAGAAGAAGAGGATGCTGATGCGCCGGCGGTTGCGGTCGGCCGCGCGCCCATTCACACCAGGCCGTGGGAGGTGGCTGCGCCTGAACAGTTTGATCAACCTGCCGAGCCAAAGCTCGACAAACCGATTCGCGGCGCGCAGTTGCCCTTGCCAGACAGGCCTGAAAAAGCGGAGAAGAAGCCGGTCAGGGGCGAAGCACAAAACGCCAAATCCAACGCTGTCATCATCAAGACTGATGAGGCGAGGCATGACAAGCCGGCCAGGCCGTACGCGCGCCCCGACACCCTGCCGCGTATCGATCTATTGAAAGCGGTGAAGGAAGTGAGGAACAGCGATGCCGATGCCCAGCGGCTGGCCGACGTGATTGAGACCACGTTGACGCAATTCGGCCTGGCCGGCAAGGTCGTCGAGATTCGACGCGGCCCCACTGTCACGCAGTTTGGCATCGAGCCGGGTTACCTTGATCGTGGAGCGCAGAGCCGTGAGAAGGCGCTGCTGAAAATCCGCAACGCGCTGAACGCAGCGGTCTACGAGGCAGTCGATGTTGAGTTGAGCGCAGAGAAGACCACCGCGCAAATCAAAGCGCCCGTCGCCATCATCGATGCAAGGGAAGCCGGATTCAAATCATTGTTGAAGGCGTTGCTTGCCGAGTTGGACTTGAGCGCAAGCGTGGGTGAAGGTGACCGCCGCTCAGGGCGCGCCGTGTTCGAGATTGGCGCAGACACTGAGCGCAAGTTGAAGATCAAGGCCAGCCAGGCAAGCAACCTGCGGCGCGAGTTGGCCGCCGCACTCTACGATCGCCTGTTTGAGGTGGATGACTTCGCCGGCTCCGACCAACTGACCGAGCGATTGACGATTTCATTTCCCGCCGGCATCGCTGATGCATTGGGCTTGAAGGATGTGCTGGAGGCGACCATTCTGGAGTTGGGGCTGGCCGGCGAGATCGATCTGCCGCGCCGCAGCACCAAGGCCGACATCGCCTGGGCAAAGCAGGCACAGAAGGTGCGGGTGGGCGCGATTGCCGCGCTGCAGAACGACTTCGCCCTCGCGCTGGCCGCGCCGTCCATCCGCATCGAAGCGCCCATCCCAGGGCGCGGGCTGGTTGGCATCGAAGTGCCAAATGCCAACATCTCCACAGTTGATCTGCGCTCGTTGATGGAGAGTGAAGCATTCCGCAAGATCGCCGACAAATCGCCGCTGGCAATTGCGCTGGGGCGCGATGTGAGCGGCACAGCGGTGAACGCCGACTTGGGGCGCATGCCGCATGTGCTGATCGCCGGCACCACCGGCAGCGGCAAGAGCGTGTGCATCAGTGCCATCACCGTGTGCCTGGCGATGAACAATCGCCCCGAAGATTTGAAGCTGGTGATGATCGATCCGAAGATGGTGGAACTCTCGCGCTTCGCCGGCCTGCCCCACATCATCGGCAAGCCCGAGAGCGACATTGACCGCATCCCCGGCGTGCTGCGCTGGGTGACGCGCGAGATGGACAGCCGTTACAAGAAATTTGCCGAAATTGGCAGCCGCAACCTCAGCGACTACAACGAAGCCATGGCGCGCAAGAAGGAAGCGCCGCTGCCGCGCATTGTCGTGCTGATCGATGAATTGGCCGATCTGATGTTGCAGTCACCCATCGAGACGGAGAAGACGATCTGCCGGCTGGCGCAGATGGCGCGCGCGACCGGCATCCACCTTGTCGTGGCTACGCAGCGCCCCAGCGTCGACGTGGTTACTGGCCTCATCAAGGCGAACTTTCCGGCGCGCATCTCGTTTGCCGTCGCATCCGCTACCGACTCGCGCGTCATTCTCGATCAGATCGGCGCAGAGTCGCTGCTTGGTCGCGGTGACATGCTCTTCCTCAACCCTGAAAAGGGCAGCCCGGAGCGCTTGCAGGGCTGCTTCGTCAGCGACAGGGAAGTGGAGGGCGTGATCGACTGGTGGAAGAGGCAGATTGAAACGGAGAAGCAGGAGAAGATCCGCAAGGGCGAGTTGGAAGTGACTTCGGAAGAAGACTACGTGGCCAACAAGAAGCCTGAATTTGAAACGCCGTGGGAGATGGTTGTCGCCGAGATGGCAGCGGAGCGCATGCAGAACAGCAACGGCGGCAGCGGTTCAGGCGGTATGGATGATGAAGGCGGCGACGATGAACTCATCAACAAGGCGATGGAGATCATTCGCGCCAACGGCAATGTCAGCACCTCACTGCTACAGCGCAAATTGCGCATCGGTTACCCGCGCGCGGCGCGGTTGATGGAAGAGCTGAAAGAGATGGGCTATGTGGGTGAGGCCAGCAAGCAGGCCGGCAAGGGGCGCGATGTGCTGATGAAGGATGCGCCGCCGGCGACAGCTGAAGAATAATGTCGCGAGGCCGATGCCAGATCCGACGTGTTCACGGTGATGACTGGCTCAGGCGCATCCGGCGGCGCAGGCGATTTTGCGAGTCATTGCGTCTGCGCGGTTTTGCCGTTCGCCGGCTGGCCATGAACAAGTGGCAGAGCCGGCCTCATTCTGCTCCTGTTGTTTTGAATTTTGCCCGCATCATGTTGGCCATCTGATCGGTGATCGTGCCGACGATGGCAGCAGCCTCGCCGAGTCGCGCAAGGTCGCTTGCTAGCAGCGCATGGCCAAACTCAACCGTCGGCGTGAGCGGCGTGTCCCCGCGCCGGCGCAGGTGAATCATCAATTGGATCGACGCTGCCGCGCGTTCACGATCTCGTTGCGTTCGGCGCAGGCGTGCAAAGGGATGTGTCAGCGTCGAGGGCATGATCACGCCGCTCACCAGTGTCGGCACAATGGCTGTGTGCGGCGCACGCTTGATGAGCAATGCGACGCTTGGCGACCAGTTGCGCAGTGATTCAATCGCGCCGGCCATGCAGGCTGGATCAGGCTCAATGTGGCCCGCAGGGTTCATGAACAGCGCGCCACCGACCTGCAGATGTCGCGCGGCCTGCCGCACCGCGGCAAAACGATCCCCTGTCTGTTCTGGCACTGGCACCAACTGCTCGAACACATGCGGCAGCAGGCGCACAAAGGGGCGATCATTGCCCACCGCCTTCAGGTCTGTGCGGGGAATGGCGCTGAAGCAGACCAGCGTCTCTGTGACGCCGGCGTGATTCGCGGCGAACAATACCGGCCCTTCGCGCGGGATGTTGGCAATGCCGGCGACGCGCACCTCGCGCACCATGGTTTGCATGATCTCGCGAGAGGCAGTTTGCAAGCCGGCCTCGCCGACGCGGCGATCGTAATCGACAACCAACTGGGTGAATGCTGCGACAGGGCGATGAAACAGCCGAGCGAACGCTGACCTGGCAAACGCCCACCGCTTCAGCCCCAGATTGTCGAGCAGATCATCCAGGTTGATCTGCATCAACGCGGCAAAGTTATCGCTCTCCACACCTGGAATTTCCTCGCAAAGGCGCAAAGAGTCGTTTGCTCCCTTGCATGCTCACGCCTTCGCGAGAGATATTTCAGCCGCCGGCGGCATGCGCCACTGGCAGGAAGAAAAACGCGATGGCGACGATGATATACAGGCCGACCAGCAGCGCGCCTTCCAGCCAGTTCGAACGGCCATCCATCGACACCATGGCTGCGATGATGCAGGATGCCAGCAGCGCCACCAGCTCGAACGACGTGAACTCCAGCGTGAGATGTTGCCCGAAGAGCAGTGAGATGAACACCAGCAACGGCGCGACGAACAGCGCGATCTGCAAGCTGCTGCCAATGGCGATGCCCAGGCTGAGGTCCATCTTGTTTTTGATTGCCACCTCGATGGCAACCACATGCTCGGCGATGTTGCCGATGATTGGCACCAGAATGACGCCGACGAACATCTCGCTGATGCCAAGTTGCGCCGTCATCGGCTCGACCGCGCCGACAAGAAATTCACTCATCAGCGCGATCAGCGCAGTGGCTGTGATAAGCAGGATGACGGCCGAGCGCACCGACATGGTGGGCTCGTGCGCGGCCTCTCGGGTGAGCGAGTCGCCGGCCTTGGCGCGCAGCGTGTAGAGCATGCTCAGCACGTACAGGATGATGATGACGCCGGCGGTGAGCAAGCTCAACTCTTCCACCCGCTTCGTGTCCGGCTCGATGGCAAACGCAAAGAACGATGGAACCGTCAACACCAGCGATGCCATGATCAGCATGGTGGCGTTCAAGCCGGCTTGCGACGGGTTGAATTTCTGGGTGCCATTCTTCAACCCGCCAAACAAGAGTGCTGCACCCATCACCAGCAGGATGTTGCCGATGATTGAGCCGGTAATGGATGCGCGCACCAGATCAAGCAGGCCTTCGCGCAGCGCCAGGATGGTGATGATGAGTTCGGCGGCGTTGCCAAGCGTGGCATTGATGAGCGCGCCAATCTGCGGGCCGGTGCGGCCGGCCAGCTCTTCTGTCGCATCACCCATCAAGCCAGATAACGGCACCACCGCGAGCGCCGCCGTTGCGAAAATGATGACCGGGTCCCAATGCGCCAGTTCGGCCATAAGCGCAAACGGTATGAAAAGCAGGAGCAAATTGACGGGATTTTTGAGTGCGTGTTTCATGTATGCGTTGAGTAGGCGCAAAAAATCGATGCGCACAGTGTAGCAGTTTGTCTCATTGCGCCGGCGTTTCGCCTGCTACCCGGCCCGCTGCTCCGGCGCACACCGCCTTGCGCGTTAGAGCTTGGAATTGCGGTGGCGTTTTGGAGCATTGCGTCTAAACTTGTGACTTGGGCAGGTTTTACTTTGAATCTGCCCCAAGCGTCACCTGCCGCACAACCACGCGGCGGGCATTCATGTGTTTAGAGGGGCTAATCCATGAGTTCCGGATCCAAGATTTCCCGACGTGCTTTCTTCCGAAAGACCCTTGCCGCCGGCGGGGCCACCCTGTTTGTCTACGCCAATGGCCGCTATCGCATGACCTTTGCGAATACCGGCGCAGTTGGCGCAGCCAACTACCTGCTGCGCATCGTGCATACCAATGACCACCATGCGCGCATCGAGCCGGTCAAAGACGTTTCCATCAGTTCGTCGCCGGCCACCACCCGCAACCTCGGCGGCGTGGCGCGCCGCAAGACCTTGATCGATGCCAAAAAGGCAGACGCACTCGCCAACAGCCAGGAATTTCTGCTGGTTGACGCCGGCGACGTCTTCCAAGGCACGCTCTATTTCAACAAATTTCAAGGGCAGGCCGATCTGAGGTTCTACAACCTCATGGGCTACGAAGCCATGGCCATTGGCAACCATGAATTTGACAGCGGGCAACAGACACTGATCGACTTCATCAAGGGCGCCAACTTCCCCATCCTCAGCGCAAACATTGATGCGCAACCATCCAGCCTGCTTGGCGCCATTGCGGCAGAGGTGGCGGATCCGGGTGCTGACAAATGGGGCAAGCGCGTCATCATCACCAAAGGCGCGAAGAAAATCGGCCTGTTTGGCATGACGCCGCCCGACACCGGTATTTTGAGCAGCCCCGGCGCTGGCGTGACCTTCCTTACTGATCTTGCTGGCATCGCGCAGGCGCAAATCAACGCGCTGAAGGCAGACGGCGCAGACATCGTGATTGGCCTGACGCATATCGGCTACGACGCAGACCAGGCGTTGGTGCCGCAGGTCAGCGGCCTGAGCGCCATCGTCGGCGGCCACTCGCACACGCCGTTGCGCCCCACCGGCGATACCACACCCGCCGGCAGCGCGCCTGCCGGCCCCTATCCCACACCGGTGAACGACAAAGACGGCAAGTCTGTCCCCATCTTCACCGATTGGGAATGGGGCAAGTGGCTCGGCGACTTCACACTTGAATTTGATGCCGGCAACAATCTCGTCGCGGTCGCCGGCACGGTCGGCCCGGTGTGGGCGGATGGATTGGGCGTGCCACCCAACACACAGGACAAGCCGCCAAAGCCGCAGCGCGCATTGATCGCTGGTGAAGGTCCGGATGTCGGCGCTGATCCGGCGTTGCAGACCATTATCGAGACTGACTATCAGCCGGCGGTGATCGCCCTGGAGCAGCAGGTCATCGGCAGCACGGCGGTCTTGCTGGATGGCGAGCGCCCGAGTGTGCGCAACTTCGAGACCAATCTGGGCAACCTGATCGTCGATGCGATGATCGAGAGGACGAAGGGTTCCGGCACCAGATTGGCCATCACCAACGGCGGTGGCATCCGCGCTTCGATCAAAGGGCCGATTGCGCCGGCGACGACGGATCCTGTCACAGTGGGTGAGGTGCTGACAGTGCTGCCATTCGGCAACACCGTGTCGTTGCTCACGCTCACGGGCGCGCAGGTAATCGCCGCGCTTGAAAATGGCGTGAGCCAGGTCAATGTGAACACGCCCAGCTCATCCGCCGGCCGCTTCCCACAGGTGGGTGGGATGCGATTCGTGTGGGATCCAAAGCGACCCGTAGGCAGTCGCATTGTCTCGGTGATGGTGCAAAAGGTGGTCGTCAATGCCCAGTCTGCGGACGCAGTGGAGTATGAGCCGATCAATCCTACCGGCGAGTATCGCGTTGTCACAAACAACTTCATGCTGACCGGCGGTGATGGCTACAGCGTCTTCAACCAAGGCACTAACAAGGTCGACAGCGGCCTGATCATGGCCGATGTGGTAGCTGACTACATCACCGAGAAATCACCTATAAATCGGGGCAACGAAGGCCGCATCACCCGCGTGCAGGCGTATTTCCCATTCATTGCGAATCAGTCCGTCACGTCGACGCTGACCTCAGCGCTCGTCATCCACTGATGCGCCAGTCAACACAAAACGCCTCTGCCCGGCAGAGGCGTTTTGCTTTTCCACGCGATATATCTGTCTCGGACGATGAATGATATGAATGATGGGTTTGTGATCGGAGTCGACGGCGGACAGACCAGCACCAAGTGCGTGCTGGCTGGGCTGGACGGGTGTGTGATGGCGCAAGGCGCCGGACCGGGCATGGTGCATCTCGCTGCAAGAAACGGCGCAGCTATTTTTAGAGAAGCCCTGCAAACGTCACTCGACGAGGCGTGGCGCCTTGCCGGCTTGTCGCCACGACCACCGCGCGCCATCATCATGGGTCTGACCGGCGTGGAAACCGACACCCCCGAAGCGGCGCAAGCAGCCCAGATCGCACAGGCGCTGACCGGTGCAGGCATCGCAAGGGCGGTAAGTGATGCCGACACGGCCCTCTTTGGCGCACATGCCGGGCAGCCGGGCGTCATCGCCATTGCCGGCACTGGCGCGCATATTCGCGGCATGAATGCGCAAGGCAAATTTGCCAGCGCCGGCGGGTGGGGCTGGTTGTTGGGTGATGAGGGCAGCGCGATGTGGCTGGGGCGCGCCGGCTTGATCGCTGCGCTGCACGCTGAAGACGGCGTCGCGCCGGCCACCATGCTGGTTGACCTGTATCGCGACCACTTCGGCCTGCTTCAATTTCGCGACGCGGTGAAGCGCATGGTCTATGCGCCGGAATTTGGCGCAAAGGATTTTGCGCAGTTGGCCATGCAAGTCTCGGTTGCAGCGAAGGCTGGCGACGCGCTGGCGCAAGAGTTGGTGCGGCAGGCCGGCGCGGACTTGGCGCAGCAGGTGCGCGCAGTGCAAACGCGATTGACGCTGCCGGCAGATGCGCCGATAGCGCCTCTTGGTGGCGCATTTGAGCATGTGCATGGCTTGCATGCGGCGTTTACGCTGGCGCTGGGTGATGGGAATGTGGTGGCAGCGCGGCACTCACCGGCTGCCGGCGCGGCGTTGATGGCGGCGCAGTTGGCCGGCACACAGGCCTTCTGAAATAAAAAGAAGATGCGCAATCAGCGCATCTTCCAGAACGGGGAGGCAGGGATTCGAACCCTGGGTCCAGTTTTTAGCCGGACAACCGCTTAGCAGGCGGCTCCGTTCGTCCACTCCGGCACCTCCCCAAACTTGCTTTCCGAGCGGAAAGGGTGAGATTCGAACTCACGGTGACGCAAGGCGCCACAACGGTTTTCAAGACCGCCGCCTTAAACCACTCGGCCACCTTTCCAAGATGGGTCACCACTATACCATCCGCTGTCCTGCCAAGCAACAGCAGGGAGCGAAAAATCCGCTCTGCGAATCTACACGGGATGGCACAGATGGGAACATCGCCCATCAAACCAACGCCTGCCCGCCGTTGCTCAGCGTTGATTTGCTTGCGCGCAGCAAGCAACAACGCGCGCCGTCACAAAGGCTTGTCGCTGCCTGCAGAGTAAACCGTTTTCATATCGTGTTTTTAACATCTGCGTCATTCTGGTTTCATGTCGACGCATATAAATGGCCATGTGGCTAGGTGAAAGCCTCTACTATTTCCTACACAAAGCGAGGAATTAACCGATAGACGCGCAGAGAGATAAGCCGTATCGTGAACGTGCAGCACGTCGTGAGGTATTGCACTACGCTTGTGGCAAGACATTCATTTGTAGGAGGATAAAGATGGCGCACAATCCGCTCAACGATTTGTATGTGGATTCGGTTGAAGAAGTGACACTCGATACGCAACCGTATTGGGAAATTGCCTCAGCTATTTGCAATCGTGATTTGCGCCGTTACCAGATGCAAATGGCTCGCCGGCTGCAAAAGAAGCATCGCTCTGACCGTGCGAAGGAGGAATCCCTCGAACAGCCCGCCTCACACAAGCCGGTTGAAGTCATTGCCTAGGCGATAGCCGAATCACCATGGCAGCAGGGGCAAGCGAAAAGCTTGCCCCTGTTTTTGTCTGCCGGTGTTGTGCCGGTTGTCTCTATCTTACAATGATTGGAAGATAGAGATAGCGATTTCCGGACGGAGTTACCACTGTCCATGAATAGCGCGCCGGCACCGTCTCCACATTGCCAGCCTCGTCACGGGCGCGCACCCGCATCTCGTGTGCGCCGGCGCTCAACCCGCTGATGGCATGCGGGCTGGTGCAGACTGCCCACGCGCCGCCATCCAGGCTGCACTCAAACACCAATGCCTGTGGCGAAGTCAGGTTGTCGCTGCCCGTGAAGGTGAATGTGGCGGTCACATTCGTCGTGGTCGTCATTGGGCCGCTGAGGATCGTGGTGGTGGGCGGGGTTGTGTCCACTGTCCACGTGAATACCGCCGGCGACGGGTCAACGATGCCCGAAGGATCCTTGGCGCGCGTCGCAAAGTTGTGCACGCCTTCGCTCAAGCCGGTGTAGAGCTGGGGCGAAGTGCAGGCGGCAAAGCTGCCGGCGTCAAGCTTGCACTCAAAGCTCAGGTAGGCCGCCGGCGTCACATCGTCGCTGCCGGTGAAGGTGAAGGACGCCGTCAACGCATTCGTCACCGTGAGCGGCGCGCTGGTGATGAGCGTGTCGGGCGGGTTGCCGCCACAGAGCGTCGTCGTGTCTGGCTGGAAGCCGATATTGGGTGAGGTGTCAGTGCCAGCGCACAGCCAGGGATCGAAGTCTAGCCGGTCTGCGTTCGCATTGCCGCGCCCGCCAGTGTCGGCGTTTGGATTCGGGTCCAGCACGTTTACAACGAACACCGGCGCTGAGGCAGGTGGCATGGCAGTGCCGCCAAACCCCACAGGGATTTGTGCTGCATAGCCTGGTTCGTTCGAGCTCGGCTGCTGTACAATCGTGAAAGGCGCTGCGCCAAAGTAGTTCTGCTCCAGCATGCGCGTCACGCCGGC
This sequence comes from uncultured Anaerolineae bacterium, assembly GCA_964590135.1. Taxonomy (GTDB): domain Bacteria; phylum Chloroflexota; class Anaerolineae; order J036; family Brachytrichaceae; genus JBDHWI01. The sequence goes on along the minus strand of CAZPVX010000008.1, from coordinate 39,491 downwards.
GGGGTTGCCGCGGTCGTCCACTTGCGAATACCAGTTGCCGGGGGTGTTGTTCAGCGTTACAACATCACCACCCGCGCTGACATCCTGCCGATACAAGATGCCCATCGTCCAGTTGTTTGTGATGTTGTTGTTCTTGATCGTGCTGTTGCCGGCCTGGTTGATGATATGGATGCCGGTGCGGTTGTTGGTGATGTCGTTGCTGTCGATGGTATTGCCGCTAAAGGCGACCAGCACGCCGTTTCGGTTGCCGGTGACGATGCTGTTTTTCAACGTGTTGCCAGTGCTGTTGAATGACACGCCCTGGTTGCGCGTATCCGCCCAGGTCAATACGGTGTTGCCATCGCGGGTGATGGTAAAGCCGTCGAGCGTTGCACCGCCGGCGGAGAAGGTCACCGTGTCGGCGCCAGGCACCACGCTTGGCCGCGGCCCGACGATCGTCGTCGTTGCAGCGCCGGCGCCCTTCACCAGCAAGTTGGCCTTGTTGATGTTGACCGATTCAGGATATGTGCCGGCCTTGGCAAGCACGGTATCGCCGGCTTGCGCAATGTCAATCTCGGCCTGGATCACCGCGCCGATGCGCATCACGTTGGTAAAGGTGTAGATGCCGCTGACGTAGCTGAAGCTGCGCACAGCGAACGGTGATTCGGTGACGAGCGCAATCGTCGCCTTGTCATAGGTGTTGTCGTTCCAATAGCTGGCCCAGTCAAGATCGCCAGCGTTCACCGTTCCACGCGAGCGGATGTGCTGTGTGCTGCCGCTGAAGGTGTTGCCGGTGATGATCGCGCCGCCAACCGGATAGGTGTACCAGGGCACGCCACCGGCGCCGTTGAAGCTGACGAATGGCCAGTTTTGGGCGGTTGCCGGCAGGAAGACATTGTTCACAATCTTGCGATTGGCAACTGGACCAGAGTAGCCGGCGCCGCTGCTGATTGCAATCTGTGCGCCCTGGTCGAAGATGTTGTTCTCAACGTTATAGGCTTTGATGTAAGACGTGTTCGCGATGGTGTCGTAACGCCAGTCGCCGAAATACAGCGCGCCGCCATCTGGCACATTGATCTTCGAATGCTTCATGGTGAAACCATCACCGATGACTTCAATCGTCTTGTTGTCGCTGGGCAGGTTGTTGAGGATGTTCAGGCCCTGCAGCGTGATATTGTCGCCCTCGACAAAGACGCCGCTGTAACCGAAGTTGTTGGTGGCGTTCGTCGTGATATTGGCGACGGTGTTCGCAGCATTGGTGATTGGCGCATCGGTGGCATCGACGCCGATGATGCTGATGCCGGTTTTAACCTGCGCAATGAACAAGCCGAACTGGTGCGGGCCGTTCAGGCCAAGCACCCAGCGATTGGTGGCTGTCTCGCTGTAGTTGCCAGGCAATACGCGCACCGTGCCACCCGGCTGCACGGTGTCGATGGCCTTCTGAATGGTCTTGAAGGCGGTGGTCGTCGAGACGCCGGTATTGGCGTCGTTGCCGTTCACTGCATCCACGTAGCAGGTGGTTGTGCAGGGTGGCAATGGCACTGGCCCACTGTGCAACATCATGTTGTCAACAAGGAAACCATTGCCCGAAGTGGCCGGCGCAGCTATCCCGCTGGTGCGGAATAAAATCGAATCAACTGTGCGCGTCGAGGTCATCTCTACCGTTGGATAGTAATCTTCCCAACTGGTGCCGGTGTGGGAGAGTGCACCATCTACATACACCTTCACGACATCATTACTGGGGCCATCAACAAATTGCATAGTCACTTTGACCGTATGAATCTGCGACCGGTTGAGACCGGTAATGACATCAGTTTGCACAAAGCCGGTGCCTGTGATGTAGTCAAAAAAACTAATGGCCAACCCGTTCCCTGCATCGCGCATCTGCACCCAACTCATGCGCGCGCCATCACCACGATCGGGACTGGCGACAACGGAAAGTCCTGTTTGCTCACTCGCCGGCACTGTTGAGGCGAAGTCCCACTGGGCCTCAAAGTAAGGCTGGCGAGTTCCGCCAGAAAGCCCGCCATTCAGAGCAGCAGATTCACCGGCCTCATCGATCAGTGATTTTGAAAAAGTTTGATCACTGAAGCACGATGACGTGACAGCATTTGAAAGCCGCAAGCTCTTTGTGCCGAAACTGACAAGGCCATAGGTGTTATTGACAATCTGGTGGTCGTATACAGCGCAGCCAAGAGCAGCTGCACCCAAGCTGCTCCAACCATATTGCGCATGGACAGTGCCAATGGTAAAGCCCTCAAAGTCGATTGTGGTGGAATCCGCGGCGGTGGACTTTAGTGGCGCGCCGGCGGCCAATGATGCGAGTGCGACGACTGATGCGGCGATGATGTGACGCAAAGTGCCCGAACGAGAAAGATGTGCTGCCATGTAAACCTACCCCCTTGGAGGTTATTGAGATGGAATGGATTTAATTGGGCTGTTTGCTGCGCACGACGGTGGATGGCGCCGGCGCGTTATTCAACTGGCACTGTATATATCAAATTTCTTGCAAAAAGGCAACTATTAAATCGACAACCTTTCTGCATTTCGTTATTTTGCAAATGCGCTTATAAATTTTGACGGGATGAGTAGCACATGGCCGCTGTCACAAGCGATCGCGCTGTCTCCAAGCAATTTCGTGTCCCAGACGCTATGAAGGCGGCGCGACAAGCGAGTAGAATGCGCGAAACACACGGGGCGATGGCGAAATGGCAGCCGCCGAGGACTTAAAATCCTCTGTTGCGAAAGCAACGTGTGGGTTCGAGTCCCACTCGCCCTATTGCAGGTTCAAACGAGAGAAAAAGGTCTTGGGGGCTGTCCCCCGCAAGCGCTCAATCGCTGCCAACGCCCAACAACTTGAGTTGGCTGTTGACGATCTGCTCACCCTGCCCGCGTTGCACAAAGACATAGCTGCCGTCTGAGCAAAGTTCGCGCGCATTCACGTTGTCGCTCAAGCCGATGTCCAGCACCTCCACCTTGACACGTCGCATCAGCGCTGGATCGCAGATAGGGAAGATGGTCTCCACGCGACGATCGAGATTGCGCTGCATGAGGTCGGCGCTGCCGACGTAGATCTCCTCATCGCCGGCGTTGTGGAAGTAATACACGCGGCTATGCTCCAGGAAGCGTCCCACGATGCTGATGACGCGGATGTTGTCGCTCAGGTGCGGCACGCCGGGCCGCAGGCTGCACATGCCGCGCACCAGCAGATCCACCTGCACGCCGGCTTGTGACGCGCGATACAGCAATTCGATCATCGCCGGATCAACCAGCGCATTCATCTTGAATATCAAGCGGCCGCCGGCGTGCCGCATATGCAATTCAATCTCGCGCTCGATCAACTCGGTCATCCGCCGGCGCAGGTTGACCGGCGCGACCAGCAATTCACGATACTCAGTCTGCTTCGAGTAGCCGGTGAGGAAGTTGAACAGATCGGTTGCATCCTGCCCGATCTGCTCGTTGCAGGTGAACAAGCCGAGGTCAGTGTAGATGCGCGAAGTGGCGGCGTTGTAGTTGCCGGTGCTGAGATGGACATAGCGCCGGATGCCGTCCTGCTCGCGCCGAACGACGAGGCACACCTTCGCGTGCACCTTGTAGCCGGGCAGGCCATACGCCACATGCGCGCCGATCTCTTCCAGCGCGCGCGCCCACTGGATGTTGTTCTCTTCGTCGAAGCGCGCCTTCAGTTCCACCATCGCCGCGACCTGTTTGCCGCGATCGATGGCCTCCATCAGCGCCTCGACGATGGGCGAGTTGGAGCCGGTGCGATACAGTGTCTGCTTGATCGCCAGCACATTGGGGTCGCGAGCTGCGGTGCGAATGAAATCGACCACCGGCGTGAACGATTCGTAGGGGTGGTGCAGCAAGACATCGCCGCGCCGAATGCGCGCAAAGATGTCCTCGCCGTTTTTCAGATCGTGCGGGATGCGCGGCACGAGTGGCGCGTCCTTGAGCGCCGGCAGCGGCAATTTGTACAAATCCCACAGGCAACTCAGATCCAGCGCGCCATCGATGCGACAAACATCATGCTCGGTCAGCTTGAGGTTTTCCATCAAAATGGCGCACACATCATCAGGCATGTCGCCGGCCACCTCCAGTCGCACCGCAATGCCGAAGCGGCGGTCTTGAAGTGAACGTTCGACACTGGAGCGCAAATCGTCGGCCTCATCTTCCTGAATCTCGATGTCGGCATCACGCGTGACGCGAAACGGGTATGTGCCGAGCAGCGTCATGCCGGGGAAGAGCGAGCCGATATTTGCGGCGATGACCTGATCGAGCCAGACGAAATAGCGCTCGCATTCGGGATCGTCGGAGCAGTCGTTCAGCGGGAACAAGCGCGGTAGCGACGGCGGCACTTTGACGCGGGCGAAGCGTTGTCGGCCACGGTCATCCCTGATGACGACAGCGAGGCTGAGGCTGAGGTTGCTGATGTGCGGGAAGGGGTGCGATGGGTCGAAGGCGAGCGGTGTGAGCACCGGAAAAACGGCGCGGTGGAAGTATTCGGTGGCATGGGCGCGCTGGGTTTCGTCGAGGTCATCCCAGTTCAGCACGCGCACCCCTTGCTGCGCCAGCAGCGGTTTGACATCGGTGTTCCAGGTTGTCACATGCTCGGCCTGCAGAGGTGTGACAGCGCGGTTGATCTGCTCCATGATCTGCGCCGGCATCAACCCGTCGGGTGAAAGCTCGGTCACGCCGGCCAACACCTGCTCGCGGATGCCGGAGTAACGGATCATGTAGAACTCGTCGAGATTGGTGGCAAAAATGGCGAGAAACTTGGCGCGCTCCAGCAGCGGGTGCGTGGCATCCTGCGCCTCTTGCAGCACGCGCCGGTTAAACTCGATCCAGTTCAGTTCGCGGTTGAGGAAATGGGCGTGCGCAACTTGCGTCGTCATGCAAGGAGATTGTATCGTCAGGCCGTCAAGCTGCCATCAGGTCATTCAGGCTCTCTCCATCCCCTCATCCCCGCATTCCTTTTTTCTTCCCATATACTCGCCGGCGATGACGACTAACAATCTGCGCTGGCTGGAGTTGGCGATTGAGACGGATGGCGAGCTGGCCGAGGCGATCAGCGAGGCGATTTACCCGCATGTGGAAGGTGGCGTGGCGCTGGAGCAGGTGAATCGCCGGCTGCATGATGGCGCAACCGCCGATCGATGGGAAGACGAGAGCGCCGCCGGCCCGGTGGTTGTGCGCGCCTATCTGCCCATGGATGGCACACTGGAGCAGCGCCGCGCCAAAGTGGAAGAGGCGCTGTTCTACCTCAACATGGTGCGCCCAATTCCCAAGCCGGCCTACAGGGAGGTGGCGCAGTCGGATTGGGCGAATGCGTGGAAGGAGAATTTCAAGCCTCTGCGCATCGGCGAGCGCATCCTGATTCGCCCGACATGGATAGACGATGCCGGGGCTGGCGCGCAGGCCGGCGACATCGTGCTGGCGCTCGACCCGGGCATGGCTTTCGGCACCGGCCTGCATCCCACCACGCAGTTGTGCCTGATGGCGCTTGAGCGATATATCCGCGCCGGCATGCGCGTGTTCGATGTGGGGCACGGCAGCGGTGTGCTGAGCATCCTTGCGGTGAAACTGGACGCGCGCGAGGCGCTGGCGGTGGACACCGACGAAGAGGCAGTGCGGGTGGGCCGAGAAAACGCCGAGGCAAATGGCGTGAGCGAGCGCATTCGTGTGGCGCAGGGCACGCATGATTCAACCCGTGAGACGTTCGATCTGGTGGTGGCAAACATCCTCGCCGGCGTGATCGTAAAGATGCTGGGCAGCGGCCTGGCCGAGCGCGCGCCGCTGTTCATCTTCTCCGGCATCCTCGATACCCAGGCCGATGATGTGGTGCATGCAGCAAGCGACGCCGGCCTGCAACTTATCGAGCGCAACAGCATCGCCGATTGGGTCTGTCTCGTGTTCAAGAGGGTCTAGACAGCCCCTCGAAAAATACTGCAAGGGCGGCTGATTCCAGCCGCCCTTGCAGTGAGCGTGTGATGAATGCGTGTTATGCCGGCTGCTCTTCGGGCCGGCCGCTGGTGCGCAGGCGATAGGCGATGCGGCCGCGCGTCAAATCGTACGGCGACAACTCCACCTTCACACGATCCCCCAGCAACACGCGTATGTAGAACTTGCGCATCTTGCCGGAGAGCGTGGACAGCACTTCATGGCCGTTATCCAAACGAACGCGGAACATGGTGCCTGGCAATGCCTCGATCACCTCGCCTTCCACCTGGATAACGTCTTCCTTCTGCTTTTGCTCGCGAATTTCTTTCTTAGCCATTCAACCTCTGTCTTGGATTTTGCCAAATATATTGCAGGAGCAAAACGGCGGGAAGATTCGGTTCCAACAAAACCTGCGCGTGGCTTTGTCCCTGCAAGAGATTAATCCCTGAAAAACAGTTGCATTATAGAGCCTTGTAAAATTCAGGTCAATCATTTGCGGTAATTTTTCAGGCAAAGTTCACTAAAGCACGAGGCACAACCATGATCCAGCGCGTTGCAATGTATCTACAGGACGCTCACCCCATCCGCGAGGGCATGAAGTATGCGCAGTATGCCGAGCAGTGCGGGTTTGAGGCCGTTTGGCAGGCTGAGAGCCGGCTGGTGCGCGACGCGATCGTGCCGATGGCCGCCTTCGCTGCTGTCACCGATCATCTGAAGATTGGCAGTGGCGTCATCAATAATTGGACGCGCAACATCGGCTTGCTTGCGGCCACGTTCCTCACGCTTGACGATCTTGCACCCAACCGCATCATCTGCGGCATTGGCGCATGGTGGGATCCCCTGGCGAAAAACGTCGGTATCGAGCGCCGCAAACCACTGACAGCCATGCGCGAGACGATTGAGGTGATGCGCCGGCTGCTGCGCCTGGAACGCGTCACTTTTCATGGCGAGTTTCACCACGTCGATGGCATCGAGTTGGATGTGGTGCATGGCCGGCGCGAGCCGCGCAATGTGCCGATCTACATCGGTGCAACCGGCGATCAGATGATGGAGTTGACCGGTGAGATTGCCGACGGCGCAGTGCTGAACTATTGCGTGCCGCCCGCATATAACGACCGCGCGCTGGAGATGCTTGAGAAAGGCGCGAAGAAGGCCGGCCGCAGTCTTGACGACATTGACCGGCCGCAGCTGGTGGTGTGTGCGGTGAACCACGACCGCAAGCAAGCCATCGAAGACGCGAAGGTGCTGCTCACGCAATATCTGGCGCAGCAGCCGCACATTGCCAAAGCCAGCGGTGTAAGCGAAGACATCGTGAAGAAGGTGCAAAGCATTCTTGGCTGGCCGGCGACCAAAGAGCAGGTGCATGCGGCGATGCAGTTCGTGCCAGATGAATTTGTGCTGAAGATTTCGGCCACCGGCACGCCCGATGAAGCCCGCGCAAAAGTGGAAGAGTACAGGCAGCGCGGCTGCACCTGCCCCATCCTGTATCCGATGAGCGATGTCAAGCTGATGATCGACACGTTTGCCCAGCGATCATGATCAAAGTCGTCACAGATTCCACCTGCGACCTCTCACAGGACGTCGTGCAATGCCTCGGCATCAGCGTGGTGCCGATGGTGCTAAACATTGACGGGCGGGAGGTTCTGGATGGCGTCGAGATCTCGCGCGAGCAGTTTTACGCCGGTCTGCCGGCGTATCGCGATTTCCCAAAAACGGCCGCCAACTCGCCGGCTTCGCTGGCCGATGCCTACCGCGCGGCGCAGGCTGCCGGCGCGGATGAGATCCTTTCGGTGCATCTGGCGCGCCAGCTCAGCGGCGTGTGCGCTGCGGCGGATGTGGCCGCCGGCGAGATGCGCGATGCGAGTCTGGCGGTGCGCGTGTATGACGCCGGCACCACATCGCTGGGGCTGGGCTGGCTGGTGGTGAAGGCCGCAGAGATGGCAGGCGCCGGCGCGGCAATGGCCGACATTCTCGCCGCGCTCGATTCGCAGAGGCAACGCACGCGCGTCTTCGCCATGATCGACTCATTGAAATACCTGCGCAAGGGCGGCCGCGTCAGCGCCATGACGGCAACGATGAGCGAACTGTTTCAGGTGCGCTTGCTGGTGCAGTTGGTGAACGGCGAGGTTGTGCCGATTGACCGCGTGAGGACGCGCTCGCGCGCCATCGAGCGCTTGATCGAGGAAGCGCGCAAGACTCCGCAGCCGCTTGAGCTTTTTTCAATTCTGCACTCCGGCGGGGATTATGCCCAAGATATCGCCCAGATCGAGCAGGCGCTGGCTGATCTGGGACCGCGCAAGCCGGCAGCGCCGACGCTTGTTACGCCCATCATCGGCGCACATGTTGGGCCAAACGGGCTTGGGGTCGCCATCATCAGCAAGGCGTGAGTCACACGGCAAAACGTATAATCGCACAGCGAGATTCGAGGCTGGATCGAACGTGATCGGCAATCCACAACCCGCAATCTCTGATCTCCAATCTCAACCATGCCGAACCCAGCCACCGAAAAGCTCCTCAAAATTCTGAAGTACGAAGTGCAAACCGGACACCAGGACAAGGCGGTGACGCGCGGGCTTCAGTCGTTCGCCGGCACCTGGCTGGCCGATGCCACGCGCAACAATATCGACCCCGACTGGGCCGAGACGGTGGCGCAGGAAATGCGCGATTACAGCGCGAGCATCGATGAGACCCACCGGCGCGCAACGCTCGATGCCTTGATGGCGCGCTTGCGCAATCCGGTGCTGAAGGGGCAGGGGCCAAAAGCAGGGAACACAGAACACAAGACGCAGGACGAGGAGCGCAAAGCACAAAACGCGGAAAGCGGAACGCAGAACTCAGAGATCCGCGCGCCGCAGGTGGAGCGAGGCGCGCTCATCACCGAAGCGCCATCGCCAAAACAGGAGGAGCGCCGGCCGCCGCCACCGAGCCGGCCAGCTCCATCGCCGGAGCCATCTCAGCGCAAGCCGAGTGCGCCGCGCCAGCAGGAGGCCGGCCTCGGCCTCGACGCATCCATCACCAGGATCAGCGGCATCGGCGAATTCAATGCCCAGAAATTCAACAAGCTCGGCGTGCAAACCATTCGCGACCTGCTGTATTACTTTCCCACGCGCTACGACGATTACAGCGCCCTGCGGACCATCAACCAATTGTTCTATGGCGAGCAGGTCACCATCATCGGGCGCGTGCATTCGGTGCGCAAATACAAAACCAGGGGCAGCACGTGGATCATCAAGGTCGGCATCGAAGACGCCAGCGGCGTGATCGAATGCTCGTGGTTCACCACCGAGCGCTTTTTGGAAAGCTTGATGAAGCAATTCACGCCCGGGCGCGAGATGGTGATCAGCGGCAAGGTCGGTGAATATCTGGGGCGTTTGAATTTCCAGAACCCGACGTATGAGCCGGCGGAGCGCGAATGGGTGACCGGCGGCAGCATCGTGCCGGTGTATCGCCTGACCGAAGGGTTGCAACCGCTGCTGGTGCGGCGCGTGATGCGCCGGCTGATCGACTACTGGCCCGCGCATGTGCCGGAACACCTGCCGGATGATGTGCGCGGCAACGCCCGGCTGGCGCCGCTGACCGATGCCCTGCGTGATATCCACTTTCCGCGCGACATGCGGGCGCAGGAGCAGGCTCGCCGCCGGCTGGCCTTCGATGAGTTGTTCACGCTGCAGTTGGCTGTGCTGCGGCAAAGGCACCAGTGGCGCAAGGAGCCGGCGCGCGCATTGCTCGCCGAGCCGGCCACGCTTGACAGGCTGATCGCCGCTCTGCCGTATGCGTTGACTGGCGCGCAGCAGCGCGCGGTGGCTGCGCTGGTGAAAGACATTGCGCAGCCGATCGCCATGCACCGCCTGCTGCAGGGTGATGTGGGCAGCGGCAAGACGGTTGTCGCTGCGCTGGGAATGGCGCTGGCAGCGTCACTCGGCGCGCAGTCGGCGTTGATGGCGCCGACGGAGATCCTGGCTGAGCAACACTTCAAAACGATCTCGCGCCTGTTCGATGCCTTCAACGAGAAAGCCGGCCTTCCACCGCTCAAGGTGGCGTTGCTCACCGGCAGCGTGAAGGCTGCCGAGAAGCGCGCCATCCATGCGGCGCTGGCTGATGGGAGCGTCCACGTCGTCATTGGCACACATGCGCTGATCCAGGAAGCGGTGAATTTCCAGAACCTCGGCTTCGTGGTGGTCGATGAGCAGCATCGCTTTGGCGTGATGCAGCGCACCGCCCTGCGGCAGAAAGCCGGCGACCTCAACCCGCACACGCTGGTGATGACTGCCACGCCGATTCCGCGCACACTGGCGCTCACCCTCTATGGCGACCTCGACAACACTGTTCTGGATGAGATGCCGCCAGGCCGGCAGCCGATTGAGACACACTGGTTCTCGCCGGCGGAGCGCGAGCGCGCGTATCGCTTTGTGCAGCATCAGGTCGATGAGGGCCGGCAGGCGTTCATCATCTGCCCGCTGGTGGAAGAGAGCGAGAAGATCGAAGCGAAGGCGGCAGTGGAAGAGCATGAACGCCTGCAACGCGATGTTTTTCCCGCCCTGAAGCTGG
>CAZPVX010000008.1:0-29017 GCA_964590135.1 uncultured Anaerolineae bacterium | reverse complement strand
TGCACGGCAAGATGAAGCCGGGGGATAAGGATGCGGCGATGCAGGCGTTCGCCGCCGGCGAGACGCAAATTCTGGTCTCCACTTCGGTGGTCGAAGTCGGCATCGACGTGCCGAATGCGACCGTGATGATGATCGAAGGCGCAAACCGCTTCGGTCTGTCGCAGTTGCACCAATTTCGCGGGCGCGTCGGGCGTGGTGCGCACAAGTCGTTTTGCATGTTGCTGGCCGACAGCAGTTCCGCGTTGGTCGATCAACGCCTGCAGGCCATCGTCAACACCACCGACGGCTTCAAGCTGGCCGAAGTCGATCTGGAAATTCGCGGCCCCGGTGAGTTCTTTGGCACGCGCCAGAGCGGTGAGCCGGAGTTGAAACTGGTGAACCTGCGCGACCGCGACCTGTTGGAGATGGCGCGAACGCAAGCTGAGAGCGTGCTGGCCGGCGACCCTGAACTGGTTGCACATCCGTTGCTCGCGCAGAAGGTAGACGCATTCTGGAAGCATCGCGAAGGCGGAGATGCAAGCTAACACCATGACCACAGCCCTCTACCCTGGCACCTTCGATCCGTTTCACAACGGCCATCTCGACATCGCCACGCGCGCGCTGGCGCTGTTTGACGAGCTGGTGATTGGCGTATATGAGCAGCCAGATAAGCGGCTGCTGTTCACGCACGATGAGCGAATTGCACTGGTGCGCGAGTGCATGGCAGAGTTGGGCGTGGATGGCCGCGCGCATGTGGTTGGCTACAGCGGCCTGACGGTGGCCTTTGCGCAGCAGGCCGGCGCGCAGGCGATGGTGCGCGGTCTGCGCAACAGCGTCGATTTCGATTTTGAACTGCAGATGGCACAAACCAATCACTGGCTGGCTGACGATGTCGAGATCGTGTGCTTGTTTGCCAACGCCCCCAATCACTTTCTCAGCGCAACGCTGATCCGTCAGATTACCAACCTGGGCGGGGATGTTGGACAATTGGTGCCGGCATGCGTGAACCGCGCCTTGCAGAAGAAGCGTAGCGAATGAGCATCTGGCCCATTACAAAATATGGCGCGGAGATTGGCAGATATTCAAAGACAATTGCCTGCCCATAATCACAAATCGTCAATATACTTAGGCCTATGGACATTCAACACCTTCTTGGGAGACTCGAGGCCATCTTGTTGGAAGCGCGGCGTGTGCCAGGCACCAAAATGAAATTGGTGGACGCCGACCGTTGCTTTCAACTGATCGACCAGATGGTGTTGGCGATCCCCGAAGAGATCAAGAAGGCGCAGCGCATCCAGCAGGAGCACGATCGCATCATCGCGCAGGCCAAGGAAGAGGCCGAGCGCATCAAGGACATGGCGCGCGACGAGGCGAATCGCCTGGCCGACGACACCGCCATCATCTCCATCGCGCAAAACCGCGCCAGCGCCATCGAAGAGCGTGCGCGCCGAGAGGTGGATCGCATGCGCTCTGAAGCCGATATCTATGCGCTGGAGACGTTGCAGCGGCTGCGCGAAGAGCTGGATCACACGATGGCTGTGGTGTCGAACGGCATCAGCAAGTTGGAAAGCGATCGCGAGGCGCGCATGCAGGCTGAAGCGCCGGCAGAAGCTGCGCCCGCAACGCCGGCGCCTGAGGCGCCCGCGCAACCCCAAGCTGCAAACTAACGCATATCAACGGCATTCCTTCGACTGCGTGCGGCAGTTCATGCCGCTCAAGCGCTCATTCTCAAGCTGCACTTCGTTCAGGATGTCCGGCCCCCTGTTGTCAACCCCATCGTGATCCCTCGCGCAGAAAAGATCGGCGTAGCGCTGATCGTCATCGCGTCATTTCTGCTGTTCAGCTTGTACAGCATCCTGACGCCGCTGTACGAAGCCAGCGACGAATTGTGGCACTACCCGATGGTGCAACATCTGGCAACGGGTGGCGGTCTGCCCATTCAGCGCGAGGGCCAGACCGACGCCGACGCACCATGGCGGCAGGAGGGCAGCCAGCCGCCGCTGTATTACTGGGTCGCTGCAGCGTTCAGCGCGCCTTTTGACTCTTCGAACTGGCGCGAATTGCGGCGCATCAACCCGCACAGCGACATGGGCGTGCCGGCGCGCGATGGCAATGCAAATGCCATCTTGCACACGCCGGCGGAACGATTCCCATGGGCGCGCGCTGTGCTTGCCACACGCATGGCGCGCCTGGTCTCCATTTTGATGAGCACCGTGACGGTGTTCTGCTCATATCTGGTGGCGCGGGAACTCTTCGCGATCAACACATCACGCATCGCGCGCGGTGCGCCTTTGCTCCGGCTCGCAGTTCCAATCCTCGTCGCGTGCGTGCCGATGTTCGCGTTTATCAGCGGCGCGATCAACAACGACAACGCAGCGGTGATGTTCAGCACGATTGGCACATGGTGGGCGCTGCGGGTGATGCGCTCTTCGGCAGGCTCTGGGAACGGCTTGTCCTGGCAGAGCGCTGTGATCGCCGGCGCCATCGCCGGCTTTGGCGCGCTCAGCAAGAGCAGCGCGCTTGGCTTGGTGGCGTTGTTTGGCCTGGCGGCGGCGCTGAATCAGGCATCAAACATCAGGCGCCTCGCGTTCAAACATGTTGCGCTCGAAGTCTTGCGCTTCAGCATCGTGATGATGGCAGTCACACTCATCATCAGCGGCTGGTGGTTTGCGCGCAATCAGCAACTCTATGGCGATCCATTGGGCTGGAATGGATTTTTGGATGTGGTGGGCCGGCGCGATACGCCGGCGTCACTGGCGCAATTGTGGAGCGAGCGCGAGGGGTTTATCTGGTCATACTGGGGCGTGTTCGGCACGCTGAACATCATCATGCACCCTTTCGTCTATGAGGTGTTGGGTTGGGTGTTCGTTGTGGCGATGGCTGGTTGCGCCTACGGTCTTGTGTCAGCTGCCCTGCGGAAAACGTTGTCGCATGACGCATGGAAAAAGATCATCCTGTGCGCATTCTGGGTCGGCATCGTGTTCATCGCGCTGCTGCGCTGGACCTCTCTGACGCCGGCATCACAGGGTCGGCTGATGTTCCCGTGCATTGCGGTGATTGCGTCGGCGATGGCATATGGCTTGTGGCGCATCCATCGTTTTTTGCTGGCGGCGGTGTGCGCTGGTTTCGTTGCGCTCGCAGTCGCTGTGCCATTTGTGTATATCGCGCCGGCGTATGCGCTGCCGGCGAACCAGTGGCAGGCGCGGCTGCCATTGCCGGTGAATGCAACCTTTGGCGGTGCATTGACGTTGGTGGAGGCCGGCTCCTCGACCCAAACCGCGCGCCCGGGTGACGAGGTCACGCTGCGCATGAACTGGAAATTGATCCAGCCGTTGCCGGCGAATGTCGGCATCTTTGTGCATCTGATCGACGAGAATGATGCGATCGTGGCGCAGCGCGACATGTATCCCGGGCAAGGCAATATCGCCACCTCTGAGACGCCGGCAGACTATATCTGGACGGATCATTACACCTTGCGCATCCCGGCGCTCGCGCCGGCGCCGCGCACGTTGCGCTGGGCTGTCGGCGCATATGATTTTCAAACCGGCGAACGGATGAAGTTGCCGGGTGGCGACGACCGCGCCATCTTCGGCCAGTTGCAGCTGGCTGAGCGCGTTGACCCTGCGCCGCTGCTGCGCTATGCAAATGGTGTGGAATTGTTGAGCTACGCCATCGTGCCGGATGCCCTTCGACCGGGCGAGGCGTTGAGCGTGACGCTGCGCTGGCGCGCTGCCCAATCCCTTGACAAGGACTTGAACCTGTCGTTGCAGTTGTTGGATGACAAGGCCAACAAGATTGCCCAGCAAGACGCCGGCCAGCCGCTGACGCAGTGGCGTCTGGGTGAAACCCATGAGACCACGTTTGCCTTGCAGACCGGCGCCGATGCGCCGGCCGGCGTATATAACTTGCTGCTGGTGTGGTATGACCCGGACGGTTTCGCGCGCGTGCCGGCCTATGACGCGCGCGGCCAGTTCGCCGGCGACCAGATCGTCCTGACGCGCATGCGCGTGAAATAGCGCAGCGACATGACTTTCGACATAGTGCGATCTATCTGATTGCACTCTCCCAATCGATCCTTTCACACTTCAAAGGCGGTCATCCATTGCGTATTCTCTTTGGCAACACAAGGAGATAACGCTCATGAATGAGAAAGCGACTGAAAACGTAATTGAAGTGAGCCAGATCAGCGCGCACTACAAGACTGCCAGACAGCGCGTGAATGCGCTCAACGATGTGAATCTGCGCGTAAAGCGCGGAGAGATCTTTGGGTTGCTTGGACCAAACGGCGCCGGTAAGACCACCCTGCTATCCTGCATTCAAGGGTTGCATCAACCCGATGCCGGCAGCGTGGCTGTGGCCGGCCTGGATGTGATGAAGCATGATGCGCAAGTCAAGCGCATGCTCGGTGTTCAATTGCAGCGCACTGCGCTGATGGATGGGCTGAAGGCGGCGGAGTTGATCGAAGCATATGCCGCGCTTTACGACACCTTCCTCACTCGCGAGCAAATCCATTCCCTGCTCAAGCGCTTCGACCTGGTCGACCAGGCAAACAAACTGGCGCGACAAATGTCAGGCGGCCAGCAGCAGCGATTGTCACTTGCCATCGCCGTGTCAACTGATCCCGCCATCGTGCTGCTCGATGAGCCGACGGAAGCGCTGGACCCCGGCGCGCGGCGCGCTGTGTGGGCAATGATCCGTGAATTCAAAGAGCAGGGCCGCACGGTGGTGTTGACCACGCACAGCATGGACGAAGCCGAATCGCTGTGCGGGCGGGTGGCCATCATGGATCGTGGGCGAGTGGTCGCATGTGACACGCCGCAGCAGTTGGTCGCCGGCATGGGCATCAACCCGATGCTGAAAGGGACGATTGAGTTGCCGCTTGAGCAGGTGCGGCTATTGGCCGGCGCCGCCGCAGTGCGCTACACCGGCGGGAACCTGGAGATTGAAACAGCGCAGCCTACTGCCACATTGAACGCGCTGTACGAGCTGGCGGCCAAACATGGCCGCACGCTGCGCGACATCGCCATTCGCCAGCCCAACCTTGAAGACGTATATCTCAAGCTGACGGGTTATTCACTCAACTAGTCTTAAAGCCCTGGCCGCAGATAAAAAGGCGAGCGGCGCATGAATCCGATATTTGCTCGTTCGCCGCTGTGTCCTTGCGCCAGAAAGGATAGAACTCCCCATGAAACGCTTTTGGATTTTGTCACGATCTCTGTTCCTGTCGTATGCGCGGGAGCCGCAGACGCTCTTCTGGAATCTCGTATTTCCCGTGTTTTTGCTGGTGATCTATCGGGTGGTGTTCAGCAGCGGCGTGATCAACGACGCCGACTACATGACCTGGGTGGTGCCAGGCGTGGTGGTGCTGAATATCCTGTCGTTCGGCATGATCGGCGGCTCGGCGTTCATGATGCAGATGCGCGAAAGTGGCGTGCTGCGCCGGCTGCAAGCCACCCCGACCCCGCCGGCGATGCTTTTCAGCGCCTATGTTGTCGTCAACCTGGTTGCGTGCCTCATGCAGACAGTGTTGGTGATGGCATTTGCCCGGGTTGCCTTTCAATGGACGACCACGCTCGACGGCCTGCTCATCAGCCTGCCGATGATCTTGATTGCGGTGATCGTATCGGTGGCGCTGGGGCAATGCATCAGCAGCCTTGCGCCGAAGCAGAATACGGCGCTGGTGGTTGGGCAACTGTTCTACTTTCTGCAAATGTTCGTCGCCGGCCTGGTGCTGCCGTTCGAGATGTTGCCTGAATGGCTGCAAAATCCGGCCCGCTTCCTGCCGGCCTACGCGGTGGGTGAACTGGTGCGCACTCCGCTGATGGATGGGCATCTCAGCAACGACTTGCTGCGCAACGTGCTGCTCGTCGTGACCTATACCGTGATCGCCGGCTTGCTTGCCACGCGCTTCTTTCGTTGGGAAGCAAAGCAGTAACATTGCAGCGACCATTCTGCCCAACCCCCGACTTGGATGAAGGGGGTTGGGCGACATGATTTGAACGATGAGCGAGCGAAACCAGTTGCCGGCGTTGAGCGAAAACCCTTACCCAGAGGATATTTTCTTCGGTCGTTTTGCCGTCTTCTGGCACATCATCACCTATTCGATGATGGCGCTTCACCTGGGATTGGCGCTGTATACCGCTGCGATGCGCAACGCGCTCGGCGCGCAGCATGCGCTGCTGGTGCTGCTTACGCTCATGCAAGCCGGCATCTACGCGCGCACATTCATCTTCACCGATTGTTGGCCGCCCCAACGGAATCGATTGATCCTCAGCTTCGTGGTTGCGCCGGCGCTGGTTTTCATCCAGCAAGCCATTGAACCCATCTGCACAAATTTGTTCTGGATGTATCTGGGTCATGTGTTCAGCCTGGCGCTGTCTCTGTGGGCCGGCCTTGCCGTCCTGTGGGTGATGACCTTTTCCTTCTACGTGTCATTGATTACCCCACAGGCAATCATGGCCAATCCTTTCAGCTTGCTGGCTGGATTTCCTGTCGCGCTTCTCGCATCGACGTACTATTTCTTCATGTGCAAATTGACAGAATTTGGGGCGCGCCGCAAGGTGTTGATACAGGAATTGCAGGCAGCCTATCATGAGCTGGATGCAGCCCGCGCGCGGGAAGGCGAGTTGGCGGCACTAAAGGAGCGCGAGCGCATCGCCCGTGACATGCACGACAATCTCGGCCACGCCCTTGTCGCGCTCAGCGTGCAACTGGAGGCGACGCAGCGGCTCTACAAGAAGGACCCGGATCGCGCGGCGGCGCAGATGGATCAGATGAAGGCGCTGACGCGTGAGAGCATGGATGCCTTGCGGCGCTCGCTGGCCGGCCTGCGCGCCCCCGGACTGGGCAGCCGGCCGCTTCGCCAGGCTGTGCAGGAAATGTGCGCTGCCATGAGCCAGCGCAGTGGCGTGACAGTGACGTGCAACATCGCGCCGCAGGCTGATGCGCTTAGCCTGCCCGTGGCTGAAGCGATCTGGAGCGTGGCACAGGAGGCGCTGACCAACATCGAGAAGCACGCGCGCGCCCGCCATGCCGATGTAGGCGTGGATTGCGACGCAACCGGCGTGACGTTGCGCGTGATTGACGACGGCATCGGATTGCCGGTGGATGCACTCAACCGCGCCGGCCACTTCGGCTTGCGCGGCATGCAGGAGCGCATCGAAGGCGTGGGCGGCGAACTGAAGATCGACGAAAATGTCATTGGCACACGCATGCAAGCGCGCATACCGCTCATTTGATGTGAATGCGCGGCGCGCAGAATGGAATCTCATGGAATCGACAACCCAACGAACATGCGACTGCAACGCTGGCTGGCGCCGCGCGATGCAGCCACGGCGCAGCTGCGCGAGGAGAGACCATGAGCACCGGTGACATCACCATCTTGCTCATCGAGGACCAGACGTTGATGCGGCAAGGTCTGCGGACGATCCTGGAACTGGAAGAGGATTTGCGCGTGGTCGGCGAGGCCAGCAACGGCGAAGAGGGCGTGCAGCAGGCGCTGCACCTACGCCCATCCGTCATCCTGACGGACGTGCAAATGCCGCGCATGAGCGGTGTGGAGGCGACGCAAGCTATTTGCGCGGCGTGGCCGGCGGCAAAAGTGATTGTGCTGACCACGTTCAACCGTGACGACTACGTTTTTCAGAGCATCCGCGCCGGCGCGATGGGCTACCTGCTGAAGGATGCGCCGGCCGAGCAATTGATCGACACGATTCGGCGCGTGCATGCCGGCGATGTGTTCATTCAGCCGGAAATTGCCTCGCGCGCATTGCGCGAATTGGCGGCGCGCGACGAAAAGCCAGCCGGCGGCACATTACCCTTCGACCTCTCGGAACGCGAGCGTGAAGTGCTGGTGTTGCTGGCGCAGGGCAGCAGCAACCGTGAGATTGCCGAGCGGTTGCACATCACCGAAGGCACGGTGAAGAATCACGTCTCGAATATCCTTGGCAAATTGCAGGCGGAGAATCGCACCCAGGCCGCTGACATTGCGCGCCGGCATGGCCTGGCATAAGCCGGCGCTCAGCAAATCGCGCTACACTGTGCCCATTGCAGTGGACAAGATGTCCTTGTGCAAGGAGAAAATCAATGAATCCATACGGCGTTACCCAATCCCAACCGATTGTTTCTGATCCGGCTGTCGAGCGCGCATTCATCACCAAGGTGTATGCGTGGATGGCGATTGCGCTGGGCATCACCGGCCTCGTTGCCACTGCAACGTTCTCGAATGAAGCATTCATGATGCAGTTGATGAGCGGGCCATTCATGCTGTTGCTCGTGCTGGCGCAACTGGGCGTGGTGTTCGTGTTGAGCCTGGCCGTGAACAAGCTCAGCAGCGGCGTTGCCACCGGCCTGTTCATCGCGTATGCCGCGCTGACTGGCGTGACGTTCTCGACGCTGTTTCTGGTCTACACGGCAGAGTCGATTGCGACGGTGTTCTTCATCACCGCCGGCATGTTTGCTGTCATCAGCGTCTATGGCTTCGTCACCAAGACCGATCTGACCAAAGTGGGCAACATCGCCATCATGGCGCTGATCGGCATCATCATCGCTTCCATCGTCAACATCTTTCTGCGCAGCAGCGCGCTGTACTGGATCGTGAGCATCGTTGGCGTGGTCGTGTTTGTCGCGCTGACGGCGTATGACACCCAGCGCATCAAGCGTATGGCGAATGGTTTTGCGATGCAAACTGTGGACGGCGAGGAGAAGCTGGTGGAAATCAAGAGCAAGGCAGCCGTGCTGGGCGCACTCGCCCTTTATCTGGACTTCATCAACCTGTTCCTGATGCTGCTGCGATTGTTCGGCAATCGCCGCTAGCGCAAACCTGAACGGGTGAACAGGTGAAGGGGTGATTCACAAGATCACCCCTTCGCGCTATTTTCTACCAGTAGGCATAACCCACGTTTCGGGATGGTTGATCATGCCGACAATAGTCGTCAGGATTGCGTCATAGTCCATATATAGCGGTCGGGCGATCTCGGATTCCATGTATTTGCATCGCACAGCAAATTCGAGCCACGATTGCGTCTCAGCAGCCTCACTTTCTGCATCCGAAAGTTTGCTGATAAAGGCGCCTTCATATCTTCGTTTTCTCCAAGCTTCAGTCAAATTCGCGCATACCGATCGCGACGAGCGCACGATTTGGCTTGTCAGTGAATAGGTTTCTTCCTTGGGAAAGGAGCGAGTGCATTCGAAGATGCGCATTGCAGCTTCGAATGCATTTTGGTAAACCTGAAGATCGCGATGGGTCTTGATTTTTTCAGCCATGTGTTTGTCATGATTCATCCCCTCACCCGATCACCCTTTCACCCGTTCATCTGACTCAATGCCCGTGCAGTGACGGATCTTTGGTCAGCGCAGAAGTGCCAAGATCTTCCAGCGGTTTCGATGGGCCGCGGACATTGCGCGTGAAGGCTGAAACGAGCGTCGGTGCAGCCCAGCGCGCGGCGTTGGCGATGACCTTGCGCACGTTTGCATCGTAGTAGCTCGGGTAGGTCTCGTGGCCTGGGCGGAAGTAGAACACTTTGCCCATGTTGCGTTGCCAGCAGCAGCCGCTGCGAAACACTTCGCCACCAGTGAACCAGCTGATAAAGACCAGTTCGTCGGGCTGGGGGATGCCGAAGTGCTCGCCATACATCTCTTCCGCCGGCAGCTCGAAGTAATCCGGCAGCCCCTGCACGATGGGGTGACCAGGGTTCACCACCCACAGGCGCTCTTTGTCGTTGGCCTCGCGCCAGCGCAGCGAGCAATCGGTGCCCATCAGAATCTTGAACGGCTTGGAGAAGTGACCGGAGTGCAGCACGATCAGCCCCATGCCGTCGCGGACGCGCTGGGCCACTTTCTGCGCAATTTCGTCCTTCACTTCACCATGCGCCATATGCCCCCACCAGATCATCACGTCGGTGGTTTTCAGCACTTCGTCGGTCAGGCCATGTTCAGGCTCGTCCAGCGTGGCGGTGCGGACATCGGTGATGCCATTTTCGCGCAGGCCATCGGCGATGGCGATGTGCATGCCCTTGGGGTAGATGTCCGAAACTTCCTTATGCGTCTTTTCGTGGCGATACTCATGCCACACAGTTACAGTGAGTTTGTCTGCCATAGCAAACAGATTCTAGCTACAACCAACGCATCGTGCATCCGCCGATGGGTTAGCCAGGGTGGACAGGCGCGCCGGCGCGTCTGACGAATAGCCTACTTCCACCCGGAGCCCAATCAAGCAGTTGCACGACGATTACCCGCCCGTGATTGAAACGTTGCCAGCACATGCGCATGATTCTGCGCATGCACAAGACGATCCTCATCGCGTGCGCCATCGCGCTGTGCCTGGCCGGCGCAGCAGCACCTGCACACGCCGGCGTGACTGCCTCACCTCAGATCGCCAACTGCCCCATCTTCCCCGCCGACAACATCTGGAACGCGCGCATCGACGCGCTGCCAGCGCACCCGCGCTCAGCGGCGTTCATCAACAGCATCGGCATGAACACTGCGCTGCATCCCGACTTCGGCACGTTCTGGCAGGGCGCGCCGATCGGCATCCCGTTCGTGGTGGCGCCGGCGACACAGCCAAACGTAAATGTCACCTTCGGGCCAGATGGTTTTCCCAATGAAAGTGACAAGGGGCCGATGCCCATTCCGCCCAATGCACCAGTGGAGGGCGGCGCAAATGCCGCCGGCGACCGGCACGTGCTGGTGCTGAAGCAGGGTGAGTGCAAACTCTACGAGTTGTATCGCGCTTTCAAGATCGACGATGCGCAGTGGCAGGTGGATTCGAGCGCGATCTACGACTTGAGATCGCACGCGCTGCGGCCGGCCGGGTGGACGAGCGCCGATGCCGCCGGCCTGCCGATGTTGCCTGGCCTCATTCGCTACGACGAGGTGAAAGCCGGCGAGATCGCGCATGCCATTCGCTTCACCGCGGCACAGACGCAACGCGCATTCGTGTGGCCGGCGCGTCACTTCGCCTCTTCCATCACCGATCCGAATGTGCCGGCGATGGGGCAGCGTTTTCGTCTGAAAGCGTCAAAAAACCTGTCGGGCTATCCGCAGGACATCCAGGTCGTCTTCACCGCGTTCAAGCGTTACGGCATCATTCTGGCCGACAACGGCAGCAACTGGTACATCGGCGGCGAACACAATCCGCTGTGGGACGACGACATGCTCGTGAGCGCGTTTCGCACCTTGAAAGGCGCGGACTTCGAGGCGGTCGATGTGTCGTCGTTGATGCTGAGCAGCGACAGCGGCCAGATTCGCAGCAGTGTCGTGTTCACGCCAACGCATTGGGTGTATGCGCCAAGTGTGAGCAGACCGTGACAAGCTGCGCTACACTGCCGGCGTATCATGGCAAAACCACGCGTTTTCATCTCCCGCAAAATTCCCCAGCCGGCCATCGACCTCATCGCGTCGACCTGCGATCACGCCATCTGGGATGACCTGATGGCTGCCCCGCGCGACGTGTTCCTGCGGGAAGCCGCGCAAAGCGATGGCGTGCTGGTGATGCCGAGCGAGAAGATCAACGCCGAATTCCTGGAAGCCGCGCCGCGTTGCAAGGTGGTGGCGAACATGGCTGTGGGTTACGACAACATCGACGTGCCGGCGCTCACCGCGCGTGGCGTGCTGGCGACGAACACTCCCGATGTGCTGACCGAGACAACCGCCGACATCGCCTGGGCGTTGTTGATGGCTGCGGCGCGCCGGCTGGTGGAGGGGCAACGGATGATCGAGGCCGGCCAGTGGGGCGCGTGGCATCCGTTCTACATGCTGGGGCAGGACGTCGCCGGCGCAACCATCGGCATTGTCGGCGCGGGACGCATTGGCGCAGCGGTGGCGCGGCGCGCAATGGCGTTCAATATGCGCGTGCTGTATCACAATCGCCGGCGCTCGCCGCAGTTGGAAGTCGCGGCAAATGCCGAATATCGCGCCTTCGATGATCTGCTGCGTGAGAGCGACTTCGTGGTGATGGCGGCGCCATTGACAAGCGAGACGCGCGGCATGTTTGGCGCGCGCGAGTTCGCGCTGATGAAGGACACGTCGATCTTCGTGAACGTGGCGCGCGGCGCGGTGGTGAAGGAGGCAGATCTGGTGGAAGCGCTGAAGCGAGGCCGGCCGTGGGCCGCCGGTCTGGACGTGTTCGAGGTGGAGCCGACGCCAAAGGACAACCCCCTGTTTGCGCTGCCAAATTTCGTCGGCACGCCGCACGTGGGCAGCGCCACCTTGAAGACGCGCACCGCGATGGCGATGCTCGCCGCGCAGAATCTCGTGAATGTGCTGACCGGCAGGCCGGCGCTCACCCCCATCAATCCCGAAGTGCTTTGTTGACGAGATGAGCGGTGCTTGGAACGGCCTGAGTGATGACCTGTATCAACCCATCTAGAGCAAAGTGAAACCGATCGAACAGCGCAGCATCAGTGACGTGGCGGTGAAGGCGAAGACCGGCAAGCCGTGGTCAGAATGGTTCGCCGTGCTCGATGCTGCCGGTGCCGACAGGATGACCCATCCACAGATCGTCAAGCTGTTGAAAGAGAAATATGGACTGGAGGGCTGGTGGGGCCAATCAGTCACCGGCGAGTATGAGCGCGCGCGAGGACTGCGCAACCGCAATCAGATGCCCGATGGCTACGCAGCCAATATCAGCAAGACCTTCGCCGGCGACGCTGGCGCCATGTTTGCCATCTTCAGCGACACGCGCAAGCGCAACAGACTGCTCGGCGAGTCGAAGCCAGCGATCAGCTCCATCAATGAGGCGGGCAAAACGATCTATCTCAAATGGCCGGATGGCTCGCGTCCCAACCTCCGCCTCGTGGAAAAAGGCGCCGGCAAAGTGCAGGTCGTCGTGCAACACAGCAAACTCGCCACCGCCGATGACGTGGCAAAGATGAAGGCCTATTGGAAGGGTGTGCTGGCGAAGCTCACCGTGCAAGCCGCGAAGCAGGATTCCTCACTAGAAAAGCGATAGGCTATTCCCGCACCCGCCGCAGCGCGAGCGCCACAAGGCTGAGCAGCAGCAACTCCGCACCGAAGAACAGCGTGTAGCGATTCACATCGAGCGCGCCGAAGCTGGCGTCCACGCTCCGCCACGCGTCCAGCAGCGCGCCCCAAATCACCGGCATCATCGCGGCCACGATGTTGACGACTGCCGAGTTCAGCGCGAAGTACTGCGCGTTGCCCGGTTTGTCGCCGACGGTGTTCATTATCAGGCGCGTGACAGAAAGATCGTAAGCCGCCGCAGATACGCCGCCGATCACCAGCAGCGCGCCGGCAAGCAGTGGCGCAACGCCGCTCGCCACACCGCCGGCCAGCAGCAACCACAAAAAGATCGCGCCAGCCCACATGCCTAGCGCCAGCCAAAGGAACGGCTTGCTGCCGCGCTGGTCAGTGCGGTTGCGCAGCGCCAGCACCGTGATGATGCCGGCCAGGGACGCTGTTGCAGTCAGCCACAAAATCATGCCATCGGAGATGCCGATCTGCTCGCGCACAAACACGATCACAAACGTGCCATTGGCCGCGATGACGACTTGCACCATCAACGCGAACAGCATCAGCCGGCGATACGGCAGGTCACGCAACAGGTCGCGCCAGCGGCGTTGCTGCCTGGCTTGTGCCGGCGTGGTGACGGGTTTTGCATCGGGCATGCGCCGCAGGAAGAACAAGCTGGTGAACGCCGCGGCGGCGCCAATGCCGAAGACGACCGCATAGGCCGTGAGCGCGTGGCCGGCGGCCAGAATCGCGCCAGACAGCGCCAGCGCAATCAGGTTGGCCCCGTTCACGAAGAAGCGATCGCGGCTGAGATACAAGCCGCGAATGCTGCGCGGAACCAATGCACTGATCCATGGCAGCCAGGCCGCAATGCCGATGCCGCGCAGCACCGTGAATGCGATCATCGTGACCAGCATGATCCCGACAACGACTTGCGGGTCGATCCACGCAGCGGCAAACGGCAGCAGCACGAGGGTGGCAAGGATGAACGTGCGCGACGTCCAGCCTGAGACTGTGAGACGCTTGTAGCCGATGCGCTCGGCGCGCTGTGCGAAGGGCATCTGCACGATGGATGCGAGCGGAGTGAGGCCGGCGAGAATGCCGAGCGCCAGCGATGTCGCACCCAGCTCGCGCGCAAACAAAATCAGCGGGCCGGCGAGGCACATCTGCCACGAAATCGAATTGAATGCCTGGAAGAGGTAAACAAACTTGATCTGTGGCGGCAGCACATCTTGTTTCATGGGTGGAGCGACGGTGCGGACACTTTAGCATGAGCCGGCGAGATGCGCGCTCGCCGGCTCTTCACCTGCCAAACCATGCGGCTTGCAACGATTCATTCCTTTTCGCGCATTCGCCCCGCCTGTATCATCAGCATGCCCATGCAACCACCGATTACACCTCAAGCCGCGCCGCTTGTCGCAGGCGACACGTCCAACAATCCGCCGCTCGACCTCCTGCGAAACAAGCTCGCCTTTGGCGGCGACTCGATGTTCTGGGGCATTGGCACCTACTTCATCCCGCTCACCACCGTCATCACCGCACTGGCCGCACAACTGACCGAGGACAAATCGCTCATTGGCCTGATCAGCCTGGCGTGGTATGTGGCATATCTGCTGCCGCAACTATTCGCCGCCCGGGTGGTGCATGGCAAGCGTCGCACCAAGCCATATTCGGTCGTGCCGGCGATCATCGGCCGGCAAACACTGCTCGTCTTTGCGCTATGGCTGCTCATCACGCAGGCGCAGCAAGCCACGCTCACAGTGTGGATTCTCATCGCGCTGGTCACGGTGCTGATGATCTTTGACGCCTTCACCAGCCAGGCGTGGTTTGACATGTTTGGCCGCGCGCTCACGCCGCGCACGAAGGCGCGCGTGATCACGGTGAATCAATTGCTTGCATCGGTCGGCGGCATCGGCGCCGGCATCATCGTTACGGAGGTGTTGTCATCGCCGGCGCTGCCTTTCCCGACCAACTATGCGTTGCTGTTTTTCTTCGCCTGGATCTTCATCATGCTCTCGTTTGGCGCGATGCTGTTCATCCGTGAGCGCGTGAGCGAGGCGGCGCCGGCGCACGAAGAGGCAAAATCAAACTTCAACCAGAAGCTGCTTGAAGCATGGCGCAACGATGCGGCTTTCCGGCGCATGTTGCTGGCGCGTCTGTTCACAGGCGTGGAGAACATGGCTGCCGCGTTCTACATCGTTTTCGCGCTGGAGCGCCTGGAATTGCCCACCTCCTCCATCGGCATCTTCACCATCGCGGTCGTGATCGGCGGACTGATCGGCATCATTTGCTTCGGCTGGCTGGCCGATCGCTACGGCGCGCGGCGGGTGGTGAATGCAGCCTGCACCTTGCAGTTCATCGCTCCGCTCATCACGCTTGGCATCGCGCTGATGCCATTTCAATCGAAGGAGTTCGATCTGGTTGCCATCACCCTGGTGATGGCGATCAACGGCGCGGTCAATCGCTCGATGATGGTGGGCTTCTTCAGCTATGCGCAAGACAGCGCGCCGGAGGCGGATCGACCGATCTACGTCGGCGCGGTCAGCACCATCGCCGGCACGGCGTCGCTGTTGCCGCTGCTGGGTGGCGTGATGATCAACGCCTTCACCAGCGCCGGCCTGAGCGCATTGGCCTACATCGTGCTGTTTGCCGTTGCCGCCGGCGTTGCATTCATTGGCGCTTGGCTGAGCTATGGCCTGCCCAAGCCGCGCAATGCTTGATGCAAGCGCGACGCATCCTGACTATTGGCAAGCTCCAGGGTGAAGGATGCGTCGCGCATCATTCATGGGCGGCGCCGGCGATAGAAGCCGTCCAGAAAAGTGTTGAATGAGGCAAAGGAGATGGGCTGCGCATCCGCCGGCGCATGCGGTACCGCCAGCATCTCGTATGGCAGCAAGTCAAGCGTGATCGATGGCGCATCGCCCGGGTAGCGTCGCATCTCCACTGTGACGCGCCGGCTGTCCGCGCTCCATTCGATCAAATCTGTGCTCCATAGTGAATCGCCCATTTCAAGCAGCAATTCGCGCGGCTCGATCCGCATCAGGGAAGCGGTGTTGATCCAGTGCGACATGCGCATCTCATAGCTGCCGACGGCGATGCAATAGCGCCCATCGGGCGAGAAGTATCGCTGCACCTCACTCATTTGGCGCTGTCAACGGATGCTGCAATATTTCATCCAGCCTGTTTACCACAACAGGCTCAAACAAGTGACGCCGCCATCGCGCTTCTCGAACTCGCTCATGTCGAGCACGTGCGGCTGCAAGCCGGCGCTGCGCAAGATGCTTTCGGTCAGCGGGAAGCCGGCCGGCATCAAGGCGTGCCGGCTCAGCACCAACACATTGGCCGCATAGGTTTCGTCCGGCGCGATGACGAATTGCTCAAAGCCTTGCATTTCAGGACAGTCTGCGCATGCGCGCGTGACCAACACCTTGCCATCCCCGAGGTAGCTGCAACTGCTCAGTAGATGCAGGCCGGCCGGCAGCGGCACGCCGACCACCTTGCGGCGCAGCATGCCCTGCAATTGCGCCACGGCATCGGCATTGGTGCGCGCGCCCAGACCGACGTATGCAGCATCTTCGGTGAGCATCACGTCGCCACCGTCCAGCATCGCCGGCGCGACAATGCGCTGGATGGGCAAGCCAGTGCTGCGCAGGGCGTCCATCATCGCATCGGGCTCTCCGCGCCGGCTCTCCGCGCCGGGCCGCGTCACGATCAACTGTCCATCAATGGCAAGCGCCACGTCCTGCACGAAGCACGCATCGGGGAAATTTTCATCTGGCGCGAGCTCGGTCACCTGCAAGCCCAGATCACGCAGCGCGGTGACATAGGCGAAATGCTGCTGCCGCGCCAGCGCGAGATCGACTGGCTGCGGATCGGCCTGGCTCGTGAGCGCATTGGCATAGGAGTATGCCGGCGGCTTGACAAAGGCATGGGTGTGATTCATGAGACCTCTATATCACGCAGAATCGCGCGCGCTCCTCTTGCGCGTCCGGGTTATCAAACGTCTTCACCTCGCTCCAACTCCGATGTGGCAGTTGACGAGGCTGGCGCAGCAGTCGCCGGCGTTTCTGTTGCAGTGGATTCAGGCGCGGATGATTCCGTGATGGACGCGGTAGACGCTTCTGCGGCAGGCGGCGGTGCAGTCGCTTCAACCGCAGCTTCGGCTAACGCTTCAGTCGCCTCGATTGCCGGCGCAGCTTTCTTGTAGTCCGGCCCCAGAATCGCCTCTTCCACCGTCATTGTCTTGGCTGGCTTTTCCAGGAAGCTGGTGTCGATCGGCACGAGTTTTGACTTCTCGGCGGGTGGTGCGGCGGGCGGCTCTTCTTCCGCCGGCGCCGGCTCGTGACCCATCAAGCCCATCTCAAACGGATCCTCCCCCCACACTTCGGCGAACATGAGCGAGACGATCTCACGCGCAAAGCCCATCAGGTCAGCGCCGGCGGCGCGGCCCTCGGGTGAGTTCAGCGCGTAGGTCAGCGCCGGCAAGTCTGCAAAATAGATCTCGTGGATGAGGTAGAACGGCGGCTCGCCGCGCGGCGCGCCAATCGCACGGGTGACGGCGGTGCGCTTCTGGTTTGGCATTGCGGCCATCAACGGCACGTGCGTGTTGGAGAAGTACTCCTCGAAGGCGTCTACATCCGCCGGCCTGCGAAAGAAGATGATGAGTTTGACCATGAATGAGAATCAGGTTATCCCAAGAATGGGCGTAGTGTAACCCGACTCGCACTGCTGCCGGCGCGCTGCTGCGCGGCTTCAATGCGAATGGGGTGGATCATTGCCCTCGCCCATGCCTTTCTCCTCCTTGCAAGCGATGGCAGTAGCCTCCGCATTCATCACGGCCTCGGCGTGTTTCACCGTCTTCGCTGCTGCCTTGCGCACCACCGGGTCCATCACGTTCAGCCGGCTCACCTCGGTCAGTGGCGACATGCTCTGCGCCGGCGTGGGGTACTTCAACAGCGCGTGGGTGATGGCTACGCCTTTCACGCTGATGCCATACTGTTTCGCTGCGCCAGTCAAGCGCCGCTGAACGCCGGCGGCAATCTGATCTTCGCGGCCGGCGATATACAAGCTGACGCGCTGGCCAATCTCATTGACGATGGCGTACTCCGCCAGCGTCTTGATTGCGCCCTCTGGATCGTCTGATTTTGTGTGGAAGGCGCGCACGTCATCTTCGGTGGCGATCAATTTCCACTCGATGCTGGCTCGAATATCCGTTGGCACATGATCGGCAGTCATGCAGTCCTTGGCGGTTACGGCGGAGCCGTGCAATCGCATGTCCACCTTGTCAAGCACCTCGCCTTTCTTCAACTCCATGGATTTGTCGAAGGTGATGCGCTCGATGCGGCCTTTCACGCGCACTACGCCGGCGTGCCCATCCGGCACCGTCTCTGACTTGGTGTTGGGGGTGTTGATGATGTCTAGCACAATCAAGGCGACGAACAGCACGATGCCGAACATCAGCAACAGGATAGCCATCTGCAAGGCGATGATGGGATCGTCGATATGCAGCAGCGTTGGCGCGATCAGTGCGCTGAGCATCGCGCCGGCCACGGCAATCACCATTGCCAGGAGGTTGCCATTAAATTTCTCTGGATGTTTGTCAAACCACGCCCTCAAACTAGATCCGATCATGATTCCGATCACTGATAGCACCATTGTGATCAGTATGATGCGCAGCCGGCTCTCGTCGTCAGATTGGCGAAGCGAGATTAAGGCCAACAGTAGAAACAATCCCACGCCGGTGACGAACAAGGAGACGTGGATGGGCTTGATTGGGAATTTCGGGATGTAAGCTGGCCGGAAAAAGATGGTGATGCCGAAGGCAATGAAGCCGAAGAACAGTGTGGTGGAGATCAGGGATGTCAATATTCCCTGTGGCTGATAGGCCAGCGCAATGCTTAGCCCCAATTCCAACGCGGTCATGATCAAATAGCCGCCCAGCAGTGCCAGCAAGATCAGGCCATATCGACGTGGATCGAATGCTCGTTCAGTCTTTTTCGTGTTCGATGTGGATGTGTTGTTCTGTGTGGTCATTCGTCTCCCCATTGACGAACAGCGCCGGCAGGTCATTTGAGCGCTGGCGCGTGAATCTATACACGCCCTAAGTGTATTTCAAGCGCGCCGTTTTGCCAGAATTCTCGGCGCGATCGTCCGATTACACCCCGCAGCGACATTAAGGCCAGTTTCAGGTCGCATTCAACTGCGTCTTTTGCGAGTAAAATTCACATCGGTGGAAGCGCGAAAAAAGCCCATTTCCGTTGACAGCCGCTTGGTGACGCGGTAAACTATTGCACTTACAACTTCAAGCGAGTTGACAGATGGAAGTGGGTCGAAAGCCCACTTTCTCTTTTCTAGCGCGTGAGGTAAATCGGTCATGAAAAGCGAATTTGCACTGGCACTCAACCAAATCGGCTCCGAGCGCAGCTTGCCGAAGGAGATCATCGCCAAGGTGATCGAAGGCGCGCTCGTACAGTCCTTCCGCAAATACGCCAACATCATGAACAGCCAGAATGTGGCTGCCACGGTGGATTTGGATAGCGGCGACATGCGCGTCTTCGTCGAAAAGGAAGTGGTCGACGATCTGATGGACGACCGCACCGAAGTGGTGTTGGATGAGGCGTTGAAGCAGAAGCCAGACGCGGTCATGGGTGACTGCATCATGGTGGATGTCACGCCGAAGGACTTCGGCCGCATTGCCGCGCAGAACGCCAAACAACTGATCGTGCAGAAGCTGCGCGAGGCCGAGCGCGATTTTCAATACAACACGTTCGTCGAGCGTGAGGGCGAGATCGTGATTGGCGCGGTGCAGAGCGTGACTGCCGCCGGCGTCGTGCTGAACCTGGGCCGCATCGAAGCCACCCTGCCGCGCAAGGAGCAAATCCCCGGCGAGAAATATGACGGGCAGCAGAAGGTGCGCGCCTATGTTGCTGAGGTGAAGCGCAGCGGGCGCGGCCCGCAGATCACCCTTTCGCGCACCAACAAGAATTTCCTGCGCCGGCTGCTCGAAATTGAGGTGCCGGAGATTGCCAACGGCCTGGTCGAGATCAAATCGATCACCCGTGAGCCAGGCTCGCGCTCAAAGGTGGCAGTGGCTGCCTTGCAGCCGAATGTCGATCCGGTCGGCGCGTGCGTCGGCCAGCGCGGCGCGCGCATCCAGAGCATCATCAACGAGTTGCACAACGAGAAGATCGACATCATCGAGTGGAGCGCCGACCCGACGGCCTACATTACGAAGGCGCTGGGGCCGGCCAAGGTGATGGCCGTGCATCCCAACGAGCAGAAGGGCGCGCTCGTCGTGGTGCCAAACGACCAGCTTTCACTGGCGATTGGCCGCGAGGGGCAGAATGCGCGCCTGGCTGCGCGGCTGACCGGCTGGCGCATCGACATCAAGAGTGTGAGTGAATCCCTCGGCGAGGCGCTCAACCAGATCGATGAGAACGCGGATTTGCGCGCATGGGTGGGCGAGGAAGTGATGCAGGGCGTGCCGATGCTCAAGGAGTTGATGGTGCGCCAGCGCGCGCTGCCGACCGCGCTCTCGACTGAGGAATTTGTGGCGGTAAAGCGCGCCATCGATAGCGTCTTTGGCTATCAGATGGCGCGCCAGCAGAATGCCGACCTTCCGCTGACACCGAGCCGTGACAACAACGAGGAGCGCCGGCAGGCGCGTCAGGCTGCCATCGCAGCCATCCCGAAGGCAGCGTATGCCATGCCGCTTGAGGAGTTGAATCTTTCGCCGCGCGTGGCGCAGCACATCGTTGGCGCCGGCATCGTCTCGGTCGGTCAATTGCTGGAATACAGCGTGCGCGGTGACGAGGGCTTCCTGTCCATCGAGGGCATTGGCCCGAAGGCGCTGAACGAAATCAAGCAATCGCTTGATAAGGCGGTGGGGCAGTGGAAGGTGGAGACGCCTGCGCCGGCCGCGCCAGAGGGCGCAGCACCCGTCCAGGCTGAGGCAATTGCGCCGGAGGCTGAGCCAGCGCCGGTGAAAACCGAGGAGACCACCGAGGAAGCCCAGCAATACTTCATCGAAGCGATGAGCGAGAAGAAGGACGGCGAAGACGAGGACGGCGAAGACGCAACCAAGGCCGCCGGCGCGAAGAAACACCCGAAAGACATCAAGGCTGGCAAGAAGGACCGCGTGCTGGTCTATGACGAAGAATTGGGTCGCATGGTGGCGCAGAAGAAGCACAAGCCCGGTCGCTTTGACGAATTTGACGATGAAGACTGATGCCGGCCAGCCCGCTGCAAAGCAGGGCAAGCCGAAGCGCGCCCGCGCCAGGCATGTGCCAATGCGCACCTGCATCGGCACGCGCACGCAGCATGCCAAGCGAGACATGATTCGTCTGATCAGGACCGAAGACAGTCACATTGTGATTGACTTGACAGGCAAGCGAGCCGGCAGCCGCGGCGTGTATCTTTCAAAGAGCCGCGTGGCTGCTGAGCAGGCTATTAGCCTGAGACGATTCGAGGCTGAGTTTGAGCAGCCGTTGTTGAAAGAGGATGAAGAGGCCATCCTGGCGTACTTCAGCCAGTTCAATTGAGCATTGCAAATGAACTGAACAGGTTGAAGACAGCGCCGAAAACATTCCTGACATTGACACAAGCAACGCAGGCCTCAATAGCCTGCGTTGTTGTTGCCTGGGATGCGCAGAAGGCGCAGTGACATGCAGCAAGGCAACGTGGAGTAGAGGCTTGAGCCTGCCGTTCGGCGACCATCGCATCGAACGCCGGCTGAAGCCTCCACTCCAAGCCGGTGCTGCGCAGCCCGGGCCATTGCACGAGGTGCAGTATGGCTGTAAATACATCAAGAGCGCCGGCGCGGCCGGCAGGCAACGCACAGGGCCAAAGTCGCCATCATGGCGGCGGCCAGCGTCCAGGCGGCCCGCCACCGCGCAACACCGGCCCATCTCGGCCGGCGGAGCCAAAGACCATCGAGTTGCCCGAGTCCATTTCGTTGCGCGATCTGGCAACCAAGATCAACATCAGCCCGATCAACATCATCCGCGAGTTGATGCAGAACGGTGTGATGGCGACGATCAACCAGCAGCTCGATTTTGACACGGCGGCAATCGTCGCCGGCGCGTTTGGCTGGGAAGCCAAACCCATCCCGATCATCGTCGAATCGCAGATCCCCGAAGAGGCGCTGGTGACGCCGGACGGCAAACCGGCCCCGGGCGGCAAGGTGACCACCTTGCGCCAACGCCTTTTTGCGAAGGAGCAAGCCGAGAACGCCGACGCTCTGGCTACGCGCCCGCCGGTCGTTACGATCATGGGTCATGTCGATCATGGCAAGACATCCTTGCTTGATGCCATTCGCAAGACTGAAGTGGCATCCGGTGAGGCCGGCGGCATCACCCAGCATATTGGCGCTTACATGGTCGATCACCAGGGCAAGAAGGTCACCTTCATCGACACGCCGGGACACGAGGCGTTCACCGCAATGCGCGCGCGCGGCGCGCAGGTGACCGACGTGGCAGTGCTGGTCGTGGCTGCCGATGACGGCGTGATGCCGCAGACGAAAGAGGCGCTCGCGCACGCGAAGGCGGCGCAGGTGCCGATCGTGGTTGCAGTAAACAAGATCGATAAGCCCAACGCCAACCCCGACCTGGTGAAGAAGGAATTGGCCGAACTCGGTCTGACGCCAGATGACTGGGGCGGCGACACACTGTTTGTGCCGGTGTCGGCCAAGCAGCGCAAGGGCATCGACGATCTGATTGAAGGCATTCTGCTTGTCGCGGAATCGCTCGACACGATCAAGGCCAATGCAGATCGCAAGGCGGTTGGCACGGTGATTGAGAGCAACCTGAGCAAGCGCGAGGGCGCGACGGCGACGGTGCTGGTGCAGAATGGCACGCTGAATGTGGGCGATGCGTTTGTCGCCGGCACGGTGAGCGGGCGCGTGCGCGCGATGATCGATTTTCGCGGTCAGCGCATCAAGAAGGCATCGCCGTCGGTGCCGGTCAGCATCACCGGCATGAGC
This sequence comes from uncultured Anaerolineae bacterium, assembly GCA_964590135.1. Classification (GTDB taxonomy): domain Bacteria; phylum Chloroflexota; class Anaerolineae; order J036; family Brachytrichaceae; genus JBDHWI01. Next base: position 6,090 of record CAZPVX010000008.1, on the reverse strand, counting down.
GATGTGCCGGCAGCCGGCGATGTGTTTGAAGTGGTTGAAGATGATCGCACGGCAAAGGCGCTTGCAGCGCAAAATCTCGCCAACCGCCAGCGCATCGGAGGCAGCGGTCGCGCAACCAGTCTGGAGCAATACTTTGCGATGGCGAAGGCCAGCCAAGCCACCAAGTTGCTGTTGGTGGTGAAGGCCAGCAACCAGGGATCGCTGCCGCCGCTGGTTGAGCAACTGAACAAGTTGAATGCGTCCATCAACACCGAGAAGGGCGACAACGTGCGTCTGGATGTGATCATGCAGGGCACAGGCGCCATCACCGAAAGCGATGTGGAACTGGCGCTGGCATCTGGCGCCGTGATTCTGGGCTACGAAGTGAGCATGGACACAGCGGCGCGGCGTAAGGCCGAAAGCGCCGGCGTCGACGTGCGCCTGTATGACGTGATCTACAAGCTGCTCGAGGATGTGGAGCTGGCGATGAAGGGCCTGCTTGCGCCGAAGATCGTTGAGAAGGTGGTTGGCGTCGCAGAAGTGCGTCAGACCTTCAAGATTCCGAAAGTGGGTTTGATCGCCGGCGTGCGCGTGACGAGCGGCATGGCGCAGCGCAATGTGAAGGCGCGCGTGATGCGCGCCGGCGCGCCGGTCTTCACCGGCAATGTCGGCTCGCTCAAGCGCCTGACCGAGGATGCAAAGGAAGTGCGCCAGGGCTTCGAGTGCGGCGTTGGCATCGACGGCTTCAGTGACTTCAAGGCCGGCGACATCATCGAGTTCTTGACGGAAGAAGAGCAGGCGCGATAGCATATAGAGAAGCCAGGTGCTCTAAAGAGACCTGGCTTCTGCATTGAGATGAGCAAGCGATACGAGCAACGCATCACTGATTTGATCCGCCGGCATGTGGTGCAACTGGTCGGCAACGAGTTGAATGATCCGCGCGTGGAGGGTGTGACGATCACCGACGTGGAAGTCTCGCCCGATACGAAGTTTGCGAAGGTGTTCTATAGCCTGATCGGCGACGACGCGAAGAAAGAGGAAGTTGCGGAAGGGTTGCGGAGCGCGCAGGGCTGGGTGACGCATGAGTTGGGCCGGCGGCTGCGCACGCGCAACACGCCGCATATCACATTTGAGTTCGATCCGTCGTTGGAATACGGCGACCACATGAGCCGGCTGCTGGATGACTTGAAACGGCAGCAGGGCACTGACGCATAAACGTCCTGGGCAAAGTGCGACAGACGTGAGTCATCGCACTCTGCCCAGGACGCTTTGATTTGTTTGCTTGAAGAAATGTCGAAGATGATGACCGACCCGCAGGTGTGGAGCGCAGCAGAAGGCTATCTGCGGCGCGCATCTCGCATTCTGGCGATCACACATGTGTCGCCGGATGGGGATGCACTGGGCAGCCTGCTCGGTTTTGCCCACGCCATGCGCGGGCTGGGCAAGCAGGTGACGCCGGCCTGTCAGGATGCGCCGCACCCGCGTTTCAGCTATCTCAACGGCATATTCGATATGAAGCAGGCCGGCGAAGGTGAATATGACCTGATCGTCTCACTCGACGCCAGCGATATGCAGCGACTGGGGAGCGTCTTCGTGCCGGCGCAATATGCCCATACGCCCATCCTCGTCTTCGATCACCACATCACTAACACCCACTTCGGCGCGGTGAATGTGGTTGAGCCAGGCATGTCGTCCACTGCTGAGGTGATTCTCGTGTTGCTCAAGCGCATGGACATCACGATCACGCCGGATATTGCGAATGCCCTGCTCACCGGCGTCATCACCGATACGCTGGCTTTTCGCACCAGCAACACCACGCCCGACACGCTGGCTGCCGCGATGGAGTTGATGCGCAGTGGCGGCAATCTGCAGGAAGTGACACGCCAGGCGCTGGTGTTGCGCTCGTTCGAGCAGATCAAGTTGCTCGGCGCTGGCATCGTGAACGCCAGGCTCGACGGGCGGGTGGCGTATGCCACGCTGCCGCGCAAGCTGCGCAAGGAGTTGGGCGTGAAGGAAGACCGCGGCGATGCCGGCCTAGTTGGCACGCTCATCACAGTCAATGACGTGGATGTGGCTGCGGTGTTTGTCGAGTTGTCGAGCGGCGACGTCGATGTGAGCCTGCGCGCACAGCCCGGCTTCGATGTGTCGCAAGTGGCGCTGGAGTTGGGCGGCGGCGGCCACCCGGCGGCGGCCGGCTGCACCCTGCCTGGCCCCATGCGCGACGCGGTGAATCGCGTCATTTCGCGTTTGAAGCAAGTCATTCGAGAGGCATGATGCCTGTTTTGCTTGCCCAGATCGCGCCGCAACGCAGCACGCAATATAGCGCGCTGGCCAGTGCGCTTGCGCCGGCGGAATTGCAACTCAGCTCCATCGGCGCGGCCATCACCTCACTCGACCCTATCACGCTTGGCGGCCAGGCCTATTTGAAGGCCGGCTTATCGTCGCTCGTGAGCGAAGTGCAATTGCGCGAATTGGGCGGGCTGGCGATGACCAGCGCATATTTCGATTTCTTCGAGCGCATCGGTGAAGCGGCCGGCCCTTTTTTGAGGCCGCTGGAAACGGGCTTTGCGCCGGCGCTGCCGATCGAGCTGATGACAGCGCGGCGTTATCGGGGCAAAACAAGCGAGTCATTCACCCACTTCATGCTCAATGTCGCGCGTTTCAGCAGCGCCTTCGCCGGCGCGCCGTGGCGCGACTTGCGCGTGTTCGACCCGCTGATGGGCGGCGGCACGACGTTGCTGGCGGCGCTGGTGTTGGGCGCAAGCGCGATGGGCGTGGAGCAGGACAAGGAAGACGTGGAAAGCACCGCGCCGTTTATCGCGCAGTTCTGCCGCGAGCAGCGCATCCCCTTTGAAGAGAAAGAGGAGCGCATGAAGAAATACGGCCGGCGCTGGAATTTCACCATCGGCACGGCACAGCAGCAATGCGCCTTTGCGCGCGGCGACACACTGCAATCTGCCGAACTCATGCATACGCTCAAGCGTCCGCATCTCCTCGTCACTGATCTGCCGTATGGCATCCAGCATCACGGCGCGTTGGCTGATCTGTTGCGTGAGGCGCTGCCGGTGTGGGCCGGCATGTTGCAGGCCGGCGGCGCCATCGTCATGGCGTGGGACGCAACGCGCTTCTCGCGCGAGGAGATGGTCGCACTGGCGTCATCAGCCTCGTCCATGCGCGCCCTTGTCGGTTCACCCTACGACCAGATGCAACATCGCGTCGATCGTGTGATCAAGCAGCGCGATGTGGTGACTTTGGTGAAGGAGTGACAAAGCGGCCTCAATGGCACAACGGCTCAATCACGCAATGCCTCTTTTCTCATGAACGGCCTTCTCATCATCGACAAATCGCAGGGCATGACCAGCCACGACGTGGTTGCGCGGGCGCGCCGGCTATTGCGCGAAAAGCGCATCGGCCACGCCGGCACGCTCGACCCAATGGCGACCGGGGTGCTGGTGTTGTGCATCGGACACGCCACCCGCCTGAGTGAATATCTGCTCGGCGAGGACAAGGTCTATGAGGGCGTGATTGCGCTGGGCGAGCAGACCAATACCGACGACGCTGAGGGTGAGGTGATCGCGACGCGACCTGTGCCAGCGATGGATGATGCAGATTTACGCCGGCTGGAGCATCTGTTTAGCGGCGAGATCGAGCAAGTGCCGCCGCAATTCAGCGCGATTCAAAAGGGCGGCCAGCGCGCCTATGTCCTTGCGCGAAAGGGTGAGACGGTCGAGTTGGATGCGAGGCGGGTGACCATTCACGAGATCCGCCTGAATGCAGAGCGGGACAGCGATGCCGGCGCTCCGCGCTCTACGCTGTGCGTTTCTGTGCGCTGCAGCGCCGGCACTTATATCCGCTCGCTCGCGCGCGACATTGGCGCTGCACTGGGCTGCGGCGGGCATCTGGCGGCATTGCGCAGAGTGCAGGCCGGCGTGTTCACCTTGCGTGACGCGGTCACACTCGAACAACTGGAACTGGCGGCGAAGGAAGGTCGTGCTGAATCGCTCCTGTTGCCAATGGAGCGCGCGGTAGCCGACTGGCCGGCGGTGCAACTCGATGACGAACAAACGCGCAAGCTGTTGAATGGGCAGCGCCTCTTACCCCCTCTCCCTTTGGGAGAGGGCTGGGGTGAGGGACAACTCTTTCGAACTTGCGACGCGCACAACAAGTTCATTGCCATTTCGCGCTGGGATGGGAAAATGCTGGCACCGGTGAAGGTGTTCGATGCAACTGTTCCACACGTTTGAAGACATCCCGCAGCCCGTCGCGACCGTCTGCACCGTCGGCACCTTCGACGGCGTGCATCTCGGCCATCAGCAACTGATTCACTCCGTGGTGAGCGATGCAAAGGCGCGCGGCGTGCAGCCGGCCATCGTCACATTCTTCCCGCACCCGCGCATCGTGCTGGGGCGCGCGCCGGCCAAATACTTGACGCTGCCCTCGGAAAAGGCCGACGCCATGTCTGCGCTGGGCGTGGAGATCATTGTGCAGTTGGAATTTTCGATGGCAATGGCGCAGACGCCGGCGGCGCAATTCGTCGATTGGATGGTCGATCATCTCGGCATGGTCAGCTTGTGGGTTGGGCACGACTTTGCGATGGGCCACAAGCGGCAGGGGGACGCGGCATATTTACAGGAAGCCGGCCGGCGGCGCGGCTTCGATGTGAACGTGATCACCGAGTTGAATCTGGGGCCGGAAGCGATCAGCAGCACGCGCATTCGCGATGCGTTGGCGCATGGCGACGTGCGCGACGCGAGCCTGTGCCTGGGCCGGCCCTTCGCCGTGCGCGCGGAATACGATGGCGAAAACCAGTTGTGCGTTGATTCGCTGCACTGGCTGCCCGCGCCGGGCAGTTATCCTGTCTTGATCGAGGGGCGTGTGAATGAGGCCACGCTATCGATGGATGCGCCGTGCGGCATCACGCTGCGGCACGCGCTGAAGGAAGGCCGGCGCGAAGTCGTCGTTGAGTTCGTTTAGGGCGAGACAACCCCTTGCGCGAAGATGACCCAGTGCTGAGTGAAAGAGCCAACCGGAAAGGTGTAAGTCACAGCTTCACCTGGTCTAACAAGAGGTGCGATGGCATAGGGCGGATATACGTATGAGAAGCCATTTGGTTCTGGTGGCGCAAATCCCCAACATGATGAGCCAATATACATCTTCCCAATCACTGCTTGCGCTTGATAAATTGCACTAGATGTGTCATTTCGGAAGATTGCTTCAACGTTGCCTGTGCCAACTGTGCGGCTGGTCACGACAGTGAGTGGTTCAATAGTCGTTGTGCTGACTGTCGTATAGGTGACAATTTCTATATTCGGATTAAGTGGATAACCCGGGTGAGCCGCAAATAGTGCTTCATAAGGATTGAGTTGTTCTGGAAAGGTCCCTGGCAGCGCCAAAGGAACAGTCGACGTGACCAATGTTCCAGCTTCAGTTTTGCCGTACAGGCGCACTGATGCGTTATAGATGGTCTTATTCGAAGTGTTAAGGACATAGCCCTGCAAATGCCAGGTTGCACCACGATCACGAAATGTGGCACATTGGGTTATTTGAAGAGGCGGCGCAACGCTGACTACAGGCAGCGCCAGACAGAATGATCTTGTGCAGGTAATGGCAGAAGTAACAGAAGCTGTGTAAGCCACGCCATTAAATGAAACTGTGTTGAAGCATAGTGCAATAGCCGTTATATACACGCGCAAATCACGGGAAATTTTTTTCGTGCTTGTCACTGCGTCACCATCCATGAGCACATTCCCGGCAACACAATCGGGCGGCCAATTGCGACATTCGGGCTGACCTGCGGGAAATATTCAATCCAAACGGAAAGTAACACTCAGCGCCACGCATTGACGCTCATTTGCGCTGCAAACTTGGCCGGCGTCAGGCCGCCAAGGGCGCTGTGAGGTCTTTGCTCGTTGTACCAGCAGCGCCATCGTTCAATCATGAGCGCCGCTTCTCCGATTGAATAGAACCATTCGCGATTGAGCAACTCGGTTCGCACATTGCCATTGAACGACTCAATGAACCCATTCTCCCAAGGGGAGCCTGGCGCAATGAAGAGTTGTCCCACAGACCACCTTTCCAGTTGTGCCGCGACAACGTCTGCGGCAAATTCAG